>CAIURC010000062.1 GCA_903901425.1 uncultured Spartobacteria bacterium | reverse complement strand
CGAGACCCACCTTGGCTTTGAACTCGGAACTATGGCGGCGGCGCTTGGCTTTCATCGTGGTTATTTCGGTTGGTTTTCCCACCCACCACACGCCAATTTTGATAGCTTACGCTCTGGCCCAGTTTTCGGGGTCCACCATAGACCACGGCCGAAACCCAAAATTCCCTACGATCCCAATTCAGCAAATTTTACGAGGAGAAATAATGTCGTAACAGCTGAGTGAGTGCGCGTATCACCAATCAACCCACCCCGCCTTCATGTGGAACGCAAGTAGCGTCGGGCCATCCAACCACCGGCGAAAAACATGCAGATACTGAGCACAACTGAAGGCATGAAATAGACAGTGACAGCGACAAAGATGAGCATTGAACGGTCTTGGTCGGGGTATTTCATCGCCTCGATGAAAGTGGTCGTCGAAAATACGGTGATCAAAATCCCGATTACGGGAAGGCAGGTTCGAACGCGCAACGCAGATTGGCCTCGAGCTGCATTCGCGACTCCATAAATAGCGAACACGAAGGCGCAAACGAACCACATCAAGGGAAGATTTGCGGTCGCCCAGATGTCTCGAAACCGAGGCGTGTTACCAAACCAAGCTCCCACTTCCCAGAAACCAACCAAGAAAACATAATACAACGTCTCAAAAAAAATGCGTTTTAGATTTTTTTGGTCGTCCATAATCCATTTATTAGCCAATCGGAATTGTCCGTGGAAATGGTGGGGTTGCTGGAGCGCTGAAGTCTTTGAACTGAGCGTTCGGCGTCCAAGCGTCCGAGGTTCTTAAACCACCGGCCCGCCGAATATCGTTCACGAGCGTGCCACAGTTGTACGATGCCTTCTTAAAGGGATCGTCGTAATGCTCGTTGGCATACTTCTTCATCGCCGCGTCTTGATCCCTGGTTGTCTTATCCCAGTGGCTTCGATCATACCCTTTCGCTTACTAGCTCTTCCAAAAGTCCTTCGCCGACTTGTAGTGTCTGTGTTTATTCCCGCTTTGGTGGCCGCCCTTCGAGTAGTAGTCATAGCCGTCGGTTGGGTTTCCGACAAGCGCCCGGTTGTAACCAAAAGCGCAAAAGCCCGTGCTTCGGTTTAGGGTGCAGAAATCGAGTCTAAGCGGATCAACGAGGCTGATTGGATCATTCTCGACATACCCGTAGAGGTTCAATCCACCTTCCTCCTCAATCGGGTCTCTGCTGAGCCACCGGCCGGTTTCGGGGTCGTAGGCGCGGTGCCACGTCAGCACCAGACCGCTCTTGGCGTGCTGATGGCGCCCCGTGTAACCCGCCACCGTCACCGCAGGCGATTCCTGACGGTTCCCCATGAAATCCCACGTCGAACGGCGCTTCACCGCTCCCCAGAAATCATATTCCACACGGCAAACCAACCGTCCATCCGGGCCCGTCACTTCACGCACCGTCCCGAGATGATCCCGCGCATAGTACAGCAGCCCGTGGCTTCCCCGGGTCCGCCCACCACCTGTTCCCCCTCCTCGAAAAACCGCCGCATCACCCGGGCCGCGTCCCGTTCCTCGGCGGGCTGCGTTCCACCCGCCCAGACATATCGCCGAATGCTCGTCACCGCTCCCTGCCCGTCTTTTTCCTCCACTCGGACTCGCCGCCCAAACCCGTCATACCCGATCTGCGTCGTGCTCCCGTCGGAGTACATGATCTGCGAAAGCCGGTTCTCGGCGACCCATGTGTATCCGCGCCGGCCGTCGGTGTTCCCGTTCTTGTCGTAGGTGAACACCCGGGGCGCCACTGCCGGCACTACTAGCTCGCAGTTCTGGCTGCGTTCGTTGCCGGCTCCATCCCGGGCCGTGATGCGGACCGTGTTTCTCCCGGGCTCCACTGGTACCCACGCCCGGAAACTTTGGTTCTGTCCCACTTGAGCGGGCAGCCCGGATCCTTTGTTGTTCCGGACACGAACCGTCGCGGGTTCCGTGGTGGTGCCGCGGAAGAGCACCTGGCCGCCGCCTCCGCTCCGAAGGAACTGGTTGAGCCCATTGAACACCCCGTTGGGTGCCTGCACCGTTTCGATCTGGGAGTGGCAGGAGTACGTGAACCGGCCCAGGACGTTCACCTTGCAACGGCCCGCAGCGCCGCAGGAATCGCCCGTGACGGCATCGAGTTGGACCGAGCATCGGGGCGCACCGTCCTGCATTTCCTGTAACCGTCCGCACACGGAATCATATTGGAACGAGACGGCGGGCGTTGCAACCCGGGCTTTCGCCGATGGTGCGGCCTCGATCGTAAGATGCCGGTGGCAGATCCCGCCGAGTCGTTGTTCCTTGTCGGGCTGTTGCCAGAGCGCCGCAATTGGGCTGCAAAACTGGATCCGTCCGGAAACCCGACATCCCTACGATCCCAATTCGGCTAATTTCACACTGAGAATCCATTGGGAAACCACTCGCTAACGTTCGCGCTTTTTATTTTGCAGATGCTGCTTAAGTGTTTCCGGCCGACACCCCCACTTCTGGTGAAAGAATGACCGCCGACTTGAAAAACAATGGATCGGGAGTTCCCCACGAAATGCAGATGATTTGGATGACATCCCAAGCACTTGCAGCCTGAAGGTATTTACCGCGTTTTTCAGCATCTGAAGCTTTCAGCTCATCGGTATCGGAGAGAGTCATCTTGCTTGCAAACGTCCACCACTCCTGACTGGCTTTTGAAACGTGCACCGCAATTCGAAAGTCCGCCCTTGCTTCGGCCAACCGCTCGTTAACACGGTTTAGCATTTGAGTAAATCCGGGGTCACCGCTCTTCACCTGCGTTAGGCGCAATTCTTTTAGAAATCTAACGCGATTCTCGTAAAGCTTCTCCGGGAGCACTTTGCCGAACTGATCGAGGTCATGAACGACCAACTCAGCGAAACACGGCATGGATGAGCCAAGAAGCCAATAAAACAAAAGCATGAACCTTTTCATCTTTATCGCCCGAATGGGTTAGGAACATGGATTGAGGCTGAGCTGGCAGGGCAAGCGAAGCCACTGACCGGGTTGTTTAAGTGAGCTCAGAGATCTCCTCCGTAGATTTGGTTTGGGTTTATGGGTTTTGTGGGTGTGGGGAAAACTTTCTGCTCTGCCGGGCCGGCTGAAGCCCCCGGAGCGTAGCGGTGTGGGCGAAGGCCCGCACGGCGGAGCGTGCCTCACCGGGTACGGCTATGCGACTTTTTTCCATGGGTGAACTTCCTGCCAGCAGTCGCATTGCCAGGGCGTCTTGCGATCAAGTGACTGATGCGGTTTCCACCGGTTGTAGTCCTCGAACCATGTGGCCATTTCGAGTTCCTGCACCGTCTCATATGCCCACAGGCAAACTCCCTCGTGCTTCACCGATCGCCAGAGTCGCACGAAAAAACGTGATCCATCCAGCGCCCCTTGCCATCCATGCCCACTTGGGTGCCAGATCGCTCCACCGCTTCCAGCCACGCTTTTGACGTGAACTGACAGCCCTGGCCTGTGTTGAAGATCGTGGGAAACCGCCCACCGCTGGCCGATTTCGACAACTGAAGCTCTGGCCCAGTTTTCGGGGTCCGCCATGCCGAGTCTTTTTCTCACGATTTCCACCCTACCCCCCCCACCAAGCCACTCAAAACCCATGTTGGGAACCGGCCCAACGTCCGCGACTCTCCGTGGTTTTTTCCGAACCCGATTTGAATTCCCACCCTGTGCCTGTTTTTGCGGGAAAGAAAATTATGGAAATTGGTTTTGCGCATCCGACACACTCTCGGCCATGTCCAAATACGTACCCCTCATCAGTTCCGGCATTGCCGGTCCCCTTGGCGCCCTCCACCTTCCCCGGCTTTGGCAGAAAGTGAGTCTTGAAGTGGCTGGGAAACTGGCCGACGGCTATCCTGCGCTTGCCAAGGGTTACGATTCGATGACCTGCGACGCCCTTGGGTTGGATGCGGATGCGCTTCTGGCGTTTGTGAAAGCCAACCGCCCGACCTACCCCCAGTTTGAGGCTTGGGTCCGGGCAAACGGCACCCGGCTGACCAAGGCGGACATCCAACGTCACAACCTCGCAATCCAAGGCTATTGCCATACGGATGAGGTCCGCAAAAACATCCTTGCGGCCAACGGCATCCCGGACGACGGCAGCGTTCTTCCGGGAGCCATCGACCTCAACAACCTCGACGACTGGTTCGAGTTCCACCAGACCGTCCTTCGCTAGGTTGTCCTGCCCAATCTTCCAGGCTTTCTCCCAGGCTTTCTTGCGCCGAACGACCCGTAGGGTTCTGTTTGGCGGAGGAGTTGCTGAGTGACATCCGGGAGATGGAGGTCCCCGATGGAAGAAGCCGCTGGTTTCTCAGCGCACCGTTACGCACACTCACTGACACCCGTTCCATGTACACCATGCGCAGCAGCACATTTCTGGAGAAAGAAGCTGGGTTGGAGGTGGACGCTTGAG
Source organism: uncultured Spartobacteria bacterium (assembly GCA_903901425.1). Lineage (GTDB taxonomy): Bacteria > Verrucomicrobiota > Verrucomicrobiia > Chthoniobacterales > Chthoniobacteraceae > CAIURC01. Next base: position 7,218 of record CAIURC010000062.1, on the reverse strand, counting down.
CTCGGCCGCGAATCTGGGAAAGGCTCTTGCGTGCCTTTTGCTGATCGGAGGGACTCTGGAGTGCGATGGAGATGAGTTCTCTCTGAGTGCGGGTGTTCCGGTGAACCTGGAATTTCCGGACCGGCGCGAGCTTCGGGTGCCCCCCGGGGGGGGCACCGCCGCGGATGGAAGCGCACTGCCAACCCGCTCGATACGATTGACAAACACCGGACAGGCTTCAATCAGGGGCCGTCTGTTGGTGGTAAACGGGCGGGACTGGAGTTCTCCGGACGGTGTCGCAGCGTTTTTGAATCTGGGTCCGGGATTGGGGGAAAGGTCGCGCGCACTCTTCCGTTTCTGGGTTGAAAATCGGTTGCATGCTTCCAGCGGATGCCAGAGTGCCCGGGATCCGCTCCTGCTGCTCAACTTCTGGGGGTATGGGTTGTGCGAGGAAACGACGCGGGCGTTTTCGCATTTGATGGAGCATTTTGGTGTTCCGGGCCGGAGCCTTGCGTTGAACGGCCATGTGGCGGCGGAATATTTTTTCGACCGGGCATGGCACGTTTTGGATGCGGACACGGGTGTTTTCTATTTGGGCATGGATAACTCCAGTCTTGCGGGATACGCAGACCTGATTCGCGATCCGTTTCCGCTCCTGCGAACGCGGGTTTCCGGGAGGTCCGCTGGTGCGGATATTGCGGCAAGCGTTTTCAACGCATCGCTGTATGAGTTTGTACAGCCCAGACCCAGCAAGCCTATTCAGCACAAGAAACCGGTGGCGGTGCTGGAACCAGAGGAGCTTTTCCCCGGGGAGAGCGTGATTTTCGATTATGCAACGCCACCTTTGAATCCCACTGGACACTCCGATCTAGGCGCATGGCCTGGGACACGGGAGGCGTCCTTGAGGACGGTGGAATGGGTTTTGAATCCGGCGTCCAGGAGAGCGAATGGTGAGGGTCTGGTGTTCCGGTCCGGGCACCCGATTCTGTACGCGCTGGACCCGGTGTCGGGTCGACAGTTGAATGCCCCTGGGGGCGACCCGTGTTTTGAACTCGCGCTTCCCGCGGAATTCTGTTCTGGCAAACCCAGAGTTTTCTGCCAGCGCTCAGCGGTTTCTTTTCCTCAATTGAGAACCGGGTCAAACACGTTCCTGCTCGATGCCCCGGAGGGCAATGCCCAGCTTGAGATGGTGTTCGAACCTTTTCGCATGGCGCATCCGGCACCTTCGGCACGGTTTGCTGGCGGTGAAGTCCCGGTTTTCGCCATCGATCCCGGCGCGGGCACGGAATCGGTCTGGTGGCAGATTTCTGAGCACCCGAGCTTCCACTGGATCATCCCCAACTTCGACCGAGTGGAATCGGACCGGACCAAAGTCGAACTGGACGCTCTGAGCGCCACGTTTTTCAGGGAGAAGATGCCTTACTATTTCAGAGTGCGGAGGCGGGTTTCAGGCCTTTGGACGGAATGGTCTGCTTCTGTGGAGTTCACGGTGTCTCTTCCCACCAGACCCTCCCCGGTGAAGGTGGAATCAGGTCGGCAGTTGATTCTGAGTTGGCCTGACGCGGGACCGGATGCGGAGTATCTGGTTTATGGGAGCCAGAGACTGGACTTCATACCCGAGCACTACGCCTCCGAGGAGGTCGTTCGGATGCGGAACCGCAAGGTGGAGGAATTGCGTCCAAACAAGAATCTGGTTGCGGTGGTCCGACAACCGCGGATTGAGCTCGACGCCAAACACCCGTTTTACCGCGTGGTGACGCGAGTTGGCAGGAGGCATTCAGTTCCCAGCGAACTGGTCTGGACGCCTGCGGTTTATTCAAAACAAGTTCCCCCAGCCACCGTATTGCAGACACGTTGGAAAAAGGTTTCCGATCCAAACCACAAAAACGGGTATTGGGACGAGCATCTGAGTTCTGAGCTGCCTCTGTCATCCGCAGCGATGCCGTGAATTCCGCCTCGAGCACCCGCGCGTTCGCAACCGGACCTCTGGAGTTTCGAGACTAGTTCAAACCCAGTTCGTCCGGAGCCTCCGCCTGGAGCCGGAAAGCGGGTCCGAGCGGAATCAAAGCCTCGCGCCAGAGCCCAGCGGCATTCTGCGGATCCAGCACCCGAGGTTCGGCCCGCAACACCACCCAAGAGCGCTGCTTCAACTCCCCCTCCAACTGGCCCCGCCCCCAGCCCGAGTATCCGATGTACGCCCTCAACACCGTGTTTTCCCGGCTCAAACTCTCCTCCGCCTCCTCCATGCTCAGATGATGCCCACACTCCAAACGGCCCGTCGCGGCGTCCCAGTGGAAAACTGCAAACGTCATCTGATCCACGGACACGGGTCCCCCCAGAAACACGGGCACCTTTTTCAACCTCCCGAGCGCCTGCCCGGCCATCAACTGGCCCACGGTCTGGCCCGTAGGCCGGTTCAGGATCAATCCAAACGCCCCCGCCTCCCGGTCATGCTCGGAAATCAGGAGAACCGTCCTCCGGAAATTAGGGTCTGTCAGTTCTGGATGCGCCACCAGCAACCAACCCGCCAGAGACTTCCCCCGGCCACCGGGTGCCCCCAGACCTCCGCCCTCCTCGGAACCACGGAAATCTTCGGGTCTGGGAAAATCTAGTTCGTCCATGTCTGTGAACCTTTAGCCCGATTCTCCCGGATTCTCAAGCCTGCCTCCCGGCCCGCCAGGTAAAGAGTGCTGGACGCGTCCCGGCAAACCCGCCAAACGTCCGGTCCATGCGAGTTCCATGGTTAAAACTGGGGTTTCTCGGGGCCGTTCTGGCTGCCTATCCCATATTCGTGCTCGGGTACACGTGGATCTCTGTTTTCAGGTCGGATTTCAAGGGCGGCGGCAATGGTCCCCTGGATGCCTATCGCCATGCGCTTGCAAGCGCGATTGTGGCCCACACTCTCGGTGAGTCCGCGGTGGAACTCATCTCGACCCTGTTCGAGTCAGGTCCCGGAGACTCCCATGCCATGGACCGCCACAACAACCGGATTGGAGCCCGGATCGGGGCCGCCTCATTTTTTCAACTCGAACCTGCAGTGCGGAAGGCGGTTGAAAATGGAAAGGTCAATACCACCGACCCCAATCAGATCTCTTGGCTGCCAGAAACAAAATGGAAGCGCAACCGGGTCTGGTAAACCTCGATCTTTTCGCCCCCCGCCATCAACGATCCAACTCGCAAAGCCCGGCTATTCTGCGCCCAGGCTGAGCAACCCCGGCATCTTCACGGCCCGGGCGCGCCGGTTTCTGCTTCCTGATAGACCCGGGCGAGCTTCAACAGGATCGATTCCAATGCGAGCGCATAGGTTTCCGGAGGCATCCCCGCTTTTTTTGCCTTTAAGGCAGACAACTCCAATTCCAGTGCGTCCCGCCGGGCCCGGAGCGGAGCAGGCATCCGTTTTTCCTCCTCGCTCGGTACCAAACAGATCTGGTGGGCACGCACACCGTCCGCCTCGCGGCCGCCGGTTGGCCGCTGACGGAGTTCGAGTCCCTCGTAGGCTTCCACCCGGGTTCCCAATGCGTCGCCGTTGTCCTCAAGCAGCGCGTGCTCGGTGACAATCCGGCCCGCGCCTTCATAAAACTCGGTGACCCGGCGGGCGGCAGCCAGCCAGCCTTCGAGGAGCGATGTCTGTCCGTCCTTGTCCAGATCGGCGTCGTGGGCCAGCAGGGCATCGGCAAGGAAGCCGCCAAACCGGGCGAAATTGAGTTCTGCCCCGCTTTTTGTGGCGGTAACAATGACGCGCCCGGGACCGGAGATCGGCTTGAGGAAAGCGCCGCTGCTGGAAAACCCCGCCACGACGACCACGGGCCTTTGCACCCCGGTGAGCCAGCTTGCAAACTGGGCAGCCTCCAGATCGTCGCCGCGGAGATTGAACCGGGGCACCTCACCGTCAAACGTGCCGTGCCCGAGAAGCACGATCCAGAGGACGCCCCGCCGTTCAGGGCTGGACTCCGCCTTCAAAACAGCCTCCAGAGCTGCCCGGTCGCCTGGAGCCGCCCCGCCGGGTTCCTGCCACCGTGCTCCGGCCAAACCGGCCAGGCGCCGCCAGGATTCGCGCCATGCGGCGAACTGAGCCTCGTACTCTGGGTTGCCCGGGGCGCCCGTGACCACCACCACGCTCGTCTCGGAACCGGCTCCCTCGGATGCCACGGTCCGGAAACCGAGTCCGTGGAAGCAGAAAACAACCATCCAAAGGACGCTACGGAACAAACGGCTCATGCCAGGCCCCTCCTCCGGCGCAACGCCCATTCTGCGGCCAGACAGGCCAGTGCGAGGCCCAAAAACCATGGGCTGTGCCAGACCGGACGCACCCAGGTTTCCCGAACCGGCGCTGGCATCGACGGCAGTTCCTCCACAAACCGCCCAAGGTCACCCGACGCAATCACCCTGCCGCCAGTCCGCGCCGCAAGTTGCTCCATCAGCGGTCGGTTCGTCTTCAAATCCCCAAACTCCGACACGCCAAGGTTCGTTGCCCAACCGCCTGCCACCTTCCGCAATTGCCCATCGGCATCCTCGCGCACCTCGGCCTCCACCCGGTACCCGCCGCTGTGCCGTGGCAGAAATCGCGCCTCAAAAACCCCGGGCTCTTCACTGGCCCCATCCAAGGTCCACGTTTCATTGCCCGACCCCACACGGAACGTGACGCGCGCACCGTCCACCGGCTCAAACGCCCGGTTTCGAACCCGGGCTTGGATCCGGACCTCGCCGTTTCCCAGGGGGTCCACATGGAGCTCCAGGGGGTCTGGAACATCCACCACCAGCCACCGGACCAGCTGCCGCCATGCCTTGCCCAGATCCGCCATCCGGGCCTCGTCGCCGAGTCCGGAATGCCAGAGGTCGCCGAGAAGCAGCGCGGCAGAACGCCCCCGACCAAACCGCTGCGCCACCAGCGCGGGATGCTGACCGGCGCCGTCGCTCACGGTCGCGAGCACCGTGGCGCCGGGCTTCGGCGCGCCCACGGTGTTGAGCACGTCAAACACGGGCAGGCCCGCCAGACGCCTCCGCTCCTCGGTTTCCCGGCTCCGGAGCCTGAGCCAGGGCTGAAGCCACCCTTCCCGGGTTAACTCCAGCCGGAGCGGTCCGGAGGGCACCGGCACCCGGTTCCCCTCCAGATACACGGGAAGCAAGTCACCCACCGGGGTCCGGGCATAGTTGCCTTCCAAGAAAGACTCCATGCCGCCCAGCACGAGCAACGATCCACCGCGTTCACCCACGTAACGTTGCAGCAGAAGAAGTTGGTCCCGGCTGAAAAACTCCGCCTCGACGTCGTCCAAAATCACGGCCCGGTACTTGAACAACTCCTCGGCTGTTTTCGGAAATCCGTCCCGCAGTTCGGCATCGTCCTCCGCGTTGAGGCGGACCAAAACCGGTTTGTCGAAGCGCTCGGTCTCCTCGGCCGATTGCTCCCCAAATCCCCGGAAAAGCGGGTTGCTTGCCTCTCCTGCCCTTCCTCGGAACGCGAACCGGGGTTCCCGCTTGGCGACCCGCACCAACCCCACCATCCGGGCCTCCCGATCCTCGTCCAGTGCCCTTCTCAAAAACTTGTACTCCCAGTTCGGCCGGCCGCCCAGATACAGGATCCGGGCCGGCTCCGTGCCGCGGTCAATGCTCACCAGAACCTCGTTGTTCTGAAGGGTCGCCTCGGGTTCCGCAGCCTGCACCGGTTCCACCTGCAGCCGGTAAAAACTCACGCTGGTCTCCGGAACGCGCACCTCAAACCGATAAGGCACACTCCCCCCCGAAACCGGCACGCGCACATTCTGCTCTGCCAACGGTTTGACGGCCGGCACGCCTGAACCTGTCCCTGCGGCCACCAACCGAATCCGTACCTCCTCTCCTCCAAATCCTTCGCTGCGGATTTCCCCAGTAACCGTCACGGGTGCATCCTCGAATGCGGTCTGTGTGACTGCCGGGCTTCCCAGCGCCAAGTCCCGCCGCGGACCGTCGCCGCCCACCAAGACCGGATACACAGGAGGCACACCCTCCAACGCCAGAACCGTTTCGGGATCCGATGCCTGACCGTCTGTGAATAGCAGCACCCCTGCAAGAGGCGGTACCCGTCGCCCTTCCCCCAACCGCCGCAAAGCCGCCCCGAGTTGTGAACTGCCGCCCGCAAAACTCAGGCTTTCAAAATCCGCGGCATTCCTGAGGTCCGACCCTACCGTGTAGCGCTGGACGGAAAAATGTTTGGAGAGCAAAGCCTGCCACCCGGTCAACGGCTGCCCGAGCAACCGCTGTAGTTCCACCGCCCGGGTCTCCTTCAGACCGCGGTCCCCGAGCGTCATGCTCAGGGAATCATCCGCCACCAGCGCAAATCCGTTCTGCTGGGGTTTGGCCCAGGTGCCTGTCCATGACGGCTCCACCAAGCATGCGGCCAGAAAAAACACCCCCGCGATCTTCAATGCCATCCCGGAAAGCGGAGCCCGGTTTTTCCATGTGGCCCACACGACCAAAACCGCCGTGGCACCGCCCAAAGCCAGTGCTGCCGCAGCCCACGTGCCTCCCGTCCATGTCAGATTCGAAATCCCGTTCATGGCTTGCCCAACTCCTCGTAATAGCGGCGGACCCGATCGGCATACTTGCTGGGAACTGGATCCCGATCGATGGGCACCAAGTTTTCCCGGGACTCCTTGCGAGCCAACTCCTCCTCGACTCGTTGCCGCAACTCGACCATGGGCACGCTGATCTGACTCTGGACGAGGTCGCGCTTAGGCATTTTGCCAGCCTTCTTGAATTCGGCGCGCATCCCCCGTGCTGCCTCCCGGATTCGAGCCGCTTCGGAACGGAGCGCGGGATCATCGAGCATCTCTTCCACATTCCTGAGACGGTCCGCCCACTCGGCAAAATTGACTCCGGTGAGTGGGCCAGCGTTTTCGCCCTCCATCGCCCCGCCCCAGCGGCCACCGTGGCCGGCAGGAACATCGGCTGAGGAACGCCGTCTGGCATCGGAACCCATGGAATCGGGTTGGCCTTTCGGGCTGGAAACCGCGATCTGACCGGGTTGTTGGCCGGGTTGTTGGCCGGGTTGTTGGCCGGGTTGTTGGCCGGGCTGTTGACCGGGCTGTTGGCCGGGCTGTTGACCGGGTTGTTGACCGGGTTGTTGGCCGGGTTGTTGGCCGGGCTGTTGACCGGGCTGTTGACCGGGCTGTTGACCGGGCTGTTGACCGGGCTGTTGACCGGGCTGTTGACCGGGCTGTTGACCGGGCTGTTGACCGGGCTGTTGACCGGGCTGTTGACCGG
>CAIURC010000061.1 GCA_903901425.1 uncultured Spartobacteria bacterium | reverse complement strand
TCTTGCGATGCCTCCGGCATCTCCTGCGGTTCCCGGAGGGAACCCAGAGCTTAGCTGGGGGGGCGTTGAAAAAATGCAATCGGGTTGACGAAACTGTAGTCCGCTTCCACTGTTAGGAAATGAAACGCATCGTCGTGGTTCCGGATGTTTGCGGCGGCAAACCCGTGTTTGAAGGGACGCGGATCACGGCCCAGACGGTGATCGATTTTCTTGCCGCAGGCGACACCATCGAGGATGTGCTTGGAGCCTATCCCGTGCTGGAGCGAGCCGATGTCCTGGAGGCGCTCCGTTTCACGAGCCGGATCTTGGAGCACCAGTTTTGTATCCGAGAGGTGGCATGACGGGTCTTTTATTGGACGCTTTTTGAGGAAACCTGCCTGAGGCGCTCGTTCTGCCGACGCGGATCCCCGTCCGGCATGTCCGGATGCTGGGTGTTTCGCCTTCCGATTCCGAGGTTTGGGAGCGTGCGCGGTCTGAGCGGTGGGTTGTGGTCAGCAAGGATGCAGACTTCCTCCATCGGGCACTGGTTTCTGCGCCGCCTCCGTGGGTGGTTCATGTCCGTCTTGGAAACGTCCGGCTCCGGGTTTTTCAGGAATTGCTTGCCGGCCTCTGGCCCCGGGTCGAGGCCGAGTTTCCTGAAGCCAAAGTGGTTTCTGTTTTTCATGACAGACTCGAAGTCATTCGTTAGCAGGAGGGCGTGCCTTGGCGGTTTGGGTTCCCTGTGGGAACCCAGCGGGTAGCCGGGCGGTGGCGCCACCCCCGGTTGATCGAAGAAAGAGCGATGCATCCCGGAGGGAGTGCTAGAGGGGGCCGTTTTTTGTGCAATCCTAGAAAAACGGGCGAAACCCGGGTTCGAGCAAGGCGATAGTTCAGTCTTGGGGGGCTTCCTGTTCAAAGAACTCGTGGAGCTTGGCCTGGAGCAGTTTTTTATCCGGCAGTTGGAGTTGGTACTCGGCCACGAGCGCAGGCGAGGTGATGCGGCTCAGGGCGTATTCCACCACCTCGTCGTCTTTGGTTTTACAGAGCAGGATACCGATACTCGGGTTTTCGTGGGGTTTGCGGACATCGCGGTCGAGTGCTTCGAGATAGAAGTTGAGCTGCCCGATGTGCGCGGGTTCGAAGGAGGTGATTTTCAGTTCGATGGCGACAAGGCAGTTGAGTCCGCGATGAAAGAAGAGCAGATCCATCGAGCCATCCCGGGTTCCCACGGGAATGGGATACTCCTCGCCAATAAAGGTGAAATCGCGCCCCAGTTCCCGTAGGAACTGCCCGAGGCGATGCACCAAGGCCCGCCGCAGATCGGTTTCGGAGTGGGCAACTGGCAGCCCTAGAAACTCCACAACGTAGCTGTCCTTGAAATGGCGGCGGGATGCCTCTGGAAAAACTCGCGACAGTGTCACGATTTTTTCATCCGCCAAGGCCACACGCTCAAAGGTTGCGGTTTCGATGGCGCGGCGGAGCTCGCGTACCGAGTGATTCTCCCGGAGGGCTAGGCGCAGATAAAACTCGCGCTCTGCGTCCTTGGAGCAGCGCCCCAAAAGATCGACATGGGCGCTCCACGGTAATTCTCGCAACAGTGTCGCGACTTCCTCCGGAGCAGCGTGCCAGGTTCGATAAAACTGTCGCATCCGCCACAGATTCGACGAGGAAAAGCCCCGCAGTCCCGATTCCTGCCGGAGAAGGACATCAGACAACTGGCGGACGGTGCTTTTGCCCCACCCGCTGGTTTCTATCCGTTCGTTAAGGAGCCTTCCAATTTCCCAGTAGAGATCGATCAATTCGCGATTTACCAAGCGCGTCACCTTTGCGCGGCGCTCCTGGATGAGAGCGACAAGATCCGAGAAATCCGGCTGTATTTTAAGGGCGCTTATCGCTGGGTGGAAAACTGTGTGAGCGAAATAGAGTCCTTGATGGAGGACGGCACCAGTGTGCGGTTTGTGACGGGGACGGCTTTGAGATCTTTCGTGGAGAAAACGGGATGGGTGGCAAGATCCTAAACAGGGTTTGCCGGAGAAGGCATGCGGGGGCATGGGGGATAAACCGGAATCTCCGCGCCTCTGTCACCCCGCCGGGGTGAGGGCCCTTTTTGGGCCCGTATCCGGTGGTGTTGCCACGCACCGGCTACATTCTTGCGATGCCTCCGGCATCTCCTGGGGTTCCCGGAGGAAACCAAACAGCGGCTCCGGGAGAGTGGAGCGCTTTGATGTGTCGGGTTCAGCCGGGACGACTGGGTGTGATTGGGAGGGCAGGGCGAAACAAGGAGCGCCTGTGGGCGTTCACCTGTCAAAAAAAGCGGCATTTCTTTACGCAGAACCCATGACGTGTAAAGTTTTCTGGGAAAATTTGACACATGAGCTTCCGTCTTGAACCGCTGCCCTTGCCGGTCTCCATCGAATTAGAGACACCCGCCGTGCTTCGGCAGTTGGCTCGGGCCCACCGGCATTTGGCGGAGCTCAAAGGTGCGGCGGCCACGATTCCGAACGAAGCCATTCTCATTGACACCCTTGCCCTCCAGGAGGCCAAGGATTCTTCTGCCATCGAGAACATCATCACCACCGCAGACGAACTGCTTCGCACCGATTCTGCGCCGGGAAGTTCCGGCAGCGTGGCAGCCAAAGAGGTGCATCGCTACGGAGCTGCGCTGAAGGTGGGTTTCGCGCGTGTGCGCCAGCAGGGTTTTCTGCGTCTGGAAGACGTGCTCGAGGTGCAGGCCACGTTGGAGCAAAGCCGTGCCGGTTTGCGGAAGCTGCCGGGCACCTTGCTCAAGAACGCCGAGACCGGTGCGGTGGTCTATGAGCCGCCGCAGGACGCGGTACGGGTTGAGGAGTTGATGGGCAATTTCATGGACTGGCTAAATCGGAACGAGCCTGGCGATCCAGATCCTCTCGTGCAGATGGCGGTGTTGCACTGGCAGTTCGAGAGCATCCATCCCTTCTACGACGGCAATGGTCGTACCGGTCGGATCTTGAATCTTCTGTACCTTGTGATGCACGGCCTGCTGGACCTGCCCGTGCTCTACCTCAGTCGTTACATCGTGCGAAACAAACCCGATTACTACCGCGGACTCCAAGGTGTACGGGAGCAGGGAGCTTGGGAGTCTTGGGTGCTCTACATCCTTCGTGCGGTGGAAGAGACGGCGAAGGAGACGCTTGCCCAGGTCACAGGCATCCGCCGTCTCATGCAGGAGGCCAAGCAACGCTTGCGGGCGGAGTTGCCAAGGCTCTACAGCCAGGAACTGCTCAACAACCTCTTCCGCCATCCGTACACAAAGGTCGAGTTCATCGAGAGCGATTTGGGCGTCTCGCGCCCCACCGCGATGAAGTACCTCGATGCTTTGCACACCGCCGGCTTTGTGAAAAAAACCAAGCGCGGCCGCACCAACTTTTACGTCAACGAACCGTTGTTTGCGCTGCTTGGGCCCTGAGATTCAAGGTGCGACGGCGTTGCGGTTGTCTGGTTCCCGGAGGGAACAAAGAGGGTGGCTAGGCGGTGGCTGTTTGGGTTCCCGGAGGGAACCCAGCGGGTAGCCGGGCGGTGGTGCCACCCCCGGTCTCCGGAAAAAAGAGGGATGCACCCCGTGAGGGCGAGCCAGAGGGATGTGATGCAAACAATGCCTTTGTCAGCGACTCCACGCTTCTGTCACCCCGCCGGGGTGAGGGCCCTTTTGGGGCCCGTATCCGGTGGTGTCGCTACGCGCCACGCACCGGCTACTCTCTGGCGATGCCTCCGGCATCTCCGGCGGTTCCCGGAGGGAGAGAAACAGCGGCTTCCGGGGGAGTGGAGCGACTTCGTCAGCCGCCGACGCCAAGGTCTCAGGCATCTGCCGAGAAATGGGAACGGGAGAGCCCGGCTTTCGGAAAGCCGAAATCGTGCGGCATGATCTCCCTGGCACAATCAAAACTATTCCTTTCGCCGCCCCTTCCACCGCCCACAGAACGGCTTCCACCGCTTTCCCTCCGTGACCTCTTCTTTTGAAACGTTCCCGCCCCAGTTCGGGGATTATTTGGTGTTTGTCGATGAAAGCGGTGACCACGAGTTGTCCAAAATTGATCCGCAATACCCGGTGTTCGTCCTGCTCTTCTGCATGATCCGCAAAGAAGACTATGTCACTCAGGTCTGCCCCTCCTTGCAGAGGTTCAAGTTTGAGTTCTGGGGGCATGATGAAGTCGTCCTTCACGAGCACGAGATCCGGAAGCCTACGGGATGCTTTCTGTTCCTCTTACGAAAGGTGGTTCGCGATCGGTTTATCATCGGCTTGAACGAAATCATGCGGCGTCTTCCTGCGACGGTGATTGCCGTGGTGATCGATAAGGCAGCCTACGTGACCCGCGTTCTCAAGCCCACCAGCCCTTACGATTGCGCGATCGAGATCGGCCTCGAGCGGGTTTTTGGGCACTTGGATGCAGAAGGCCAAACCGGAAAGAGCACCCCGATCATCGTAGAACGCCGTGGCCGCCGTGAGGATGACGAACTTGAACTGGCTTTCCGCCGGGTCTGTGACGGGCCGAATCCGTTGTGCCAGCCACTCCCCTTCGAATTGGTCATGATCCCCAAAACCTCCAACTCCCCCGGACTCCAGCTCACGGACCTGATGGCTCGTCCGGTGGGAATCCGTCACCTCCGCCCGGGACAGTTCAATCGGGCCTATGAAATCATTGAAACCAAGTTCTGCCGCAGTCCGACGGGGAGGATTGCCGGTTGGGGATTGAAGTTGCTGCCCTGAAAATGCGAAGGGCCTCCGGGAAATCCCAGAAGCCCAGCGCCGACCGGAAATTTCCAGTCCGACTTGCCTTTACGATCGTCCGTTTCTGGTTTCAGTCAATCCCCAGCTGCGCCTCGAACGGACGAAACGTGCGTAGGGCCGGGCGTTTATGTCGGATTTTCCGAAAGCCGGAAAACGCGCCTCTGTCACCCCTTCAGGGTGAGGGGCCCTTTTGGGGCCCGTATCCGGGGGTGTCGCCACGCACCGGCGGGGTTCCCTCCGGGAACCGGCCGGTAGCGCTCACGCGCCACGCACCGGCTACCCTCTTGCGATGCCTCCCGCATCTCCGGCGGTTTCAGGCCCGCGCGGACAGGCAGCATGAATTCCTCAGACAATCCCTGCTGTACCGTGTCCGACATGGACCGGATCCCGTTCGGCGTCCGGATCAGGTAAATGGTGGCAACTCAAAAACGGTCCGATGTGCGCGATGGATACCAGATTGAAAATCCGGCACCGACGGCTGCAGGACCGCAGAGTTGTTTCGATAGATGACCTACAAACCGGCCACCCTGACTTCACGGTGATCGTTGAGGCAACCTGTGGCGGTTGCCCGAGGAGCGTTTGCTGGTCCGAAAAGGTTCACCCTTGCAGGCCGCTGATTTTTGAGGGAGTTTGTTTCCAACAGAACCCGCCAAGGCTCGACGCGAGAGCGTTCCTCAAACCGGCGGGTCACTTGTTTTTAACCAAGACACTGGGAGACTGCATGGGGGGTAGAAGCCGGTGATCAAGCGCCCTTACCCGAAGCCCGCCATTCCATTTGCGGAGCAGGTCCAACTGCTGCGCTCCAGGGGAATGACTGTGGTGGATCCATCCGAAGCCGAGTTTTACCTGCAGCACCTGAACTACTACCGGATAGGAGCTTATTGGCTGCAATTTGAGTCCGATCACACCAGCCATCGATTTCGACCGGGAACTGATTTCCGCGAGGTTTTGAACCTCTACAAGTTTGACCGAGAATTGCGGTTGCTCGTGCTCGACGCGCTTGAACGATTCGAGGTCTCCGTCCGGACCCAGTGGGCATATCAGCTCGCACACCGGCATGGGCCCCATGCCCACATGGACGCTTCCCTTGCTTTTCGGAGGGACAAATGGACTTCCAACCGAGAGGCATTGGAGAATGAGGTCGGACGCTCCGAGGAAACCTTCATCCGGCATCTGATAGAGACCTACGCCGAATCTCTTCCCCCTGTCTGGGCGGTATGCGAGGTGATGTCGCTGGGGTTGTTGTCGCGCTGGTATGCCAACCTGAAGCCGATGTCCACGCGGTCTGCCATTGCTGCGGTTTATGGTATTGACCAGGCGGTTCTCCAGTCATGGCTCCACCACCTCACCGTGGTCCGAAATGTGTGCGCCCACCACAGTCGCCTCTGGAACCGGGAGTTTTCTGTGACCCCAAAGCTCCCCCACAAACCCGCTGACCTCACCTCCCAGTTTGCGCGCAACTCCCGCAAAATCTACAACGCACTTCTGATTCTTCTGCATTGCATGGATCAGATTGCACCCACCCACCAGTGGCGAAAAAAGCTGCTTGGGCTGATTGAGGAATATCCGGTTCCGATCACCGCCATGGGTTTCCCCGAGAACTGGAAGCGGCAACCTCTTTGGCGAGAAAAATAGGTAGAAGTCTCCAGCGGCGACGGGAGCGCGGGCTTTCCAACCCGCCGGTTCCACGCTGTTGCGGACAGGCACATCCACTCATCATGGTTCGCGGAGGGAACCCAAGTAGTAGCCGGACGGCATCTTCCTCGGTTCCCGGAGGGAACGAAGAGGGTAGCCGGGGCGTGGCGCTCACGTGCCACCCCCGGTCTGCCGGAAAAAAGCGATGCACCCCGGTGTGCCAGCGGAGTTGGGAGGCCAACCCACAGCGTTGTAGGCGCCACCCATCAGAAGCCTGAGGCAGAGGACCGGGTTCCGTTTTCTTGAAACCCGGATATTTCAAGGTACCGTGATGAGTCTTGGATCAGGGACGTCTCAACGGAGCCCGGAAGAGCCACTCAACCTGGGCGCTGCCTCAATGATCGCGAAACTTCTGCAAAATCCCGAAAGCAAGACGCTGGAGTTCAAGCGCGACCTGTCCTCACCGCGCGCGGCGTTGCGGACGCTCGTGGCATTTGCGAACTCTGCCGGTGGACGACTGGTCTTCGGGGTGGCCGATGACCGCCACGTCTTGGGCGTCGAAAACCCGTTGGATGAGGAGGAGCGTCTCTCCAACCTCATTGCGGACTCGATTGCGCCCCGCTTAGTGCCCAACATCGAAATGATCACGGTGGCGGGAAAAACGCTGCTGGTGGTGGAAGTGTTCCTCAGTGGAATACGGCCCCATTTTTTGAAGTCCGAAGGGTTGCAGGGCGGCACCTATGTCCGGCTGGGCTCCACCAACCGCAAGGCCGATCCCCAGTTGATCGCCGAGTTGCAACGCGGAATCGCCGGGGTCAGCTTTGATGCCCTCCCGATGCCGGATCTCTCCATTGGGGACCTGGATCTTCAGGCAATCCACAAGGACTTCGAGGGGCGCAAGAGCATCGGGAAAAAAACGCTCCAAAGCCTCCGGATTCTCGTCAGGAATCAGGGCAGCCTGGTTCCGACCCGGGGGGGCGTCCTCCTTTACGGGCGGGAGCGCCGACAACACTTCGAAGATGCATGGATCCAGTGCGGGCGTTTCATTGGGGACGATAAGGCCGACATCTTTGACCACATCGACATCCACGCGCACCTCCCCCAAGCCGTCGACGAAATCCTGTTGTTCCTGAAAAAGCACGCCATGCGCGGCGCAGACTTTTCAGAGATCCGCCGCAAGGACCTCTGGAGCATCCCGCTCCGCATCCTCCGTGAGGTGCTGATCAACGCGCTTGTGCACGCCGACTATTCGCACCGCGGTTCCCCCATCCGCGTGGCTTTTTATGACAACCGGATCGAGGTGGAAAGTCCCGGCCTCCTCCTGCCCGGCCTGACCATCGAAGACATCAAGCAGGGCGTCTCCCAGATCCGGAATCCGGTGATCGCCCGCGTGTTCCGCGAACTCGATTTGGTGGAGGAATGGGGCAGCGGGATTCCCGGCATCTTCCGCATCGCCAAAGCGGAAAAGCTTCCGGAACCGACCATCGAAGAACTCGCTGGGCGGATCCGATTCACCGTCCCGCTTGCAGAAATTCTGCCGCTCAAACGGGAGCAATCCCGGAAAGGTGGAGCATCCCTGACGGCACCAGTCACGGCACCAGTCACGGCACCAGTGGGTGATTCAGTGACAAAGTTGCTCGGTCTTCTCCGGGAAAGGGAGCCACTTGGAAACGAAGACATCCGCAGGGCTTTCGGACTGAAAAGCCGGAGAAGGCTGCGCGAAACCTACCTGACCCCGGCACTCTCCGCAGATCTCATCCAGTACACGCTCCCCGATAAACCCAACAGCCGGCTCCAAAAGTATCGGCTCACGGAAAAAGGCAGACAGATGAACGGCGAAGGATGAACAGACGCCGCTTGCCGTTCGCGGGAGGCGAGTGGCTCCCGTTGGCCAGATACGGTGGCCCTCGGCGCCACCCCCGGGTCCCGTGTGAAAAAAGCGATGCACCCCTGTGTGCCAGAGGGCTGGGATGCAAACGGTGCGTTCGTCAGCAACGCCGCGCCTCTGTCACCCCGCCGGGGTGAGGGCCCTTTTGGGCCCGTGTCCGGTGGTGGCGCTGCGCGCCACACACCGGCTACTCTCTTGCGATGCCTCCGGCATCTCCCGCGGTTCCCGGAGGGAACCG
>CAIURC010000060.1 GCA_903901425.1 uncultured Spartobacteria bacterium | reverse complement strand
TGCTCACAGTTCAATCGGCCGTAGCACGCGCGGAACAGGTTCGCAAGATGCAACTGCAACAACAGCAGCAGCAAAACCCTTAATGACCGCAACGGCTAACCAGGCGCTGCAACAAGCAGGCTCCGCGCCGTCCCTGCACCGTCGCTGAGCTTTGGGGCGTTCGGCTCCTCCAGAAAAACGTCTTCCGTGAGAGGAATCCACCACGCAGAGCACGGTTTCTTGCAGTTGCCCCATCCTGCCTCTAGATTGAGTGCATGAGCCAAAAAGAACTTGTTCTGGAAGCCATTCGGGAACTCCCGGACGACGCAACCATCGACTTAATTGCGGATCGAGTTGATTTTATCGCGGCCATTCAAAAAGGGATCAACGACTTGGATCGCGGTGATGTTGTTCCCCACGAAGAAGTTAAAAGACAGTTGGCCGCATGGCTTTCCGCATAATCTGGTCCTCGACCGCGTTAAATGACATTAAAAATGTCGTGCGTTACATCTCCATCGATAGCCCTGCTCGGGCTGAGTCCTTCGCGCTCAAAATCATATCAGAGATCGAACGTCTCGCATTATCGCCTCACATCGGTCGGGCTGTGCCCGAATATCGCTGTGCTTCAATCCGTGAAATCGTAGTCCGGCCTTACCGCGTGGTCTACAGATTAGACGACAAATTGGAATCCTTAGAGATTGCGCGAATTTGGCACGCAGCTCGTGGAGAGCCAGACTTACATGAGTAGTTGGCGAGATCTATCTCTGGCTGATGAATCCCGCTCCCCCTTCCAGGCCGGCAGTCCGCCTCCCCACGCCAAGGAGTCTAACAAGGCACCGGAGCAGAACGTCCTCCATGCGTCATGCGCCCTGCTTTCTTCGCAGCAGCCCGCCCGCCGCACTCCGGGCGTCGCTGAGCTTGTTTCGTTGCAGGAACGCTTTGGGTCTGGGGTGTGGGCTGCTTTTTGAGCCGCCTTTGGAATGGTTTGTTCACGGCGCAACCTTCAATGCTCGTCAATGACCGCAACGCCTCTCCATGCGCTCCAGCAAACTGCCGAGGCGCGTCACTTCAGTTGTTCTCACCGCCTGCGCCTCAGACTCCTTGCCTCAGCCGGTGCGCCGTCCCTCCGCGTTCGCTGGGCTTATTTCGTTCGGGCACACCATCATGCGTCGCAATAGGGTCACAATTACGGTGGTTTGCGTACTGGCGCTGACCGCACTGGTCGTATGGGCGAATTGGCCGGGACAGTGTATTGCACCTGGAGTGCTGGCCGATCGAGTTGTCGTGTTGAAAGCCAAGCGGAAACTCGAACTCTACGCGAACGGAAGGCTTCTGAAGAGCTATGCGGTATCGCTGGGTCACCATCCGGTAGGCCCAAAGGAGCGAGAAGGGGACAAGCGCACTCCTGAAGGGCTGTATTTTATTGAGTCACACAAGGCACGGAGTTCATTTCACAGGGCTCTCAAGGTCTCTTACCCGTCAGCGTCTGATCGCGTGGCCGCAGAGAAGCGTGGCGATCTTCCGGGAGGCGACATCATGATTCACGGCCTTCGCAATGGCCTGGGATGGATTGGGCGGCTTCAACGCTGCTTGGATTGGACCGCTGGCTGTATTGCCGTGACGAATCCGGAGATCGAAGAGATTTACCGCGTTGTGCCGGATGGCACACCTGTTGAGATACGTCCATGAACGGCCCGAGCCAGACGCTTGACCGAGTGACGAGAAGCGCGGGTGGCCGTATGCTTCAATTCGGGCGTCCAGGTGCGCTTCTCGTAATTGGTGAGCTATGAGTTAGCCCTCTTTCGCGTTCAGCGCATGAGTTTCACGATCGAGCAGACAAAAGAGAGGCGAGCCTCATTTCGGAACTGCACATGTCGAATCTCCGAAGCCGGTCGCTTCATCGCTCACTGCCCGCATGCCGATCGCGGCGATGGGAACGGCATAGAGTCCGCCAACGGCTCAAAAGATCTTTTCCCACTGGGGCAGAGGGTCGAATTTATTCAGGGAGGCGGACCAGAGCCTTTGACTTTGTCACGGCGCGTCGTGGACTGCCTCAAGCAGTAGAGAGCATGAATGGCGCCAGCCTGACACCCAACAAAGAAGGGTGTATTGACGCGGAGCGATAACGGAGCCGTCAAATAAACCCCTGGTTGAACAAGCCTGGTGAGCCAACGCCGGGCTTATGCCGCTCTGTGTTTGGGCGCAGCCCGCCAGGCAACGGCAGACGCACTTGATTGGAGCGGCGGCCGGATTGGGTCGGCAACGGGAGCAGGCGCCGAGGATCGTCAAAAAGCGTTTTATGCGGAGCACACACCGCGTTGGCTTTGCCAATCGGCGATGCGTCGAGGCAAGCGGATGCAGCACGGCCTGCGCCGAGCACTCAAAGGTAAGCGTCCCGCCGACACCCTCTGAGCAGGGGAGCAGTCCGTAGTAAAGGGTTCGGAACCGTGTATCCGGTTCCCGGGCAGGCCGGTTGTGCCCAGCAGTTCTGTTGCCAGTGCAGTGCGTTGAGGGATGACCCTCTCCGCATCGCACGCGCGCCCCGTGGATCCCGGCGGTTTCACCTTGCTTCCGGGTTGTTTGACCCTGTACTGAAACGGGAACCTCTCCGATAGTACAGTGGCCGGAAAATTTCAAAGCAGCCGCCTAATACATGTTAGCGCGATGCTCGCGCGTTCTCCATTTCACTATGAACACACCTCCGCCAATCCCAACCGATAAACCTCCTTTCGCCAAACAAGCCGCGAAGTTCAGCGCATTCTCTCCATTGATGGCGTTCGTCGTCAACATGGCTGGCAACGGCATCGCGCAAGGAAATCAAACGATGGCAATGATCTTCTCGAGCATTGGCGGGTTACTTATATTTGCCGGCATTGTGCTCGGCATCATCGCTCTATTCGGTGTTCGTCGTCACGGGCGGAAAGGCATTCTGGGATTTGCGAGCACTGGAATTGCGATCAACACATTTCTCGTTGTTTCAGCGGTGCTCACAGTTCAATCGGCGGTAGCACGCGCGGAACAGGTTCGCAAGATGCAACAACAGCAGCAGCAAAACCCGCAATGACCGCAACGGCTAACCAGGTTCCGCAGCGAACAGGCTCCGCGCCGTCCCTGTGCGCTCGCTGATCTTTGCCGTTCGGCCACTGAGACGAGTATGCCGCTAAGGCATCCTTATATTTGGGCCGCCATCTGTTCTCTGCTCCTTCTGGCATGCGCGCTGTTCGCCGTTGATATTGACGAACGGTTGTTCATCTTTTCGCCGTTGATTCCTCTGGCCTGCTACCTATTCGCGGTCATTCTTCTCGTGATGTTCGTTGGCCGGGCTGTTTGCACTCCTCATCGGCTGAGCTTCGTGTTGTCCTCTGCCACCGTCCTTTGCTTCGGTGCGATCACGCTCATCTACGGGAGCGTTCTTGGCACTCGCGGCCGCTTTCTTCTTTTGCGCCCCTACTATGAGCGCCGTTTGGCGCTTGTGCAGGCCGGCTCCATTCCCGCCTCCGACTCTGTGCGCACGGAGGGACGCTGCGTCGCCTTTGTGTGGTATCGAGGCGTCGTCGACAACTGGGTCGGGCTCGTTTACGACCCGGAGGATACGCTCGACCGAGACTATTCTTCGGGGATGTTTGGGGGCGATCTCGTGGGCGTCCACCGGATTTCAAGGGGCTGGTTTTTATGTCGATTCACCTAAGTTCGCCTCTCCATGCGCTGCAGCGGACTGCTCCTGCGGTTCGCATCGGCTGCTCCCACCGCCTGCGCCCAAGCCTCCTTGCCGCAGCCGGTGCGCCGCGCCTCCGCGGTCGCTGAGCTTGGGTCGCGGTAGACTCCGTTAGAAAGCCGTCTCGCGTGACGGGAGCCGTTGACGACAAAAGAATTGTACGGCATATTGTCCGTATGGACGCGATCACGTACAAGGCGGCTCGGGAGAATCTGGCGTCGACCATGGACCGGGTCTGCAATGACCACTCTCCGGTCATCATTACAAGAAACAGAGATCAAGCCGTCGTGATGCTTTCCCTTGAGGACTTTGAAGCACTTGAAGAAACGGCGTATTTGCTACGTTCTCCAGCGAATGCAAGGCGTCTTCTGGACTCGATTCATGCCTTAGAAAATGGACAAGGCATCGTGCAATCCATTGATCTTCATTCGTGAATCTCACGTTTTCCCCCCAGGCTTGGGAGGATTATACCTTCTGGCAATCCACGGATTCAAAGACCATTAAAAGAATCCACGAACTCCTCAAAGAGATCGTCCGGAATCCTCATTCCGGTATTGGCAAGCCAGAACCGCTTAAACACGCCTTACGTGGATACTGGTCTCGCCGAATCGATTCTGAACACAGGATCATATACAAAGCAGTGGAAGGCGGCATTCTCATTGCCCAGCTCAGGTATCACTACGAATCGTAAAAAGTGTGATGCTCCGGGCCCTAAAAACTGGACCGCCCTGCATGAGAGCTGGCCGGACAAGCGGAGCCACGGACCGGGTTTTTTAATTTAGCTTAGGGATCTCCTCCGTGGACTTGGTTGGGGTTTATGGGGTTTGTTGTTCGGGGCACGCTTTCCGCTCTGCCGGGCCCGCTGGAGCCCGCTACGCTCCGGGTGGCTTCAGCCGTCCCGGCAAAGCGAACCTTTGTCAGTGAGCAACAACCGAACTAAAACACCTACAACGTCCCCGCAGACCGTCCTTTGAACTCACTTAAACCGTCCGGTTCCTGACTCCGCTGACTCAGCCACCTCACCTGGCCTGTTTGAGGGGTTTGTGCGGGCAAAAAACAGGGAGCATCGCTCCGTGGTCCTAACCGCCGAGAAAGCCAAGAAAATCCTCAATCAGACGTCCGTTCCATGGCGCCTGATGGCCCTGCTTCTCTACGGATCCGGTCGCCGGATCTTGGAATGTCTCCGGTTGAGGATCGAGGATGTGGACCTCGGCCTGATCGTGGTCCGGTGTGGCTAGGGAGGGAAGGACCGGGTAACGGTTCTTCCCAAAAATGCAAGGGACCCCTTGAGAAAACAGTTCTCACAGAGCCGTCTACTCCATGAAAGATACCGAAGGCTCGGGATTCCGGGAGTGGAGCTTCCGGGGGCGTTGGCTCGAAAATAACCCGCTGCGGGTTCGGAGTGGGGTTGGTTCTGGGTCTACCCGGCTCCGGGCCTCTCGACGGATCCCCGTTCGGGAGTCGTGCGCCGGCATCACATCCATCCGACCCTCCTTCAGCGCGCCGTACGCGGCGCCGCCCGGGAAGCTTCGATCGCCAAGCCTGCAACTCCACCCACGTTCCGCCACTCGTTTGCGACACATCAGTCCGGTTCCGACATCTGGACGGTCCAAGAGTTGTTGGGCCACAAGGATGTTTCCACCACGATGATTTACACCCATGTCCTAAACAAACCCGGGATTGCAGTACGCAGTCCCGCCGAAAATCTCTGAGCAGGGGAACAGTCCAAACGGCTGGGAACCGCGGATCCGGCTCCCCGGCGGGCCGGTTGTGCCCAGCAGTTCTGTTGCCGGTGCAGTGCCTTGAGGGATGCCCCTCTCCGCACCGCATGCGCGCCCCGTGGATCCCGGCAGTTTCACCTTGCTCCCGGGTTGTTTGACCCTGTACTGAAACAAGAATGTCTTTGATAGTGCAGCAGCCGCGAAATTTCACAGCAGCCGCCTAATACATGTGAGGTGTTTCCTCGCTTCTCGTGTGAACGGAAGCCAACCAATACGATGTCTTTCGAGCCAACAGTCCTCATTCACAGCGATACCTGGAAGCGTGCTGACATCGAGGAGGAGGTTGTATGGTGCCGCACTCATTCGTGGCGCCGATCGCACTGGCAACGTCGCCCCGCGCTGGTGCATCGCATCAGCGGCGTCACCTCGCTTTATGTCGGGCAGGCATTCGACCCGGCCAAGATAGACCTCGTGCCGGACGGGTGGAGTCACGACCATTGCGTCATCTGCTTCTGGACGCTTAGCGACTCAGGATCTGACGACGAGACCATCGGCTACACCGACGAGCGTGGCGCTTGGGTCTGTTCGGAGTGCTACCACCAGTTTGTTAACCCCAATTCCAATGCGACCGGAAACGCCTAACCAGGCGATGCGGCGAACGGCTCCGGGCCGTCACGCCGGCTGCTTGGGCAGCTGCCGCGCTTTCCCTACGCCGTCGCTGAGCTTGTCTCGTTAGCCCCTTCCTCGCGTCTCCTGTGAACGAGAGCCACCAATGAAGCCGTTATGCGCGACAATCACGACAGGATGCCTGAGCTTCTCACGGCTTACGAGCGCGACGGAAACTACTTCGGCGCTGTCGCTGTCACGCTCGGCTCCGAGTGTTGCGAGTTCGAGTTTGGATTACCTCACACCGACTACATCGCACTTCGTCGCATCTTTCAGACTCGTCCCTTCGACCAGCTTCCCGGCTTGCAGTATCGCTACTTTATCGCCGACTCCGTCCGCCGTTTCGGCGGCGAGCGTGTCGAGCTTACCATCCGCATCGAGCAGGGCAGCAGCTCACGCCAGTTCCCGTTCGAGGTTCCGCAGTCACTCGCTGCGATCCTTCTTTGGTTTGCGCGGCTACGAGATTTCAGCGGCACTACTCATCTCCATGCGCCTCAACCAAAACCTAGAAACGCCTAACCAGGCGCTGCAGCGAACGGTTCCGGGTCGGCATGCCGGCTGTTTGGGCAACTGCCGCGCTTTCCCTGCGCCGTCGCTGAGCTTGTCTCGTTAGGCTTCGCTACGCACATCCTGTGAACCGAACGATCTTGATTACAGCTATGGGCATCTTCTCTTTCCTCTTCGGCTCAACTTCCAAGGCCGAACCTCCGAAAGCGGACGCCCGGCAAGCGGCGTTCGCTGACCTCCGTAAGCAGGCACTGACGGGCACCCGTGCTGTATTTGGCCTCGATCCTGCTGCCACCCCCACCACGCCTTGGGGAGTCGTCATGGAGACCGGTTTTCCCGAAGGTTCATTTACGCTCGTGGCGCTCTCCGACGGCAGCGCCAGCATTTATCTCAGCATCGGTGGCGGCTCCATCGGTGGCGGCGCTCACGAGACTATTCGCAAGGCTTCTCAGGCGATGGTTGCTCTTGCCGCCAAATTCCAGCCAAAGGCAACCGCAACGAAAGCTTTCCCTCCACCCAAAGACGGACAGACGATTTTCTATCTCCTTACCGATGCAGGCGTGTTCACAGCCAGCGCACCCGAACAAAAGTTAGGCGAGGATCGTCATCCGTGGTCACCTCTATTTCATGCCGGCCACGAGGTTATTGGCCAGTATCGCCTCATCGAGCAAAACCCGAAATGACCGCGACGGCTAACCATGCGCTGCGGCGAACCCGGCATGACGCCGTGGTTTGCAATCATTGCGTCCCGCGAGGCGGGTTGCTGAGCTTGAGTCGTTAGCCTTTTGTTCGCAAACCTTGCGATAGAACGCCTGCTTCAACAATGCAGTCAAAGCCCCGCCTCTAAACGCTTTGACATCCGAGCATTTTTGAGCACAATTGAGCCATGGCTGCTTCAACCCTCTTCAGAGCAAGAGTTCCCACAGAGCGTCTCAAACGAGCTGAAGAAATCTTCGCGCGCCTCGGCATGAAACCGAGTGATGCGTTCAACATTTTCTTGGCTCAAGTAGAGCTCAGAAACGACATGCCCTTTGCGATTACCACCAACGCAGACCGTCTCCTGACAACGGAAGAGCAAGGGAAGACTTGGGAGAACGCACTGGGTGAATACTGAACCACTCCCAGGTGAAGTCTGGATTGTAGACTTCGGTCTCGCTGCAAAAGAGCGCCCAGTCCTTATTCTGGCTTTTCCAAAACCAAAAGATGCCCGGTCTCTTGTAGTCGTTGTTCCTCTGACTTCTCAACTCCGAGGACAAAGAGGTGAAGTGGACATCGGAAAACCTCGATGGCTCCCAAAACGCTCAGCTGTAAATGTACAAGGATTTGCGAGTATAGATCATAACAATCTGCAGCGGAAATTGGGAAAGCTTCCAATCGAACAATTCAATGCTGTAAAAGATGCAATCCGAGATCTATTGGGACTGTGAATCAGAATGGCTCCGCTAAATGCAGTGCTATGGTTACGACGGAGTCATCATCTTCCGCGACACGCCTGACCTGTATCGCGAGGGGATTTGGCAGGAGCCCATAATACTTCCCAAAATACTTCCTAAATCACCGCAACGCCTAACATGCGCTGCGGCGAACCCGGCTGCCGCGTCAGGGTTGCGATCGGTGCGCTTTTTGGTCGCGGCCGCTGATGTTGTTTCGGTAGGTGATGGAGAACCCGTTCCCACACTATGTCGTCTACAAAATTGCAGGGCCCGGCTCTTGGCCCCCTTGCCCGTGTGTTTCTTTTTGCAATCACGTTGCTCGGGATTTTCGCGGGTGTGACTGCGATGTATGCGGCATGGGAGCATAATCCCCAAGGGAAGTTTCACGACGAAACGGGTGTGCATTGGGCTGACTGGTGCAGTGTCGGGCTTTCCTGGTTCGCGGTGGTATCTGGAATTCCTTGGGTCATCGCAGGCGTCATCACCGCCGTTGCCCGGCGCCACCGCTCATGAATTAATTTAAGCCTGGTTCACTGCGACAAGCATCTGAGAACCCTGATAGAATTACTGACAATTCCAGAAAAGGGTCATACGTCTTCGAGGTTGAGCGTGGATTGAATCCAGAACGCTTTTATGCAGCGTGGCATTCGCCGGATTTTTCTCAGCGCCTTCTTCGCCTCGGCACTCAACTCCCAGAGATCCTTGGGTGCAAGGTTGGCTAACTCATT
>CAIURC010000059.1 GCA_903901425.1 uncultured Spartobacteria bacterium | reverse complement strand
GCCTATGCGCTGACTCCCATCCCTGCCCCTGGCGTGGTGGTGATGCGGGATCCTGGGTTCGCACCGGCGGAGGGGCTCGCTCAGACTGGCACCCTGGGCGCCATGCTGACCGCGCAAATCGAAAATGCCGGCAAGCTCGAACAAAAACTCGGGGTTGCCATCCAGCAACTCAGGGAACAGTTGGGTGCGGGAACCCAAACCGCCCAAGCCTCTCCCCCAGCTGCGCCTCAAGAGTCCAAACCCAAGCCCAAACCCGAGGCCGAGGCCAAGCTGGACCCAAAGCCCGCGCCGAAGCCCAGGGTGAAACCCACACCGACCCCCGCACCCGCCGCTACACCCGCCCCAACTCCTGTGCCTGAGAAAGGCTGGGGCATATTCCGCAAAAAGTGAAAAAAGACGCAAAAGTGGAACCAAAAGTGGCGCTCTTCGAGCAACCCCAAGCTCCTGCGCCAACACCGCCCCGGAAATCGGCCTCTGGAGTCGTCATCCTGGCTCTGGTTACTGGCGGACTCATGGGGGCTGGCGGAATCCTCGTCGCCACCAAACGCCCGTGGCTGCAAGCGGCGCCGCAACCCACGCCGGCGCCAGTGGTTGCCCAGCCGACACCCGATCCAAGGACGGAAATTCGGTTCCGCGGTCTGGTGACCAGTCAGCTCAACACGCTGGATCGCGTGAAAGATACCGAAGCCGAGGTGCTGGCGCTACGCGCGCAACTCAAAGCCCTAGCGAAGGAACACGAGGATATGTCGCTCCGGATTGAGATGCTCTCCCGGGATTTCCGCCCCATACACGAAGCCAAAGACATACAATTGATTCCACAGCCTTGAGCGAATGCAGCGCGAGTAGGTTGGTGGCAAGGCTCCTCCTTAGTTCGTGCGAATCTCGAAGATCCAGGGAAATCCGGCTTTGGGGCTGATGCTGGCCAAGATTTGCTTCAGCGCCGTCTCAGCCTCCGCCCAAGGGATGAAGGAGAGGTGTCGATCCTGCTCATAGCGCAGACGCGCTTGTTCCCAGTCTTGGAAAAAGGTCTGCGGCCCGGCACAATCCACGAAGCGGGACTCGCATGCGAGATTGACCAAAATCTGGCGAGCCGCAAGCTCCGTCGTTTAGGGTGAACCGCACCGGGTCTTGTCTCTCAAAGTGTCCTCGCACGGCCCTCGGCAGATGTTCCCGCAAAAAAACTTCCTGATTGTCCAGACTACCGATTTCCTGCACCCAGCCGGGTTCCGCCGTGGCATCGATGTCCATCGAATGCCGGCTTTCTCCTAGGTGCAGGTTTAAAATCCACGCTCCTTTAAAGACGAGCGCCTGCCGCAGGACCTCGTCGTGCATCAGGGCGGCCATCACCTCCCGCAGAACTTCATCCACCCAGCGTTCGCGTTGCAGCGGGTTCATGGGCAAGCCACCCTCCAGACTTCGGATTCATGGGCAAACCCTAACCCGGGCAGCAGCGGGATCACCGCGTCCGTTGTGTTGCTCCGTCGGTTTTTAACCGTGGCCAGCAGTTTTCCGAGTTCGGAGCTGTCCTTCACCTCCGCTCCCAGCATTTCCAACATCGCACCCGTCCGCCGGACCAGCGAGTTCCGGCCGATGGCCCGCAAGTGCTCAGCCATCCGGCCAAAATCCGCCCGCTTGGCCGCATGCCCCCAAGCCTCAAACACAACCGCCTCTCCCCCACACCTCAACGGCTGGAGGATCGCGTCCAACAGCGTTTGCTCCAGCGTGGTTATGCGGTAAGAGGTGCGCGGACCAATCACTCGCGTTTGCACGCCCGGCGTTAGCCCCCGGTAGCGCTTCGTCTCGTAGCACATCACCCCGTCATACTCGAAAAGCACCGTCCCCAGCGGATTCCGGTCCCCGGCCTCAGCGGGAGCGTCCGATTCCGGTTGGTTACCGTTCGCCAACCGACCGATGTGGTAAAAGCCGGGCATCTGGCTGGTCAGCTCGTGAAAACTCAGAGCGGCAAAATAGGAGATCACTCCCGCAGGCAGTGCCGCCTGGAGTACCTCCAGCACATCCACGACCTCATTTCTGGCCGCCTCCATGTCCATCAGGTAGATGGACCTTCCTAGCGCATTTTCTGCCAGCTGCAGCTCCCGCAGCCACTTCATCTTTTGCATCGTCTCCAATACCACGGCCCCTGGGGGAAAGGTCCTCTTCAGCTCTGCCCGATGCTCACGAGCGATTCGGTTGATCAACCAGACCAGCTCTGTGTCCTTCCACACACGCACCGTGGGATGCTCCTCGGTGGGAACCGTCACAGCTTCCGCCAAAATAGGGGCGAAAAGCTGCCAAATGTCGGGCTTGAGGGGCGAGGTAGGCACGGCGAAAACTTTGCGAGATTACATGAGTATACTGCTGAATGCAGTGAATGGCTATAGCCATTCACTGCATTCAGCAGTATACTCATGTAATCTCGCAAAGTTTTCGCCGTGCCTACCTCGCCCCTCAAGCCCGACATTTGGCAGCTTTTCGCCCCTATTTTGGCGGAAGCTGTGACGGTTCCCACCGAGGAGCATCCCACGGTGCGTGTGTGGAAGGACACAGAGCTGGTCTGGTTGATCAACCGAATCGCTCGTGAGCATCGGGCAGAGCTGAAGAGGACCTTTCCCCCAGGGGCCGTGGTATTGGAGACGATGCAAAAGATGAAGTGGCTGCGGGAGCTGCAGCTGGCAGAAAATGCGCTAGGAAGGTCCATCTACCTGATGGACATGGAGGCGGCCAGAAATGAGGTCGTGGATGTGCTGGAGGTACTCCAGGCGGCACTGCCTGCGGGAGTGATCTCCTATTTTGCCGCTCTGAGTTTTCACGAGCTGACCAGCCAGATGCCCGGCTTTTACCACATCGGTCGGTTGGCGAACGGTAACCAACCGGAATCGGACGCTCCCGCTGAGGCCGGGGACCGGAATCCGCTGGGGACGGTGCTTTTCGAGTATGACGGGGTGATGTGCTACGAGACGAAGCGCTACCGGGGGCTAACGCCGGGCGTGCAAACGCGAGTGATTGGTCCGCGCACCTCTTACCGCATAACCACGCTGGAGCAAACGCTGTTGGACGCGATCCTCCAGCCGTTGAGGTGTGGGGGAGAGGCGGTTGTGTTTGAGGCTTGGGGGCATGCGGCCAAGCGGGCGGATTTTGGCCGGATGGCTGAGCACTTGCGGGCCATCGGCCGGAACTCGCTGGTCCGGCGGACGGGTGCGATGTTGGAAATGCTGGGAGCGGAGGTGAAGGACAGCTCCGAACTCGGAAAACTGCTGGCCACGGTTAAAAACCGACGGAGCAACACAACGGACGCGGTGATCCCGCTGCTGCCCGGGTTAGGGTTTGCCCATGAATCCGAAGTCTGGAGGGTGGCTTGCCCATGAACCCGCTGCAACGCGAACGCTGGGTGGATGAAGTTCTGCGGGAGGTGATGGCCGCCCTGATGCACGACGAGGTCCTGCGGCAGGCGCTCGTCTTTAAAGGAGCGTGGATTTTAAACCTGCACCTAGGAGAAAGCCGGCATTCGATGGACATCGATGCCACGGCGGAACCCGGCTGGGTGCAGGAAATCGGTAGTCTGGACAATCAGGAAGTTTTTTTGCGGGAACATCTGCCGAGGGCCGTGCGAGGACACTTTGAGAGACAAGACCCGGTGCGGTTCACCCTAAACGACGGAGCTTGCGGCTCGCCAGATTTTGGTCAATCTCGCATGCGAGTCCCGCTTCGTGGATTGTGCCGGGCCGCAGACCTTTTTCCAAGACTGGGAACAAGCGCGTCTGCGCTATGAGCAGGATCGACACCTCTCCTTCATCCCTTGGGCGGAGGCTGAGACGGCGCTGAAGCAAATCTTGGCCAGCATCAGCCCCAAAGCCGGATTTCCCTGGATCTTCGAGATTCGCACGAACTAAGGAGGAGCCTTGCCACCAACCTACTCGCGCTGCATTCGCTCAAGGCTGTGGAATCAATTGTATGTCTTTGGCTTCGTGTATGGGGCGGAAATCCCGGGAGAGCATCTCAATCCGGAGCGACATATCCTCGTGTTCCTTCGCTAGGGCTTTGAGTTGCGCGCGTAGCGCCAGCACCTCGGCTTCGGTATCTTTCACGCGATCCAGCGTGTTGAGCTGACTGGTCACCAGACCGCGGAACCGAATTTCCGTCCTTGGATCGGGTGTCGGCTGGGCAACCACTGGCGCCGGCGTGGGTTGCGGCGCCGCTTGCAGCCACGGGCGTTTGGTGGCGACGAGGATTCCGCCAGCCCCCATGAGTCCGCCAGTAACCAGAGCCAGGATGACGACTCCAGAGGCCGATTTCCGGGGCGGTGTTGGCGCAGGAGCTTGGGGTTGCTCGAAGAGCGCCACTTTTGGTTCCACTTTTGCGTCTTTTTTCACTTTTTGCGGAATATGCCCCAGCCTTTCTCAGGCACAGGAGTTGGGGCGGGTGTAGCGGCGGGTGCGGGGGTCGGTGTGGGTTTCACCCTGGGCTTCGGCGCGGGCTTTGGGTCCAGCTTGGCCTCGGCCTCGGGTTTGGGCTTGGGTTTGGACTCTTGAGGCGCAGCTGGGGGAGAGGCTTGGGCGGTTTGGGTTCCCGCACCCAACTGTTCCCTGAGTTGCTGGATGGCAACCCCGAGTTTTTGTTCGAGCTTGCCGGCATTTTCGATTTGCGCGGTCAGCATGGCGCCCAGGGTGCCAGTCTGAGCGAGCCCCTCCGCCGGTGCGAACCCAGGATCCCGCATCACCACCACGCCAGGGGCAGGGATGGGAGTCAGCGCATAGGC
>CAIURC010000058.1 GCA_903901425.1 uncultured Spartobacteria bacterium | reverse complement strand
GCCGGTTTGGCGGACCCGGCGTTGATGACAGGCGGGGCAGAAGTGGCGGGATTTGCAGGTGAATGCGAGGAGCTTTTCGTGGCCGCAATCCGGGCACTGGAAGCGGGTGAACCCTGCGGCGAGGTCGCCACACCGGAGAAATGCGCGGACGGTATCGATGGCATCCTGACGGAGCGGCCCCATCGTGGGGCGGTAGTCCATCTCGTAGGAGGCGGTGAGGGCGTCCCATGCGTGGTGGACAATCTGCCAGAGGGGAGATGCGCGAGGGCGGCGTGGATGGTGGATCGCGGACGTCATGGAATCCGGGGATCGTGGGCAATGTCAGCACCGGGAGGCTGGGGGGGAAGAGGGTCGGCTGTGGCTAGTGAAGGGAGTCTTCACGGCGATGGATGGGCGATGGATGGCGATGAGAGCCACACAGTGGTTTTATGCGAGACCCTCGCGTATTGCGCCTTGAGCCGTTCCATGCTGCCTCCTGCGTTCTAGGCCTCCTCTTGTTCTAGGCCTCCTCTTGTTCTAGGCCTCCTCTTGGGCGCTGAGCCTCCTCTTGGGCGCTGAGCCTCCGTTGCCCGCGCCCTTCATAGGGCGTAATCCGATATACCGAACTCGCTAGGATCAGCCCTCCGAGCCCACCCTCCGAAAATAAAACGTATCGCGAGGCGCGACTGGCCTTGCGCAGCCACTGTTCACACGCAATCGGACCTGAGTTGACGTAATTTGTCGGCGTCAGGGAGCCCGTCCCGAGAGGGCTTATGCTGTGCTGGTGAACGATCTGTGGGTGGCGGTACGGATGCAGTGGGCGGAGGACCGCGGAGGCAAAGCGAAGGCGGCCTGATCTGGGCCGGAACGAGGCAGAGCGATGCCGGAGAAGGGCGCCGAGGCGGAGCTGGTAGGGGGGTGTCCGTGAACGGCTGTTCTTTGGGGGAACAAGTCTGGAATTCGGCGGGCCGGAGAATTGTCCGTGGGTTTGCCGCAGTCTTTTATGCTGTCCGCCGCCCCAAATATTCGCCGGAACTCCCGACCCCCTGCCGCCCCCCTACTTTCCCGGACAGGCCCTGTGTTACTGGCGACGGCGCTCCAAATCAGCGGAGCTTGACCCGTGAGCGGCCCTCGAGGAGGAACGAAAACTGGTTTGGGGAGGCCCAATAGCCGGGCCCTCCTGAGGAAGTGGCTCGTTTACGAGCGGCCCGGGTGGGAGTAACTGCCGACCCAATCAGGGCTGGGCACGAAGCCACTTTCAACTCGATTGGCGCGTCGAGGGAGGGCGTCGGGTGTTCCTGCATAGCGCGGACTGCACGGCCAATGCCAATCCCATGCCGGGTTCATCGGTGAAGACTCTATGGGCCCTGCCGATGGCGTGCTCGGTAAACCGTTGGGGTTACACCAAACGCAGCCCGAAACCTGCGCGCAAAGTAATTGGCATCGGCCCAACCCACCCGATTCCCGACCTCCCCCACCAAAAGATCCGAGTCGATCAGCAACTGGGTTGCCATCTCCAGCCGGCGACGCCGCAGGTACGCCATGGGCGGCAGCCCCGCCGTTTTTGTGAAAAGGCGCACGAGATAATTGGGGGAGGTGTGGAGAGTAACTTTGGGGGTCAGGGTGCAAAACCTGACAAAATGAGTCTGTTTGATCTGGTCTCGGAGTCTGTTTCTCAGGATTGTGGCATGGCGCGGAGCATTCGGACGGAGTTTCCCCGTGCCTTTTACCAGCCCCCCTCTCTCCTCCGGACCCAATCCGCTCTCCAACCGTTTCTCGTGACCCGGCCAAAAAGGCAGTTGCGCAGCATTTCACAGGTCTTTTCAAAGAAGGGCGTGACAGGGTGGAGCGGTACAGGGAGGATTTCCGCGGATGCCAACCGTGCCTGAGCTTGGGGAAGCTGCGCCGATTATCGCCTCTCTGGTGATCATCGAGGGCCTGCTTTCGGTGGACAATGCCCTGGCGATTGCTGCGATGGCTTCCCACCTTCCGGAACGCCAGAAGTACCTCGCACTTCGCTGGGGGATTCTGGGGGCCTATGTGTTCCGGGGCTTGGCACTCGCGTTCGCCTCAACGATCATCGCGCACCCCGGCCTGAAGCTGCTCGGGGCAGCGTATCTGGTGCATCTGATGGCTGGCTTTTTTGCCCGCAGAGCCAAGACCGATTCCGATGAAGCCTCCCCAGAAACGGGAGGACGCGGGTTCTGGGCAACGGTGGCGGCCATCGAGCTGATGGACCTGAGCCTCAGCGTGGACAACGTGGTTGCGGCGGTTGCCATGAGTCCGAAACTCTGGGTGGTCTGCACCGGCGTGTTCATCGGGATCCTCGCACTGCGGTTCGTTGCAGGGATGTGCATCCGGCTCATCCAACGGTTCCCGGTCCTTGAATCCACGGCTTTCCTGCTGGTGGGTTACGTGGGGGCGATCCTTGCCGTGGAACTGACCGCGCAGATCCATATCGAGCCGCTCCAGAAGTTTGGCGGCATTGCCGTGATCTTGGCCCTGTCCATCTGGTACTCGGAGTCCAGCGCACTCCGTCGGATTCTGGCACCGGTTTTGCATATGCTCCGGGTGCCGTTGTTCCTGTATGCGGCCATTTCGAACAGGATTTTTGGCCTCCTTTTCCTCCCGTTGAAAGCTGCGGCCCGGCTTTTCCGGAAGGAAAGCCGGGATTAGTAACCCTGCGTCCCCGCCCTGCCTGCGGCAGGACCGGCCCGGAGAGGATCAGAATCTGACTTCGGGCAGAGGCGATCAGGGCGCCGCGGGACGGCCCCGGGCTTTTCCGGGCAGGACGCTACTTGCCCTGCGGCAGGTGGCGCTCGAATTCCCCGATGGAATCCGAATAGATGGCCACCTCGAGGTGTTGGTCCAGCCAAAGGCTGGAGTCGATGAACAAACACGGATGCCGGGATGTGGACACTCAGAAATCTCCGGGTCTTGGCCCAGACTCCGGAGGGTCTGGACTACATGGACCACATGGACCACATGGACCATCGGGAGGAGGCCATGGGATCCGCGGGTTAAAACAGCAGCTCACCCTGCCGCAGACCAGCTCCCGGACTGTGATCCGGCAACGCGTCTTCAGTTGCGGCTTCAGAGAGCAGGCCCTTCACTCCCAGCAGAGCCAGAAACGCTGCTTCATCCAGAACAGGAACCCCCAACGCCGCGGCGTCCTCCAGCTTTGAACCGCCGTTCTCGCCCGCCACCAGAAAATCGGTGTTCCCCGTGACGCGCCCTGTCACGGAACCGCCGGCGGCCCGGATCTTTTCCGCCGCCTCGGAACGGCTCATCGCGGAAAGCGTGCCGGTCAGCACCACGGTTTTGCCTGCAAACCCGGCACCCGAAGCTGCCTGGACTCCCGAAGTGTTGCCGGGTTCAAGACCGAGTTCTTTCAACCGCCGCAGCACGCCCCTGCCCTGCGGACCCGCAAAATATTCGCGCACGGCAGCGGCCACCACCGGACCGGTTTCCGTCACGAAACCGGCTTCCTTGGTTTTCCGCGACGTCCGTTTCCCGAATCCGGCAGATTCGAGGCGTTGTTCTGCGGCATCGATCCGCTGCTGGGCGGCGAGGCGCTGGTCCGCCGCGGCCTCGCGCTCCGCCTTTTTTGAACTCCGCGTGGCCTGAAACGCCGCCCGGGCCTCGTGCAACTCCAGGACGTCCCTGAGCACCGGCGAATCGGCAAGCGCATCAAGGCTGGAATGGAACCGGGCAAGGTCGTACGCCGTGGTCTCGCCCACCTCCGGGATCGCCAGAGCGTTGATCCAGCGCGCAAGCGGCTGGGTCCGCGCCCGGACCAGCGATTCCGCCACCTTCGCGGCATTCTTCGCCCCAAAAACCCGGGGCTCGGTTTCCGTGCCCAGATTGAGGGTGGCGAGTGCCTCCTGGGGAACCGAGAACAAGTCGAGCGGTTCGTTCACGAGCCCGGTTTCCACCAGCTTGTCCGCAACAATCCCCCCGATTCCCTCCAGATCCAGCGCGCCCCGGCTTGCAAAATACTCGAGCCGCCGCGTCTTCTGCGCGGGACACGCCGGGCTCCGGCATTCCCACGCCACAAAATCCGGGTTCCGTTCCACGGGCCCGCCACAGGCCGGGCACCGGCCTTGGATACGGCCTAGAAAATCGAAGGGCTCGGTCCCGGCAGGCCTCCGTTCGAGCACCACGGCAGCCACTGCGGGAATGACTTCGCCCGCTTTTTCCACCAGCACGGTGTCCCCGATCCGGATATCTTTCCGGCGGATCTCGTCCTCGTTGTGGAGGGTGGCCCGGCTGACCTGGCTGCCGCTCAAAAAAACCGGCTCCAGTTCCGCCACAGGTGTCAGGACCCCGGTGCGGCCCACCTGAATGGTGATATCCCTCAGCACCGTTGCGGCCTGTTCCGGGGCGTACTTGTAGGCACGCGCCCATTTCGGGGCGCGCGCCGTGTATCCCACCGCCTCGCGCAGGTGCCGCGCATCCAGCTTGATCACGGCACCGTCTGTTTCAAAACCGAATCCGTGCCGGATTCCCTCCAGTTCGGCCACAGCCCCTGCCAGTTCCTCGGGCGACCTGCAGACCCAGACCCGGGGATGCGTGGGGAACCCGAGTGCAGCGAGCCATTGGAGGAGTGCCTGCTGGGTGTCCGGCACCGCCGATTCGGGCTGCACCTCGCCGAGGCCGTACGCGATGAACGCCAGGGGACGCCGTGCCACCACGGCAGGATCCAGTTGCTTGAGCGAGCCCGCAGCCGCATTCCGCGGATTGGCAAAAGGCGGGTCCCCGGCGGCGACCTGTTCCCTCTGCATCTGCTCAAATGCTGCCTCCGGGAGGTACACCTCGCCCCGGACCTCAAGCACCGGCGGCACGCCGGGCCCGGAAAGCCGCTGCGGAATTGAACGGAGGGTGCGGAGATTGGCCGTGATTTCATCCCCGGTCTCGCCATCGCCCCGTGTGGCGCCCACCGCCAACTGGCCGTTTTCATACCGCAAACTCACCGCCACGCCGTCCACCTTGGGTTCCACCGTCCATGCCAGGGGGTCCTCAGGCAGGGCGTTCCGGCGTTTCAACTCCGTCTCCACCGACACGGCAAATTTGCGGATTCCATCGGGCCCATCCTTTTTTGCGAAAAGGTTGTCGAGGCTGAGCATCGGCACCGAGTGCTGGAACGGGCGGAACCCGCCCACGGCGCGGCCGCCAACGCGTTGTGTGGGCGAATCCGGGGCGCGCAGCTCCGGATGAGCGTCCTCGAGTTCGACGAGTTCCCGGAACAGCGCGTCGTACTCGGCATCGGAGACCGTGGGGGCGGCTTCCTCGTAGTAGCGCCGGTTGTGGGCCTCAATTTCCCGGCGGAGTCCCTCGATTTTTGCGCTGAGCTCGGACATAAATTCCGCGGGCTAACCCGATGCCGGCGACAGCGCCGAGGGTGTCGGCCAGCCAGTCACCGGGATCGGCGCCGCTGCGTTTCGGGGTATAAAGCTGGTGCAGTTCGTCGAGGCCAGCAAAGAGCGAGAGGGCCAGCCATGCGGAGGCCCAGAGTCGCGGGGCGGACAGGGACGTGGTCAAACTGAGCGCCGCGGCGAGCAGCCCGCCGCCCAGCGCGAATGCGCCGAAATGCGAGCCTTTGTCCCAGACGTTCCAGACGTTCATCCGGGCGACCTCAGGCCCGCTCAAGGAAGACAGCCAGCAAACCCCCGTCACCCAACCCAGCACCCCCAACCATGCAACCACAGAAGGTAAAAATGGGGGAAATCGGTTCACGCCTGAGGCTGGTTTGTGCAAATCCGGATTTTTCATCATACTGCAGCAATGCAAAGCCCAAACCGTGTTCTGGGGATAGAAGGCGGCGGCACGAAAACCGATTGGGTGCTCGCCATGCCGGCTCCCGCTCCTGAGTCCGCATCCCCGGCACTCGCCTTGGTTCCGGTCCAGTCCGGTCGCCTTGGCCCGGCCAACCTTCGGCTCACCCCGGATCCGGCTCTTTCCGCCCTCTTCGCGGCGCTTCCCACCGACCCCGAGGCGGTCGGAGTCTGTCTCGCAGGCTGCGCCACCGATGCCGACCGGGCACGCCTCTTCTCTCTCGCCCAGCGCCGCTGGCCAGCTGCCCGGATCCGCGTGGGAAGCGACCGCGATTCCGCGCTTGCTGCCGCTTTTGGCGAGCAGGACGGGATTGTGGTCATGTCGGGTACCGGCGCTGCAGTCCACGGGCGGTGTGGGACGCGGATTGAGAAGGCGGGTGGCTGGGGCCAGTTGCTGGGAGACCGCGGCAGCAGCTATGTGATTGCGATGCAGGGACTGCGCCGGGTCCTGAGCCAGTACGATCTTTCCCAGAAAGTCACCCCGTTTGCACGCACCCTGCTCGAAACCCTCCACCTCAGGGAACTGCAGGACCTTGTCCAGTGGGCGATGCAGGCCGACAAGATGTCCGTGGCACGCCTCGCGCCGTGCATCGTACAGGCGGCACTTGCCGGCGAACCCGAGATGCTGGAAGTCCTCCAATCTGAGGCTGGCGCACTCGCGGAATTCACCCGGGCCGTTGCTGGCCGTCTCGGAACCGAAAACCCGGCGGTCCGCCTGTTCGGGGGCACGTTTTGCCATCACCCGTCCTACGTCGCGCTGTTCAATTACCGGCTCAGCGTGCTCCTCCCAAAGGCCACCCCGGAACTCTGCACCGAGTCCGGCGCACTCGGGGCAGCCTGGCTGGCTTTCAGGGACGCCGGAGGTCTGCCGCCCGAAACCGCCGCCGAACAAACATCTGTCCCCGGGATTGGGCCTGAAAATTTGTCGGAGGCGGCGACAGAACAGACGCATCCCGGGTCGGTCGGGATGGACAGGCTGTCTCCGGAAGCACTGGTGGATCTTTTTCTGGCGGAAGAACCCCGCGTGGCCCAGGCTCTCACCGCCGCGCGCGAATCGCTTCTGGCGGCGCTCCTGCTTGTCACCCGGGCCCTCGAAAACGGGGGCCGCCTTTTCTATGCCGGAGCGGGTACCAGTGGACGTCTTGGACTGCTCGATGCCGCGGAAATACCGCCCACCTTCGGCTCAGACCAAGTCCGGGCGATTCTGGCGGGGGGCACCTCCGCGATGGTGCACGCTGCGGAAGGCGCTGAGGACGGCTCCGCCGACGAGGCACTTTCCCGGGAGGGTCTGGCTGCAGGGGACGTAGTTTTCGCCATCACAGCCAGCGGCCGGACACCGTTCGCACTGAGCGCACTCAGAACGGCACGCTCCCTTGGCGCGGGAACCGTTCTCCTCTCCTGCAACCCCAGACGGGCAAAAACCGTTCCGGAGTGGGACGTCGAAATCGATCTCGACACGGGTCCGGAGCTTCTTGCCGGCTCCACCCGTCTCAAGGCCGGATCCGCCACCAAAGCGGCTTTGAACCTGATTTCCACCTGCACCATGGTCCGGCTGGGGAGGGTCCGTGGGAACCGGATGTCACACCTGCGGGTAACCAACGCGAAACTTCGGGACCGTGCGGTTCGGACCCTTTTGGAGACCCTCGCGCTTTCCCCCGAAGAGGCCCGGAATCGGCTGGAGGCCGCAGGCTGGGATCTTGCCCGGTGCCTTGCGGGGCAGTGAGCCTGCGAGTTTTCGAGTTCTGGCACCCCTGCCAGGGTGCGTTGCTTTTATACGGGAGACCGGGGGTGTCGCTGTGCACCACCGCCCGGCTACCGGCTGTGTTCCCTTCAGGAACCGAACGGGAATCCCCGGATCAGTCCGGTTCGGAAACGACTTGGTGGGGGCGCTGGGGAGGTGGGGTGACCGACGGGGCTCGAACCCGCAACAACCAGAATCACAATCTGGGACTCTACCATTGAGCTACGGTCACCATCACGGAGGGGAGAATGTATCAGGTTCCTCAGGGTTGCCAACCCGATTTTGTTGGCTCATCCGGGATCCGGTTTCCGCGCGGCGGCTTCAAACGCTCTGTTGAGGAGTCATCCGCGACTGGAGCTCGGCCACCAATTGCCTGCGACGGTTCTCAAGCCCAAGCTGACGGGCCGCATCCGAAATAAACTCGACGGAGTTCAAAAAGCCGAGCCTCTGGGGAAGCGTGAGGTTTTCATCCGGCAGGTTCCATTCCTGAGACAGCAGCCGGCTCAGTTCCTCGTTGAAATCCTTGTCAAAGCACGAAAACAGGATGTCCGCCTCGGTAAGGAGGAGGCACTGGGCCGCGAGAACCCGCTCAGGATCGTGCGCCGCCAAATGGCGGGTGGCCAGGTAACGCTTCCTAGCCGGCGGAACGCCATTCATGAAATCGGTGGCGAGAATCATGGCGCGGAGCCGCGCGATCTCATCCTCCTGCCAGCCGGCCTGCCTGAGAAAGGGCTCCGCGATCTCGCAGGAAAGCGTTTCGATCTCGAATGGCACCTGATTTTTTGCTCCGGGATGCCAAAGGTCATGGGCCGCCGCGGCAACCACCAGTTCCGCCGTGTGCCGGCTGGAGAGGCGTTCCCGTTTGCCGAGCAGATAGGCCGCCAGCACCACCTCCGCCACATGATGCTGGTTGTGGTAGGCGGGCAGATCGACAGGGCCGCTGTTGATGTTTTCGGCAATCAGACGCCCGCCTTCAAGCAAGTGCCCGAAACACGCCGGCATTTGGAGTCCCTCCAGCAGCCCGACCACCAGTTCAAGCAGCGTGGCGTTTGCAAACCTTAAAGCCTTGGTCTCCTCCGCAAAACTGTCCAACGCGGATACCTGTTGTTCAGGAACGGCAAGGCGCGGCAACGGACCTGTGGCACGTTTCGGATCAAGACCTTGAATTTTCCGGGTGACCTCCTGCAGGTCGATCCTGCAGGTCATGGACATATCATCGTCTTCCGGCATGAGCCCTCGATACTTTTAAAAAATACACACGAAACCTTCCTTGTCGAGCGAACACGGTCTTGCGCCGCTGCCACAGCCCGGCCGAACCGTCCGGTAATATCTTTCACAGGAAGGAAACCGACGAGAAAAAAATTTCACTCCTCGCGGCGCTTTGACTCAAATCCGCCCCCCCGCTTCAAAACCGGTTTCTAAGACTTGAGCCGTCTGCGGAAACAAGTTCGCCAGAATGCCGGAGACATGGTGTACTTCCCACCCCCAAACCGCACCTCTATGTCAATGGACGTAATCGACTACGAAATCTTCGGCTCTGACATGCAGTATGTAGAAATCGAACTGGATCCCGGGGAAGCGGCGATTGGCGAGGCCGGGACCATGATGATGATGCAGGACGGCATCGAAATGGAAACTGTGTTCGGGGACGCCTCAGCCCAAGACCGTGGTTTCATGAGCAAGTTGCTGGGCGCCGGCAAACGGCTGATTACAGGGGAATCCCTGTTCACCACCGTTTACCACAACCGGGCGTCCATGAAGCGCCGGGTGGCATTTGCAGCGCCGTACCCCGGCAAGATTGTGCCAGTGGACCTTTCGGAGATTGGGGGCACCTACCTCTGCCAGAAGGACTCCTTCCTCTGCGCCGCGCGCGGAGTCTCGCTCGGGATCGGGTTCCAAAAACGGCTGGGCGCGGGGCTTTTCGGCGGGGAAGGTTTCATTCTGCAGAAACTGGAGGGCGACGGTCTTGCGTTTGTGCATGCCGGCGGCACCCTGCTCTGCCGGGATCTTGCTCCCGGGGAAGTGCTGCGGGTGGACACCGGCTGTGTGGTGGGGTTTGTGCCGAGCGTGGATTTCGACATCCAGTTTGTGGGCAGCATCAAGAGTGCGCTCTTCGGGGGGGAAGGCCTCTTCTTCGCGACGCTCCGGGGGCCGGGCCGGGTCTGGCTTCAATCCCTGCCGCTGTCGCGTCTGGCCAACCGGATCGTCCTTGCCGCGCCTGCAGCGGGCGGAAGCCGCCGGGAAGAGGGCTCGATTCTCGGGGGCCTCGGCAACCTGCTGGACGGCGATAGCTGATCTTTTCCACCCATTCCCCTACCCCCCATGAAAACCCCAAACGCCTCCCTCCGTGTCAGCCTGTTTCTCCCTCTGGCGGCCTGTGCAATTGCCGCCCAAACCGCGTCCGGCGCGGAAAAGCTGAAGGTGCTGC
Organism: uncultured Spartobacteria bacterium; assembly: GCA_903901425.1. Taxonomy (GTDB): domain Bacteria; phylum Verrucomicrobiota; class Verrucomicrobiia; order Chthoniobacterales; family Chthoniobacteraceae; genus CAIURC01. The sequence goes on along the minus strand of CAIURC010000058.1, from coordinate 8,913 downwards.
TCATTGACGGCCAGAATAACCATGCCTGGCAGACCACCACGCCGGTGATCAAATGGGCGCTGGAACAGTCCGGCCGCTTCGCCGTCGATGTCTCCACCACCCCGGCGGCCGGCCCGAAAAGCCCCCGGCCCCCAAAGGATCCGGGTGAAAAACCCGCGTTCGAACAGGCACTGGCCAAATACAAGGCCGAAAAAGAAAATTACGAAGCGCGAGTGGGCGAGCAGTGGAACGGATGGCGGCCCGTCTTCGCCAACTACGCCGTGGTGGTTTCCAACTACAATGGCGACCTCTGGCCCGAGCCGGTCCGCGACGCATTTGCCGGGTATGTCCGAAACGGAGGCGGGTTTGTTTCCGTCCATGCCGCCGACAATTCCTTCCCCGAATGGCTCGAATACAACCAGATGATCGGTGTGGGCGGTTGGGGCGGGCGCAGCGAAAAATCCGGGCCCATGCTCCGGTACCGGGAAGGCCAAATTGTGCGCGATGAAACGCCCGGCGGCGGCGGCACCCATGGCGTCCAGCACGAGTTCGTGGTTGAAGCCCGGCAACCCGAGCACCCCATTGTACGCGGACTTCCGGCCAAATGGAAACATGCCGGCGACGAACTGTACGCAAAGCTCCGCGGTCCCGCGCAGAACCTGACCGTCCTTGCCACCGCGTTCTCGGATCCCTCCACCAAGGGGACCGGCGAACACGAGCCGATGCTGATGGTCACCCAGTTTGGTAAAGGCCGGGTTTTCCATACCACGCTGGGGCACAGTGCCGCCTCCATGGCCGGCATCGGATTTCAAGTTACCCTGGCCCGGGGCTGCGAATGGGTCGCCACGGGCGCGGTTACGATTGCCGAGCCCTCTGCCAGCCAGCTTTCCCCGGAGACCGCCGCGCTGCGCACACCTCCCGCTCCATGAAAAACCTGGTGAAATCAGGAGCCGCCCTCCTGCTTGCCTGTACGGCCCTTGCATCGGCCCAGGAGAACCCAGACCGCAAGGCGCGCGTCGAAACCGTTCTGAACACGCCGGGGTGCGTGGCTTTCTGGGATTTTGTACACCGGGAACCGGCTGCGCCACACCGGTTCACCGCGCGCGCTGGCGGCCGCACCGAAGATCTGTTTCCGCTCGATGCGGGGAACTACGTTCTGGACTACTGGGGCAGCGGCCGGGCCGCATCCTATGCCGATTTCCCGCTGCTCGACCGCGGCCCGTTTGGTCAGGCCGTCGGGTTCCGCAAGGAGACAGACGCGGATTTCCGCCCGCTGCTGCAGGTACCGAGAACCGCCCTGCACGATTCGCCCATCGACATCAAGGGGGCCGGAAAATCGGTGACTCTGGTGGTCTGGGCGATCCGGGAAAGCGGCAACCATGCCCTGGCGGGGATCTGGCACGAGGGGACGGACTTGAAACAGGATTCCACGGCGGGCATCCGTCGAATGGAACGCGGCCAACGGCAGTATGCCCTTTTTGCCGGGTTGAACAAAAAAGGGTCGGCCTGCGGACATGTGTCCGAGAACGGGGCGGGCTCATTTTTGAACAAGTACGCCTTGCACAAGAGCAATTCGGGGGACGTTTCTCCGGAGGTGCCGATGGATGCACCTGAGGAACTGCTCGACCGGAGCTGGCAATGTTTTGCCATGACCGTCGACCCGTCCACGTCCGAACTGACCAGTTGGCTCAACGGTGCCGCCACACCCCGCTGGCTCGATGATCCAGGAAAAGATCCCTTGCTCAGTTTCGCGCGCAACGCTTGGCTCCAGGCCCGGCTCCACCGCCAGCCCGGCCTTCAGCCCGGCGAGGATCCGCAGTTTCCGCCGGACCAGTTTTACGCGCCCCCGGAAGACCGGGCGGTGTCTGAGCAGGTGGTGAGCGAGGCCGACGGCACCCGCGTTGTTCTCCGGGAGTTCAAGTACACGCGGGTCCGGAGCACGGAACGCATGGAGAACGGGCGCTGGAACGAAGTGGACTGCGAGCTGGCCTCGATCCGGCTCAACCCGTGGTGGTATCCCCACGGCATTTATTCGCCCCCGGCCGACAATAGCGGCGGCCCGCTCACCATCGGACGCGTGATCCACAGCTCCAAAAGCGTCGGGTTCACCGGCTGGATCGGCGGCGTTGCCGTGTTCAACCGCTCCCTGACTTCCAACGAAATGCGGGCGCTGGCCGCCATCGGCCGCGAACTTCCCCCAGTTCCGGCCCCGGCACACCCGACGGCCCCCCGCTGATCGCGGACCGGCAAGCCAGGGCATTTCCGGGGCAACTTCAAACGCGATTCCGGGTTGAACCGAGGATGAAAACGTTTCTCCCAGTCCTTCTCAGTATGGTTTTGGCGGCAGCCACACCTTTGCTGTGTGCCGCAGGCCCGGAAAAAGGCTCGATCGCAGAGAAAGCCAAGGCCAACTGGCAGTTTGAGCCGGATCCGGCCCTTCCGAATGTGCTGATCCTTGGGGACTCCATTTCAATCGGCTACACGCTGGGCGTCCGGAAAGCGTTGGCCGGGAAAGCGAACGTGTTCCGGCCGATGTCGGGCAACCAGCCGGCCAACTGTTCCGGGACGACTTCGGGTGTCACCCAAATCGACCAGTGGCTCGGGGACAAGAAATGGGATGTGATTCACTTCAACTGGGGCCTGCACGACTTGAAACACGTGGAGTCGCCCGGGAGCTCAAAGGCCTCTGACAACCCGGCGGATCCCCAGCAGGCAACCGTGGAAGTGTATGCAAAAAACCTCGCGCAGATTGTCTCCCGCCTCAAGGCCACCGGGGCGCGTCTGGTCTTTGCCACCACCACACCTGTGGCTCCAGGCACTTCCAAACCCGCCCGCGAGCCCGAGGCGCCCCCCAAATACAATGCAGCGGCTCTGGCCCTCATGAAAGAGCACGGAATCCGCATCAACGACCTCTTCGGCTTCTGCAACCCGCAACTTGAAAAACTGCAGATCCCGAAAAACGTGCACTTCACTCAAGCCGGTTCCGAAGCACTGGCCGGCGAGGTGGCCCGGGTGCTTCTGGAAGAACTCCAGCGGAAGTGAGGCGCTGAAACTCGGCCGGACACACCGGATTTCGCGTCCCGGGGACTAACATTTCGAGGCTCCGCAGGGTTTCTCAAGGGATGGGAGGGCGGCCCCGCACCTCCCCGCTTGCTGTTCACCCCCATTTTCCCGATACTCTGGCCCTCTTATGTCCGCCGTGCCGCTTTCCCTCCCACGCCCGGTCCCGCAGCAGCGGTTTCGCGCCCCCAAGAAAAACATCCCACAGACAACGCTGGAACGCAGCCACATCCTGGAGCGTTGCCGGGCGTACGCGTCGGAATCGAAGCTGGTACCGCCGGTGCCGGCCGCGGAACTCAAGGGACATGCGGACCGACTAGTGGCGGAACTGGGCTGCAACCCGCTGTACCGGGACTACATCGGCGTCCTGTTGAACAACGAGCTGTGGCGGGAACAGCTGGCCGGGGTGCCGTTTGAGCGCCGGCTCCTGCTCCTCCCGAAATGTCTCCGGGTGGAAAACAAGTGCCCGGCGCCTTTCGACGAATTCGGACTCCTGTGCAAACAGTGCGGCCTCTGCTCCATTCAGGACCTGCAGTCCGAGGCGGAACGTCTCGGATACGCCGTCCTCGTGGCGGAGGGATCCGCGATCGTCATGTCCCTGATCCAGACGGGGAAAATCGAGGCCATCGTGGGCGTCAGCTGTCTGAGCGTGCTTGAACGCGCGTTTCCCTACATGGAAGCCGCCGCGATCCCCGGTGTTGCCATCCCGCTTCTGCAGGACGACTGCATCGACACCACGGTCGACCTCGACTGGATCTGGGATTACATCCACCTCACCAGCGAGGATACCACCCGACGACTCGACCTCAGTCAGGCCCGTGACGAAGTCGATTTCTGGTTCACTCCGCTCAACCTCGAGCTCGCCGTCGGCGCGCCCCAAGGCCAAACCGAACGCATCGCCCACGAATGGCTTGCGCGCGCCGGAAAACGCTGGCGCCCCTTCCTCACGACCGCCGCCTACCAGGCGCTCCGCTCCACTCCGGACGCCCCGCTTCCCGATGACCTCCGCAAGGCTGCCCTCGCCGTCGAGTGCTTCCACAAAGCCTCCCTCATCCATGACGACATCGAGGACAATGACGCTTCGCGGTACGGCGAAAAAACCCTGCACGAGGAACACGGCGTCCCAGTTGCGCTGAATGTCGGCGACCTGCTCATTGGCGAGGGCTACCGCCTTCTGGCCACCTGCGGGGTCTCTTCGGAACAGCGCTCGGCCATGGTGAAGATCGCCTCCGAAGGCCAGCGCGAACTCTGCCGCGGTCAGGGCGCCGAACTCTGCTGGGCACGCAACCCGGCCCCGCTCAGCAGCCTTGAGGTCCTCGAAATCTTCCGCAAAAAAACCGCGCCCGCCTTCTCGGTCGCGCTGAAGATCGGAGCGGTCTACGCCGGACGCCTCGGCGAGGTGGAAGAAATCCTGGAGCGCTACAGTGAGGCCCTGGGCATCGCCTACCAGATTCGGGACGACCTCCAAGACCTGGGCGCCTTGGGCGAAAGCAACGACCTCGAGGGCCTCCGCCCCAGCCTGCTTCTCGCCACCGCATTTGAACGGGCACAGGGGCCACAAAAGGACCTTCTTTTGGCCCGGTGGCAGCGGAATCCCGCCGCCGACTCTGCCACCGTGGAAGCCCTGTACCATGAACTCGGCGTCGTGGACCGGTGCCGGGACCTGCTGGAACGCTACAAGGAACAGGCCATCCGCTCCCTCCAAGACCTCGAGCACCCCAGCCTCAAGGGGCTTCTCAGAAGGGTTGTCGGCAAAATCTTCAACGACACCGAGATCAAGGGCTGGTGCAAGGAATTCGCTCCCGAATCGACACCTGTTGCCTGAGGATGGGCTGGACACAGGCTTCCACAACAAAAGGAGGCCGGGTTTCCCAAACCGCTGTCTCTGGATAAGAGGCGGACAGGAAACTCGGCGCCCCCGGTTTCAAACGGTTCTCAGAGCGTGCCAGCTCTGCGATCCGCATGCGGATTGCGTTTCAGCACGTGACTCATTCCGAGCGGTTGCGCGTGTCAACACCGCCGGGGGAACAGGATCCTTGAGGTTCTCTCGCTTCAGCAGAGGACGGCAGCTCGTCAGCGCCTTTCCTTGAAAAAAAGCTCGGCGATGCTGACATCGCCCTGGATTCTTTGGAGCTGAGATCTACCCACGGCTGCAAGTTTTACAAGGCGCGCACCACGCGAGCGCTGCGCCCAAGTAAGCCGGGCTCCCGTCATCCTGTTTTCTGCCCGGCGCAGAAACGAGTCCAGATCGCGTAAGAGCCGGTTTTTGGCCTCGGTCCGGTCGTTGAGACTGAGATTTGGCGTTGCCAGAGCTGTTGCGCAGCGCTTATGCGCGGTGCTCAGTTCCAGAAAATCGCGCGCCCCGTAGCCACGTCCGGAGAGGTAAATCAACACGCTGTTCAGTTCAGACATCGACTGCTTCAGGGCTGTCTCGTTCTGCTGATAGACCGTCCAATCGAGCGGCTCCCATTTCTGAAGTCGGTCCAAACGCTGCACGTAAAGGTCCGGCTGCGTTCTTGAAGCAAGCGCCTGAATGTCTTGCCGGAAATTGCTGGTGAGTTCTGGAAGCACCTCGCGCTTTAGTACAACCCCAAGCGCCTTGCCTATTGAAGGATGCACAACCGCGCTTCCGGGAGCGACATCGGCAGGCATGTTTTCAAGAACGATCTCTTCCCCGCTCACCACACCCATCTGGACCCCGGCACGGATCAGGCCGCGGCTCCGCATCCCCACCAAAACCGCGGTATCGCCCGGCTTGACTCCCGGGTCTGGCAGCCGCTGCGCCTGCATGGGATCCACGCCTCGGGGTTGTTCCATCAACTCCACCAGAACCGTCTCCGTGTTTGCGGACGAAAATAGGCGTTTTGGCTTCAGAACAGTCCCATCCGCCCCCTCAATCGTGAACCCTTGCTCCTCCGAAAGGACGGATTCACTGGTAACCACATAAGGTTTGCCACCGACATCGCAGAGGAACCCACTGCCGCTTTTGGTTTTTCCGACAACGCTGAGGGCGGCCGCCGCGACCTGCGGTTTCAGCGCAAGGATAGCTGCGTTCGAGGCGTCCTCTCGCGCGTTCTCACCGGGTTTTCCGCAGCCAGCAAAGCAAATCACGACACCTAGAAACACGCGGGACAACAGACGGCTTGGGTTCAACATAAACGGCTTTTTTGCGGAGCTTACCGGGCTCCGTGTGGGCGGGCGGCATAGCAATCCGGTTGCGTACCGTTGTCAAGACCCTGTGCCCGCACAGTGCCGGCAGACTGGAAAACCCCGCCCACCCTCGCTACGCTCTCCTGCATGCACCTCCTCCCACGCCTCGCTCTGCTCTGTTTGTCCGGAGCCTTTCTCGGCGCCGCTGAAGTCCACATCGACAAGGACGTCGAATACCTCGAGCCCGGCCGGGCTGAAAAAGCCGATCTCTACCTTCCGCCGGTCCAGGAGCCCGGCGCCAAATACCCGGGCGTGGTGATCATCCACGGCGGCGGCTGGACCGGCGGCGACAAGGGGGCCGCCCGTGAAATCCAGATCGGCACCACGCTGGCCAGCCACGGATACGTCTGCATGTCCATCAACTACCAGTTGGCAGCCCCTGGCCATCCCACTTTTCCCGCCAACATCCACGAAGCCAAACGCGCCGTGCGTTGGCTCCGGAAAAACGCGGCCCGGCTTCAGATCGACGGGCAGAACATCGGTGCCATCGGCGGGTCTGCAGGCGGCCACCTTACCGCGTTGCTGGCCGCCACCGAACCGGAGGCAGGCCTTGATCCTTCGGAAGACTCGAGTTCTCCTGCCGGATTCAGGCCGCTGTGCCGCTCTACCCGCACTGTGCCGCGACCTGGGAGGGTGGTGTCCCGGCAAAACCGTACAGCGCGCTTCCCATGTTCGCGAGAACCCGGGCCGAAGCCCCGGAGTTGTGGGATTCCGCGTGTCCCGCCAAACAACTTTCCCCAGAGGACACGCCGCTGCTCATCCTGCACGGAACAGCGAACACCACCACGCCGGTGGAACAATCGGTGTATCTGAATGCGGCAGCCCAAAAGGCCGGGGTGCCTTCAGGGCTCGTGATTGCGGAAGGCGCACCGCACAGTTTTCATCTCCAGCCAAAACAACATGATCTACGGGATTTGGTGCTCGGTTTTTTGACCGGCAGCTGGGACAGGCTTCCGGCGGCCGATAGGCCGACTCGCTTGGCTCACTTGGCATCCAGACGTCGGGGAAGGAGTTCCCACGAGTCGGAAGGAGTTCCCACGAGTCGATTTCATCCCGCAGCAGGCGTCTCGTCTGGCCACTTAACCTCAGGTGGTCCATATTCGCAGAAGAGCAGCTGAAAACCGCTATTTTGGCAACTCGATTGAAAGGGAACCCGCTAATTCTACCCACCCCTCCAGTCCGCAAAGCGGAGCCAGGATTCTTGAAAAGCCGGTCTCGGAATCAATACAACTCATTAAAGAAGGCGTCCTCGACCTCCTTATTCTTCTTGGTTTGTTCCATAATGGCCAGGCCGGCCTTGACCATCCGAAGCATCCGCTCCGTACGCACAGTTTGCCCAACAGACCAGTTTTTTCCTAAACACCGAGATTCAGCGCGCCGCAGAAGAGATTCGACATCACGGAATAAACGATTTTTGGCTTCCCTCCGGTCGCTCTGGCTGAGGTCACGGATTGCGGCTGACGCGGCATACCGTTTGCGGGCCGCATGGAGTTCGCTGAAGTTGACCGGATCAACTTTTTGCCCCACTAGGGAACCCCTTTGCCCTGTCAGGTAACCCAGAAGGGCTTTTACTTCGGTCTGAGACTGTTTTAACGCCGCTTCTCTCTGCCGGTAACCCGACAAGTCCAAGACCTCCCATTTTGCAAGCTGATCCAGCCGCTGGACAAACCGCTCCACTTTGGGTTCCGACATCAAAAATACCGCATCTTGTCCTATATTTGCGCTTGGTTCTGAAAGCCAGGTACGTTGCAAAACAACCCCGACAGCCTTTCCGCTGTTGACATGCGCTGCCATGCTACCCAGCGACATTTCCGCCGATAGCCGCCCTATATTTAAGCGGTCCTGCCCCACTGATCCAAGAAGCGCAGTCCTCTGCACCATCGTACCGTTGTTAACGCCCAGCACCAGGACAGTGTCACCTGGCTTGACGGCCGGGTCGGGCAATCGCAGAGATTGAACGGGCATCATCCCCTCAGGATGTTCCATCAACTCAATCATCACAGCTTCTGTTGCTGCGGACACAAACACCCGCTTTGTCTTCCACACCGTGCCGTCCAATGACTGAATGGCAAACCCAGACTCCGCCTGCAGAGCAGACTCACTGGTGACAACGTAAGGTTTGCCTTCAGTACTGCAAAGAAACCCACTTTCAGAGTGGCCGTCCCCAGAAATCCAACACAACGCGTTCGTGAAATCAGGTTTCGAACGCTTGTCCGGCACTTCCTCAACAACCATGGGCGGCTTTTCGCACCCGGCGGTCCACAGCAACGCCATGAAAGTGAAAATCGAAAAAATCTTGTTTTGCTTCAACATACACGTTTCCGCGTCCAGCTTTCGTCTGGCCCTTTGGAAAGCGAAACCCGTATCGCTCCCCCCGGCCTTGTCAAGCACACTCCCCAACTGTCCCACCCGCTCCAAAGACCGCTGCCTCGCAGCAAGGCTAGCAAAACCTAAACCACGAACTACGCTCCTAGTGGATGAAATCCCTCCTGAACCTTGGACTCGCTCTCGCGTTCATCACTACGCAGTTTTTGCGCGCCGCTGAAGTCCACATCGACAAGGACGTCGAATACCTCGAGCCCGGCCGGGCTGAAAAAGCCGATCTCTACCTTCCGCCGGTCCAGGAGCCCGGCGCCAAATACCCGGGCGTGGTGATCATCCACG
>CAIURC010000057.1 GCA_903901425.1 uncultured Spartobacteria bacterium | reverse complement strand
TGGGGAACCGTCAGGAATCGCCTGCGGTGACGGTGGCGGGTTACACGGGGCACCATGAGCACGCCAAGAGCGGCCTGGTGCTGACGTGGCACCGCGCCTACGACCCCGAAACCGGCCGCTGGCTATCCAGAGATCCCATCGCCGAAAAGGGCGGGTTGAACCTGTATGGGTATGTGGGGAATGGACCGGTTATGTATCTTGATCCGCTTGGGCTATTAGTGAATGGATACTTCTCCATGTCCACTGGTATGGTTACCCTCATAGATCACGATAACCCTAGTGTATGTGTTTCGGCCAAGGCTTTTTCAGGTAATCAACATGCTAACGATCCTGCTTATGCAAATGCGGCAGGTAAAGATTCAGGCCCATTGCCCGCAGGCTCATACGAAATTCTGAATCATCCTTCTGGACTTGTTCATGGTCAGACTTGGTATGATCTCGACTCAGCTCCTCAAGATAAAGTGCGCGATGACTATGATCCAAAGTCCAGGCGCGGTAAGTTTAGGCTCCACAAAGGTAATGCAAGCAATGGGTGTGTCACGGTGACAGACGATGGAGGTAAAAACACAGATCAGTGGGATAAAATTCACGCGCTTCTTCAAAGGACAAAAACGGGCATAGTAAAAGACGCACAGGGGAGGACGCGGACATACTATGGAAACATGACCGTAACTCCATGAACACTCGTATATTCACCATGATCTGCCTGGGATGTTCGATTCTCGCCAACGGTTATCTCCTGCTGAGAGAGCGTGAAGCCGAAGCGCCAAGCGTAGATGAATTCGTTGGAAAAATGATTCGTGCTTCATTGCGATTCCCTCCCAGCGAGATTTCGAGGTCAGTGAGCGAGATTAAGGAGTCTTCCCTTGAAGATGTCTTTAGCTCATTCGGTCGACATAATTGGGAAGCAATGAGCAAGAAGGAAAAGCTCGAACTGACCATGGTGGCGTTGTTTTACTGTGACATGCAGGGGGGGGATATGGTTTCGCTCAAAGAATTATTAGGGGGCGATGAATCAGCTTACCTAATTTCCACACTTAGCGATAGGGAAATCAACATACTTGCAGGCTGGAATGATTCAAGGTATGCGTCTTTTAGGAGGCAATTATATTTCTTATTGGGCGCGAGGCTTGGGGGTCAGGGTGCAAAATCTGACAAAAACGGCGGTTTCTGAGGATTCTGGGGTGGCACGCCGCGTTCGGACTGAACTTCCCGGTGCCTTTTACCCTGTGATGGCAGGCGGCAACCGGCGTGAGGAGTTTTTCATGAAGATGAGTCTCTGCGGTTTTTTCCCCACTTTCTGGAGCCAGTGGGGGGAGGGCGGGTGCATGCGTATACTCTGATTGGGAACCATCCCTTGATTGAGAAACCCGAGCCGGAGGTGGTGGCTGGCATGGTTTGCAGCAGAATACCGTCTTCGAACGCCAGAACGTCCGGATGCGGGCGGGGTTTGGTGGTTCTGCGGGCGAAAAAGGATTTTTCTGGCTGGAATCAGGACCAATCAAGGGCAAACCTGTCTAAATTCGCACCCTGGTCCCCAAAAAGGCCCGTGGATAAAACAAAAATATTGAAGCGCTGATTATGGCGTTAAAAGCATTTAAGTCAGTTTATGAATCGGGCCCAATTTTCATCCTGTTAATGGCTGCATCGATTTCAATTTTGCTGTTTCAGCTGGTTGGAGCATTCGGGAAATTAGAAAAGATAAATATAAGAAAATTCGGAGTATGGACCTGTTTGGCCGGAGGCTTAGTGGCATGGGTTGCTCAGTCGCTATCAATAATCGAAATGTATGCAGTGTCTGAAGTGGAAGAGTTTATTGAGGCGAACCATGTTTTTTATATTCTGGATAGGTTTCTCGTATTCGGTGTTCTGTTTTTTCTTCACGTGGGTGTGACCTTATCGATTTTTTGTCGGAGCAAGATGGGTTAAATTCAATAAACGTTTAAAAATTAATTCTGGTCGTAGAAATTACCAAAATCGGTGCGTAGGATTTTCGGGATTCGGCCGTGGTCTGATCCAATTTTGCGGCCTAATTGCCTCGCCGGACGCCTCGTCCGCTCCACCGACGCCGAAAACCAGACCGGGCAGACCGAGTGCGTCCCCCGACAATCAGGTCACCCAAATCTCCTACCTCAACGCCCGGGTTGCAACGCCCGCCGTCTTGTTCAAATATGATCCCGTGTACGGACGGTTACAGGAAATGCAGGACGGTTCCGGTGTGACCCGGTACGAGTATCATCCCGCCGGGGCCCCGGGCGCGGGCCGTCTCGCCTCCGTGGACGGACCGCTCCCCGAAGACACCGTGGCCTATACCTACGATGGTTTCGGACGCGTCACACAACGATCCATCCATACCGATGCCGTCAGGGTCGAATCCTATGACGCCGCAGACCGTATCCTGAGCAAGGTGAACGCCCTGGGCCGGTTCACGTATACCTATAACCCCCAGCTCCAGCTGGAGACGGTGCAGGCGCCCAACGGGGTGCCTAACGGCGTCCAGACCCGGTTCGAGTACCAGACCGCAGCCGGTAGGCTCCGTCAAATCACGCACCGTTCCCTGGCCTCTGCAACGGGGGCCTATTCGGCGACCCACCAGTACACGCAGAGTGCCGGAGGCGAAATCACCGGATGGAACCAGACTGTGAAGGAACCGGGAGGGACCCCCACTGAGAACTGGAGCCTGGAGTACGATGGGGCAGGGCAGTTGGTGGCGGCCGCGCGCCAAGACGGGCTGCAGGAGTCCTGGGCGTATGACCCGGCCGGGAACCGGATCAGCCAGCAGCGGGGAGCCGGGGTGAGCCGCGGGGTGTTCAACGGGCTCAACCAGTTGCTCCGGAGCGAGGG
>CAIURC010000056.1 GCA_903901425.1 uncultured Spartobacteria bacterium | reverse complement strand
CCCTCAAACAGCGGCAACAGCAGGAGACCGCCCGCACAGAGTCCCTCCGCAGACAGCAGGAAGACGCCATGCGTTCACAGGCCCTCAAACAGCAGCAACAGCAGGAGACCGCCCGCACCGAGTCCCTCCGCAGACAGCAGGAAGACGCCATGCGTTCACAGGCCCTCAGACAGCAGCAACAGCAGGAGGCCGCGCGCACCGAGTCCCTCCGCAGGCAGCAGGAGAGCGCCATGCGCTCCCAAGCCCTCAAACAGCAGCAAGAAGCCGCCCGGAGTCAGGCGCTCCGGCCCGTGCCGCAATCTCAGCCGCGCCCAGTCCCGGTGCAGCCCGTTCCGACGCCGTCCTCCGGCAACGGGAAGAAGAAAGAAAAAGAGTAACTAGCGAGCCAGCAAAGCTGCGCAGATTTCGCGGATCAGCCCAGGCCCTTGGTAGATGAGGCCCGTATAAATCTGAATCAGCGAGGCGCCCGCATCCAGCTTCTCCAGTGCATCGTCCGCAGTAAACACGCCCCCTACCGCAACGATCGGCAGAGAGGTGTGCCTCGCCAGAAACCGTACCACCTGAGTGGATCGTTCCCGGAGAGGATGCCCGCTGAGACCGCCCTGCTGACGTTTTGCTTCGGGGATCGAGGAGTGATCAATGGTGGTGTTGGTCGCAATGACTCCCGCCAACTCGTGTTCCCGGGCAAGGGCGAGAATTTCCTCGATCGCTTCCCAGCCCAGATCCGGGGCGATTTTGACCAGCACCGGGCGGCCATCCTGATTTCTCCGCTGGATGGTGCCCATCAGTTCGTTCAGCGCCTCCCGGTCCTGAAGCGAGCGGAGGCCGGGGGTGTTGGGAGAGCTCACATTCAGGACAAAGTAGTCCCCAAAATGATGCAACCGCTCAAACGACAAAAGGTAATCGCTGGCCGCCTCCTCCAAAGGGGTGACCTTGGATTTCCCCAGATTGATCCCCACCGGGATCCGTGGCCAGTGACCGGACTGCTGGAGGTGCCGGAGCCGCTCTGCGATTTTGTCAGCGCCATCGTTGTTGAATCCGAGCCGGTTGATGAGCGCCTGGCACTCGGGCACCCGGAAAATACGCGGCTTCGGGTTCCCGGGCTGTGCCCGGGCGGTGATGGTACCGACTTCCGCAAACCCAAACCCCATTGCCTGCCACGCAGGAAGAGCCACAGCATTCTTGTCGAATCCAGCGGCCAAACCGACGGGGTTCGGAAACTTCACTCCAAACACCCTCCGGCCCAGACGCGGATCCTGATACACCGGCCACCGGCTCAGGAAAGGACTGGCTCCGGCCAGAGCTCCCATGGCCAGATGATGGACGGATTCGGGATCGATTTGGAAAAGCAGGGGCCGCAACAGGTTCCGGTAAAGTGAAAATCCCATGGTCAAAAGTTTCTCGGTTGCCTTTACCCGGCCTTGCGGGATTTGACCAGCCCGCCATCCCCCTCCGGCCTCATCCGGACAGGTGCTGTTCCGGCTCCCAACCTCTTCATTTTCCGATGCAAAAGCTGGAAAAAATCCGGCCCAAAATGTCGTCCGCCTCCGTCCGGCCAAGGATTTCGCCGGCTGCATTCAGGGCAGCCCGCAGTTCCTCCGCCACAAATTCGGGCGAGAGGCCCTCTCCAAGCGCCGCGCGTGCTGCAGCCAGCGCCTCCAGGGTTCTTCTCAGACAGTCCGCGTGCCGGGCATTGACGGACACCCCTCCCGACAACCCACCGTCGGTTCCCAGAACCCGAACCAGAGCCTGCTCAAGTCCATCCGAGACGCCCGTCTCCTGAACACAGGAGATCCGCACAGCTTCCTCGCCTCCCCAGCTGGGATGTTCCCCCAAATCCACCTTGTTCAAGATCCGGACCACCCGCGTTGATTGCCCCGGGCGGAGACCGGCCAACTCCACGAGGTCCGGCTGACGTTCCCGAGGCACGCTCGCATCCAGAACCTCAAGAACCAGATCTGCCCGCTCCAACTGGCGCCGGCTGCGTTCGATTCCCGCCCGTTCAATCTCGTCCTCTGCCTCCCGAATCCCAGCCGTGTCCGCCAGTCGCAACACATACCCCCCCACCCGGACCGCCTCCTCGATCACGTCCCGGGTTGTGCCGGGGCGTTCACTCACCAGTGCGCGGTCCTGTCCCAGAAGAAGGTTCAACAGGGAGGATTTGCCGACATTCGGCGCCCCGCAGATTGCTGTCCGAACCCCCTCCCGGATCAGGCGCCCCGTGGCAACCGTTGCGAGAAGTTCCCTGCACGCCTTCTCGGCCCCGGAAATCCGTTCCAAGAGACGCAGCCCGGTATCTGGATCGATGTCTTCCTCCGGGAAATCAATGTATGCCTCGACGTGCGCCAGCAGACCGATCACCGCCTCCTGGACCTCCCCAATCCGCCGGCCGAGTCGGCCCTCAAGCTGTTCCGAAGCTGCGTGCAATGCCCGTTCCCCTTGGGCTGAAATCAGGTCCATCACCGCTTCTGCCTGGGTGAGGTCCATTTTCCCCAGAAGAAAGGCCCGCTGCGTAAACTCCCCGGGCAGCGCCGGACGCGCCCCCGCCTCCAACAACGACCGCAGAATTTCGCCCGTCAAGTACGCTCCCCCATGGCATCCAATTTCCACCACATCCTCCCCGGTGTAGCTCCGCGGCCCTGGAAAATAGCATGCCAGAACATCGTCGAGTTTCCGGCTGCCCGCCCATATCTGGCCGCACTGCTGCTGGCGCGGCCTGAGGGGCGCCCCCCGGTACACCCGACCAAACACATCCAGCGCCATCGAACCGCTGATCCGTAGCACCGCCACTGCCCCGTCCCCAGGCGCAGTGGCAATCGCCGCAATCGTGTCGGCCCCCGGCAGCATCCTCAAACCCCGGCCGGCACCGCCGAAAGAAAGGCCTTGAGTTCCTCCACGAACCGGCGGTTCTGGTCCATGGTCCCCACGGAAACCCGGATCCACTCCGGAAGCCCGTAGGCATTCATGTCGCGGACAATGATCCCGCGCCGCATCAACGCGGAAAACAGGGCCTTGCCGTCCCCGACCCGGACCAGGACAAAGTTGGCCCAGCTCGGGACATATTCCAGCCCCAGAGCCGCAAACTGCTCCTGAAGCCAACCACGCCCCTCGTGAGTCAACTCCCGGGTCCTGTCCTGATGCTCCTGATCCAGCAACCCGGCCAGCGCCCCGGCCTGCGCAATCCCGTTCGCGTTGAACGGTTGCCGCGTCTTCTGAAGGACCGAAATCAGTTCCGCAGACGCCAACCCGTAGCCAATCCGTAAATTCGCCAACCCCTGAATTTTGGAAAATGTCCGCAACACCACCACGTTCCGGCCTTCGCGGACGTATTTGAGGGTGTCCGGCGGGTTGTCCACAAACTCGTGATACGCTTCATCAAACACCACCACCACGTCCCGGGGGACTCGCTCCATGAACCGGTCGATCTCTGCCTGCGTCACCATGGTGCCCGTAGGGTTGTTCGGGTTTGCCACAAAAATTTCCCGCGTCCGCGGCCCCACCGCCGCAGCCATCGCCTCCAAGTCATGCGTGTAGCCAGGGTCCGCCACTTCCACGGTCCGGGCTCCGAACAGCGTGGCCATCAACTTGTACACCACGAAGGCATGCCGGGCCGTGATGATCTCGTCCCCAGGATTCAAAAAGGCATGCCCGATAAACTCGATGATTTCGTTGGAACCGCACCCGAGGATGACGTTTTCCCGCTTCAACCCGGCGCGCGCCGCAATCGCTTCCCTCAGGTAGTACCCGCCGCCGTCCGGATAAAAATGGGCGCGTTCGAGAGCCTCCCGCATCGCTGAAAGCGCCTTTGGAGAAGGCCCCAGCGGATTCTCGTTCGACGCCAGTTTGATGATTTGCTGCGGCTCCAACCCCAATTCGCGGGCCACGTCCTCAATCGGTTTCCCGGGTTCGTACGAAACCAGATCGCGCAACCAAGGATGGGCAGTGTTCCAGATCGACATAGAAGCCTTCACCCTAACCAAACCCGATTCAAACGCCAGCGGTTCGTGCGGGGGAGCCCATGCATTTTTCCGCGAACACAACACGCGCATTTTCCACCCGCCACACGTTTTCATCCTTGGGGGGGGAAATGCCTGCGGCTCGAAGCCCACCCAACAGCTCCAACCCCGCTCCAACCCAGCTCCAACCCAGCTCCAACCCGAACCCTCCCAACGGCACAGCCTCCATGAGCCCACTCTCCCATCTGGACGTTCCCGAGGCTGCCGCGGCCGCCCCCGACAGGACTGCCCCGAACGTGCCGGGCCAGCTGCCGGGCAGTCTCTGGAGCCTTCCCTGGGAAAACAGCCCCCTCGGCGCGGCACGCGTGGCCGCTTTCTGGCTAGACCCCGCCTCCGGCACGCTCCACTGGGATACCCCCCTGCCGGGATTTCCCATTCCCAGCGAACTCCCATCGGTGGAAACCCGTTCCCCGGCCGGGGCACTCAGCGCCCCGGCCGCACTCCGGGAGGAAAGGTGTGCCCGCGTGGTTCCCGAACATCTCCCGGCCCTCAGAACCGCCCTCCAGACCGCCGCGCGTGCGGGAGTCCCCTGCGAAACCCGGTTCTGCCTCGAGTTCCCGGGGGAAACCCTCCCCGTCTGGGCCAGGTGTGGGCTGGAACCCGATGGCAGTGTGAAAGGACTTCTCGGCCCGCCTCTGGAGCCGGCGCCCTGCCCCGGAGAGCCCCCGGGCCCATCCCTCTGGGAAAAGCGTCTGCGCTGGGCGGCCGAGTCGGCCTCGTTGGGGGTTTGGGAATGGACCGTGGGGACCGGGGAAGTGGTGTGGGACGCGGAAATGTTCCGGATCTACGGGCTCCCCCCCACGCCGGGGGGACATGTCGCGTACAGCGCTTGGGCGGAACGGGTGCACCCCGAGGACCTCCCCCGCGAGGAGGCCAAGCTGAGGGAGCTTGTGGTCAACCCGGGCCGGAGCGAGCGGGAGTTCCGGATCCAGCGGGCCTCGGATGGAGCAGTGCGCATCCTCAAGGCAAGCGAACAGGCGATCCCGGGCCCGGGCGGCGGAACGGAGCGTGTGGTGGGAGTGAACTCCGATGTGACCGAGGAACGCGGCCGCGCTGAGGACATCCAGAGGCTCAACGCGCAACTCCAGCAGCGGAGCGCGGAACTTGAAACTTCGCTCCGGGAACTGGACGCGTTTGCCTACTCGGTTTCGCACGACCTGCGCGCCCCCCTCCGGGCCGTGGACGGGTTCTCAAAAATCCTCGCCTCTGAACATGGGTCCCAGCTGGACGCGGACGGGCGCCGGCTCCTGGAAATCATCATGGGCGAGGCCCGCCGGATGGGGCATCTGATCGACGATCTGCTGGAGTTCTCCCGAATGGGCCGCCAGAAGATTGTGCCGATCCGGATCGACATGGAACAGATGGCCCGAGACGTGTTTGCGGAACTGCTCGCCAGCCATCCGGAAAGCAAAATCGAGTTCCACCTCCACCCGCTTCCCCCGGCGTTTGGCACCGCCCCCATGATCCGTCAGGTCTGGGCGAACCTTCTTGAAAACGCGATCAAGTTCACCGGACACCAGCCCCAGGCCCGGATCGAGGTCCGGGCTGAGTCCGGCTCCGGCGGCTCCGTATACACCGTGACCGACAACGGGGCCGGATTTGATATGCGCCATGCGCACCAACTCTTTCACGTGTTCAAGAGGCTGCACTCCCAGGAAGAGTTCCCGGGCAGCGGAGTGGGCCTCGCGCTCGTGGAACGGATCGTTTCCCGGCATGGCGGCTCCGTCTGGGCGAGTGGCTCCCCGGGCAAGGGCGCGTCTTTCAGTTTCCGCCTTCCCCAGACCGGAGGGGAGGACGCACCGGCACGGGAAAACGGAGCAACCGCTCTGCCTCAGCCAGGAGCCAGTCCGCCTCCACAAACGGACTGGCCGAGATGTCCATCCAGCGGATCCGGCGCTGCGCGTCCAGAAGGAATACGCCGTGCAGCGGTTGCCGCTCAAAATCGTCCCATGCCCCATACCGCCGGAAAACCGTCTGGCCCGGATCCGCCACAATGGGAAAGGGGAGCTTGCCCTTTGCCAGAGTTTTGCCGAGTTCCACCGGGGGATCCGTGCTGACGGCGACGATGGGGATTCCAGCCTTTTCGTAGGCCTGGCTCAGGGGAGCAAAGGTGTTGAGCTGTTCGATGCAATGGACACAGCCGCTGCCGAGGTAAAAGAGAAGGAGCAGGGGCCTGCCCTCAAAGCGTTCCGGCCCCCAGACCTGGCCGGATCCGTCCGGGAGTTGCCATGGCGGGGCCGCGGGAGGGCTCCATCGGAAGGGGCCAAGTGGCTCAAGTCCGGGCCGGACATGGGTTCCGGCAGCAGGCTCCCTCCAAGATCCATCTTCCAGCGCACTGGGCTCAAACCCTGCGCTCTCCAAAACTGGCTGTAGCCTTTTCAAGGCTGGGAGGTCAGGGTCCGCAGCCGTGCGGCGCAGGTTTTGAAGAGCCTTCTGCGCGGCGGGTTGATCTGCATTTTTCCAGAATACCTCGACTGCGAGCGCCTCGGGAAGGAATTGCCCGTCCCGGGGCAGCTTTTCCAAGAGTTTCAAAGCTTCCTCCGGGCGGCCCCGCCTGAGTTCAAAAAGAATCCGCCGGCTCTGGGGCAGGTTTTTGACAGCGCCCAACAAGCGGTCGGCCTCGGCACCGTCCCCTTTCTCCATGGCGCACCATGCCTCTGCCTCAGTCAAAGCGGCCCGGGCTTCACTCAGTTCCCCCTTTCTGGAGCGCAGAACATCCAAGGCCCCTCGCACGGATTCGTCCCCTGATTTGCCTGCCTCCTCTGCCTTGCGCTCTGCATCCTCGGCCGCCTCCACGCGTTCAGCGCTCAAGTTTTGTACAGCCGCCCGGAGTTCACTCAACGCCGAATCCGCTGCCGCAGTAGATCCAAGGGCCAGATGAGCCAGAACCCGGAACCGGGTCCGCAACGCTTCGAGCACCCAGTTTTTCTGGGGTGGCAGGTACGGCGATTCGCAAAGTTCCAAGCCCTCCCGCCAGAGCTCAAAATCCACCAGAAGATGAATCAAGCGCCGGGTTCCCATTCGGTTGCTGGAGTCCGCGTCCCGGGGCTGGCTCCGCCCAACCACGGTTGCGCGGGGAGCAAGGCGGGGCAGTTCCACCATGTTTTTTGCCAGATCCACCGCCTCCCGTACCCGGCCCAGATACCCGAGCGTCTCAACCAGCCAATCGTTGTTATGCGCGTAGTTGTGGATCTGGTCCGGCATCAGCCACCAATCCCTCATCCAGGCATGGTCGACACGCGCCGAAGCCTCTTGATGCCATGCTGCATCTGCGTACCGGTGGAGCGCCGAATAGGTGTGCCCGGGCATATGCCACAGGTGCGCCACCCCGGGCCCGCTCTGCCCGCAGCGTTCCGCCGATCCAAGCGCCCGCGCATCCGCCTGCCGGTTCCAGAGATGAATCCTCAAATGATGTGCCCCGGGATGGTCCGGTGCCTGCCTGAAAACTTCCGTCAACAGCGCATCCACAGCGACCCGGCTTTCAATTGCGATTCCATGATCCGCATTCAACCACAACTCCAGAACCAACCAGACCTTCGGCTCCACATCCGCAGGATAATCCACAACCAACCCTTCCAACCCCTTCACAAGCGCCCGCCGCCGGTTGGATTCCGCCGGCTTTTCCGCAAAGTACGCCGCGTAAAGATCCAGCCAGCGCCGCTCCTTTTCACTCACCTTCTCGCGCAACCCCACAGCCTTGGTAAGAAACTCACGCGCCCGCACCGCATGAAACCGGTTTGCCACCCCCAATCCCCAAAGGGCCATCGCGCAGTCGGGATCCCCCAGGAGAGCCTGTCGGAACGAGCGTTCCGCCTCAAAATACGCAAACCCGTGCAACTGGGCCAATCCCTGCTCAAAAAACCTCTGACTCTCCACCGTTTTTGAGGTCACGGGAAACTCCACGCGCCCCACCTTTTCGGGCCCAAGGAGCACCGCCGCACGTCTGGGTCCCTCATCAAACACCTCTCCCTGCCGCGACTTCCCGTGGCGGCCAGAATCATCTCCCAAGACAAAAGCAGCGGGGCAAATCACCAGAAACACCCAG
The DNA here is from genome assembly GCA_903901425.1 of uncultured Spartobacteria bacterium. Lineage (GTDB taxonomy): Bacteria > Verrucomicrobiota > Verrucomicrobiia > Chthoniobacterales > Chthoniobacteraceae > CAIURC01. The sequence goes on along the minus strand of CAIURC010000056.1, from coordinate 8,118 downwards.
AGAAAGGAGCCGCGCAAACCCATGGGAAGAACACACATCCCTTTATCCTCGCCCATTTTCACCTGAGCCGCCAAGGCCGAGTTTCCGCCATCACAAACAAAAACCGGCTGCGACTCGCGTCGCAGCCGGTCAAAAAGAGGTGCTTAAAAAAAGAACCCCCGGTCAGGCGTTCCGATTCAAGCAGTTCAAGTCCTCAAAAGAGGCGATCAGCCGCTTCGTGGCGGATTCCTCCGCATGCCCGAGCCACACGCGCGGATCGTAGTACTTCTTGTTCGGCGCGTCCGCACCCTTCGGATTTCCGATCTGCCCCTGCAAATACTCCCGGTTCTTCGCCTCATACTGACGCACCCCGTCCCAGAACGCCCACTGGATATCTGTGTCCAGGTTCATCTTGATTGCACCGTACCGGATTGCCTCACGGATCTCCTCCCGGGTGGAGCCGGATCCCCCGTGGAACACGAAATTCACCGGCTTCGGCGCCGTGCCCAGGTTCTTCTCAATGTAATCTTGGGAGTTTTTCAGGATCAACGGCTTCAACTTCACATTCCCCGGCTTGTAAACGCCGTGCACGTTTCCAAATGCGGCAGCGACCGTAAAGTTGGGGCTGATCGCATTCAGAACCCTGTACGCCTTCGCAACCTCCTCCGGTTGCGTGTACAGCTTGCTTTCCTCAACCCCCGAGTTGTCCACGCCATCTTCCTCGCCTCCCGTCACACCCAGCTCAATCTCCAGAGTCATCCCCATCTTGGCCATCCGCTCAAGATACCTCGCACAAATCTCAAGGTTCTCGTCCAGGGGTTCTTCCGACAAGTCCAGCATGTGGGAGCTGTAAAGCGGCTTTCCGGTTTTGGCGTACTGCTCCTCGCTGGCAGCCAGCATCCCGTCCACCCAAGGCAACAACTTCTTCGCACAGTGGTCCGTGTTCAGAACCACAGGAACCCCGTAGGCTTTGGCCGCGATGTCCACATAATGCGCACCCGCAATTCCACCCTGAATCGGAGCAAACTGCCCGTCCTTCGGGACAGTTTTGCCGATGAAAAACTGGGCGCCCCCATTTGAAAACTGGATCATGGTCGGCGAGTTGACCTCGCGAGCCGCCGCAAGAGCAGCGTTCACGGAGTCAGTCCCGATACAGTTGATGGCTGGCAGCGCGAACTCGTTGGCTTTCGCGTAATCCAGGAGTTCTTTGACTTCCTCTCCGAAGAGCACGCCGGCACGGAAACGTTTGGATGCGGTCATGAGTGCCGCTATGTAGCAGACCGCGCCCCGCACACAACCCGAATCGTCCCCGCCCACATCCACTCGACTTCCTTTCACGCACGGATCAGGCTTTCCACCACACTCTTCTTCGCCATGCACGACCCCCGAATCGACAAGCTCGCCAATGTTCTCGTCCGTCACTCCACACGCCTTGCTCCCGGCGAAAAAATCCTGATCGACGCTTTCGACATCCCCCACGAAATGACCGTGGCCTTGATCCGGGCCGTGCGCGACGCCGGGGCGCACCCCTTTGTCCAACTGCATCACGCCAGGATCAGCCGTGAACTGGCACTCGGCGCCGACCCCGATGCGCTCCAGACCGGCGCATCCCTCCAGTTGGCTCAGATGAAAAAAATGCAGGCCTACATCGCCCTGCGCGGCAGCCAGAACATCACCGAACTGTCGGATGTGCCCCCGGAAAAAATGAAACTGGTCGCCCGGACCATGCGCCCGGTCATCGACTGGCGGGTGAAGAAAACCCGCTGGTGTGTCCTCCGCTGGCCCAGTCCCTCAATGGCCCAGCAGGCCGGCATGAGCACCGAGCAGTTTGAAAACCTCTACTTCGACGTCTGCACTCTCGACTACGCACGCATGATTCCCGGCATGAAGGCCCTCAAAGCCCTCATGGAACGCACCGACAAAGTCGAAATCCGCGGACCAGGCACTGACCTCCGTTTTTCAATCAAGAACATCCCGGCCATCCCCTGCGGTGGCTCCCACAACCTTCCGGACGGCGAGGTGTTCACCGCTCCGGTCCGCAACTCCGTGCAGGGCCACATCGCTTTCAACGCCGGCACCATCTATCAGGGCACTGCCTTTGACCAAGTCCGCCTTGAATTTAAAGACGGAAAAATCGTGGCTGCCACCTCCAACCACACCGCCAAGTTGAACAGCATTCTCGATAGCGATCCGGGCGCCAGGTTCATCGGCGAGTTCTCACTCGCCTTCAACCCATACATCCTCCATCCCATGCGCGACATTCTCTTCGACGAGAAAATCAGCGGCTCGTTCCATTTTACCCCGGGCCAAGCGTATGAACAGGCCGACAACGGAAACCGGTCCCAAGTCCACTGGGACATGGTGAACATCCAGCGTCCGGACTACGGCGGCGGGACCATCCATTTCGACGGAAAATTGGTCCGCGAAAACGGGCTCTTTATCCCGAAGGCCCTCCAGTCTCTGAACCCGGACAATCTGCGTTGACGGTCAGAACGGCGCCGTTGCGCTTATTTCACGAACTCCAGTTCCACCGGTGCGGGAATCAAACCCGCCTGGTGTGCACGCCCTAGGAACTCCCGGATCGCGCGGCGGCCCACATCACCGTAGTCGAGTGTAAACTCATTCACGTACATCCCGATAAACCGGTCCGCCAGTTCCGTGTCCATTCCTCGCGCCAGCGGCATCGCATGCGCCACACCGGCCGCACGGTGCTCTAATCCGTAACGGATGCTCTCCCGCAAAACCTCGTTGATCGCGCTCCGCTCACTGACCGAAAGATCCTTCCGGATCACATTCCCCCCAAGCGGCAACGGAAGACCCGTCTCGTTTTTCCACCACTCCCCAAGGTCGATCACCTTGTCAAATCCATCCCGGGAATAAGTGAGTTGGCCCTCATGGATGATCAGCCCCACGTCTGCCACACCGGTCGTGACCACACCGAAGATCTCGTCAAATGGCACCACCACATTGCGACTCTCCCCCATGAACAATCCCAGCGCAAGAAACGCACTGGTCATCTTTCCAGGCACCGCAATCGTCCGGCTTCGCAACCAGCCCCGAACCGCATCCAAGTCTGAACAGTCTGGCAGCGGAGTTCCACGCCGGACAATCAGCATCGGACCATACCCGTCGCCCATGCTCGCACCACAGGGCAAAAGGGCATACCGGTCCAAGACATGGGCATACGCGTGAATCGAAATCGCAGAAATGTGCAACTCCCCTCGAGTCGCCCTCTCGTTCAGAGTCTGGATGTCCTGGAGGATATGCTCGAACCGCCACCCCTTCGTGTCGATTTTATCCTCGGCCAGGGCATAAAACATGAAGGCGTCATCCGGATCCGGCGAATGTCCAAGCGTGAGCAACTTTGACTGTGACATGGGAGGCGAACCCTGCCTGATCCTTGCCCCCTCCGCAATCAGGAACCCCTGCACCTCCCATAATCCCAAAACAAAAAACCCCGGGGACAACGGTCCCCGGGGTTTTTCAAACTTTTCAGTAAAGTCTCGGCTTAATTGTAGGCGGCCTGAGCTCCCTTAATGTTCTTCTTCTGGATCCACGGCATCAAGCCACGGAGCCGGGCACCGGTCTTCTCGATGGAATGTTTCTCACCATCTGCAAGGAGCTTGCGGTAGGTTTTGTAGCCGCCCTCGTACTCCTTGATCCACCCCTTTGCGAACTTCCCGGTCTGAATGTCTTTCAGCGCTGCCTTCATCCGCTTTTTCACACCGTCATCGATGATTTTGGGCCCCACGCTCACATCGCCCCACTTCGCAGTTTCAGAGATGGAGAAGCGCATCCCGGCAATCCCGGACTCGTTCATCAGGTCCACGATCAGCTTCAGTTCGTGGAGGCACTCGAAATAGGCCATTTCAGGAGAGTACCCGGCCTCAACCAGGGTCTCGAAACCTGCCTGAACCAAGGCGCTGGCACCACCACAGAGGACGGTCTGCTCCCCAAACAAATCCGTCTCGGTCTCCTCCTTGAACGTAGTCTCAATCACTCCACCCCGGGTCCCACCCACACCCTTCGCCCAAGCAAGGGCCGTCTTTTTCGCCTTTTTACTCGGATTCTGATAGACGGCGATCAGCGCCGGAACGCCTTTACCCTCGGTAAACTGGCGGCGGACAATGTGCCCTGGCCCCTTGGGTGCCACCATAATCACGTCCACGTCCTTCGGCGGCTGGATGGTTTTGAAGTGGATCGCAAACCCATGGCTGAACAACAGCGTCTTGCCCTTGCTCAGATTCTGGGCAATGTCCGCCTCGTAAACCGCGGGAATCTTCGTGTCCGGAACTGCCACAAAAATCACGTCTCCACGCTTTACAGCCTCAGCGGTGTCCACCACCTCAAACCCCTTATCCTTGGCAACCGCGCGGGACTTGCTCCCGGGATAAAGTCCAATGATGACCTTCACACCAGATTCCTTCAGGTTCAGTGCGTGGGCATGCCCCTGAGAACCGAAGCCGATCACGGCGCAGGTTTTCCCTTTGAGTTGTCCGAGGTCGGCGTCTTTGTCTGTGTAGATTTTGGCTGGCATGGGTTGTTTCGCAGTTGGTGGGGAGTTTCTGTTTGGTTCGTTAAAGATTCATCCGGCTTCAGGCGCGATTCCGGGTTGAGGATTCCTGCCCAATTCTCTGGCGGATTCCACAGGGCGTTTTCAGTCTGATTTCCGCGCCAACGCCACTTTCCCGGTCCGGGTAAGATCGCTGATTCCGAACGGATCCATCAGCATCAGGAACTTGTTTATTTTGCTCTCATTCCCGGTGATCTCGATCGAGACGTTGCGGTGCTGAACGTCGATGATCTTGGCCCTAAAAATGTCGCAGATCTGCATGACTTCACCACGCGTTTCCGGACGGACACTGACGCGCATCAATACCAATTCCCGGTCAACACACTCGTCATCGCGGAAATCCTGGATCTCAATCACATCAATCAGCTTGTTGAGCTGCTTGGTCACCGCCTCGAGAACCGTGTCGTCCCCCCTCACGACGATTGTCATCCGCGATGTGGACGGATCCAACGTCGGACCGACATTCAGGGTGTCGATGTTAAAGCCCCGGCCGCTGAACATCCCGGCAATCCGGGTCAGAACGCCAAATTTGTTCTCGACCAAAACCGAAAGCGTGTGTCGCATAAAAAGGGGCGTGCACAGTCGTTCATACCGCGGCCCACGTCAAACTTAATCCGCCGCCAACACCTACCGCACCACCTGTTTAGAGCACCGCGTTCCGAACGGCGAGGAACTGTTTGGACGCCTTCTTAACAGCATCCTCCAGAGCTGGTCCAGTCAGCCCCAGAAACTCCATCTTCTCCGGAGTCAACGCCCACTCGAAAAACTCGCCCGGAAGCCCGTATCCTGCGCGCTCAGCAAGGCCAGCAGCCATCTGCAGCACCTCGGACATCCGCTCAGCCGGCTCTGGGTCCGACACCTCCCGCATCCCTCGGACAATCTCCGAAGGAAAACCCCACGACTCCAGGAGCAACGCAGAAACCTCGCAGCTGTCCATTCCAAACAACTCCTTCTCCGTGGCAGCATCCACAACACCCTCCCACTCCAAACTCATCTTCCCGGTGACACTGTCCATCGCCAGTTTCCCAATCGACCGAAGCAACCCGACTGTGTAAGCCCCTTGGGGACACGCACCAGCGGCCTGTGAAATCAACTCCGCCACCAACGCAGTGAACAGCGCATTCTGCCTAAACTGCGAACCACTGATGCCGTAAAATGGCAGACCTTGATCCGAGATTTGCCTCAACGCAGCAATTCCCACCAACCGATAAGCTTTTGCAAACCCAAGACGCGCGAGCGCCTCTTCAAGCGTCACAAAAGCCTCATGGGGATTGTAGGCCGCCGTGTTAGCAACACGGAAAACAATCGTTGTAATCCCCGCGTCCAGCCTCAGAAGGGCTGCAAGATCCTCCAAATCCGCCTCCATCTCCTGCATCTTCCTTCCCACCTCGGCCAGAATCCGAGGCGCCACAGGCATCTCATTCCCCGCGGAAATCAGCCTCGCCTTCACAATCTCTGCGCCAGCCGCTCCACCTGAACCGGTAGACCGCGGACGGATTGAAACGGATCGCTCCAAGGGCTTGGAAGCCATCCCAGATCTGGAGGACGGCAAACCCATCCGCGCCTGTTCCTGAGAAGCGCGATCACTTCCCCCTGTCCGCAAGTTGTTCAGTTCCTTTTCAGGGATTAAGTTAATTTTCACGGATTTGAAGGGTTTTAAGACGCCCGTCGCGCTCAATCCAATTCCGTCCCGAAGGATATCGGTTAGGAAAGCAGCCGAAGGCGGTAGAATTCTGGGGAAGAAAGCAAAAACTTCAACCCGTGTAAATCTTTATCCATCAAGGCGCGCCCCGCGCGCAGGTCAGGCAACGGCCTCAAGCACCGAATTGAATCGCTTGAGACTCAACCGCAAAGCCTCGTGGATCACATCCTCACTCACCCCTAATCCGCCCAACCGCTCGGGATCTCCGTTCCACCAGCGCTCTTCTCCAGGCATTTCATATCCACTCTGATGAACGAGACCGGCAGCCAAATTCAATATGCCGGCCAACCGATCCTCCGTTCGCCAATCGGTGTGCTCCCGGATCGCCCGCACGGTTTCATCCGGAAAATTCCACTCCTCAAGCAACATCGCCGAGGCTTGAGAGGCAGTCATTCCAAAAAGCGCCTCCTCCACATTCACCTCTGTCCCATCCATCCACTCCGTTTGAACCTCCCGGGCTTGGGCCAATCGGTCCAAAGCAATCCGTCCCACCCCTCTGAGAAGCCCTGCAGTATAGGCGGCATGCGCACACACCCCTGCCACGGGAGCAAGCAACTCCACGAGCATCGCCGTCAAAAGAGAGTTCTGCCGGATTTGCGTTCCGGTCACCCCATAAAAAGGAAGATCCTGATCCGACAACTGACGCAGAGCAGCCGCACCAATCAAACGGTAAGCTTTTGCAAAACCAAGTCGGGCCAACGCCTCCTCCAATGTCCCGAACGGCTCACGCGTGTTATAAGCGGCGCTGTTTGCAACGCGCATCACAAGTAGGGTGATCGCAGGATCCATCCGCAGAAGGCCAGCAACCTCCTCCAAATCGGCATCCAACAAGAGCATGGATTGACCGACCTGCGCCAGAATCCTAGGTGCAGCTGGAAACCCTTTCGCTGCGTTCAACAGCCTGAGCTTCAGCGGACGGGCACAACGTGGAGGATCAAAGTGATCTCCAGGCTTGGGCAGCCCAGGCGGAAGCAGGGCTTGTGATGCTGGGGGTGAGCGCACGCTGAAGTATCTCGGAGCACCCATGAGAAACTCAAATCAAAAATGGGGTCAATGGGAGTGAAGACGGGGTGAGGAGAGAGCAAAAAAAAGCGCCCCGGCGGGTGTTTTGCACCTGCCGGGGCGAAGACTCTGGCGACGTCCTACTTTCGCGCGACCTATAGAAGCACTATCATCGGGGCTGCAGCGTTTCACTTCCGTGTTCGGAATGGGAACGGGTGGGGCCACTGCGCTAGGGTCACCAGAGGCTGAGCCCCCCGGTTAAGGGGAGGGACCAGCCTCTGGCGGCCGGAGTTTTACTGCAAAGAACCCGCCTCGGGCGCGCCATGGGCGGCCGGGGGCTGATTCACTGACATCTACACACAGGAAGCTTTCCGGATACTTTTCTTAAGGAGAGCCGAATTTTGTTTGATTCAATAAAAGCCACTCTTCACTCACCCCCTTCCCTGCCGCCCGGAACGGGCGGTTTGGGTGCGGAGGGGGCGAAGAATGACCAAGCCGAACGGGATATTAGTACCACTAGGCTGAACACATTGCTGTGCGTACACCCGTGGCCTATCAACGTGGTGGTCTACCACGACCCTTCAGGGAGAACTCATCTTGGGATGGGCTTGGCGCTTAGATGCTTTCAGCGCTTATCCCTTCCGAACATAGCTACCCAGCAGTGCCGTTGACACGACAACTGGAACACCAGCGGTTCGTCAGACCCGGTCCTCTCGTACTAAGGTCTGAACCCCTCAATTCTCCTGCGCCCACAGCGGATAAGGACCGAACTGTCTCGCGACGTTCTGAACCCAGCTCGCGTACCACTTTAACCGGCGAACAGCCGGACCCTTGGGACCTTCTCCAGCCCCAGGATGTGATG
>CAIURC010000055.1 GCA_903901425.1 uncultured Spartobacteria bacterium | reverse complement strand
GGGCGTCAGTTCCCCAATCGTCCAGTTCGTGGCCCCAGGGAGACGCGTGAGCACATCCTTCAAGTACGCGAAGGGATCGATCCCACGGCGGCGGCAGCATTCTATCAGCGTGTACACGATCGCGCTCCGGTTCCCCGCATGCGCCTCTCCAATGAACAACCAGTTTTTCTTCCCCACCGCCGTCGGCCGGATCGACCTTTCACAAGGGTTGTTGTCGATCTCCACCCGCCCCTCGTAAGCATACGTTTCAAGCTCCTCCCACCGCTCAAGGGCGTACGCTATCGCTTTCCCAAAGTTGCTTTTGGGAAGGATTTGTCTGCGCATTTGAAGCCGCAATAGCACCTTTTTCAGCCGCCTTAAAATCGGGATGCTCTCCGCCAACCTTCGAGCCTCCCGTAAGGCCGGACCCGCCCGCTCCTGCTTCAACCGCTTCTCCAACGCGTAAAGATGTTGGATTTGAAGCAGGATAAATCCCGCCAACCTCGGACACTCCTCCTGCGCCTCAAAAAAGCCGCGCCTTGCATGCGCCCAACAGCCCGCCAGACGCACTTCTCCCGCCCGACTCCGAGCATAGCAAGGATAGGCTTCGTAGCCGTCCGTCTGCATGATCCCCTTAAAGTCAACGGGCACCACTCGCCGGAGGCACTCCGCCGCTCGACTCGTTTCCCAGTGATACACCGTATCTCCGCCCGGACGGTGCGCCGTCCACAAGTAGCCCTGGCGCGCCTTGCCATAGCCGGGATCCAAGTACCGCACCGGCGTTTCGTCCACCTGCACATACCCGTTGGAAAAAACTTCACGGCGGATCTCCTTGTAAATGGGCTCCAGCCAGTCGGCGGCCAACTCCACCCACCTCACCATCGTCTGCCGGGGCAACCACACCTGATGGCGGCTCCAATAAATCGATTCCTGCCGGTAAAGGGGCAGGTGGTCCGCGTACTTCGCCACAAGGATTTGCGCGAGCAGTCCGGGAGCCGCAATGCAGCGCTCCTGCAACCCGCCCGGAAGCGGCGCCACCACCGGCACCGCGTCCACCTCTAACCGGTGCACGTACTTGGGCCGCACCAAACGCCGGCGCCAAAACCGTGCAGGCTCAAAATCGAGCTGCTCGCTGACCTCTTCTCCAATCCGGCGCCACAGCAAGGGCTCGTTCTTGACCACCTCGGGGACGAGCACCTCCTCCACCACGGGAAGGTGGTCCGGTAGCCGAGGGCCCCGCTTTGTTTTGCGACGCGCTTCTTTTCCCGACCCCAAAGGCTGCGTCTCAAACGCCAGGGGGCCGGATTCTTTTCCCAGCGCCGGGCCCGGTGCTGCCTGCTCCTGCAGCAAAAGCTGCAACTGGGCGTCGTTGAGTTGTTCGCTCTTTTTTCCAAAGATACGCCGCACCAGCGCGTCGAGTTTCGCGCGCAACAGCCGGATCTCAACCTGCGCGCCGCCCAGTTGCTCGCGTAGTCCGTCCACCTCCGCAAGCGCGGTGCCAAGCCGCGTTTCGAGTTCTTCCTTGGTGGGTGGTTGCGAGGACATTCCGCGCAGGACCATTCACCAAACGGAACTCTCTTAGCGGTTTGATTAAAAAAATTTCACCGCTCGTACCAGGCCCGAAAACGCGCCCCCCGCATGTCCACTCCGGTCGTCAAAAGAGACAGCGCCTCCGGAGTGAGCTGCAGCTTTACCGCCGCGGCTTCCGCCGGCGCGGGCCACGCAAAAGTGCCCTTTTCCAACCGCTTGACCAACACCCACAGGCCGGTGCCATCCCAGTAGAGCATTTTCAACCGGGAGCGGGAGCGGTTTGAAAACACAAACAGCGCCCCCTGCAACGGATCCTCCTTGAGCCGATTCATGACCAGCGCAAGAAGGCCGCTAAAGCTCTTGCGCAAATCAACCGGTTCCACTCCCAAAAAAACACGCAGGCTGCCGGTGAAGTTAAGCATGGGTGAGCGAGCCGGCTTTGCTGAGGGAAAGCTCAACGAGCAACTGAGCCAGTAGCGGAACGCCCTGCCTGCTGGCGACCTCGGCTCGGGCACCCCCACACAAATGCACCACCAGCGGTGCCTCCGAACACGACTGCACTGCCGGCGGACACCCCAAGACCGCCTCCATGAAGGACACGGGATTTCCCGCACTCCGGACGGGAGTTTCAGTTCCGAGGGCCCGCTGCTTTTGAAGCCAGGAATAAAAAGTGACTGGGTTGACGCCCGCGAGTTGGGCAAACCGTCTGGCCGAAATGCCGCTGGTCGCAAACTCCCCAAGCAGTTGCTCCCGGCGCTCACGCGAAATACGCACCCGCCCAGCCGTGTCCACCTTTAAAACCCCGTCGCCCGCTGAATCTAGAAATGTCATACAGACACCTGTCTGACATTTCTACTGCGCCCGCCAGAGGTGCTTGGCGTACCGCTTACGGCAAAGGACTTCATCCGGACCTTTATCGAGAAAGACTTCGCCTCGTTGGGACTGGGTTCAACGCCTGCATCTCTTGGGAGGCTTTGGAGCATGGCGGCCCACTACCATGGCCAGATTTTGAATGCCTCTGAGCTGGGACGCTCCCTCGGGGAGACCAACAAGACGGTGCAGCGGCATCTGGAAATGTTATCCGCTGGTTTTATGGTGCGCCTCCTTCGCCCTTGGTTTGAAAACTTGGGGAAGAG
>CAIURC010000054.1 GCA_903901425.1 uncultured Spartobacteria bacterium | reverse complement strand
GCGGAAGCCAGTAGGGACAGGCCTTGTATGCCGGACGCACGGTCACCACGACCAACGCCAAGCTGCAGAGATCCACAGCCGAACAAAATCCCGCAGGCCTGACCACGCGTGTCACCGATGATGCGGGGGGCGTGATTGAGCATCTCTACGATGCCATGGGAAGGCTTCTCCAAACTTTTACCGAGGAAGAAGTCGAAGGAAAACGAACCCGGCTGGTGACTTCCTTTGAGTACGATGCGCTTGGGAGAAAAACCAAGATGACCGATCCCAGCATGGGCACCTGGGAGTACGGGTACACGGTGTTCGGCGAACTCAAGTGGCAGCGGGACGCCAAGGGAACCGTGGTCACGTTCCAGTACGACGCGCTGGGACGGAAGCTGGAACAGAAGGCGCAGGTGGCTGATGCCAACGCCCCGCCCGGCACGCTCAGGACCGTGGAACGCACCCAGTGGATCTACGATGCGTTTGCTGAAGGGCAGCCCGTGGCATGGAACGGAGCGCTCCTGTGCACCAAGTTCTTCGGGACCGATGCCGCCCCCAAATGGACCGAGCGTGTCACCGCGCTGGATGCGCTGGGGCGGGTCCTTTCCACGAGCCGGAGTTTTGAGGGCAAAACGTTTGTCACCGCCGGGACGTACGACGCCTATGGAAGGCCGGAAACGTACCGTTACCCGAGCGGGTTTGAGACCCGGAACGTGTACGCGCCGCAGGGGCACCTGATCGAGGCCCTGCAAAGCGGGTTGCACTCCAGGGAGGTGGAGACGATGGATGCGGAAGGCCGCGTGGTCCGTGAGAAACTCGGGAACGGCCTGGTGTCCACCAGCACGTTTGATCCCAGAAAAACAGAGGTCTGTCCCTTGGGGGGCTCGGTGACGCGGTCCTCGATTTCAAATTTTCCGGTGCCCGCGGGGCGGACCCAGTGCTCATGGTGCCAGAGGGCGTAGGGGCCGAGGCGTTGTTCGTCGACGAAATAGGTTTCGGGTTCGACGCGCGTGATTTCCGTGAGCCAGGTGAGCGGGATGTTGGCAACTGGACGCACGCGGTATTCGATCATGAGGCCGGCATGGATCCGTTCGGGCAGGTCGGGCATGATGACCTGGAAAGCCAGCGATTCCGGCGTGATCCGGCTGAGGTTTTTCGGGTTGGAAAAGAAATCCCATGCGGTCTTTGCGGTGGCCGCGATGATCTGGCGTTTGTGAAGGGTGTGGATGGGCCTGGGGCGTGTGTCTGGGTTTTGCCTGCCCTTTCACAGGCAGGGCCGGGAGGGAATGACGGTCTCCAGAAACTTGTGCGTGGGGGATGCCCGGCACCGCGGGACTGCGGTCAGACGGGGGCAGTCCTCCTGCCTGCCTCAAGATGGGCCATCGCCCACCGGCTCAATTCCCCGCCGGGAGGGAATGAACCTGACGATAGGCGAGAATGCGGGCGTCCGCGGTCAACAAACGGAGGCCATGAACGCGTGCCGTGGCGACCAGCTGACGGTCTGCAGGGTCGGCATGAAAATCGCCGGGCAGCGCATAAGCATCCATTGCGGTGGCATGATCGAGTTCGAGGGTCTGGAGTTTGAGGAGAGCCATCGAGCGGCTGACCCACTCAGAAAGCGGGCAGGCCAGGAGGATCTCGCGGCGCGCAACCAGGCGGGCGATCTCGAGGGTTGAGACCGGGGAAACGTAGCGCTGCGTGTCCCGGTTGGTGAGGAGTCTGCGGCTTTTGACCCCGAGGGCCTTGCTTCCCTCCGCGGCCCAAATCCAGACATGGGTGTCCAGCAGGACCTTCACCGGTTCATTTCCCATTCATCCGCAAAGTCATTCAGAACGAGGCGCGCATCGGCCGGACGCTGGACCATCAGGTCCGCGCACCCTCCCAGCACAACGCCCTCCTCCTGAGTCTGGCGTGGGGGAAAGATCTCCGCCACAGCGCGCCCGCGGATCGTGACTTGCAGGGGTTCACCGGTGTCCCGGACTCTTTTGAGGGTGGCGATCGCCTTGGCCTTGAATTCGGATATCAACACGGAATTCATGCCTAAAACCATACATGGTCAGGTGCAAATGGTCAAGTCGTCCCGGCGGCTGCGGGCTAGTTTGGAAGTAGCCTCTGGCAAGGGTCCGGGGTAAGAAACCCGGGGGGGCGAGACCTGGTCAGAGCGCCTGAATTTCGCAAGAATGCTTCCGGGAAGTGCCCAAAAAGCTCGAAGACGCCAAGAAGCATTCCAACGCCTCAACCTGAAGCAACGCCGAACCGCTGTCTCGTGGAGCAACGTCTGCAAAACCCTCAGGTCAACCGCTGAGTCTCGTCCTTGCGGGCTGCCTGAGGCAGTCTACTCGGGCCATAATCGGGGCCCGGTGTTCCCTGTGCTCCGGAGGCTGTCGGATATGCCACAGTTCACTCCTGGCTCGCGCTTTGAACGGCCCGCGATCCGCGCGCGAATTCTTCTTTTAGACGCCTTACCTTAGCCGACGTGACTGTGATCGAATCCATCGTGCGTGACCTGCGCGAATTTCCGCCGCGCAATCTGGTGGAAGTGGCCCGTTACGTCCACGGCCTCAATCCCAAGAGCCACGAACGCCGCCGTGCCGCGTTGTTGGCCACGGCGGGTTTGGACGGCGAGGACTTCGAGCGGGCGGTGAAGGCCGACCGGATTGATGGTGACTCCTGGTCGCAGCGTCCTGTTGGATACCAGTGTTGGTGTTCGCCACTTCCGTGACAGCAACGCATTGGTCGGAAGGATCGCCTCTAAGAGGAACTTTACTTGCCGCAAGCGGCTTTCGCCGAACTTTACGCAGGCGCTTTCCGTTCCGCTCGTCCTGAAAAGAACCTCCAACAGATCACCCGGTTCCTGGAAGCAGTGGACGTGCTTGCCCCCGACGAGTCCACTCCGGAGGTTTACGGGCGCATCTCCGCTCAACTCGGCCAAGCTGGAACGCCCATCCCGCAAAATGACATTTGGATCGCCGCCCTCTCGCTGCAGTCGGGTCTTCCGCTGGCAACGGCCGACCATCACTTCCTGCACGTCACCGGGTTGACCGTGCTCCTCTGGTAGCCGCTTCACGGCTCTACCATGGCGTCAAATCTGCTGCCCTTAGCGGTTAAAGGACCGACGCGGCTAAAAAAGAAAACTTCCTCCTGCCCGGACCGGCCGCGTTTTGGCTCGTCCTGCTTCTGGTCGTAGTCCTCTGTTTGCCCGAAACTCGCGTCTGGGGTTTTGGAATTAACGCCCCACCCGCACCTGGCGTTTTCGAGGCCTTCGTAACCGGATGGGGAGCCCCATCTGGTTCCCTCCGGTCGTTCCTCCCTTCACTCCAGAACGGGTTCGTTCGCGTGGTTGCGGTGGGGCGGGCGCGCGCGGGAAACGTTGGATGAAGGATGCTTCATTTTAGCCCCGAGCCTCGCCCGCCGTGCGGGACGTGCGGGTACAGCCTTTCGCCGGTGGGAGGTGCAACCGCGACGTTTGCGGCCAAGGTGGAGGTCGTCACGGCCTCAGGGGCGGCATCAGGAGCGACCCGGGGCGGACTCTCAGCGGCGCGATTGGGGCGATCGGCGGCGCACTTGGGGGAGCGACTGCTTGCCGCGGTCGGCCGGATCTTTCGCAGGTTTGGACGGAATTTTGGGCTTGGAGGGAAAACCGCGAGGGCGACAGAGACAGTGGTCAGAACAAATCGCGCCGGCAAAAAGGCGGTAAGAATTACTCGTGCCGATGGTTCAGTGATTGATATCTCACCCCAACGGATTAAGGAGTTTGTTCCAAGCACCCACCCCAAAGCACCTCCGGGAACACTTGCCAAAATTAAGTTTAATAATTCGTTGCCTGGAAGCAAGGGCTGCAAGCGACTGCCGACAGCGGAGGAGCTTAATTTGCTTGATGAATATAAAAAATATATGAAGCAGCGATCTGATGTGCTGGAAATGACTGAGCACGGTTTGGTTATGAGAATCAGCGATTCCGAACTAGCGGATAATATTGACGATTATTTAACCGAAAAATGCTATGTGTTTTATGAAACAAAATTTGGCCCAGATTATGTGGAGTTTTACTTCGGGCGGTTAGGGGATCCAGCGAGGTTGATGGAGATATTGAAAGATTTTAATCTAAACTTCATGTAGGGAGTTTGAACAGTGATTTTAATTTGCAGGTAGCGCGTGTCACATAGTGGCCCAGCCATTCGCCGGCCGTTGGTGCGCCGTGCTTTCACGCTGACAGGCCCTCAGATCCGGCACATCAAAAACAGACGTTCTGGCCTTTTTGGTTTGGGTTTTTGGTTCGAGCCGCACTCGCGCGGTAGTGCCTCAGGGTTCGGGGGGGGGGGGGGGGCTCATCCCATTGAGTACTCCTAGAGAAGCCAGTAGGGCTGTGTCCTGTTGCCGTGGCCAAGGCGGCCAAGAAGATCGGGCGCTGGGTAAAGAAGAACTGGCTTTAGGTCGTGGTGGTGGCGATCTTAGTGGCGTGTGTTGCGCTTTACCTGTGGGCGGCCCTGTTTTCGATTCCAGTGGGAGCGGCGGGAAGTGTCACAGCGGCCGGGGTGGGGTCTTTCGTGGTGTCCGGGGCGGTGGCTGGAGCGGTGATTGGAGGTGCCAGCGCGGCGATTTACGGGTGTGGCACCTGAGAAATCCTAAGGGGAGTCCTGTTCGGAGCGGTGTCCGGGGCGGTGACAGCCGGGGTCGGGCATGGATTGCCGTGGGACAGCGTGGCGGGTGCGGTCGGGAATTTCGGGGCCGCAGTCGGCAAAGCCGAATTGGACGGGCTCGCGCAGGGTGGGTTGAGCGAGATTCAGGGCGGAGATTCGCAAGCGGTTTTTTTGGGGGGCATTTGGTTCCCTGACTGGATCGGCCATGGGGTACGCGGGGCCCGGGGGTGCTTTGGAGGGCTCTTGAAAGATCCAGGTACAGGCGGTATCGTTTTAAGGATGAGCCTAGCCGCCACCGTGGGTGGGACCGCAGCCGCACTCGGAGTGGGCGGCTTCACCAGGGGAGCCATCTCCGCGGCGTTTGTTGATTTGTTAACTGATGAGCATCATTAGGCCAGAACTTCATTCAGAAACGCTGATGTTTCATCTCTAAACGCCGACAAAGATGCTTGCGGGGTGGCGCCTAAAAATTTAGCCAGAGCTCATGGAGGACCACTGCAGGCAGGCGACAAAATGATATTTCTTTGGATGGTAAAAAACGATGCTGATAGGGGATTTAGGACCTGAGGGTGAAAACCGAGAAATGTCCTTGCAGGCGGTCCGTGATCTCGGACTCGGAATAAAATGGAAACTCTCCGGACCTATCCCAACCAAGGATGGGAGAAATTTAGATATAAGAGTTAAGGTGCGCTATTATCCAAATACAAGAGGTGCTTTCAAGTGAGAGGTTTCACAGTGATTACGTATTTTGTGGTTGTGTTTTTTAACACGGCGGGATTGCTCCAATCTCAAGCCACTGGAAAAGCGAGATTGTCTGAATCGCCAGATAAAAAATGGAGTGTGCAGATTGCGGATGATGGGGTGCGGGTTGCTGATACTTCAGGTCTGAAAGATCCGGTATCCGTGCCTGTGCTCGCGCCCGTCTTGGAGATTACTTGGTTGCAAGATTCAAGTGGATTCGTTGTCGTCGAACACATAGCACATGGATCACAAATTGCATTGATAAGTCGTGATGCTGGAGGTTGGAAAAGAGCAGAGGTCGCTCCGGTAGAGGAGTCTGTTGTTTACTCTGTGGTTAGTTACAAAATCGGGAAATCACTTATTGAAGTGGAATACAAAGTCACTCCCCGAGCACCTAATGGAAAATACGGACAAGGTTGGCGCACGCGAATCAGTTTCGACTCAAAGAAAAGATGCTTTATTAAATGAAGCGGAAACGACAAGAAAAGTCCGAGTAATGACACTTGGAAAAGACGGTGACCGGCACGGGTTTTCTTGTCCCGCCAGGATCCTTGGACGGCCTATCCTCCGTTTCCGGCATGTAATGGCACATATCAAGATGCAAACCCATTGGTCTCATCAAAACATTCTTGGAACTAGCCTTGGCGCCATTCGTGATGGCGATACTCACAGGCCTATCATCTGGAATGAACGTGGACCTCAATCAAAACCTGCATGGCCATGGTGAGCGTGTTTCGACACTGCGCGATATTGGTTTTCCTTTTCACGGCGCTTGTTGGGTGTGATCCGAGGGCGGAGGAAATAATTGTCATTGAACTCACAGCCATCCCACAGCACCGTACGAAAGTGGATTTGAGCTCGAATCCAAGAGGGGCGGCGGGAGGCGTTGCATGATTGGGCGTTAAGAATTTTCAGGGCATAGCTCAGGGGGGAATTCCAGTGAGGTTGCGGTGCTGTC
>CAIURC010000053.1 GCA_903901425.1 uncultured Spartobacteria bacterium | reverse complement strand
CCGAGGACCGGCTTCTGTGGGGCGTGGCCCTTATCACCCCGCCGATTTGGCGGCCCGGGATGGTCGGCTGGGGATCAGCGAAGTGACGAAGTATGCGGCGTCGTGGAAGCGGGGCGAGATGTGGACGGAAGGGCCGACGCCGATTCCTGTGGGGTATGTGACGCGCGCTGGAGTGCTGTGGCGTCAGGGTGAGCTGTATAAGTTTGATCCGGAGAACGGAACTGCGCCGCGGTGGTGGGTGGTGACGCAGCCGAGGGTGCGTCCGGCGGACCAGACGCCGAGGACACCGATCCGGGCTCATCGACGGATCGAGTCGTTGGGCGGGGAACGGTGGCGGATCACGATCGCATTGGATCCCGGCCTGGGTGCGACAGCGCAGGCCCTTGAAGAGCGGACCCCTGTAGGGGCCCGTTGGATGGGCGCGAGCGAAGGTGGCGAGTGGACGGGCGGGGTGGTGCGGTGGGGACCGTACTTTGACGACCGTTCCCGAGAGCTGTCGTACGAGGTGATGTCGCTAACCCGACCTGAGCCTCGCCAGGGAGTGGCGGGTGTGGATGGCTGGATGGTGCGGGTGGTGCGGGTGGACGCGTCATCGTCATCCACTGCGAGCCTGCGGGAGGAGGAGGGGACGATGTGGCTGGAGGCGCCTGCTGGAGCGGGCCGCCTGCTGGAGCGGAGTTCCGACCTGCGACGCTGGACGTCCTCGGGAGCCCTGCCCGAAACCGACCAACCCATCGGAATCGACCTGCCGGAGGCGGGTGCCGAGACTGAGTTTTTCCGTGTGATCCTACCGAAATCGTCGACGAACTGAGCTCGAGACTTCGACAAGACTGATCCAACCCAATTTCAGATTAAATCCATGAAGACCACTATCGTCACCCGTCGAGGGTGCCCTTCCGTCCTGCGTTGGCTGGGGCTCTGTCTGAGCCTGCTACTGGGAGGGATGAGTCAGGGATGGGCCCAGACCGGTACCGTTGTCCGGACCATCCAATCGCAACCCGGAACGCCTCAGCGGTATCAGGTGAGTGTGAGGATCACCCCGGAGGCGGCGGTGAATGTCTACGCGGCTGAGGAGCGGGTGCCCAGCGGGTGGACGGTAACGGAGGTGTTGGACTTGGGGAGCTCTTCTGGGGGTGTGATCCGCTGGGGCCCCTTCTTTGATTCCCAGACGCGGACCCTGCGGTACTCGCTGCAGGCGACGGCCGGGGCTTCGGCCGCGGTTGTGTCGGGTGCTGTGTCGTTTGACGGGGACGACGTGACGACGGCGGGCGATGTGGCGTTGGCGACGGGTGGGGGCGGGGCCCCGGTGATTGTGGAGCAGCCGTCGGATGTCACGGCGAGCCCGGGTGGACTCGCGCTGATGGCGGTTCGTGTGGAGGGCACCCCTCCGTTCCGATTCCAATGGCAGCGTAACGGCTTGGATATCCCCGGAGCCACCGGGGAGACGCTGCTGTTGAGGAATGTTGTGGCTGACAATGCGGGCCAGTACAGGGTCTCGGTTTCGAACGGCACGGGATCGGTAGCCTCGAAATTAGTTACGTTGGCGATCTCGGGTCTGCCTGCAAACCCTCGCTTCTCTCCGGAATGGCGGAATGGCCGGGTTCGGCGTTTTGAGGAGGGTCTCATTGCTTATTATCCCTTCGATGGCACCACGGAGGATCTGGGACCCTCTCAAACGATGGCGTATCCGAAAGGGGGCCGATTTGTTGAGGATCGTCTCGGGTCCGCGAGCGCGGCCTATCAGTTGGTGGCGGGGGAGTACCTGATTGCCTCCGGAGCGCTGCCCCTTCCGCGCGGAAATGCGGCCCGGACGCTGAGTCTCTGGGTCAAGTCGAGTGATGGAATCAAGAGTCGGCACGCTGAGCATATCGTGAGTTGGGGCGGGGTCGATTGTAACGGGGGCTTCGGGGCCATGCTTTTTGGAGGGAACGAGTGGTGGTCCTACGGCCATTGCAACGATTTCAACACGCAGGTCTCGGCTGGAACCAAATGGACGCACCTTGTGGTGTCGTACTCCGATCGAAAGATGATCACTTATGTCGACGGTGTTAAAAAGTCCGAGGGGATTTTGGATCTCAATACGACCGGAGACAACCGGCTGTTCTTCGGTGTCCGAATGGACATGTGGGGTGAGACGTGGTTCGACGGTGCGATTGATGACGTGAGGGTCTATAGCCGGGCGTTGGGAGACTCTGACGTGCAGGCCCTGTTCGATTGGGAGTCCAATCCCTATCCGGCATCGCTTGGATATAAAGGAGGGCCCGGAAATTTTTATTACCGCACCGGGCAGGACATCCGCCTCGAAGTGTCTGCGGCGTCGGATGTCGCCTTCCAATGGTTCAAAGATGGGCAGTCCATTGGGAATTCCTCGAGGATTCGGGGGGCTGACGGTCCAGTTCTGGTGGTTGCTGACGCCCTCGATTCTGATTCTGGGCGATACGCTGTTCGGATGACCAAAGGCGGTGATTCGTTGATCTTGGAATCCCTCGTTCGCCAGGCGGATATCGTGGGTCAGCTTTCTGGGGCAAAGGCGGGAGAGTTGGTGAGCGTCCGTGCCTTGACTCCCTTTCAAACTGTGGATGCATTGCCGGTGACGGATGGGTTGGCCTACTGGTTGAAGCCCGAAAGTCTGCCGGAAGTGGGCTCCGTGGTTGAGAAGTGGGCTGACAATTCCGGTAATCGTGTCGATTTCACCCGTGTCGGCAATGTGGCGCCGAAGGTGGAGTCTGATGGCAGAACCAAGGCAGTTCGGTTTCCGGGAGTCGATGTGAGCGGTCTGGTGGCTCCCAACCGTCTCGAACGGGTCTACTCGATTTTTGTTGTGGCCCACCAGAATGGGTCCCGACGGCAGCGTTTGGTCTCGTCAATCGACCAGAATTGGCTGCTCGGATTCCATGATGCGGGGGGTATTGCAGGTGTAGATTGCTTTCACACCGATACGACGTCATGGGTGGTTGGGCCGAGGCCGGAACTTGCTCCTAAACTGTCGATCTATTCTGTAACGTCATCGCCGTTCCGCTTGGCTTTCTACAAGGACGGACAGTTACTGGG
>CAIURC010000052.1 GCA_903901425.1 uncultured Spartobacteria bacterium | reverse complement strand
GGCTGCAGGAACCGGGGACGAAGACGCGGCGTTTGCGTTTGCGCTGCCGGTGCTGGGGATGCAGGACTGGTCAGGCATGGTGGCGGCCCGGCTTGAGCCCGAACGTCCGCGGAAGCCGGCGTCTTTTCCCGGAAAACGGGTGGTCCAAGATTTTGTGCGGGAATTGGAATCTGGCCGCCGGGAAAACTTGGCGGTTGTGGAACGGCGCCGGATCGGTCCAGCGGACGAAGTCCCGGAACGCGGGGTGCTCACGCATCCTGTGGCTGGGAAACCGGGCGGCTGGGGGTTCAGTGTGAACCTGCCGGACGGTCGACCGGTACTGGTTCTGGGCGCAGTCTTGAACCATCCCCAGAGTGGCGGAGTCCGGATGAGCGTGGCGGTGGCGGGGGAGGAGCTTTGGAGCAGGGAACTCAAGGGAGGGGAACGGGTGGATGCGGAACTCGATCTGAGCCGCTGGTCGGGACAGAAGGTGGAGCTGGTTTTTGGGGTGGATCCCCAGCGGGACCCGGGGCATGACATTGCGGTCTGGGTGGCGCCCCGGATTCTGGCGGATTGAACCGTGCACAACGGGGGGGAGGACCCTGCGGTGGGAAGGTCTCTTTCCCGGAACGTGATTCCTGGAGTCAACGGACGTGCGGGGTCGTCTGCGGTCCGGGCTTGCGCGCGGGTCCGATGCGGTGCTCAATGGGTGCGCTCCGCAAAACCGGCGGTGCATTCCCATGGAGACTTCCTTGCAGAATCCAAGCGTGCCTGAGGAGTGCGATGTCCTCGTGATTGGCGGCGCACTCAGCGGTGCCGCCACTGCGCTTCTGCTCAAAAGAAAGCATCCGGAGATGCGGGTTGTGCTGGTTGAAAAGTCCGACGCACTTTCCCGCCGGGTCGGCGAGGCGACAGTCGAGATCAGCGGTTATTTTTTGCGGAAAGTCCTCGGGCTCACCCGGTTCCTCACCCACACCCAGCTCTGCAAAAACGGGCTCCGGTTCTGGTTTTCCAACGCCGAAACCGGTTCTGTTTCCGACTGTGCCGAGATAGGCGGCAAATATCTGTCCACCATCCCGTCCTTTCTGGTGGACCGTTCCCAAATGGACGAGGAAGTGCTCCGGCTTGCCAGGGAGGCTGGGACCCTCGTTCTCAGGCCCGCCCAAGTCCGGGATGTGGAACTCCAACCCGGTGGCTTCCAGAAACTCACGGTCCAGCCCGGGGGCGGTGCCGCGACCCGGATCCGGGCCCGCTGGGTGATTGATGCCTCGGGGGTGCGCTGCCTGCTTGCACGGTCCCAGGGGTGGTGGAAGTCCAACACCGAGCATCCCACGCTCTCCTGCTGGTCCCGATGGAAATCTGTGCGGCACTGGGACAACGGGCCGCTTCAAGATGCGGCGGAAGACAAAGACGCTTTTGTCGGGCTGCGCTCCACGGCGACCAATCACTTGGTGGGCCATGGCTGGTGGGCTTGGTGGATTTCATTGCGCGACGGCGATACCAGCATCGGCGTGGTCTTGGATCAGCGGCTTCAGGACTGGCCGGAAAGCCGCGAGGCGGTGGGCGAAAAGCTGCGCACCTTTCTTTCCCAGCATCCGGCGGCGCGCGACATGATGGAGGGCGCCGAGTTCCAGGCTGGGGACGTCCATTTCCGGCGGAACCTTGCGTATTGTTCCGAGGTCCAGTGCGGCGACGGTTTTGTGCTGGTGGGCGACGCCTCGGCGTTTTTGGATCCGCTGTACAGTCCGGGCATGGACTGGACCTCGTTCACGACGTGTTCAGCGGTGAAGATCCTCTCGGCGTGGTGGGAAAAAGCCGATCTGGAGTCGGAACTCCAAAGGCACCAGTCGGAGTTTGTGATCAGTTACCGGCGTTCTTTTGAAGCGCTGTACAAGGACAAATACGAGTACCTCGGGGATTTCGAGCTTCTGAAGCCCGCATTCCTCATGGACATCGCGCTTTATTACCTCTTTGTGGTGCTGCCGGTGTTCAAGCTGGGGCAGGAACAACTGGTGCACCCGCCCTACAGCCATCCGCGCGCGGGCCCTGTGTTCAATCTGATGCGCCTCTACAACCGGCGTCTCGCGGCAATCGCACGGGTCCGCAAGGCCCGCGGAGATTACGGGCGCCGGAATGCGCGGACCCGCTTTCTGTTCGGCGGGTTCAACCTCCGGATCTCTATTTTGCTGCGCGCTTTTTTCAAAGGCCTCTGGCTCTGGGGGATGCTCGAATTTCAGGAGTTGTTCCGGGCCAGAGAAACCGCTCCGGAACCCGCGGGGCCGGTGGGTGCGTCCGTCGAAAACTCAGCGGTCTAAACCGCGGAGCACCAGACACACGTTGCTCCCGCCAAATCCGCTGCTGTTGCTCAACACGACGCGCGGCGCGGAAAAGGTCGTTTCCCTTGGAAGGTTCAGCCCGGCGCAGACGGGGTCGGCATTCGCCAGATGCGGGTTGCCCGGAATGAACCCGCCGCGCATTGAGAGCGCGCACAGCGCGACTTCCATGACACCCGCCATGGAGAGCGGGTGGCCAGTGAGTCCCTTGGTGCTGCTAATGGGCACACCCGTGGAACCAAACAGGGATTGCAGCGCAATCGCTTCGGCACGGTCGCCCTGCGGAGTCGATGTGGCATGCGCGTTCACGTAGCCGACCGACCCGGCAGATTCGCTTGCATCGGCCAGCGCCCGCTCCATCGCGAGGCGCAGTCCTGTCCCTTCCGGAAGCGGACTGGCCACGCTGTAACCGTCTGCCGACTGACCCCAGCCCGCCAGTTCGGCATACGGGGAGGCGCCTCTGGCCAGTGCGGTGTCCTCGTCTTCCAGCACCACGGCAACGGCGCCACCCGCGCCGACAAAACCGTCCCGGGCAACATCAAAAGGCCGCGAGGCCTGTTCCGGGACGGATCCAGACGAAAGCGCGCGCATCGCGAGAAACGGAAGGAGCGACTCGGCGTTGACGTCTTCTGCACCAACCACCAGCACCCGGTTGAGGCGTCCCA
This sequence comes from uncultured Spartobacteria bacterium, assembly GCA_903901425.1. Taxonomy (GTDB): domain Bacteria; phylum Verrucomicrobiota; class Verrucomicrobiia; order Chthoniobacterales; family Chthoniobacteraceae; genus CAIURC01. The sequence continues at coordinate 4,631 of CAIURC010000052.1, read as the reverse complement.
AGCGGATCTCGTCGCAGGCGTACCCCAGCGCGTGACTCGAGGACGCGCAGGCGGATACAAATCCGCTGACTGCGCCGGTGATCCGGAAGAATGCGGCCAGATTGAAGTTCAACGTTCCCGAGATGGAGCTGACCAGCCCCATTGGGTTGCCGCGTTCTCCGCGCACCGCGTGCATCTGGGCAAGATTATGGTGGAGCAGCATTGCCGAACCCGCGGAGGCGCAGAACAGGCCCGTATCGGTCTTTTCCGCGACATCTGACGGTGCAAGTCCCGCATTTTGGAGGGCTTGCTGTCCGGCGCAGAGGGCATACACCCCGTGCGGGGCAAGGCTGCGGACGGTTTCCCGGGGGATCTCGTATTCCGAAGGCCAGGACCAGTCGCGGTAGGAAGCGCTCCCGACTTCAAAGCCTTTGATGGTGCCGGCCAGCTTTACCGGGATGTTTGGGTTTCCCAGGAGATCCACCGGGGCAAGTCCGTGCCGGCCCTCCCGCAGATGGGCCGTCACGGTTTCCACACCATTCCCGATCGGTGTGATGACACCGATGCCCGTGAGCACAACCCTTCGCGATTGGATCCTCACGCCTCGGGCCTCGCCGTCGATTCCCGCAGCTTCGTGTCCACAAACTGGCGCAGATCGCCCAAGGTCCGCACGGACACGATTTCCACGTTGTTGATCGTGACGGGAAAGATTTCCTCAAGGAAAAACACCAGCTCCGCCACGGCCAGAGAATCGAACCCGAGGTCTTCCATGAGCCGGAGATCGTCCCGCAACTCTTCCGTGGATTGCGGGGCGGGAGCCTGAGAGGCGGTGGTGGAGGGGAGATAATCCAGAACCGCCTCCAGAACGATGTCCGCCACTCCGGAAAGGTCGTTCGACCCCAGAAACCGCCCGTAGGCCTCTTGGGCTTTCTGAGAATACCGCGCCGGGAGTTTCTTGGGGCTGTCCGTCATCTTTTCAATTCACGAGTTGACCTCTAGTTCAACGGATCTGCACGGCATTACCAATCAAAAAGTCGGTGCTGGAGCTGCCCGGGGAAGAGTGCCAAGAACGAGGGCGGGTTTGTGCCTTGGAGTATAAACTTCCTACGCTGGAATCCATCGCCGGTTCTTAGCCGGCTTGGATATCATCGGGAGTGTTTCCAGCGGGGGCGGCTCTGGTGACTCGCGATTTCCAGAATGCCGCCCTCAGTTTTCCCAAAAGGCAACAGATCCTCCCCCCCGTTTATGAAACCCCTGATTTCCCGCCTCCTCCTTTGCACTGCGTGCTTTCTGGTTCAGAGAACTGTGGGGTTGGCGGCTGAGCCCCGGAAGCCGAACGTTGTTTTTGTGCTCGTGGACGATCTCGGGTGGGGTGACCTTGGCTGTTACGGCAATCTGGACATCGCGACACCGCATCTCAACCGGATGGCAGCCGATGGGGTGTTGTTTGAGCAGTTCTATGTGAACGCATCGGTGTGTTCGCCCTCACGCGCGGCCATGTTGACCGGCCGATTTCCCGGGGCCATTGGAATCCACTATTGGATGGCAAAGCCTCACAACCGCCGCATGGGAATGCCGGAAGCTCTCGATCCTGAGCTGGATACGCTGCCGCGCACCCTGCGCGGTGTCGGGTACCGGACAGCCCATTTTGGGAAATGGCATTTGGGCGAGGAAAAGGCGCTGCCAGTCGCTGCTTATGGCTACGATGAAACTGACTTGATCTGGCAGGGTGTGGGCCCGGCGCACAGGGTTGCGATGAACGCCCCGGATGGCACCCAAAAGCTGGTCGACCGGGGTATCGAATTTGCGGCGAAGTGCGAGAAAGAGGGGAGGCCGTTTTTCATTTCACTCTGGTCCCGGGATGTCCATGCAGACTTGAATCCAGCCGAATCGGCTTTAGTCCGCTACAACGATTACCAGAGCCGGCCCGGGATTGCGACTGCGATGCAGATCTATTACGCAGCAGTCACAGAGCTCGACGCGCAGATGGGCCGGTTGCTGGACTGGATCGACGCCGATCCGGCACGGTCTGGAAACACGCTGGTCCTGTTTACGAGCGATAACGGTCCGGAAGATGCAGGGGTCCCCCACGCCGGCCACCATGCAGCCGGTTCGGCCGGGCCGTTTCGAGGCCGGAAACGGAGCCTGTACGAGGGCGGCATCCGGGTGCCCTTCATCGCCCGGTGGAAGGGGCGGATTCCTGCAGGTGGCGTGGATTCTGGATCGGTGGTCAGTGGCGTGGATTTGTTGCCGACACTCGCTGCAATTGCGGGTGCCCCCTTGGAGCCCAAAGTCCCGCTGGACGGTGAAGATTTCTCGACCAGCCTTCTCTCAGGATCCGGCCATGTCCGGAAAAAGCCCCTGCTGTGGGAATGGCGCTTTGAAGGCGTCGGTTCGCTCCTGAACCGGAGTCCGATGCTGGCAATTCGGGATGGCGACTGGAAGCTGTTGTTCAACCCAGACGGCAGCCGGGAGGAACTCTACGACATTCCACGCCAACCCATGGAACTTCACAGCCAGGCCGGCACGCAGCGCGAGATGGTTGAACGGATGGCCCGGCGCGCCTTGGAATGGCAAAAGACGCTCCCGGACGGGCCGCACACTGAGCACCCTGGATCACTCGAATATCCTGGCTATCATGAGGGGCCTGGGCGCAAGGCACTGAAGGATCCGGCGAAGTACAGAAACCTGCTTGAGCCCGTGCGTGTCAGGCTGATGCGGCAGAGTCCTTCCAATGAGTCTGGTGCTGTTCAGCACCCAGAGCGGTCTGCCGGACAAGCGGAGGCCATCAAGGCGGCCCCCGATCGGGCAGCGGGAGAACCTTGAGAACACCTCTGGCGCACCCGCAGACTGTCAGCGCCCCTGCTCCGCGAGGGCCGTCTTGAGCGCCTGGAAAAATCCAAGTCAGCCACTGCAAAGACTCCGCCAGCCCCCGTTCACCGAATCTGTTCCCGCAACCATCCTGAGAGACAAAAAAACTTCGCGCTTCCGCCGCCCCTGTTGATGAATTCAAGGAGCCTTTCCCGGGCGCGCGGACTGGCCTTGATTGTCACCATCAATTCCGGGCGGACCGTGCTGTCGGTGAGCCGGTCAAAGAGCGCCGCCAAACGGGTGCTGCCGGAGTTGTGGAGCGAGGGCTTTGATGTGTCGTCCAGTTGCGCCAGCGTCAGGGAAAGAGCCGTGTTGAGGTCGCCGGTTCGCACGGCGAGATCGGCCCGAAAATCGCGGATCTCGGCCGTGTAACGACCGCGTGGAAACTCGCGCTCGACCCGGTCAAGAGCCGCCTGCAGCCGGGCGGCGCTGAACGGGATCTGCTCCGTGGTGATGGGCGCGCTTCCTCCCTCCCAGCGGGGCGCAACCGGCCAGCTTGCGCCGGGATCAAACACCACCGGGCGCATCCCGTAGTGAAGCGCCTTGGCGTGCAGGAACAGTGCGGCCTCGCGCTTGAGGCTTTTTGGATGTTTTTTTAAAAACTCCTCCGTCATCTCAGCCAGTCGCACGAAGTTGCGTGAACGATATGTGTACTTTTCGCCGCTCTTGTCCGCCTCCGGGAAACGGATGTCCTCGAAGTGGTTGGCCACCACCGCGCACCGCAGGTAGGAAAGAAAATCAGAGGCAGCTTTCATCCTCCGATCGCCCAGTGCCTCTTTGAGGTCTGCGAGCAATGTTTCGTCTGTGTCGTCTTTGCGGATCTCGGATGAAATGCCATCGGGCCAGTCGCCAAATGTGGCCAGTCGCAGAGTCCGTGTCCGGAGGTACACGTAGCGGGTTCGCACTTCCTGCCCTGGATCCGCGCCAGCAAAAAACTGGGCGAGATCGTCGAGGTAATTCACCCAGGCGGAATCCTCGAGGCGCGTCAGATGGATTGGGGCCAGTCGCTGGAGTTCCTGGACCATGGTCCGAACCGCCGCATGGTCGGATTGCTGGACGCGATCCTGGATCTTCAAAATGTCCGCTTTCGTTCTGTCCGGCTCCCGGCTTGGCTCCGGTGTGCCGACTGGTTTTGTCATAAAACCCGGCCACTCATGATTCTCTCTGCCTGCTCTGCGGCGCTGTGCACCCGTTCCTGAATCCGAGGAATATTCTTCGCCGGAACCACGCAGCGGTGGAAAATCCCAAAACACGGCAACCCGCGCCTCAGGGGAGGACGGATGTTCCTGGTGCAGGCGATCATAGAGCTTGCGCGAAACGTCGCTCCATTTTTTTTCCACCGCGCGCTGGTAATGGAACTGCGAGACATCCGCGATCGCGGGCATCGCCTCGAGGGCGCGCAGGAGCGATTGTGCCGCAATCGGCGACTTCGGCTGTGCATCCGAGGCTTCAAGCCACCAGTTGAACGCGTGTCGCAATTCGTCCCGGTTCTCGAGCTCAAGGTTGAAATTGCCCGGGTTGGCCAGAGTGCCCGCATTGGCCAACCGCCGGACATTCGCGAGGGCATGTTCTTCCCCGAAGATTTCCCGGCGTCTGTCCTCGGTGTCGAGAGGCACGGTGAGCAGTTGTCCCCGCGCAGAAGCCCATGTGTCGCCGATTTTGAGGCAAAGGGCCGCTTTTTCGGCAGGCGTCTTTGCCTGACGCGCGGAGGCGGTGAGTGCGGCCAGCTTGGACACAACGCCTTCGTCGATGCTGGGCCAAAGGTGGGGGATCGCTTTCAG
>CAIURC010000051.1 GCA_903901425.1 uncultured Spartobacteria bacterium | reverse complement strand
GACCCAGATTTTTCCGAACGCGGGTCGGAAGGAGAACTTCATCCGGGGCGGCGAGACGGTGACGTTGCCCGGTCCGCAGGACGGGTTCAAATTCCGGATGAAGGAACCGTTTGGGACGGAGATTATTCTGGCGGTGGCGAGTCCCGTGCAGTTCAGCGACGCGGAGAACTTGAGTTTTTCAGGGTCAGAGACGTTCAAGAGTTTGGCGGGGTCGGACCTTGGGCAACTGGCGAGGAATGGGACGAAGGGGTTGCAGGTGGAAGTGAGGAACGAGGCTGGCCGTGTGGTGGAGACGCGTTCTGCGCCGGTGTTTCAGGCGCGGGCCGTGTTTACGGTGGGGGACAGGTAGGTCCGTGTGGGACACCGGGGGGCGGATTCGTTAGCGGATCTTCAGTCCGGCGTGTGTTTCCAAGTAGGTGGCGAGTTGTTCGGCCAGCGCGGCAGCGAATGTGCGCCGGCTGGATTCGGTGTCGCGGACGCCCTTGGAATGGGTCTCGATCTGGAGTCCGGCGAACCCCGTGCCTTGGGCGGTGTGGGTGCGGAGGTTGTAGCCGCCGTTGAAATAGGGTTCGGTGGGCACAGGCGCACTGGGGCTTGGGGTGGACGGGTAGCCGGCCTTTTCCATGAGCCCGCCGAAGCTCATGGGGCCGCTGAGCAGTGCTGGGTATTCGCGGGGATTCTTGAGCGCAAACAGCTGCAGACTTCCCTTTTGGATGAAGTCCGGGGAGGCGATTTGTGTGGCGGGCAGTGCCAGTTCGCGGGCGGAATGGGCGTAACCCAACTCCAGTCGTTGCAGGGAGTGGCCGTGTCCGTGGAGATCGATGTAAAACCCGTGTCCGTCCTTTGCGAGGACAGCCTTTTGTGCGTCCACGATGAAGTTTTGGAACTCGTGCCAGAGTTGTTGGGTGAGCGGGTGGTCGGCGGCGCCCTCACCGATCTCGCGGTTGCAGTCGACTTTCTTGCGGTGGACCCTGCAGAGGATGACATGAGGGCGCTGGCCGGTGCGTTCGAAGAACGCTTGGTCAATGGCGCGGGCGAGTTCTTGGGTGTTGGTATCGAAGCTGAACGTGCCCCGGGTGCGGTCGGGGAGTTCCTCGGGTTTTTCGCGGCCACCGTGCGGCGCGGAGAGAACCACGGGCAGGGTGCCGACACGGTACTCGACGTACTGGTTGCGCCCATAGAGGACCGCGGCCGGAGGCTGCGGATCGGCGGCGCAGAGGAACCGCAGGGGGAGCCACACCAGGACTGGGGCCAGGAGAAAACCGCGGAGGAAGTGGGGCATCCCGGGGAGTATGAGCAGGGGCAGGGGCAGGGGCAAGCTGCCCAGCAGGGACTGGGACTGGATGGACTGGATGGGCGGCGGAGGGTCGATGTGGAGAGAAGTTGGGTTCTGTTGTGGTAGGGCCGGTTTCCGGCTACAGACTCCAGGCCATGATTGTACAAAACCTCGGGCAACAGGTGCCGTTTACCACCAAGGACGGATCGACCATTTGCAGCATCTTGGACCGGACCAACGCGCCGGTTCAGAACCAGAGCCTTGCCGAGGCACGCGTGGCTGCAGGCGCTTCCACCCAACGGCATTACCACCAGGTCGCGGAGGAGATCTACTTCATCCTTGAGGGGAGCGGCAGGATGGAGGTGGACGGTGTCGAGCGCCGGGTCGGGCCAGGGGACGCCATCCTGATCCCGCCGGGAGCGTGGCACACGATCTTTGGGGAAACAGATCTCCGTTTTCTGTGCTGTTGCGCGCCGCCGTACGCTCACGAGGACACGTATTTCGAGTAGCCCGGAAGGGATCCAAGTGTCAGGATGCTGGAAGCGGTCCGGGAATCGGAGCCGCTCAAAATCCCCTGAATCCCCTCAAAAAACTCCCATGAAATTCCCCGCGTTTCTTTTTGTTTCAGGTTGCATTGCCGTTTCCGCGCAGGCCTTGGACCCGGCCAAACAACCACCGTTGCCCGAGAAACCGATTGCGGTGAAAAAGGAGCTTCTTTTTTCTGATGACTTCAAGGGGACGGAACGGGACAAGCGCTGGCACCGGGTGGTGGACACATTCACGTTCGAAAACGGTGCATTGAAGGGGACTCAGACCCGGGATCAAAACATCCCGGCCGCCGATGGCAAACCGGAGGTGAAGGCGCACGCGGCGGTGTACGGCCTCGAGTTGCCGACCAAAGACAGTGTGGTGGAAGCGAAGATCCGGTTCGACGGGGCGACCATGATTGACGTGGAGTTTGACGACCGCAAATACACGGGATCGCACTACGGGCACATCGCGCGGGCCCAGGCGAAGCTCAACGGGGTGACAATTTTGGACGAGCGCGAGGGGACCCAGAACAGCCGGGTGGTGGAGTTGCGCAAGGATCCAGTGGCGAACAAGGAGGAGATCAACCGGATCATTGGAGCGCACAGCATTACGTATCCGGCCAAGCTGGAGCCCGGGAAAACCTATCTGTTTACTGTGGAAACAGTGGGTGAGGAGATGCGGGTATCGATTGACGGGAAGGTGGCGGCGTATCTGAAGTCGGAGGGGATCGGGCATCCGACCAAGTCGAAGATTGAGTTGGGTGTGGCCGGCAAAAGCGGCTGGTTCGAGGAGATCAAGGTCTGGAACGCCGAGCGGGCCAAGTGACAGGCGGGGCGGGGCCCGTCCTGCGCCCTTACCAGCGGGAAGCGGTTGAGGCGGTGCTGGCCGCGCGCCGGAGCGGGGTGCGCCGGATGGTGGTGTGCCTTCCCACAGGCGCAGGCAAGACGGTGATCTTCTCCGAACTGGCCCGTCTGGCGCGCCGGGAGGTGCTCGTGCTTGCTCATCGCGAGGAGTTGCTGGGTCAGGCCCGGGAAAAACTGGAGCGCGCGTTGGGCGGTCGGCGCGTGGTGGCGCTTGAACGCGGGTCGGACCGCGCGAGTGCAGAGGCGGGAGTATTGGTCTGTTCGATCCGGTCCCTGCACGAGGAACGCCTGGCCCGCGTGATCCGTGGGCGGGACATCGGCTTGATCTTGTACGACGAATGTCATCACGCTGCCGCGGAGGACAATTTGCGGGTGTTGCGTCAGTTGGGTGCGTTTGATCCAGACTGGACCGGGACGCTGCTGGGGTTCACGGCAACCACGGCGCGCGGGGACGGCAAAGGGCTCGACTCGGTTTTCGAGAAGATTGTGTATTCCAAGAGCCTGCCTGCGATGATTGGGGAAGGCTATCTGGCCCCGTTGCGCGGCTACCGGATCGCGACCACGGCGGACCTTTCTCGCCTCCCGGCCGGCGGCCAGGATTTCCGGGAGGAGGAACTTGCCGAGGCGGTGGACATTGAGGACCGGAACGCGTTGGTGGCGCGGTCGATCCAGGAACTGGCGCGGGACCGGAGGACGCTGGTGTTTTGCGTGACGGTGCAGCATGCGCGGCATCTGAGTTTTGCATTGAACCGGCTGGGGGTGCCGGCGGGAATGGTGTACGGGGAGATGGCAATGGAGGACCGGGCCCGAGTGCTTGCGGAGTTCAGGGCGGGCCGACTTCAGGCGTTGACGAACGTGGCGGTATTGACGGAGGGATTTGATGATCCGGGCGTTTCCTGCGTGGCGATGGCGCGTCCAACCCGCTCGGAAGGCCTGTACGCCCAGTGCGTCGGACGCGGGACCCGGCTTTTTGAGGGGAAAAAGGACTGTCTGATCCTCGATTTTGTGGATGTGTCGAACCTGAGCCTCTGCACCCTGCCATCGCTTTTCGGGATGCCGCGTTATCTCGACTTGCAGGGGCAAGATGCCGAGGAGGCCGGACGGATCTGGCAGAAAATTCTGTTTGATCATCCGGGCTTTGATCTGGAGGCGGTGTCGGTGACTTTGCCGGAGATCCAGGAGCGCGCCGCGGCATTTGACCCGCTGACGCTGGAGGTGCACGAGGATGTTCGGGCGATTTCCGGCAACGCCTGGTTTTCCCTAGGGCGGTACGGGCTGGGCCTTCACTTTGAGCGGGCCCCAGGCCGTGTGGTCGAGGTGCTGGTTCTTAGGCGGTTTGGGCGCGGAAAGGTCTGGGAGGCGGCGTTTGATGGAAAGAACCGGGCGCGGTTTTCCGAGTTGGAGGAGGCGGTGGCGGCAGTGGACTACGAAATTGACCGGCGTGGCCGTGCGGTGGCGCTTTCTGCGCGGCCGGAAGCAGAATGGCGTCGGGCGCCAGTGGCGGGGGGCATGGCCGGGGATGTGCTGCGCAGGGCGGTTTGGGACCGGGTGACGGCGCGGCGTTGAACCGGTAAAGGACCCATGTCGGGCCGGTGCCGATCAAAACGGACTGGCGGCGGTGCGGACGAGGTGCTTGGATTTGGGGCTTATGCCAAAGCCGCTTGTGCTGATTATCCGTGACGGGTGGGGTGTGAACCCGGGAGGCCGTCAAAACGCCGAAGCCAATGGGGACGCCACGTTGCTGGCGCGGACGCCGTTTCATGATGCGCTTTACCAGCGGTACCCGCAGTCCCGTCTGAGTGCGAGCGGGATGGATGTGGGGTTGCCGGAAGGCCAGATGGGCAACTCGGAAGTGGGTCACCTCAATCTGGGTGCGGGGCGGATTGTGTACCAAGACCTGACCCGGATCAACAAAGCGATCCTAGACGGCGAGTTGGACAGCAACCCTGTTCTGTCCGAGGCGTTTGCGAAAGCGAAGGGCAAGCGGCTGCATTTCCTTGGGTTGGTTTCGGACGGCGGTGTGCACAGCCACCAGGAACATCTGGTGGCCCTGGCTGCGGCGGCCAACCGGGCCGGGGTGGACGAGATTTTGGTGCATGCCATCAGCGACGGTCGCGACACCTCTCCGACGGGAAGTGTTGAGTTTCTGCGGAGCGTGGAGCAGGGGCTTCAGTCGCACCGGGCCCGGATTGTGACGCTGGTGGGGCGGTATTTCGCCATGGACCGCGACAAGCGCTGGGAGCGCAACAAACTGGCTTGGGACGCCATTGTGCTGGGGCGCGGCGAGTTTTCAGGGGATGCGCCCTCCGAGGCCGCGGCGGTCCGGCATGGGAAAGGGGAAACGGACGAGTTTTTGAAGCCGTTGATTTTTGATCTGCCCGACCAGCAGCGAATCCGGGACGGCGACGTGCTATTCTTTTTCAATTTCCGTGCGGACCGTGCGCGGCAATTGTCGGAAGCGTTCCTGTATCCGGGGTTTGACGGATTTGCCCGGGAGGTTACGCCAAAGGTGCACTATGTGACGCTGACCGAGTACGACCGGACATACGGGTGTCCGGTGGTGTTTGAGCCGCAGTCGCTGGCGAACATCCTCGGGGAGGTGGTTTCCAAGGCCGGTTTGAAGCAGTTGCGGATTGCGGAGACGGAGAAGTACCCGCATGTGACGTATTTCTTCAATGGCGGCGTGGAAACGCAGTACCCGGGGGAAGACCGGGCGATTGTGCCGTCGCCGAAGGACGTGGCGACATACGATTTGAAGCCGCAGATGAGTGCGCCTGAGGTGACCCGAACGGTGCTTGAGAAGCTGGGAGATAACGACCTGGTGATCCTGAACTTTGCGAATCCGGACATGGTGGGACACACGGGGGTGGTGGAGGCCGGGATCCGTGCGGTGGAGACGATTGACGGCTGCGTGGAGCAGGTGGTGACCAAAACGTTGGAGCTGGGGGGGCGACTGCTGATCACGGCCGACCACGGCAACTGCGAGCAGATGCGCAATCCGGACGGCTCGCCGCATACGGCGCACACGACCAATTTGGTGCACCTGATCTATGTCGGGGCAGACGCGGCCGAGATGGAATGCCGGGACGGCATTCTGGCCGATGTGGCGCCGACGCTCCTGGCGTTGCTCGGTGTGGCGAAGCCAGCCGAGATGACGGGCCGGACTTTGGTGTCTAAGCGGGCTGCGCGCTGATTTTTGGTGCGTTCCGACTGCAGTTTCTGCGGTCGGTGAAACGGAATGGTTGCAACGCAGCGGCCGAGCTGCTTTTTTGCGTATGCGTTTACCCGATGGTGTAAAGGTAGCACAGGGGTCTTTGGAGCCCTTAGTCAAGGTTCGAATCCTTGTCGGGTAGCCATCCGCGGCGGCGGATGGCAGGTGGGAGAAAAGGGGTGGGAGAAAAGTACAGCGACTGAGCGTGCTGTGTGGGCCTGGGGGGACCTGATGGACCTGATGGACCTGATGGGCGCTAGTGCGGGCTCCGGCGCGGCGTTTCTGGTAGGTGGCTCTGGATGGTCTGGAATAAGTCCGCAACCTCAAACGGTTTCGGGATCCGCCCACAGAACCCATGGTTCCGAAAGTTCCGGAAGACGTCCGACTCTGTGTTTCCCGTGCAGAGGAGCGCTCGGAGCCCGGGAGTTTTTTCGAGCATCTGACGGAGCGTTTCCACGGCCGAAAGGTCCCCAGGAAGGGACAGGTCACTGATCAGGAGCGAAAACGGGGTTCCGGCGTCGGATGCAAGTCGGTGGCTCTGCAGGGCGGTTCTGCCATCTGCGGCCTCCGCAACCTCGCAGCCAAGCATTTCCAAGGCGATCCGGATGAGTTCCCGCAGCATTTCTTCGTCCTCAAGGATCAGAACGCGAGGCGGGTTGCCGCTTTTTTCCGGACCCTGCGCTGATGGGTTCTGGTCCACGGGGGGGCGGTTTCAGGGGGGGGGCGGGTCAGAACTGGAGGAAGGACCGGTGCGGGATTCCAGCCAGATGCGTGGCGCCTCCGAGTTGGGTTAACTCGATGAGGAACTGAACCTCGAGGAGGTTTGCGCCGAGTTCTGTAATGAGACGGCCGGCGGCCGCCGCAGTGCCGCCGGTGGCGAGGAGGTCGTCGATCAGAATGACCCGTTGCCCTGGCTTGAAAGCGTCTTCATGGATTTCAACGGTGGCCTCGCCGTACTCCAGTTGGTAGGAAGCGGACCTGCAGCGGAACGGAAGTTTGCCCTTTTTCCGAACGGGCACGAATCCGACGCCGAGTTCGTAAGCGACAATCGAGCCAAACAGGAAGCCGCGGGCGTCGATGCCGGCGACAATTTCGGGTTGGAGCGGAGCGGCGGCCTCTAGGAAACACTGGACGGCGTCCCGGAAGAGTTCGCCGTGGCCGAGCACCGGGGTGAGGTCCTTGAAACGGATGCCGGGTTTGGGGAAGTCGGGGATTTCGCGGATGGCGCCCTGAAGGCGTTCAAGTTTCCATGTGTCCACGCCCTTTTGTGTGACAGGGGAGTGGTGTCAATGCAAGATTGGTTCTTGGGGTGAACTGGCTGAGAATGTGGTTTTGCGGGGTGGATGGTTTTTGACAACCTGCAATGGGCTCAATTAATTAGGGGAGAAGTTGCGCAGGAGGCGTTCGGAACCGCCGGGGTGCCAGGGCGTGCGAAGCTCACTGGTGAACTCCCTGGCTGGGCCGGGCAGACTTGATCCTGTGGATTTGCCCTCCTCAAACCCTCCTCAAAACCAACCCCAAGAACCCCGACGTGGCTGCAAACGAAGAATACGTCCTGCAAATTCTGACCGAGAGTTCCCTTGTGACCCCGAAGCAGCTGGAACAGGCGCGTTCGGAGCGGACCGGGGAACAGACCGTGGTCGAAGTCCTGATTTCCCAAGGGCTGCTCACGGAGGAGGATGTGGCGCGTTCTCTGGCGTCGCACGCGGCGATGGATTTCGTGGACCTCGGATCCATGGACCTCAATGAGGAACTGGTATCCCAGATCACGCGGGACGTGGCCCGGAGGTTCAAGGTGGTGCCCGTGGGGATGAACGGCGGGGCGCTGGTGTTAGCGGTGGATGATCCGCTCAACTTCGACACGTTTGACGCTCTCCATCACCTGCTGAAGCGGGAGACAGAGTTTGTCTGTGCAACTCCCAATGCCATCCGGTCTTCCATCGAACGGTACTACGGGGCGTCGGATTCGGTTGCGGACGCCTTGGCGGCAGACGGTGTGCTTGGGGGGGGCGAGGACCAGGAGGGAGACGCTCCCATCATCAAGATGGTGACCATGATGCTTTTGGAGGCGTACAACCTTCGGGCGAGCGACATTCACCTTGAGCCACTTGAAAAACGGTTCCGGATCCGGTTCCGGATTGACGGGGTGCTGCACGAGATGAACAACCCGCCCAAGAAGCTCCAGAGTGCGATTATTTCGCGTCTGAAGATCATGAGCGGGACTATGTCGATTGCGGAGAAGCGGTTGCCGCAGGACGGGCGGATTCAGGTGAGGATGGCGCAGGGCAAACAGATCGACCTGCGTGTCTCCACCGTGCCCACCAGCCATGGCGAGTCGGTGGTCATGCGGATCCTGGACAAGACCTCGCTTTCGCTCGGGTTGCCAGAATTGGGCTTCCTCTCGGATGACCAGGAGATGTTTGAGCATTTGCTCAAGCTTCCGGACGGCATCATGCTCGTGACCGGTCCCACGGGTTCTGGGAAGACCACCACCCTGTACGGGTGTCTGAATTTCATCAACAGGCCGGACAAGAAGCTGATCACGGTGGAGGACCCGGTGGAGTACCAGATGTCGGGGATCAACCAGGTCCAGGTGAACACCGAGATCGGAATGACGTTCCCTGCGGCCCTCCGCTCCATCCTGCGGCAGGCGCCCAACATCATCATGATTGGGGAAATCCGGGACGTTGAAACTGCCAATATTGCCATCAACGCGGCGCTGACGGGTCACTTGGTGTTTTCGACGCTGCACACCAACGACGCACCCAGCGCGGTTGCCCGTCTGGTGGACATCGGGGTCCAGCCCTTTCTGGTTTCGTCGGCGGTCCGGGCCATTGTGGCTCAGCGCTTGGTCCGCAAGCTGTGCCCGAAGTGCAAGGAACCTGCCGAGTTGAGCGAGGCGGACATGATCTCCCTTGGGTTGGATGCATCGCAACTCGCAGGAGCCAACGTGATGCGGGGTGCCGGATGCAGCCATTGTAAGAACCTCGGATACAAGGGGCGGATGGGGATCTTCGAGATTTTCACCATCGACGACGAGGTCCGGCACATGATCAACAACAAGGCTTCCACGGTGGAACTGCGGAAGCGTGCCCGGGAGATGGGGATGCGCACGCTGCGCGAGGACGGGATCCGGAAGGTGCTTTCGGGGATGACGACGGCCGAAGAGGTGATCAGCGTATCGATGGGCGACGCCCACTAGAGGACATGAAACAGCCAGAAGGTTCGCGGGGAACGGGTGTGGCGACACGGGGGGATTTCCTATGACGCCCATGGAAGACCTGCTGCGTCTGGTGATTGAGGAGGGTGCCTCCGACATGCACCTGAGCGTGGGTGCGCCCCCGGCATTCAGAATCCGGGGTGAGGTGGTGAAATTGAAGTTGCCGGTGCTTGGCCCCGAGGACACCGAGGCACTGGCCCGGTCCATCACGGGCGAGGATTCCATTCAGCGAGTCAACGAGACCGGCAGCGTCGACTTCGGTTTCAGTTTCCGCGAGTCGCGGTTCCGCGCCAGCGTTTTCCGGCAGAAGGGAAGTCTGGGGGTTGTGCTCCGGTTGGTTCCTGCCCGGTTGCTGAGTCTGGAGGAAATTGGGTTCCCGCCGGCTGTCCGGGAACTGTTGAGCCTGCCGCGTGGTCTTGTTTTGGTGACGGGCCCGACCGGGTCCGGGAAGAGCACCACGCTGGCGTCGATGCTGGACGTGATCAATTCCACGATGCCGAGTCACATCATGACGGTGGAGGATCCGATCGAGTACTACCACAACCACAAGGTGGGGATCGTCAACCAGCGGGAAGTGGGCTCGGACGTGACCGGTTTTGCCGAGGGCCTCCGCCGGGCGTTGCGTCAGGATCCCGATGTCATTCTGGTGGGCGAAATGCGCGACCTTGAGACGATGGAAACGGCCGTGACCGCTGCCGAGACGGGGCACCTCGTATTCTCGACGCTGCACACCACGGGCGCTGCGCGGACAGTGGACCGGATCATTGACGCGTTTCCGGCGGATCAACAGGGGATGATTCGGACGCAGCTTGCGAGCAACCTGAAGGCGGTGATTTCCCAGTTGTTGCTGCCGCGTCTGGACGGCCGTGGCCGCGTGGCGGCGTTCGAGATCATGGTGAACACGCCTTCGATCGCGGCCCTGATCCGTGACAACAAGAGTTTCCGGATTTCAAACGACATTCTCACCGGGGCCAAGTACGGGATGGTGACTCTGGAGGCATCGCTGGTGGACCTTTATCTCAGGGGGTTGATCAGCTATCAGGAGGTGTTGACCAAGGCCCAGGACCCTCAGGCAGCGATCCAGATGATCGGGGGCCAGAAGCCGCGTCCGGCGCGTTGAATTTTCCACCCATGAACGCCAAGCAAGTCTTCGACATTTTTCAGGAACAGGGGTTGATCGACCAGGAGCAGGGGGATGACCTGCTCGCGATTTCTGGAGACACCGGAAAATCGGCCTGCGAAACGCTCGTGGACCATGGGATTGTGACCGAGGACCAGTTTTACCAGGTGCTCGCCGACTCGATTGGCGCGGATGCGGTGGACCTTTCGAGTTTGGAACCGGCGCCGGACTTGGTCCGTTCGATTCCGGGCGGTCTTGCTTTGCTGCACCGTGCATTCCCCATCGGCCAGTCTGGTTCGACGTTGCAGGTGGCGCTGGCTGACCCATTAAACCTGCAGACCTCCGAGGATTTGCGGTTTGCGCTTGGGAAAGAGATCCAGGTGTTTGTTGCGCCGGAGCGCCAGATCGAAGAGTTGTTGCGGAAGCATTACGGGGGGCAGGAGGGCGGTTTGGACGAGGTTCTCGCGCAGTTGGGGAGCGAGATTGAGATCACCAGTCCTGACGGTCCGCTGGACGTGGCCAGTCTGGAGGCGGAGGCCAACGCAACTCCGATCATCCGGTACGTGGACCTGATTTTGCACCAGGCCATTCAGGACCGAGCCTCGGACGTGCACCTCGAGCCCTTTGAACAGGAATTTAAGATCCGGTACCGGGTGGATGGGGCGCTTTACGAAATGTCGCCTCCGCCGCGGCATCTTGCGCTTCCGGTGATCTCGCGGGTGAAGGTGATGGCGAACCTGAACATTGCTGAAAGGCGTCTGCCGCAGGACGGCCGGATTCAGAAAGTGATCAACGGGAAGCCGGTGGACCTTCGGGTGTCCACATTGCCCACCCAGTTCGGGGAAAGCGTCGTGATGCGGGTGCTGGACCGGAGCGCGGTGAACCTAGACTTGAAAATCCTCGGGATGCCGCCCCAGATCTACAACTACATTTTGGAGACGATCCAGAAGCCGAACGGCATTTTCATTGTCACCGGGCCGACAGGGTCCGGGAAGACGACGACCCTGTATGCGGCATTGAACGAGATCAACACGGTGGACTCGAAGGTTCTGACCGCCGAGGATCCGGTGGAGTACGACATTGAGGGGATCATTCAGGTGCCCGTGAACGACTCGATCGGTCTGAACTTTGCGCGGGTGCTTCGGGCCTTTCTCCGGCAGGATCCGGACCGGATCATGGTGGGTGAGACGCGCGACATCGAGACGGCGCAGATTGCGATTCAGGCGGCATTGACGGGGCATTTGGTGTTCACCACGCTTCACACCAATGACGCACCGGGGGCTGTGACCCGTTTGATGGACATGGGGGTTGAACCCTTTTTGATCTCAGCCGCTCTGGAGGGCGTTCTTGGACAGCGGTTGATCCGAAAAATCTGCCAGAACTGCCGGACCCCTTATGAACCCTCCGAGACCGTTCTAGGTCAGTTGGGGATCTCGCCACACGAGATCGGGGACAAAAACTTCTATTTCGGGCGTGGCTGCGAGGTCTGCAACTTTACCGGGTACAAAGGGCGCAAAGGGATCTACGAACTGCTGCACATCAGCGATCCGATCCGTGAGATGATCAACGAGCGCGCGCCCGGGGTGGTGCTGAAGCAGAAAGCCATCGAGTTGGGCATGACCACCCTGCGGGAGGACGGTTTGCGGAGCATCTACGAGGGCGAAACCACCATCGAGGAGGTGCTCAAATACACCTAGGCCGTGGCGCGCGGCGGATTGGGCCGGCTGCTCTGTGGGAGCGGAGGCCCGGATTTTCGGCGATTTTTCCGCCTAAGTTTTTCCCGGGCGCTATTCTGAAAGCAGTCGACATCGTAGCCGCAGCTGCATCACTATGGTGGGGACGCTCCGGCCCCCCCAGCCACTTATTCCCCCCCAAGGTTTCCCAAAACTATGCCGAGATTTGAGTACATCGCTCTTGATTCCCGAGGACAGCAGTCTGAAGGAGTGATTGAAGCAAATTCTGCGAATGACGTGGTGGCGCAGTTGCGGCAGTCCGGGTTTTTTCCGACCAGCGTTTTGGAGGAAGGGAAGGGTGGGGCAGCGGTCAAGCAGACCAAGAAAACCCAGAAGGCGATCAAGGCGGCTGCAGCGCCGCGCGCAAAGAGCAAGTCGGGCGGGCTGTTCCAGAAGAAGACGGTGCCCAGCAAGACGCTGATGATCTTCACCAGGCAGCTTGCGACTCTGATTGATGCCGGGTTGCCGCTGTTGCGGGGGTTGACGGTTCTGGCCAAGCAGGAGAAAGACCCGGTTTTAAACCGGACCATCAATTCGCTTGCGGATGCGGTGCAGGGTGGCAGCACGTTTTCCGAGTCGATGGCGCAACATCCCCGGATCTTCAACAAACTTTACATCAACATGGTGAAGGCCGGGGAGGTGGGGGGCGTTCTGGAGTTGGTGCTTCAGCGTCTGGCCGAGTTCCAGGAAAAGGCGCAGAAGATCAAGAACAAGGTGGTGTCGGCGATGGCCTACCCCGTGATCGTGCTTTTGATTGCGGTGCTGATCATGCTGTTCCTGCTGGCATTCATCGTGCCGAAGTTCGAGCAGATCTTTAAAGACATGCTTGGGAACAAGCCTCTGCCGGCGATTACGCAGATTGTGATCGGGGCCTCGGCTTTCATTAAGAGCCAGTGGTATTTCCTCGCGGGCGGCGTTGCGGGGGCAGTGGTGGGATTCCGGGTGTTGGCGGGGAACCCGGCGGGACGCCAACTCTTGGACAGGGTCGCCCTTCGGCTTCCGTTGTTTGGTGATCTGTCTAAGAAAAGCTCAATTTCCAGGTTCAGCCGCACCTTGGGCACGCTGGTGACCAGCGGTGTGCCGATCTTGCAGGCGCTCAACATCACCCGGGAAACTGCCGGGAATGCTGTGGTGGCGGCTGCAGTGACCAAGGTTCATGATGCGGTAAAGGAGGGGGAGTCGATTGTGCAACCGCTGGAAGCAAGCGGGGTGTTTCCGCCGATGGTGATCTCAATGGTGGACGTGGGCGAGGAAACGGGCCAGTTGCCCGAAATGCTGCTCAAGATCGCTGAGGTTTACGATGACGAGGTGGACAACGCGGTCGAGGGGCTGACGTCGCTTTTGGAGCCGATCATGATCGTGCTTCTGGCGGTGATCGTCGGGACCATTGTGATTGCGCTCTTCATGCCGCTGATCAGCATCATCCAAGGGATGCAGGGGGCCGGTTAAGAAGGCGCTTTCAAGATCGGTGCGGAGTGTTTCCTGGAGGGGCCACCGGATTTTCTTCGTCGGTTCCTTGGGGAAAACTTTCCGGCTCGAAGGTGCCAGCCAATCTGTCCAGCGCTTGGATCACGGAAGCTGCAGTTCTATAAATCGCATGAAACAAAAATCTCTGAATGCACTGCGGGACGGTTTCACGCTGGTGGAAATGCTGACGGTGATGGCCGTCATGGTGATCTTGACCGGGTTGGTGATCGGCATCAGTTCGTCGGTCCAGTACAAGGCGGCCAAGACTCAGGCACAGGGCCAGATTTCCGCACTCAGCGCGGCTTGCGAGGCCTACAAGGCGGACAATGGCGGCTATCCGCGCACCGAGGCCGAGACGGATGTGCTGGATCCGAGGACGGAGGGGATGCCCGGCAACTACGCGCGGGCCTGCCAGATTCTGTACAGTTCGCTGAGTGGAGACCTCGACATGAACTCGGTTCCGGACAAGGACACCACACGGTATTTTGAGTTCAGGCAGGAAATGCTCAGCGGGACCAGGGTGAACGGGCGGATCGACATGGCGCAGGGTTCGGTTCGGTTTCTTCAGGATCCGTGGGGGAACTCCTACGGATACTCCACGGCGCGTGCCCGCGATGAGGAGGACTACGTTCAGGCAGTGATGCTGGCCAAGCAGGGCGGCAAGCCGCAGCCAGATCGACCTGCAAAGGTGCGCGGTTTCAACACGAGCTTCGACCTGTGGTCCACGGGAAACTGTTCCTCTTCCCAGGCAGACGCCACCGGGTTGGGTTTGAAGGATGCCGCGCGGTGGGTCAAGAACTGGTGATTGCGACCCGGGCTTCCCCAAAAATTGGGGGGTTCTCTTCAGGTGACAGTCCGCGTGCTGGTCGCTAGGTTAGGGTGCCATGAACTACCCCGGTTCCCTGCCATTCCTGACTGTGTTGTTCCTTGGTTCGGCGTTGGCCGCAGAACCCGACCCTGTCCGCGAGGAGGCCCGGTTTCTTTCCAAGCCGCGCCAGTTGATTTTTGAGGGCAGACGGAGCGGGGAGGGGTACTTCCATCCCGACGGTGGCCGGATGGTTTTCCAGAGTGAACGGGAGGAGGGAAACCCGTTCTACCAGATCTACTTGCTGGATCTGGTTTCGGGTGAGACGGCCAGGGTCACCCCCGGGACCGGGAAGTCCACCTGCGCCTATTTCCAGGCAGGCACCGGCCAGGTGCTGTATTCTTCAACGCATCTGGACCCGGCATCGTTGGACAAGCAGCGCGAGGAACTTGAGTTCCGGGCTTCTGGCAAAGTGAGGCGGTACGCTTGGGATTACGATCCGTCCATGGAACTGTTTAGTTGCCAGCAGGATGGGACCCAGTTGACCCGCCTTACGGACTCGCCCGGTTACGACGCCGAGGCCTCGTTTTCTCCCGACGGCCGCCAGATTGTCTTCTGTTCGCTGCGTTCCGCCTATCCCACTGAAAGACTTTCAGCGGAGGACAGGGCACGGTTCGAAAAGGATCCCGCCTATTTCGGCGAGATCTACCTGATGCAGTCCGATGGCAGCGGGCTGCGGCGGTTGACCCATGCGCCCGGGTACGACGGTGGCCCGTTCTTTTTTCCAGATGGCAAACGGATCGTCTGGCGGCGGTTTGATGCGCTCGGGATGAATGCGGACCTCTATTCCATGGGCGTGGAGGAGTCTGTGCCTCGTCGATTGACCGATTTTGGCTGCATGTCCTGGGCGCCTTTCCCGCATCCCAGCGGCAGGTACATCGTTTTCACCAGCAATAAACTGGGGTTTGAAAATTTTGAGCTGTTTTTGGTGGATGCGGAAGGAACCCGGGAGCCGGTGCGGGTCACGCACACTGCCGGATTTGACGGGCTGCCCGTTTTTTCGCCGGACGGCCGCCGGTTGAGTTGGACTTCAAACCGAACCGGAGACGGGCGCTCGCAAATCTTCCTTGCGGATTGGAATCACGAGGAGGCGCTCAAAGCCCTGGAGGCATCTCCGGTGCGCCAGAGTCCGGGCCTGGGGGGCGGACAGGTTCCGGGCAAGGCTCCGGAGCCTGAGGTTTCTGTTTTAAAGGAGCCGGGTTTTGAGGGTGTGTCGGCTTCGATCCTTGCGGAGGATATCCGGTCCGAGGTGAGCTGGCTGGCGGATCCCGCCCGGAGTGGGCGGGGGACAGGAACGCAAGGGGCGCTGGATGCATCTGCGGCCATCGCCGATTATTTTGCGCGGAATCAGGTGGGCGCGTTGGATGCAGGTTTCTTCTTCCCTTTTTCGTTCGATGCGGGGGTTCGGCTGGTGGAGGGAAAGAACCATCTTGGGTCGGAAGGTCTGGAGGGTGGGCCATGGGTGGTGGGGCGCGATTTTCAACCCCTTCCATTCAGCGATTCTGGGGAGGTGGAGGGGGAGGTGGTGTTTGCCGGGTACGGCCTCTCGGTGCCGGAAGGGAACGGGCAGCGGTACAACTCGTATGACGGGTTGGATGTGCAGGGGAAAATCGTGCTTTTGTTCCGATACGTTCCGGAGGGCGTAGATCCGCAGCGTCGAGCTCAGCTCAACCGGTACTCGGGACTGCGCTACAAGGCGATGATGGCTCGGGAGCGGGGTGCTTCAGCCGTGCTTTTTGTTTCCGGGCCGAACTCGCCGCAGGCTGGGGACTTGGTGGGGATGAGCGGGGACGGCAGTCTGGCCGGGTCGGGCATTCTTGCCCAGAGCGTCAGCGGGAAGCTGGCTGAGGCGCTGTTCAAGGCTGCAGGAAAAGATCTGCGTGCGATCCAGACGGGTTTGGACCAAGAGAACCCGCATGCGGAGAGCAGTTTTTCCATCCCGAAGGTGCGTGTGAAGGTGGGGATCGGAGTGGAGCACCTCAAGGGGCAGGACCGGAACGTTCTGGGCCGGATTGAGCCAGGTCCGGGGGGCGTTTCGGAGTATGTTCTGGTGGGAGCGCATTACGATCATTTGGGGCTTGGGAACGGGAGCAGTTCGATGGCGCGGGCAGGTGAGGAGGGGAAGGTGCATCCCGGGGCGGACGACAATGCAAGCGGTGTGGCTGTGGTTCTGGAACTGGCTGCTGCTCTGGCCAAGAAACGGGCCGAGCAGCCCGGGGTTTTCAGGCGGGGCGTGATCTTTGGGCTCTGGTCGGGAGAGGAGATGGGGTTGGTGGGTTCGGCGGGTTTTGTCGAGAAACCGTCGGTGGATCTTTCCCGCGTGGCTGCCTACCTGAACTTTGACATGGTGGGCAGGCTGCGGGAGGACCGGTTGACCCTCCAGGGGGTCGGCTCTTCCAAGGTTTGGAAGCGCTTGGTAGAAAAGAGGAACGTTGCGGCGGGATTCAGCCTGGTGTTGCAGGACGACCCCTATCTCCCCACGGACACCACCAGTTTTTATCCGCGGAAAATCCCCGTGTTGAACTTTTTCACAGGCGCCCACGAGGACTACCATCGGCCAACAGATACGGCAGAGAAACTCAATTACGATGGAGCCGCTCGGATTGCGCAGTTCGCTGAGGGGTTGGTGCTCGACTTGGTTTCAGCAGCCGAACGCCCGGATTTTGCGAGGGTCGAGCGGAGTGACAAAGCTGGGGGATCCCGGGAAACGCTGCGTGCGTATCTGGGCACGATTCCGGACTACGCCACCGAGGTGAAAGGGGTGAAGATCAGCGGCGTCCGCGGGGGAAGTCCGGCTGAGAAGTCTGGTTTGGCGGGTGGAGACGTGATCGTGGAGTTCGGTGGTCAGAAAATCACCAACATTTACGATTACACATACGCACTGGATGCGGTGAAGATCGGGGTGGCGGTGAAGGTGACGGTTGAACGGGGTGGGCAGAGGATGGAGTTCAGCGTGGTGCCGGAGGCGCGGAAATAAGGCCTGCCGGACGGGGGCTGGCTCGGGGCGGGCCGGGTGCGGCTGGGAGTCTCGGTTCACAGTTGCCTGCCATTCGAAAACGCTTAGACTCCGCGCCTTGTTTTTTCCCACTTGCCATGTCTTTGAACTCCATTGCCGTGTTGTCGCTTCAAACTGAGGGAATCGCCGTTTCGATTCTGGTTGCGGTCATTGGACTGGTTTTCGCGATTGGGCTGATTCGGTCCGTGGTGGGCGCTTCCGCCGGCAACGAGCGGATGCGTGAGATTGCCGGGGCGATCGAGGAGGGAGCCAGAGCCTACCTGAACCGGCAGATCCTTTCCGTGACCCGGATTGCAGGGGGTTTGTTTCTGCTGGTCGGCTTTGCGAAGGACTGGGTGACTGCTGCCGGGTTCCTTCTCGGGGCGGTGTGTTCCATGGCCGCCGGTTTTTGTGGGATGCGGATTGCGGTTCTGGCGAATGTCCGCACGGCGCAGGGGGCGACAGTGAGCCGGCACAAGGCGATGCAGGCCGCCTTCAATGGGGGGGCGGTCACGGGGTTGCTGGTGGTTGGATTGGCGCTTCTGGCAGTGGCGTCCTTTTTCCTTCTGGTGGCGCATTTTGCACCGGGACGCCAGGTGAGCAGTCTGGTGGGTGTGGCGCTGGGGGCCTCGTTGATCAGTGTTTTTGCGCGGCTGGGAGGCGGCATTTACACCAAGGCGGCGGACGTCGGCGCGGATTTGGTGGGCAAAATTGAGAGCAACTTGGATGAGGATGATCCGCGCAACCCGGCGACAATCGCCGACAACGTGGGGGACAACGTGGGCGACTGTGCGGGGATGGCTGCCGATGTTTTTGAGACATACGCCGTCAGTCTGATTGGCGCGGTGCTCGTGGGGGCACTCACCCTGAAAGGGTCTGAGGCGGCGTTGGTTTTCCCGTTTCTGCTCGGGGCCGTTTCCCTGGTCAGCTCAATTGTGGGAGTGCTGTTTGTCAACTGGAGTCCGGCGCGTCCGGCTACCGCGCTGATGGCCGGAGTGGGGGTCAGTGGCGGGTTGTCAGCCGTGGGGTTCTACTTTTTGGTCCAAAAACTTTTTCCGGAGCCGCTGGTTGCTGCGGGACGGGAGGTGACGGCTGCGGGTTTGTACGGTTCGGCGTTGATTGGTTTGGTGCTGACCGGTGCGGTGGTTTTGATCACCAACTATTACACCTCCACGGCCCATGCCCCGGTCCGCAAGATTGCCCAGGCCTCGCAGACTGGGCATGCCACCAACATCATTGCCGGGCTCGCCATGGGCCAGCATGCCACCGCACTTCCCGTGCTTTTGATTGGGGCGTCGATCTGGCTGAGTTTCCATTTTGCCGGCCTGTACGGTGTGGCGGTGGCTGTCATGAGCATGCTTTCACTGGCCGGGATCATTGTGTCTCTGGATGCGTTCGGGCCGATCACAGACAACGCGGGCGGCATCGCGGTTATGAGTGGTCTGCCCGCGGAGGTTCGGGCAATCACGGACGATCTGGATGCCGTGGGCAACACGATGAAGGCGGTCACCAAGGGGTATGCGGTTGCCTCAGCGGGTTTGGCTGCTCTGGTGTTGTTCGGATCCTACGCAGCGGAGTTGAAGGATCACCTGCTTGAGAAGTGGCGTCTCTCCCACCTTGAGGCCGACGCTTCGGCGCTGGCTGCTCAGGCAGAACAGATTGCCAGGGACCTGAGTTTTTCATTGAGCGATCCTGCGGTTCTGATCGGCCTTTTTCTGGGTGGTTTGCTTCCTTTCCTGTTTGCGGCATTCAGCATGGACGCTGTGGGGAAGGCGGCCGGCGCGGTGGTCAACGAGGTGCGCAGACAGCTGGCAGAGCGGCCCGGCATCCTGCGGGGTGAATCCAAGCCGGATTACGGAGTGTGCGTGGACATTGTCACGAAGGCGGCATTGCGTGAAATGATCCTGCCGGCGCTGCTTCCGGTGCTTGCGGTGGTGGCGGTGGCTGCGCTTCCAGGGTTGGGGCGCGTGGTTCTGGGCGGTGTTCTGGTGGGCACGATTGTGACAGGTTTGTTTGTGGCGATCTCGATGACTTCCAGCGGCGGGGCCTGGGACAACGCAAAAAAGTACATTGAGGAAGGGCATTGCGGAGGCAAGGGGTCCCCGGCGCACCAGGCGGCTGTGACGGGCGACACCGTGGGTGATCCCTACAAGGACACCTCGGGTCCGGCGATCAACCCAATGATCAAGGTGGTAAATATCGTGGCCATCCTCATCATTCCGGTGTTCTTTTAAAGAGTCCCCGATCCTCCTCTTTTCCCCCTGTTGCCCTCCAGCGGGGCGTAAACTCCGGTTTCCCCAAAATTCATGAAAGCACTATTCCTCACCAACGAGTATCCTCCGATGATCTACGGCGGGGCCGGTGTGCATGTGGATTACCTGAGCCGGGAGTTGGCGAAGCGGATGGATGTGGAGGTCCGCTGTTACGGGCGCGAGATCCGTGAAGAGCGCGCATCCTCGGAGCACCTCAAGGCCACTGGATTCGGATTGGACACTTCTGCCTACGGAGCGCCCAAGGCGTTGCATTCCGTTTTCGGGGCTGTTCAGCGGGGTGTAGACTGGAATTCGGCTGGAATCGAGGCCGACGTGGTGCATTTGCACACCTGGTACGCCCACATGGGCGGAATCCTTGCCAAACTTAATTACGGGATTCCCATGGTGCTGACGGTGCACTCCTTGGAGCCGCTCAGGCCGTGGAAACGGGAGCAGTTGGGCGGTGGATACGATTTTTCCTGCTGGGTGGAGAAGACAGCGATCGAAATGGCGGATGCGGTGATTGCGGTTTCGGCCGAAACCCGGGAGGACATTCTGCGCCTCTTCAACGTGGATCCCGCGCGGGTTCATGTGATCTACAACGGGATCGACTTGGAGGAGTATCGCCCGGCCCAGACCACGGCGGCGTTAGTCCGGCACGGCATCGACCCTGCGGTTCCATACGTTTTGTTTGTGGGGCGGATCACCCGTCAGAAGGGGATCATTCATCTGGTCAACGCGATCCGGCATTTTGACCCGGGATTCCAAGTGGTGCTTTGTGCTGGCGCGCCCGACACTCCGGAGATCGCGGCGGAAATGCGCGCGGCGGTGGAGGCCGCTCAGGCGGCGCGGCCCGGCGTCATTTGGATTGACCAGATGGTGGACAAGTCCACCGTGTACGAGCTGTACACGCACGCTGCGGTGTTCTGTTGTCCATCAATTTACGAGCCTTTCGGGATTATCAACCTTGAGGCCATGGCCTGTGAAACCGCTGTGGTGGCCAGCGCCGTGGGCGGGATCAAGGAGGTTGTCAGGGACGGTGAAACCGGGTTTCTGGTTCCCGTTGAGCAGATGAAGGCGAGCCCGTTTGAGCCGATTGATCCGGCACGTTTTTCTGCGGATCTCGCTTCCCGGATCAACCAACTCATGCAGGATCCGGAATTGCGCACCCAGATGGGGCGCGCGGGTCGAAAACGCGCCCAGGAGCATTTTTCGTGGGCGGCAATTGCGCGGCAAACCGAGGACCTGTACCGGTCCCTTATAAGGAGTTAAAATGTTTGTAGACCACATCAAGATCCGCGCCAAGGCGGGTGACGGAGGGCGCGGATGCGTCAGTTTCAGGCGGGAGTCATTTGTGCCGAGGGGCGGGCCGGACGGCGGGGACGGTGGCCGTGGAGGCAGCATTGTTTTCAGGGCTGAAACCCATGTCGACAACCTCACCCCCTTTTTCTATGAGCCGATTCTGAAAGCCCGCAACGGGGAGCACGGGATGGGCAAACAGTGTTCCGGCAAGTCGGGGGCCGACAAGGTGGTTGCCGTTCCCGTTGGAACGATTATTTACAGGGTGCCTGAGGAGTGCCCAGAGGAGGGGCTCGAACCGTCGGTTGCCTATGGGTCGGAGTCCTCTTTTGTGGACCTCTCCAAGGCCCCTCAGGATTCGGATGAGCCAGAGAACGAGGGTGCTGCAGCCCCGGATCTTGCCGAGTTGGAGGTGGTCGCGGATTTGACTGAACCGGGTCAGGAGTTTGTGCTCTGCAAGGGAGGGAAAGGCGGGATCGGGAACGTTCATTTCAAGAGTTCCCGCAACCAAGTTCCCACCCAGTACACGGAGGGTGAGCCGGGGGAAGAGGGAGTGTTTTACCTTGAACTCCGCACCATTGCGGATGCCGGGTTGGTCGGTTACCCGAATGCGGGCAAGTCCACCGTGCTTTCAAAAATTTCGGCGGCGCACCCAAAGGTCGCGCCATACCCGTTCACGACACTGACACCGCATATTGGGGTGGTGGAACTTGCGGGTTTCCAGAGGGTCACGGTGGCGGACATTCCAGGGTTGATCGAGGGGGCGCATCGGAACGTGGGTCTGGGGCACGAGTTTCTCAGGCACATTGTGCGCTGCAAACTCCTGGTTTTCGTGCTGGACATGGCGGGCAGCGAGGGGCGTGAGCCCTTGGAGGATCTCCAAAAGCTGCGGAAAGAACTGGATCTCTACGACCCGCGCCTGAGTGAGCGGCCGTGGTTGGTGGTTGCCAACAAAATGGACATGGAGGGCGCGGCGGAGAACCTGCGGATCTTCCGTGTTCGGTATCCGCGCTTGGAAGTTTTGGAGATGAGTGCGGAGCAGGGGATTGGGGTTTTGGAGTTGAAGCAGCGTCTGGGGGAATGGGTGGCGGCGCTCGGGAGCGGCACCGGCGGCGGGGGGACTTTGTGAAAAATTTCACAAACTAGGCTTGCGCGGCAGGCCGAATCCGGTTTTGCTCTCCGCTCCACTCTCTGAAGGCCGTATCCCGATGGGGCCTTTCCCCTGGCGGTTTCATGAGGTTGGCTAAAAATCAGTCCGAAAAATTTCAGGAAATGAGCCCTTTGCTCCCCATTCTATCTCGCACTTCCGCTGTCAGCCGTTTTTTGACGGGGGGCGGCTTGTTTTTTGGGCTCGGAGCGGTGGCGCGGGCTTCGGAGCACGCTGAGCACGGGTTGTCGCAGGATGCTCCTGTGTTGTTCAATCTGGGGCCCTTGCCGGTCAGCAATTCCATGCTGGTGACCTGGGTGGTGGCCCTTCTGGTCATTTTCTTTGCAAGGGCGGCCACCCGTCGGATCCAAGAGGTGCCCACTGGGTTGCAGAATTTCTGGGAGTGGCTGGTGGGTTCCCTGTATGAGTTTCTTGAGGGGATCATTGGAGCTCAGTTGGTGAAGAAGACTTTCTGGTTTTTTGCGACGGTGTTCCTTTTCATCCTCAGCGCAAACTGGTTTGGATTGATCCCCGGTGTGGGGACGATTGGGTGGGGGATGGCGGCTGAGGGCTCCAGCAACCTTGAGCACGTGTCCCGCCCTTTGTTGCGTGGTGTGAATGCCGATCTGAACATGACGGCCGCGATGTCGATGATCTTTTTCGGGTGCTGGACTTACTGGGCATTGAAGGAGAACGGGCTCAAGGGATTTGTTCTTCACATCTTTGGTCCGAAGGGCGGTACGACGGGTGCGGTGAAGGTTTTGATGGTGGTCGTGTTCTTCTGCGTGGGTCTCTTGGAGGTTGTTTCGATCCTGTTCCGCCCGGTTTCCCTGAGCTTCAGGTTGTACGGAAACATTTTTGCTGGAGAGAACGTGCTTGAGGCGATGTCGAGCATCGTGCCCGTGCTGGCATGGCTGACCCCGATTCCTTTCTACTTCATGGAACTGCTGGTCGGTGTTGTGCAGGCTTTGGTCTTCATGTTGCTGACGGCGGTGTTCACGCTTCTGATCTGCACCCACGACGCTGAGCACGGAGAGCATCACTAACTGATTTAAGAATTTCGGCTGTCTGACCGTGGCAAAGACTGCGGGGGCAATCGGATCAACCAAGAAAACAACACACATCATGAACATCGTACCCATGCTTGCCCAGGCCGCAGGCGAGGCAGTCAAGGCAGGTATCTCCGGAAACATCCACATCGGCTTGGCCGCTCTGGGCGCTGCGATCGGCGTGAGCATCATTGGCATGAAGGCCTCTGAGGCAGTCGGCCGCAATCCAGGGGCTGCGACGCCGATTCTGATTCAGTCGATTCTGAGCACGGCGTTCGCCGAAGGGATTGTGTTCTTCGCAATCTTCCTCGCGAAGGGCCAGTAACGTTCATCCGGTGTGCGGGACCCTGAAGGTTCCGCACACCGTTCGTTTCAAATTATTTGGTTGAGTCCCATCCGATGAATTCTCTTGTTAATCTTGCGGCAGCCCAAGGCAGTCCTGTGCAGCAGATCGTGGAAACGTTTGGTCTGAACTGGTGGCTGTTCCTTTCTCAGTGCATCAGCTTCAGTCTTGTCGCATTCCTGCTCCACAAGTTTGCCTATCAGCCGATCCTCGCCGTCCTGGAAGAACGTCGCGCGAAGATTGCGCAGAGCATCGAGAATGCCGCCAAGACCCAGCAGCAGCTGGAGGAGGCTAAAAAAACCTCGGACGAAATTCTGGCAAAAGCCAGTTCTGAGGCGCAGCGGATGGTCGACGAAGCCCGTTCTGCAGCCAAAAACTTCAGGGATCGCCAAGAGCAGCAGGCCATTGCCGATGCGGAGCAGATTGTGCTCAAGGCCCGCGAGGCGAGTCGCCTGGAGCGGGATCAACTGCTTTCTGAGTTGCGTCGCGAGGTTGCGCGGTTGGTGGTTTCGACCACGGCCAAGGTTTCGGGCAAGGTTCTTACCGCGGACGATCACAAGCGCTTGAGCGAAGAGGCTTCCCGGGAAATCGCTGCCTAACGCGATTGACGTCTTTTCATGAAGATTAGCAAAGATACAGCCAAGCTCTCCAAGTCGCTTCTTCGGGCGAGTTTGGTGGGGGGCAGGGTGAATCCAGACCGGGTACGGAAAGTGGTGGAGTTGGTTTCCAACTCCAAGCCGCGGAACTATCTTGCCGTTCTGAAGAACTACCAGCGGTTGATCCGTCTGGAGGTGGAGAAGACCCACGCGGTCGTGCAGACTGCTGTCAAGTTCGACAAAAAGTCGGCAACGGCCATCGAGCAGGAACTGCGTCTCCGGTTTGGTGCCGACCTGACTGCCGAGTTTGCGGTGGATCCCTCCCTGATTTCCGGCGTCCGGATCCGTGTCGGGAGCACTGTGTGGGAGAATTCAGTCCGCGGCCGACTGGAGTCGCTGGAGGCTGCACTTGCCGGGCGGTAAATGCGGGCCGGTTCGGTGAAGTGGGAACAAATTTGAGTGAACATCAGAAAGCATTTTTAAAATTCCATGAGTACGATTCTGCAGGAGCTTGAAAGTCAGATCAGCGGCCTTGTAACCAAGGCGACCAAATCCAATGTGGGTGTTGTGCGGGAGGTGGGCGATGGCGTGGCGAAGATCGAGGGTTTGAGTGATGTGATGTTGAACGAAATGGTGGAATTCCCGGGCGGCGTCTTCGGGATTGCATTGAACTTGGAGGAGTCCGTGGTGGGCGCGATCCTGATTGGATCAGACGCGGCGGTGGTGGAGGGGATGGAAGTCAAGACCACGGGCAAACTGCTCTCGGTTCCTGTGGGCAAAGCGTTGCTGGGCCGGGTGGTTGACACGCTTGGGGCTCCGATTGACGGCAAGGGGCCTGTTCAGGCAACCGAGACGTATCCCCTTGAAAAGATTGCGCCGGGCATCATCAAGCGGAAATCAGTGAGTCAGCCCGTCCAGACCGGGATCATGGCGATTGACGCGATGATTCCGATTGGGCGCGGCCAGCGGGAACTCATCATCGGGGACCGCGCCACGGGCAAAACCACGATTGCGATCGACACCATCATCAATCAGGCCCGGATCAACAAGGCTGGGGAAGGCAAACCGGGTTTCCGTCCCCTGTACTGCATCTATGTTGCCGTGGGTCAGAAGAACGCCAACATCGCCCGGTCCTTGGCGGTTTTGGAGGAGGCAGGTGCGATGCCCTACACGATTGTGGTGAGCGCAACGGCTTCCGAACCGGCCACGTGCCAGTACTTTGCACCGTTCGCAGGCTGTGCGATGGGGGAATGGTTCATGGACAACGGGATGGACGCTTTGATCGTTTACGACGATCTCTCCAAGCACGCCGTGGCCTACCGCCAGGTGTCCCTGCTGCTGAAGCGGCCTTCTGGTCGTGAGGCCTACCCTGGGGATGTGTTTTACCTCCACTCTCGTTTGCTGGAGCGCAGTGCCCGTGTGAACGAGGAGAACGGAAATGGGTCACTGACGGCTCTTCCGATCATTGAAACTCAGGCTGGCGACGTTTCCGCATACATCCCGACGAACGTGATTTCCATCACGGACGGCCAGATTTATCTTGAGACCGATCTGTTCTACCAGGGTGTGCGTCCTGCGGTCTCCGTGGGTCTGTCGGTGAGCCGTGTGGGGAGTGCGGCTCAGATCAAGGCAATGAAGCAGGTGGCGGGCAAGATCAAGGGGGACCTTGCCCAGTTCCGCGAACTGGCGGCGTTCGCTCAGTTCGGAAGCGATCTGGATCCGAAGACCAAGGCGATGCTGGATCGCGGTGCGCGGATTGTGGAGCTCTTCAAACAGACCCAGTACAAGCCTCTTGCGGTTGAATTGCAGGCGGCGACCCTCTGGTCGATGCAGAATGGGTTCGTGGATGATGTGCCGGTTTCCAAGGTGAAAGATTTCCAAGACAAGCTTCAGGATTTCATGGTGACTCGCAAGGAGAGCGTGCTGTCCCAGATCCGTGAGAAGGGCGCTTTCAATGATGAGATCACTGCTTTGCTGAAAGCTGCGGTGACCGAGTTCAAGCAGGGCTACCGCTAAACAAGGCCATGGCTGCCAACACCCGCGACATCCGCCGGCGGATCAAGTCCGTCAAGAACACTTCGCAGATCACCAAGGCCATGCAGATGGTGGCCGCGGCCAAGATGCGCAAGGCGCAAACCGCCGCTCTCGCAGGGCGTCCGTATGCGGAGTTGTTGAACCGGGTCCTTGCCTCGGTCGCCGAAGCCCGGGAAGAGGGCGGCCACGAATTGCTTGAGGAGCGTGGCAAGGGGCGGCATTTGGTCATCGTGATTAGCACGGACAAAGGTCTCTGCGGCGCGCTGAACACGAACTTGCTCAGGGAGGTCGCGAAGTTTGACCCCAAGGAAACTGCGTTTGTCGTGGTTGGCCGCAAGGCGCTCCAGTGGTTGGTCCGGAATCAGCGCGAGGTCTTGGCAGACTTCGAACTCAAAGAGGGGGCGTCTTTCCTCCAAGTGAAGGCGGTTTCCAAGTTCGCGATGAAAAAGTTCACGGACAAGGAGTTCTCCCGGGTTTCGGTTGTGTTCACAGACTTTGTGAACACCCTCACCCAAGTGCCAAAGGAGCGGCCTCTTCTGCCAGTGGGATCGTTTTCAGTCCAGGTGGGGGTGGCGGGCGCCGCAGAGACGGCGGTGTTGCCGGTGGATCAACCCGTTACGGACTACCAGTTTGAGCCCGGGGCCGGTGCCGTCTTGGACGCGATCCTTCCTCACTATGTTCACTTCCAGGTGTTCCAGATGCTTTTGGATGCACGGGCATCCGAGCACAGCGCCCGGATGGTGGCGATGAAGAACGCGACCGACAACGCGAAGCAAATCATCAAGGATCTGACCTTGGAGTACAACAAGATCCGGCAGGCCAGCATTACGACCGAACTTCTGGAGATCACCACGGCGCAGATGGCGCTGGGTTAACAATTCAAGACAGCATCGAAGCAAAAAATTTATGAGCAACACTGGCAGTATTGTGCAGGTCATCGGTCCCGTGGTGGACGTGGATTTCTCCGGGTCCGGAGTTCTTCCAAAGATTTACGAGGCTCTGGAGGTAGAGTTTACGGTGAACGGTCAGGCAGTGCGTCTGGTTTTGGAGGTTCAGCAGCATCTCGGGGAAGGCTGGGTGCGGAGCATCGCGATGAGCTCCAGCGAAGGTCTCAAGCGGGGAATGCCGGTCCGGGCCTCGGGTGCGCCGATCAGCGTGCCTGTGGGTGAGGGGATTTTGGGCCGCGTGTTCAATGTGACCGGCGACGCGGTGGATGAGCGGGGACCGGTTCCCCACACGAAGCGCTACCCGATCCATCGTGCCGCTCCTCCGCTGGTAGAGCAGGACGTGAAGGCGCAGATTTTGGAGACGGGCATCAAGGTGATCGACCTGATCTGTCCGTTTACCAAGGGGGGCAAGGTGGGGGCGTTTGGCGGTGCAGGCGTGGGCAAGACGGTGGTGATCATGGAACTGATCAACAACATCGCAAAAGGTCACGGCGGTTACTCGGTCTTTGCAGGCGTGGGCGAGCGCACCCGTGAGGGGAACGATCTTTACGCTGAAATGGCCGAAGCCGGGGTGATCAACCTCAAGGAGCTTGAAAAATCCAAGGTGGCGCTGGTTTACGGTCAGATGAACGAACCTCCCGGCGCTCGTCTCCGGGTTGCTCTCTCGGCTCTCTCGATGGCTGAGTACTTCCGGGACGAAAAGAATCAGGACGTGTTGTTGTTTGTGGACAACGTTTTCCGGTTCTCGCAGGCGGGTTCGGAAGTGTCAGCGTTGCTGGGGCGTACCCCCTCTGCGGTGGGTTACCAGCCTACGTTGGCTGCGGAAATGGGCCAGCTTCAGGAGCGGATCACTTCGACCAAGAAGGGGTCGGTGACCAGCTTCCAAGCCGTGTACGTTCCGGCGGACGACTTGACCGACCCGGCTCCCGCCAACACGTTTGCCCACCTCGACTCGACGATCGTTCTTGAACGGTCGATTGCTGAGCTCGGGATTTATCCCGCCGTGGATCCCTTGGCGTCCACTTCGAAGGCGCTCGCTCCCGAGGTGGTGGGTGAGGAGCATTACCAGGTCGCGCGGGGGGTCCAGAGGGTTCTCCAGCGCTACAAGGACCTTCAGGACATCATCGCGATCCTTGGGATGGACGAACTCTCGCCGGAAGACAAATTGACGGTGTTCCGCGCCCGGAAGATCCAGCGTTTCCTTTCCCAGCCCTTCCATGTGGCTGAGATTTTCACCGGGACACCTGGCCAGTACGTTTCGATTAAGGACACGGTGCGTGGGTTCAAGGAGATCTTGGACGGCAAGCACGACGACATTCCCGAGGCGAACTTCTACATGAAGGGCGGCATCGACCAGATTCGCGACTAATGGAACGCGGGGCTGGGGATGTTCTAGGGAATCCTCTGGCCAGGCGGTTTCAAACTTCCAGAAAACAAAATGGCTACGATGCGACTTGAGATTGTCACTCCCGAGGCCCGCGCTTACAGCGACGAGGTGGAGTCGGTGGTGATTCCTGCGGTGGAGGGCGAGATGGGGGTGCTCCCGATGCACATTCCATTCGTCACCGCGATCAAGCCAGGGGAACTGGTGGTGACGAAGTCCGGGAAGATGCTTCACATGGCCGTTGGAGAGGGGTTCGTTGAAATCACTCAGGAACGTGTGAATGTGTTGACCGACATGGCAATTGAGGAAAAGGCGATTGACGAGGCTGCGGCAGAGGCAGCTGTCAAGAGGGCGCAGGAGGCGCTGGCCGGCCGCGACCTGGGGGCTGAGGAGGAAGCCGCTGTGCAGGCAGCGCTTGCCAAGTCGCTGGCCCAGTTGCATGTGAAGAGGCGTCGCCGCGGCATTTAGTCTACGCCACTCGCGGATGGAGTGCAGGCGGCGCGGGAGTGGATCTCCTGTGTGAGAAGGTGGCTTTTCCGCGTTTCGGTGCTGCCCGGTGCTAGGGTGCCTTTTCAGCCCAGCGCAGCTTTGCGCTGGTTGATCTGGGGTTGTCGTGCATTTCTCGAGGGGAAGATCTGATCACTTCCTCGTTCGTTGCCGAGTAGGTTCCTGTTTGGAGTCCGGTACGGAAAGCCTGTTTGACCCGGCGGTCTTCTCCGGAGTGGAAGGTGAGGATGGCGGCCCTGCCTCCGGGTTTAAGGCAGAAGGGGAGCCGGTTCAGGAACGTTTCAAGCGCTGCAAACTCGTCATTGACCACGATCCTGAGCGCTTGAAATGTGCGTCGGACGGTGTCGTCGGTTGCCGCTGGAATGGACCGGATGAGCTTGCGGAGCGCAAGGGTGGATTGGATGGGGGCGCGGCACGAGGCCAGAGTTGCAGCAAGGCAGTTTGCGAGGGGTTCATCGGCATTTTCGCTGAGGATCCGTTCAAGCTCTTCCTTGGAAGCCGCGCGGAGCCATTCGCTGGCAGGTGCGCCCTTCTGTGGGTTCATCCGGAGGTCCAAAGGGCCATCGGTTTTAAACGTGAAACCACGGTCCGGGTTGTCGATTTGCATCGAGGAAACCCCCAAGTCAGCCAGCAGTGCATCTGCGCCCGGCAGTCCGAGTTCTTGGAGCACGTTGGCACACGCGGCAAAGTTGATCCGTCGGATTACCAGCGATTCGGGTGGAAACGGGTTTTGCCTGAGCCGGGCCTCTGTTTTGGGCAGTTCGAGGGGGTCGACGTCGAGGGCAACCAGGCGGCCGCCCGGTTGTACTGCGCTCCAGAGGTGGAGCGAGTGTCCGCCATATCCCAGGGTGCAGTCCACGGCAGTTTGGCCGGGTGCAGGCCGGAGGACAGACAAAATCTCCTCAAGCAGAATGGGGCGGTGAGTGCCGGCGGGTGTTTTTCCGCTGGCGCAGATTTTGGCGAATTCTTCGGGGTATCGTGCCGGATCGAGTTCCTTGTATTTCTCCTTGAAGCGTCTCGGGTGCGTGCCCTGATAGCGAATCCGGCGTTTTGGGCGTTCGGGTTCGGTCATTTTGCCTGGGTTCGGATCAAGGACTGGATTTGTTCGGCGATTTTTGCGGCCTCGGCATTGGCGTCAGGGAGCGGGAGGCCATTCGGCACGCCTGGGCGCTGGTGCCCGGTTTCTGAGAGCCAAGCCAGTTTGAAGAGATCGCTCCGGGTTCTGACGAGGCCAAGGAGTTGGGTGTGGGCGGGGTTTTGGGTGAAGTCCTCGGTGGGGAGTGCCAGCGCACGCAGGATTTCACGGGCCATGACCCAGTGGCCTTCGGAATTGGGGTGAATCCGATCCCGGGCGAAACGGAATTCCGGGTCGGCTTCCCGGCGGATCTGGATCTCGCGGTTCATGGGAAAGTGAAGGTCAATGACGTTCCATCCTTCTGAGCGCTGCTCAATGAGCCAGGTGCTGTAGGCGTCCAGAGTTGCGTTGTAGTTGAAGGCCCCGGGTTTTTCGCCTGGACCGGGATCAAAACTGGGGGGCGTGAGGTGGACAATTTTTGCGCCTGCAGCCTCGGCCTCCCGGTGGAGTTTGCGGATTCCCTCCTTGAATGCGCCAAAACGGGATTCCTCCAAGGGCAGGTAGATCCCGTCATTCATGCCGTAGCAGGCAAAAATGAGGTCGGGTTTGGTTTTTTTCAGGACCCGTGCGAGGCGTTCATGGAGGTTGGGGCGGGGGAATTTTCCGCCGGCATGGCCGTCCTCGGAAAGGCCTGAAACCGTTTCGCTGGAGAGGCCCAAGTTGAGGATTTGGAGGTCGGGCCGGTCAGGGAGGGAGAGTCGCAGGGCAGTTTCAACGTACTGCACGTATTGTCCGGAGAATGTGATGCTGTCCCCGAGGAAGACTGCGGTTTTGCAGTTTTTGAGGAGATCGGCGGAGGGGGATGGGTCAGCGGCCTGACACTGTCTGGGAGGGCACAGAGGTGTGCAGGGGGTGGCTTGGAGGAGGAGACAGAGGGCAATGCGTTTTGCGAGGCGTTTGGAGCGCATGGCTGCTGAAATTACATCCCGGCCAGAGCGCTGGCAAACGGGGAAGGCGGGTTTGTGATCCGGTGATTTTGTGATGAACACGGGTTTTACACGGAGGCGGTTCTCGGGTAGGGATGTGGGAATGGAGCGCCCTGATGGTAGCGAGTCCCCCGGTTTAGGGGGAAGCCGGCGGGGGGGATCCGTCGACCGGCGGGAGCGGTTCCAGTCGACCTTGATCCTCAAGGGAAGTGCTTCGGAGCGGGAGTACGGGGATGCATTGAGCGAGTCCAAGCAGCAAGGGGTCGTGGTGGACCGCTGCCCGTCGTGTCTGGCGTTGCTGGATGTCTCGTTGTGTATGCCTCTGGTTTGGAGCGGGTGTCCGATCTGTGGATCGGAGTTTGAGGTCATGCGGGAGTTTCATCATTTTGAGATGCGGGAACGTCTTGCCGTCGGGGGGATGGGGGCGGTTTACCTCGCATTCGACCTCAGCCTGAGCCGGGAGGTGGCTGTCAAGGTGCTCTCGGCGGACTGCAAGCGGTTGCCTGGGTACTTGGAGCGGCTTGAGCAGGAAGCGCAGATGACGGCGCTGGTGACTCACCCCAACGTGGTCAAGGTGTTTTCAGCCGGGATGCACAACGGGCTCTACTATGTGGCGATGGAACTGATTCGTCTGGGCACCGTAGCCAAGTTTTTGGAGGGGCCGCTCCGTCTGAGCGAGGCCGAGGTTCTCGGGTTTGCCGAACAGGCGGCATTGGGGTTGCAGGCTGCTTACCAGCGCGGACTTCTGCACCGGGATGTGAAGCCGGCCAACCTCATGCTGGGGGATGAAAAGACGGTGAAAGTCGTGGATTTTGGTTTGGCAAAACCCGTGCTGGACGCGGCGCAGATGAATGGCGAGGAGGACCTGCTGGGCACGCCTTTTTATGTCGCCCCTGAAAAAGTGCTCAGGCGGGGGGAGGATGTCCGCAGCGACATTTACAGCCTGGGCGCGACGATTTATCACCTCTTGGCGGATGCCCCAGTTTTCGACTGTGAGAGCGTGCTGGAGATCATGCAGGCCCATGTGTCGGCCCCGGCCCCGAGCGTGCTGACGCGCAACCATGGCGTATCCCTGCTCACCGCGCGCATGATCGCGCGCATGCTCCAGAAAGACCCCGAGCTCCGGCAGGGCGACTATCTGGAATTGCTGGTGGACATCCGGGTGGCCCGGATGCGTCTGGAGGAAGGCAGCGCCGCCGCCCAGATCCACAGCAGCCTCCAGGGAAAACTCCAGGAGGAGGAGGACCGGTCCCGTTCCGTGCAGGGACTGTTGTACTTTGGCGGACTGGTGGTTTTGGTGCTGACTTTGGGCGGCATTTTGTTTTTCAAACCCAATCCACCCAAGGAGTACGATCCGCCGCCCCCAAAACCCCGGGAACCGGTCCAGAGCAGGGTCGCGGATCCCGTCAGAATAGTTCCGGTGGAGACCCTGTTTGGACCTGCCAAGGGCCGGGTGTTGTTCGAGGACACGTTCCGGGACGGCATGTTCCAGTGGGGGAACGCGCCGGGTGCCCTGCGGGGTCAGGAAGGTGTTGTGCTGCGCTCCGTGGAGGCGCTCTTGACTCGGGATGGCGCGGATTGGTCCGAGTACGCTTTTGAATCGGAAATCCTGATCCGAAGGGGGGGGGTGGGTGTGTTTTTTGCGTTCCGGGATCCCGAGAACTACTGTTTGTATAACGTGGGTTTGGACGGGGAGATCAAATTCTGGCGCTGCACAAACGGCGTGATAAGGAACCTGCCCCTTTCCGACGAGACCAAGAAGGTTCCGGTTGGTGCGGGGTGGGCCATGCTTTCGCTGGTTCTGAAACAGGGGGGAGTCAGTTTGAAGATCAACGGAACCCTCTGTGATGAGCGCAGGGAGGCCGGCAATCTCCAGGGCCGGGTGGGTTTCCGGACACGGGGGATTCAAGAGGCTCTGGTGCGGTTTGTGCGGGTCAGCCAGCCATGAGAGGCTCGTGTGAAGGAACGCCTGCGGAAGGAAAGGTCCGGGAGGTTTGCCATTCCGCAGCTGGGCAGCCGGTTTGTGCTGGCGCCGGGCTCAAAGCGGTTTCAAATCTGGTTTCAAATCTGGTTTCCCTAGGGCCGTGCGCGGTTTCTGCTTGATGGACAAAAGGGGGGGGCAGTCAATCCAACCGGACGAGAGTCCAGGTCAGGCCTTGGTTCCCGGACAACTCCAGCCATGCAAAACTGCGGGGTGCCCCCTGGTTGGGTCTGGTGATGCAGCCTGGGTTTAGAAACCGGACGCCACTGAGGACCTCGTCCCTCGGAACATGGGTGTGCCCATGGAGCAGCAGGTCGCAGCCTTCTGCCCTTCTGGGGGGCGCATGCACCAACCGGATCCGGAGGTTGAAAAGTTCCAGGTCCAGGGATTCCGGCCAGTCTGAAAACGGGTCGCAGTTGCCCCGGACCCACCGGAGCCGGGAAGCAACCGGGCGGAGAATGTCAAGGACACCGGGGGAACAGATGTCGCCCAGATGCCAGATTTCGTCGGCGGATGCCAGAAGCTCGAGGAGTCGGGGCGGAATCCGGTCATGGGTGTCTGCGAGGACAGCGACCCGGAGGCTGTTGCGGTGAGTGAGGGGCATGAGGAATGAAACCGGGCGGTCATGGACATTTCACCCGGCGAATGGCAGGATGCGGCATCGGAGATGAAAATCAGCGATTTTCTGAGCTCAAAGTGGTGCCGGAAAGCCCTGACGCCGGAGGCTCAGGCAGCCATTGTCCGTGGACTTCCCGGATGGCGGCGTCGGATCCGGAATGCCGGGATTCTTGAGAAGTCCGGCCAGTTGTGGCGTGCGCTGACCGGGCAAGGCACCTCAAACAAGGAGAAAGTGCTCATCGCCGGGGCGCTCCTCTATTTGATGACCCCGGTGGATGCGATTCCGGATTTGGTTCCCGTGGTGGGCTGGTTGGATGACCTCGGGGTGGCGGGTTTGGTTCTTGGCTATCTGTCCCGAAAGATGGAGTCGGTGTCCGGGACGGATTCGGATTGCGGCACGTGATTCCTGCTGAAAGCGGGGTTGGCGGCGGGGGGGGGATCAAGTCGGCCTGCAAAGAGTCTTGCGCCGGAGGAACCGGGAGTTTTGTCTGGGGGGCGGAATGGCGCGCACTGATAAATCCCCGCTTGGTTTGATTTTCCTGACCATCTTCATCGACATGGTGGGGTTTGGCATCATGATCCCGGTTCTGCCGGTGTACGCGGAAGGCGGTCGGTTTGGGGCGACTCCGTGGCAGTTGGGGTTTCTGGTTGGGATCTACTCGCTTCTGCAGTTGGTGTTTTCCCCAATTTTCGGCAAGCTTTCAGACAAGGTGGGAAGGAAGCCGGTGTTGGTTTTCAGCATTCTGGGGACGGCCGTTGGATTTGTGGTGCTGGGAGCTGCCCAGAACCTTGCGATGCTGTTTCTGGGCCGGGTGATCGATGGCGCCAGTGGTGGCAACATTTCCACGGCGCAGGCCTGCATTGCCGATGTGACCCCTCCCGAAAAGCGTGCAAAATCGATGGCTCTGATCGGGGTGGCATTTGGTTTGGGGTTCATCTTTGGGCCCGCGTTGGGCGGGTGGATCGGAGGCAGGTTCGGTTTGTCGGCACCGTTTTATTTCGCGGCCGGTCTGGCGCTTCTCAACCTGGTTTTGGTGGCCGTTTTCCTCCCGGAAACCCTCCGCAAAGAGAACCGGATCCGGCCTGATGAGCGGGCGGGATTGATGGAGGTTTTCGAAGGTGGGAAGGGGCCGTTGGTGGGGCGGATCCTGGGGGCGTATTTCGCTTCCATTGCCGGTTTTTCGATGATGACGGGGCTGTTTGCGCTGTTCTGTGAGCACCAGTTCCGGTTTGGGGGTGCGGAGACGGCCAATCTGCTGGCCTATGTGGGGGTGTTGGGGATGGTGGTCCAGGGAGGGTTGGTCCGGCGCTTGATGAAAAAACCCCGGGAAAAACAACTGGCGATGGTGGGGGCTGCGGTGCTGGCTCTCAGCCTGTTTCTGATGCCTCTGGCGGGTTCGCTGGCGGCTCTGATGGGGGTGTGTGCAGGAATTGCGTTGGGCAACGGGTTTACGACGCCGATGCTCAACGGGCTGGTTTCGCGCTGCACTTCGGCGAGGGCTCAGGGGCGAGTTTTGGGCCTGATGCAGTCGGCGGGAAGCCTCGGGCGTTTTGTGGGGCCGGTTCTTGCGTTCTGGCTTCTGCCCTTGGACATGGGCCGGGCGGGGGTCCCCTACGCGCGTACGGCGTTCTGGGTGGGTGCGGCGCTCCTGGTGGCCGCCCTGATTCTGGTGTGGGGGGTGAGGACCGGGCCGGGCGCGCAGGCCGATGCCGGGGAACCGGACGCGTCCACCTGAAGCCCCGCTTGCGTATTTCTTTCTGTGAGGACGGAATCTGCGGACAGGGCGAGCCATTCCGGAAAACCGGACTGGAAAACCGGACACCGCGCTGAGGCAAATTCCACCGAGAACCCGGCCAAAAAACCCAACCAAAAAGAGCGGTTTAAAAAAGCGGTTTAAAAAAGCGGTCTAAAAGAACTGCTGGAAGGATCCCCCAACTGAACCTAGGAGATGGAACCCATGAATGAGTTGCAATCGAGCGGCGGCGTTTCTGCCGGGAACAGGGATGCATCTGCCGAAAACGGCGCGGCGGGTTTTGTCTCAGGCGGAAATCCCAGCGATCCCGTGGCCCCGGTTTCTTCTGTTCCACCGATTCCCTTGGAGGACGGGTTCAGCGACATCCTTTCCAAGGCGATGCGGGGGTTGCGTCTGGGCGACGATGCTGTGGCGGAGCGGACGGGCATTGCGGCCCTGGAGGTTCGGCGGTTGAGGGAGGGGCAGTTCAATGAGGTGGCGGTCCGCAAGATTGCGTCCGTGTTGGGGTTGGGTGTGGAGGCGCTGGTGCGTGCGGCACGGCGGCAGTATTTCCCGGCACCTGTCCGGGTGCAGGGTTTGGCCCAGTTCAACACGCCTTTTGAGGACATGACGGTGAATTCCTACGTGGTCTGGGATCCGGTGAGCCGGGAGGCGGCGGTGTTTGACACCGGATCGGACTGCGCGCCGGCTCTGGAGTTTGTGCGGAGGGCTGGGCTGCGGGTTACGGCGATTGCGCTGACGCACGCGCACGGGGACCATATTTTTGACCTGGACCGTCTGTGGGAGAAGACGGGGGTGCCAGCCTACGCGAGTGCCTTGGAGCCCGTGGAGGGGGCCCAGTTGCTGAGAGACGGCGCCGTGTTCCAGATTGGGCGCCTCTCGGTGGAGGCGCGTCTGACGACGGGGCATTCGGTGGGGGGGCTGACCTACGTGGTCAGCGGTCTGGAGGTGCCTGTGGCGGTGGTGGGGGACTCCCTGTTTGCAGGCTCGATGGGGGGGGGAGGTGTTTCCTACCCGGACGCCCTCCGGAACAACCGGGAGAAAGTATTGACGCTCCCGGCAGAGACCGTCATCTGCCCTGGGCACGGGCCCATGACCACGGTAGGCGAGGAGTTGGAAGCGAATCCGTTTTTTGCCAAGTAAGCCGCGGGGGTGTTCCGGGAGGGGGCTTGGGGTGGGCTCTGGGTGCAGCCTGTGAGGGAGCCGCCCCGTGGGGATCCTAGGGCCGCGGGGGGCAGGGGTCAGTAGATG
Source organism: uncultured Spartobacteria bacterium (assembly GCA_903901425.1). Classification (GTDB taxonomy): domain Bacteria; phylum Verrucomicrobiota; class Verrucomicrobiia; order Chthoniobacterales; family Chthoniobacteraceae; genus CAIURC01. The sequence continues at coordinate 21,374 of CAIURC010000051.1, read as the reverse complement.
AGCGTGAGGGTGAAAAACCCGTTGTAGAGGAAGTGATCCACGTGGCCTTCCTGATCCGACGGGCCGTAGCCGGGCACCTGTTCGGTGTTGCGCCGGTAGATGTCCTTGTAGCCATCCCCAGGGACGAAGAAGCCCATGCCTGCGGAGAAGATGATGTTTTCGGTGAGGAGCGGCCGGTACTTGAATCCCAGACTCAGGTCGAGGCCGAGGTCGCGGCTGGCCTTGTTGGTTTGTAGAGCAAGGTTGATGGGCTCGGTTTCTGCAAACCAGATGTAGTTTGCGTTGGCAAACGCCTTGAGTTTGGGGGTGACGTCCATGTCGGAACCCAGCCCCGCAATCACGACACCCGGGTTGACGAAATTGGACTGACCCAATGTTTTGCTGGTGCGGAGGTTGGGCACCAAGGAGTCCCGTTGCTTGAGGTTGACAGCGGTCCCGGCAAGGTTGGGGCTTTGGTGAACGTACCAGCTGAACGGGCCACCGATAAAGAAAGGGTTGTCGAGAATGGTGTCGAAACCGGTGGCGGTGCGGTCGGTGGGGTTGCTATCGCCGCTGGCGTAAAAGCCTGACGCTTTGAACCGGATCCAGTCCCGGTCGTAACTGAGCTCCAAAGCGGCCATTTGGGCGTTGATATCAGTCCGTCGTCCTGCCAGGCCGTTGAACTCGTCTTCGCCGAAGACTTGGTAGAAAGCGTGGGTGATGTTGAGGCGCCCAATGTGGCCATCTCCGGCCCAACCGAGGTAAAACGCCCGGACATCATGGCCGCGGAGTGCGCCGTCATTGCCGAGGAAGTTTCCATCGTCGGGAACGGTTCCCAGAGGTGCAGGCCGGGTGAGGAACCCGTTTTTGTCGTAGAACGTGCCACCGTCATCAAGGTTGGCATGGAAGCTCAGTTGGGTGGTGTATCCCTTCCAGATGAAGTCCTGCCGGTACAGGTTGGCGATGATGACCTGCTGGTGACGCGAGTCGAAGGTGTTAAGGTCGGAGTAGGTGTCTTTTTCCCGCTGATTGAAGTACGCCAGATTGTACTGGATCCGGTTGTTGTCCCAGTTCCCAAAGATGCGGGCACCGAGGTTGGTGTCGGAAAAAATGAATCCCCGGAAATCGCTGACGAACGGTTGGATGCCCCAGCGGGAGGAGACAAAGTCGTAGTTGTCGGAGAGATCGCTGATGTGGATTTCGCCAAACGCCTCTTGGAGGCCGAAAAAGTCGCGGGTCCGCTCGGTGTATCGGGTGCCCTCGAAATCCTTGTCACGGTCCTTGGGTCTTGGTCCTCTGCGTCCTTCGTTCGTGTTGGGGTTGACCTTGTTGAGTTCGTTGGCTTCACCCACCGGTTTCAACTGTCCGGCGATATAGTTGAACGCGTCCCCGGGATTGACAGTGCTGGAGAAGTTCGAGGGTTTTCCAGACACGGGGTTGACGTCCCCATCGTTAGAACCGATGGCTTGGAGTCTGGAGGTGTTGGGGTTCGAACCCCGGTCCCGGAACTCCGTGCCGCGCGGATCAGGATCAATCAGGTTGTTTTCCTTCACCCGGATCCAGTTGCGGTTGTAGACGCCGAGGACCCGGAAAAGCCAGTGAACCGGCTTGAAGCTGGTTTCGCCCTCGAACAAATCGAGGCCAATCGAGGTGTCGTTCGAGATCAGCGTCTGACTGCTGCGCCCGAAAAATTCGGAGCTGTTGGGGGTTGCTGCGCTGACGCCGCTGGGAACGGGGAGTTTGCGAGCTTCAAACAGCGAAAAGTTCTTGGCCGTGACGTTGGCGAAAATCGTTTCGCCCAGGATTGGAACGTCGCCCTTCAGCTTGCTCTGGCGATAAGGATGCCAAAGCAGGGGAGTGTCGTACTGGTAAGGCGTTTCCGTAGAGGGATCGTGGTGCCGCGTCCAGCGTGGAACCGTGATGGCCCAGCGGTTGGTGATCGCCTCCGTGTTTGGCGGTAAACCGTAGTCTTCCCCGGCGTTTGGATACTCGCGGTACTCCCATTTCTTTTGTACGGCGCTGTGGGGTTCTAGAGCCACCCGGCTGCGCACTGCCAGACGCGGCAGTTTAAAATGCTCGGGCAGAGGCTCTGTTCCGTAAGCCGGAGGGAGTTCAGGTTGATCCGGAAAAAGGAGTTCTGGAAGAACGGGCGCAGCTCCGGCAATCGGGCCGGCTCCACCCCCTGGATCCGGGTTGAACTGTCCCGGCGCCTTGGGCGGAACCCTCTGGATCTCCGGTTTCGCCGAGGGTTTGGACTCTGTTGCAGAAAAAAAACCGCGGAGTTTGGGCGACGAAGCGCGGTAGGGGGCGGGCTTCCGGGGTTCGGATTCCGCTTTCAACGCCGCAGCAGAAAGGCTGAGGATTCCGGGGGCCAGCCAGAGGCGGACGAAACGGAGGCTATGAGTGGTGACTGGCATCGAAATCAAAGCCAGTTTGATAAATCCAAACGGTATCTGTGGGCAACGCTATTTGTGAGGGAGCAAGCAGGCGTCTTTCCCGCCTGGATTCCTTGCCTGCAGCACGCCTCCGATGTTTGGCCGACTCAACGAATCCAGTCGATCGAATGCGGGTGCGGCGTCACGGGACGGTTGCGGGGATGAGTTCCACCTTCAAAGGTGCGGTTGGCACCAGTTTATTCAGAACCCAGCCCTCCCCAATCCCTTGGACTGGGAGAAAAACTCCCCGGAATAAAAACCGGGTGGTTGCGCTCGTTCCGGGCGGATGGAGGGTTCCTGAAAATGCACCCGTAGCCGCAGATGCCGAGACTGCGGGTTTGAGATCCGTGACCGGACTTTCCGATGCGGCATGCCGGGTGGAAAAGGTCAGCATGGAAGTCCAAGTGCTTTCCGGGGTTGAGAAACGGATTGAGGCTCCGCCCATGGAAGACTGGATGCCGGGAATAATCCGTGTGCCAGCGGCGGGAGGAGTCCAGCGGCACCCTGTGGCGGTCAGTACCGAGGTAAACCCTTCGGCCCAAGGGAGAGCAGGGTTTAGGTCGGGGGAGCGCTGCCAACGGAGGGTTCCTGAAATGGTTTCAGGCATGGTCGGTTCAAACTGGAGCGCCCCGTTGAGGGTTCCACCCCGCCTCGGGAGCAGGACTCCAGTCGCCAGTGTGTTTCCGGGACCCAGCGGGACTGAAAAACTCACGCCGGTGCCGTCCCCGAGTCCACCCACGACCTTGCAGGTACCCAGCCTTGAGACTCCGATACTCAGATAACCGGACGGAAATGGGGGGGCGGGATCGGGGGGGATTTCCTCGGGGCGAAGAATGACGTTGTGCAAACCCGCAAGTGAGCACGGGGCCGCGTTGGTGAATGTGGGAAGTTTCTGGGCGTTGAAGCTCGCTGAGAGTGCGCCTTGGGTGATTGACCCTCCGAGAAGTCCGGTTCCGAGATCTTGGTGGAGAACGATCTGGCCGGCGTTGCGGGGAAGGTTCAGCGTGCAGTCGCCGCGGGCGTCCAAAGCGCCCTTGAAGGAGAGGCTCCGGCCGTTGAGAACAATCTGCCCGGACAGTGCGCCAGATGCCGCCAGCGAGATTCTCCAAGTCCCAGTGGTTCCCGATCCGGAAAGCGCGCCAAAGAACGTGCCGGACGTAAAGGGATATGGAATGATCCGGGCCGAGAGATCCAGGGATTCGGTCAGAGACAGGAGGAGCGGGTTCTGGAAAAGCGGTTCGCCGGCGGTTTGCCAGTGGGAAAAAATATGGCCTGCGGCTGGGATGGCGCGCAGCGCCACTTTCTCGCCGAACGGACGAAGGCCGGTGGGGATGGGAAAAGGCGACAGTTTGCCCTCCGTGACGGGGATCGGCGCAAGCGTGAGAGAGACCAGTTTCAGGCTGCCAGGTGACGCGGTTTCTGCCGACCAATTTACGAATTTTGGAGCCACGGTGCGGACCAGCGAATCCGTGGCCGATGTGACCGGTTCCGGGAAACGGTTGGAGAATGTGACGGAATCCACCCGGGTGTATGCGGTGGACGAGACCGGTTTTTCCAGAACCAGCGCGTCTCCGGAATTGCTGAGGCTGCCTTGGGTCCATGCGAACACCCGGGTTCCGGCGGGCAATCGTGTTCCAAAACTGGCCCGGAATGCGACGGGGTCTTTGGCCAGAACGATCCGTTCGCCAGCGGCCACGGTGACCGCAGGCGAGGATGGAAACGCATGGGTGATACCGCCCGTGATTCTCCAACCCTTCCGAAGGGCCGTGTCTGCCAGAGCCACAGGCAGAGTGCTGCGGTTCCAGAGTTCAATGAACTCATCGCGGAGTCCGGATTCTTTTGAGCGGGGAAGGACTTCGGCAAAAACAACGTCGGGCAGGCTTGGTCCTGCGTTGGCGGCACCGGGCGTGGCTCGGTTTTGAATCACAAAATCGGTTTCCAGCACAGGGACCGCGTACCGGATGCCCTGCGATTTGGCGAACGGAGTTGGACCGTAGCTGGCCTTGAACCGGGCGCCGGTGGGGGTGGTGAGATAGACGGATTCGCCGTTCGGGTTGAGGCCAAAAGCGTTCCCGAAGGTCTGGGATGCGTTGAATACCCGGTAGGAATCCGGTTCCAAAGTGGTTCCGGCCGGAATCACATATTTCTGCGGCAAATCCTTGTCGTCACTGAGAAACCATCCTGAGACGTTCACTGTTGAAAGCGAACGGTTGTGGAGTTCTATCCAGTCACCATTTTGCGAGTTGGGAGAGACTTCGCTGATGGAGACAGGAACGGCCAGTGGGTAGTCGAGGGGATCGAAAACGAGTCTCGCCCCAAGATCGGCAACGGAATTGTCCGGATCCAAGGGGTGGGACGGGCTGCCCGCATTGTGAGCCGCAGACGACGCTGGCAGGGAGAAGTCCAGACGCTGAGGCGCGGTAAAAGGCACCGGAGCAACGATGTTGTGGCTGCCTGGAACCGCCAAGGTATCGCTCAGGCAGTAGGAAGCCGAGAACCCTCCAACATTGTCCCGGGTCACGGGCGCAACTCCCGATCCCCCAAAAACGCAGTGGCTGATTTCCGCCCCGCCGGCGCCCATTCCGGCGTTCTTTTCATAAATCGCAATCCCGACGCCGCAGGACGCAAATGTGTTTTGGTCGAATGTTCCAAAGGAACCGGTGTCCTTGATCCCGACGCCCATCCAGCAACCGGCAAACAGGTTCTGACGGAGAGTCACCGTGGATCCCTGTCCGATGGAAACACCCTTGTCTTCGCTGAAAAAAATCCGGTTTCCTTCAATCCGGATCTCGCGGCTGGCCTCGCCGATGTCAATGGCATCGCTGTTGTTGCCTTTGAAATCACTGAACCGGTTGTTGAGGATGGCTCCCGCAACCACCCCGTTGAAATCGACCCCGTCTGAATCGGATTTCCCGCTGCCGTTGAGGGTGCAGTTTTCCACCACGGCCGTGCCCTCTTTTACACTGACAAAGTCGGTGCCTAGTGAGCAACGGATCCGGCTGGAGCGGAGGGTCAAACTGCCATCCCGACTCGAAACCGGTGCCTGACAGAGGTCCAAGTCCATGTTTTCAATTAGGATCGTCGCTTTAAACGCCGAAAGGGCCGCGGGATACCGCTCCGGCGACTCGAGCGGGGAAACGCCTCGGGTGGCGTTTCGGATGATCAAATGCCGGAGCGCCGATGTTGCGGAGGGTTCCTCAAAGCTGATGGCACCCCATGCCACCCCTGCTGCCCCACCAAAGTACACCTGCCGCTCCGCAGTTCCATCCACACGCAGACTTCCTCGGACCCGGATCTGTCGGCCGGCCTGAAGCTCGAACACGGTTCCCTCAAGGCAGGTGAGCGTCACGTGTTCTGGGACAACCAAATCCTCGGAGATCGCGTACGGCGCGGAGCCCGGCCCAAGGACGGTGTCCGAAGCCAGTGTGCCGCCGGAAAAGTCCTGCCCGACGGCCAACGATACAACTGCAGGATCCGAGGAGCCGGTGCTGTCCGACACAGTGAAGCGGAACGCGTCCGATCCATGGAATCCCGGGTTGGGGGTATACACCAGATCCGGCGCTGTTCCCGAGAGGGTGCCGTGGGAGGGAGCAGTTTCCACGCTGAACGTGAGGAGGATTCCATCGGCCTGAGCGGCCGTCAACAGGACAGCCAGCGGCGCATTAGAGGGGCCGACAAGGGATTGCGGCGCAGCCTGAGGCGGATTGGCCAAGGCAAGGAGGGGAAAGATCCCCACCAGAAGCCCCAGAAATTTCAGAACGAGGCGGGGAACAGGGATGAGTGGGGAATGAAACACGCGGCCTTAATGTATAATTTATCCCGAGTGGGCACCAAATTCAACGCCATTTCAAAGCGGGAACCCGGTTGCGGCCACCTTGGGCGCACCTGTTGACTGCCCCCCGGGGCAGTGCTAGAGGAGAGGGGACAAAGGTGGAACACGCAGGGGTTGCTGGGTTTTCCTGAAACTGGCGGTGTTCCGCCTCCCGCAGGTGCCGCTTTGGGGCACAAAATGCGAACCGGTTGTTGAACTGGAGATCATCGCGGGGGTCAGCGAGGGCAGTGTTGGGAGCAACGCATGATGCTGGATCAACAGGTGCTTGTTTTAAACCGGCTTTGGCAGGCGGTGAACGTCTGTTCGGTGAGGCGCGCCTTCACCCTTCTCTGTGCAGGGCAGGCAGAGGTAGTGTATTCCCACGAAGGCCGGAATTTTTTGACCCACAATTTCGAGAGTTGGCGCGGGTTCTCGGAACGGGAACCCGGTCAGGAAATGGTTTCCGGCGTTTCTTTCCGCATCAGGGTTCCCAGAGTGATCCTCCTCCATTTTTTCGATCGGGTCCCGCGGAAGGAGGTGAAATTCACCCGGCACAACGTTTTCCAGAGGGACAGAAATACCTGCCAGTACTGTGGTCGGATTTTTGACCGGCGCGATCTGAACTTGGATCATGTGATTCCCCGGGACCGCGGCGGGGCGACGACTTGGGAGAACATTGTTTGTTCATGTATCCCGTGCAACACGCGCAAGGCGAATCGGTTGCCCCATGAGGCCCGGATGCAGTTGGTCCGCAAGCCGGTACGCCCCAAGTGGCGGCCGTTTGTCCACATCACCTTCGAGTCGCAGTTGCACGAGAGCTGGCGGCACTTTGTCGATTTGGCCCATTGGAATGTCGAGCAGGGCGGATAGCGGGAGCGGGGCGATCTCTATTGGACCTGATGGACCTGATGGACCTGATGGACCTGATGGACCTGATGGACCTGATGGACCTGATGGACCTGATGGACGTCGGCCAAGGGTCAGCACCGGTCCAGATCGGACCGGATTCGGGCCGCCTCGGACCGGAGTTGCGTGAGTTGGGTGGGAGTCATTTTTTCGAGTTGGCGGTAGACCATGGCCAATCGCACGTTCTTGCGGAGTTTGGTGGCGTGGCGGTCAAAGAAATCCCAGTAAAGGGAGTTGAACGGGCATGCGTTGGGGCCGGTGCGTTCCTTCTTCTTGTAGGCGCAGGAGGCGCAGGCATCGCCCATCCGGTCCAGATAGGCAGCGCTGGAGACATAGGGTTTGGAGGCGAGCAGTCCGCCATCGGCAAACTGGCTCATGCCAACCGTGTTGGGAAGTTCGACCCATTCAAACGCGTCGATGTAGACGCCAAGATACCACTGGTGCACTTGGGCGGGGTCGAGTCCGGCGAGTAGGGAGAAGTTGCCGATCACCATGAGCCGCTGGATATGGTGGGCATAGGCTTCTTCCAAGGACTGGGAGATCGCCAGAGAAACACACCGCATCCGGGTTTTCCCGGTCCAGAACCATCCTGGCAGTTGCGCGGTGTGCTCGAAAAAGTTGCGCTCGGCATACCCCGGCATGAATCGCCAGTAAACGCCGCGAACATACTCGCGCCATCCCAAGATCTGGCGGATGAATCCTTCTGCGGCAGCGAGTGGCACCCGGCCCTCCAGGTAAGCCTGCTCCGTGCGGCGGACAACCTCCATGGGGGAAAGCATTTTCGTGTTCAGCGCAAACGACAGCAGGGAGTGGAAAAGCCGCCATTGGCCGGTGCTGAGTGCATCCTGGAAGTCCCCAAAGTTGGGCAGTGCCGCACGGACGAACGATTCAAGGTCTGCAAGAGCCTCGGAGCGGTTTAGCGGCCACCGGAAATCGGATGCACGTGGGTTCCCAAAACTGCGGACCCCGGACTCTTGAATGGTTTCCCAGAGGAGGGAATGATCATGGGGTTTGCGCCAGTCAGCGGGAGGCGGAGGTTCCCCTTTCCACGGCTTGCGGTTTTCGGGGTCAAAATTCCACTGGCCGCCCGCAGGTTCGCCGTCCTTATCGAGCAGGATCTGGTGTCGTGTCCGCATCCAGCGGTAAAACAGTTCCATGCGCCACTGGCGGCGTTCGCCGAAAAACGTGGCTGCATCCGTTCTGGAGGTCAGAAAATGAGCGGATTCGGCGCACTGGGAGGGGATTTCGAGGGAGGCGGCAAAAGACCGGAGTTGGTCGTCGAGCCGCCATTCGTCGGGTTCCTGGTACTCAAACCGTTCCGCATCCAGTTCTGAAATCAGCCGATGGAGGTTTGCGGGAATGGAGTGCAAGTTTTTGGGGTCATCAATCGAGAGATAGACCACCGTGTGACCGTTCCGTTCCAGGTGCCCCGCGAAATCCCGCATCGCGGCAAAGATCCCGAGGATTTTTTGGGCATGGTGAAGCACGTAGTCGGTCTCCTGTCGGACCTCCATCAGGACGTAAACTGTTTCCCGGGAAACCTCGGCAAACCAGGGATGCAGCGGGTGGAGTTGGTCACCAAGGAGGAGTCGGAGAATTTTCATGGGTCAACGGGTGAAGCTTGGATGGGAGTCTCAGGGAAGGCCTTGACGTTTCATCGGATGCGAGGCTATCTGGCCGGGCTTGAAATCCACGATTTTCAGAAAACCTGCGGCGCTGGTCTTGCTGGCGGCTTGGATGCTGGGAGGATGCCTGAGCCGGGACCCCAGGTACTCCGGCGAGACGGTCTACCTCGGCGGCTACAAGAGCCGGCCCAAGGAACATAAACGCGCGCCCCACGATGACGTTTCATACTGGGATGATTCTGCCGGAGACGGCCCCGCGTCCATCCGGATCAGTCTGACCGAGCAGAAAGCCTACTTTTTCAAAGGCCAGGATCTGGTCGGGGTTTCGGTGTTGTCCAGCGGTCGCGAGGGGTTCAGTTCGCCCACGGGCAGTTTCAAAATCCAACTCAAGGACCGGGACCACAAATCCTCTCTGTACGGCGATTACGTGGACAAGGAGGGCAATGTCCTCATGCGCGACATCGATGTCAAAAAGGATCCCAAGCCGCCGGGCGCCATTTTTGACGGTTCCAAAATGCCGTGTTTTATGAAAATCACGGGCGGAGTCGGAATGCACGAGGGGTATTTGCCCGGGTACCCTGCGTCCCATGGCTGCATCCGGATGCCGGGGTTCATGGCGGAAAAGTTTTTTGACAACGTGCAGGTGGGTACCCCCGTGGTGATCACCCCCTGAACCTCCAGTGCTGGACATGAGAATTCCTGAAATCACCGTGGAAGAACTCAGCGGATGGCTCAAGTCGGCAACGCCTCCGCGTCTGATCGATGTCCGCGAGGCGGATGAGTGGGATCTCTGCAGGATCGAAGGGGCCGAGTGGATCCCGCTTTCACGCTGGCCAGAGGCCGCTCTCGAGCAGTTGCTGGATCCGAATCAGGAACTTGTGATCCAGTGCCATCACGGTGGCAGATCCGCCCGGGCCGCCGCGTTTCTGATCGGGAAAGGATTCGGACACGTCTGGAACCTGGAAGGCGGGATTGATGCGTGGTCCCTGAGGGTGGATTCCGCGGTGCCGCGGTACTGAGAAACGGACCGTTTTTTGCGGCTGCTTCTGGCCGGTTCCGGGTCCGCAACGGGTGAAGACCGCGCGTTGGGGAACTTCACTGCAACCCAAGGAAAAAGCCGCTCCCTTGCTGGGAGCGGCTTGGAATCCGGTGCCGTTCTGGGACTTAGTTCCCGTGGACGCGGGAAGCGACCTTCAGACGCAGAGCGTTGAGGGCGATGAACCCGGTGGCGTCGCTCTGGTTGTAGGCCTTGGTGGGGTCTGCTTCCATCGTGGCGATGTCCGGATTGTACAGACTGAGCGGGCTCTTGCGGCCTGCGGCAATCACGTTGCCTTTGTAAAGTTTCACCCGAACAACACCGGTGACGTTCTGCTGGGATTCCGTCACCAAGCTCTGGAGGGCAAGCCGTTCCGGTGCGAACCAGAAACCGTTGTAAACGAGTGAAGCGTATTTCGGGATCAGCGAATCGCGCAGGTGCATGACCTCGCGGTCCATCGTCAGCGACTCCATCTGCCGGTGCGCAAAATGCAGGATCGCGCCCCCTGGGGTCTCGTACACGCCGCGGGATTTCATCCCGACAAACCGGTTTTCCACCATGTCCACTCGGCCCACCCCGTGGCGGCCGCCCAGTTTGTTCAAGACGCGCATGATGCCAAGCGGCGACAACTGTGCCCGGCCCTCGGAATCGAACTGCACCCCGTTTCCGAGGCCCAATTCATGCAGGAGGGGTTCAATCGAAGCGCCACCCAGAGCGGTGCAGATGCCTTTTTCAAAGGCCAGTTCCACATACTCAGCCTTGTCGGGGGCTTCTTCCGGCGAGACGCTCAGGACGTACATTTCACGGGCCGACTCCGCGCTGGCATCGTACCATGGGTCCTCCAGAATGCCGCTCTCGAAGCTGATGTGGAGGAGGTTCCGGTCCATCGAGTAGGACTTTTTGGCCGTGGCAAGCACCGGGATCTGATTGGCCTCGGCGTACTGGATCATCTCAGCCCGGCCCGGGAACTGGTCACGGAACCGTTCCTGACGCCAGGGGGCAATCACCTCCAGTTCTGGGGCCAGCGCAGCGGCGGTGAGTTCGAAGCGGACCTGGTCATTGCCTTTCCCTGTGGCGCCATGGGCCACGGCATCGGCTTTTTCCGCCCGGGCGATCTCAACCATGCGTTTGGCGATGAGCGGCCGCGCAATGCTGGTTCCGAGAAAGTATTGGCCTTCGTAAATGGCTCCGGCCTGGATCATCGGGAAGATGAAGTCGGAGGCGAATTCCTCCCGCAGATCGTCGATGAAACACTTGGACGCCCCGGTCCGGAGCGCCTTGGCCTCGAGGCCATCGAGTTCCTCCTCCTGGCCTACATCGGCGCAGAAGGCGATGATTTCGGCCTTGTAAGTGTCCTTGAGCCAGGTGAGCAGGACGGACGTGTCCAATCCTCCAGAATACGCGACAACGATCTTCATAGAAAACCCGGACTCTACGCCGCGGATCCAGAGGGTGGGAACACGGATTTTGGGAATTTTTCGGCGTCAGTGGTGCCGCCATTTTGCCGGTTGCGTCCCGAAGGCGCTCAGGTGACTATTTTTGGATGATTACCGGTCGGATTCTTCAAGGATTGGAAAAAGCGGGGGTGTCCAAGGCCCGCCGGCACCTTTTCCTGTGCATCGGGCCGGAATGTTGTTCCGGGGCGGAAGGGGAAAAACTGTGGGAACATGTGAAGGAGCGGGTTCGGTTGAGCCGGATGGACGTGATGCGGACCAAGGCGGCCTGTTTCCGAGTCTGCACGGGAGGACCGTGGCTGGTGGTGTATCCGGATGGCGTTTGGTACGGGGCTGTCACACCGGAGCGGTTTGACCGGATCTGGAACGAGCACATCTGTGACGGGAAGCCTGTCGGGGAGTGGGTGCAGGCGCTCAGTCCATTGCTGGGGTGTGGCAGCAGCGGGTCAGGAGCGGGCCAGTGCGATCCGGAGTGAATCTCCGCAACGGTTTACACTAGGAGATGGTTGAGGGAGCCGGTGCTGGAACCGAACGATTCAGCGGGCACTCCGAGGCGCTGGAGCAGCGTTACAAAGAGATTGGAAAGAGGCAGGTTGTTGTCGTGCTTGAACGCGTGATGGGCTCCGTGTTTAAGACCGCCTCCGGCAAGTAGGACGGGCAGGTTGGTGTTGTCGTGGGTGTTGGCGTCGCCCATGTTGGTGCCAAAGAGGAAAAGCGTGCGGTCCAGAAGCGGGACTCCAGACTCGGATTTCGCCGCCAGACTCAGGACCCGCTTTCGGAAGAGCACCATCTGTTGACGGTCGGCTTCGGCCAGTTGCCGGACTTTTTCCTCGGCCTGACCATGGTGGCTGAGCCCGTGGTAGCCCTCGGTGGTGGCCTTGCTGGCGTCAATCTGGAAGGCGGGCGTCGCAAACGCGTCCACCATCAGGGTCACGATCCGCGTGGAATCCGATTCAAAAGCCAGTTCGGCCATCTCAAGCATCAGATCCAGCTTTTCAAAAATCCGCTTCTTGTCGGCGATGTCGACCGGTTCGGGATGCGCGGTGACCGGTTTTGGGCGCAGTTCCCATTCCCGCGCCGACTGCAGCCGTTGCTCCACTTCCCGGACCGAAGTCAGGTACTGGTCAAGCCGGGACCGGTCGCCGGCACCGAGTTGGCTGGAGAATTCGCGCGTGTTCTCCGTGAGCGAGTCCAGGACCGAACCCCGTTCCTCGATCCGGCGGAGCTGCGCCTGAACCTCCTCCGGGTTGCCTTGGACAAACATTCGCCGGAAAAGCGACAGCGCGTTGTCTTCCGCAGGGAGCAGGACGCCGTCCCGTGTCCAGGACAGGCTCCGGTTGGCTTTGTCGATGTTCACCCCGAGGTTGAGCGAGGAAAACCGGGTGAGGGGACCCAGTTTCTCCGCAGCAAATTGGTCCAGGGAGATCTGGTTGCGGAACCCGCTCTTGGTGGGACCACGGGCGGCAGTCAGAAAACAGTTTTCTGCGCTGTGTCCTCCGTTCACATCCGGGTGGGAAACGCCGGACAGGAATGTGAACCGCGAACGGATGTCTTCCAAAGGAGCCAGTGTGGGCGGAAGTGCGTAGCCCTGCCCCGTGTTTTTGGGGAGAATGGGTTTTGGAAGAAACCCGAGGTTGTTGGAAACCACCAGCAGCCGGCGCGGTTCCTCCGGGGAACGCGCAAAGGCGGGACGAAATGCTTCCAGAAGCGGAAGGGCAACCAAGGCTCCGGCGCTCCGTAGAAAACGGCGCCGCGAAAGAGGTCGGACAGTATAGGGAGCGTTCATGGGTGAGAGGCGATGACATCCGGGCTGGGACCCCGAAACACTGGGCTGCAAACCAACGCAAGGAGCAGGTCCCGCACCCGGTAGCCACCCGGAGCACAGGCGTCGAGCAGCGCTTCAATTTCCGCCCGGTCCGAAAAACGGACCGGGGTTCCGGTGGCGTAGACGGTGAACTGGTGCAGCAGGTTTTTGGCGAGAGGGCGCGGATTGGAGGCGAGTTGCGTTTTGAGATCGTGGATGTTGGAAAATGTCCGGCCGTCTGGGAGCCGGCCTGCGGGGTCGACGGGTGCGGACAGGGTGTGCCGGAAATCGTGTCCAGCTCGGTCGACTCCCGAGACGGCTTCGCCTTCCTCGAGTCCGCGGTACCGGCTGCGCCAACCTCCGAGGACGTCAAAATTCTCCAAGGCAACACCGTAGGGATCAAATTTTGCGTGGCAGGTTGCACAGCTCTCGGATTTGGTGTGCAGCGCGAGCAGGTCGCGGATGGTTTTTGCCCCGCGGATATCGGGCTCGACCGCGGGAACGCTGGGAGGCGGGGGTGGCGGCGGCTGCCCGAGAAGCCGTTCGGTCACCCAAGCCCCGCGGATCACCGGGGAGGTGGACGAACCGGTGGCGCTCACTTTTAGCACGGCGCCCTGGGTCAGAATGCCGCCGTAAGGCGAGCCGGCAGGTACCGGGACTTTCCGCAAAGCCGAGCCCGGCAGAGGGGGCAGATGGTAGTGCTGGGCCAGACGGTCATTGGCCAACACAAAGTCCGACTGGACCAAAGACGCGGCGGGCAAGTTTTCCCGGATCAGCAGGGTGAAAAACTCGCGCGATTCCCGCTCCAAACTTTCCACCAGATACTCGTCAAACCTGTACTCCGGAAAGATCCGGACATCGGGGTCGTCGCGGCGCACATGGCGCAGGGAAAGCCAGTAATCCGTGAAGTTTTGGACAAACCGCTCGAATTCAGGGCTCTGGATGAGGCGGAGCGTCTCGGACCGGAGCGTTTCTGGGGAACTGAGGCGGTTTTGGGAAGCCGCTTTCAGGAGAGCGGGGTCGGGCCGGCTTTCGGTCAGGAAATGGGAAAGTCGTCCGGCAACGGCAAACTGATCGGATTGGGAGCGCGGCTCCCGGAGATAGAGAAAATGGGGGGAGGTGAGGAACGCTTGGTAGCCTGCAAGAAGGGCGTCTTCAAACGCGCTGCCGGACTCCAGCCGTTTGAGCACCAAGTGTTCGAAGGGCTTCAGCGCGCTGTCGGGGAGGGATTCGCGGGCTGCGGTGGAAATAAACCGGTGCAGAAGGCGGATGGCCTCCTCCCGCGGATTGCTGGGCGGCGTGGTGACCGAGTCGAACAGAACGCGGTGGGACGCAGGGGGCCAGGATTCGGGCGGCAACGGGCCTTCGAACTCCACCCACTGGTAGGCAATGCCGGGTTGGCCGCCCTCGGGGAAAGGGGGATACCGGTAGGTGGGAGCCGAACCGTTCGGGTTTTGGGCCAGCGGCATGGGCAACCCCAAAAGGCTGTATTCAAATGCCTCTCCCGCCTTCATCCGCAGCACCGTTTCGTACACCTTCTGTTCCGGCAGAATGTCCAAGATCCCGCCCTCGGCCCGGACCTCGTTGATGATGTCCGCCCCGGCAGGTTTCCGGGTCCGGAACGTCATCGGCACCGGTTGGGTTGCGGGGATCAGCTTATAGCCCGGCTGCTGCAGGACGGCCCGCGCGGAAAAACGCACCCTGTACCGGCCCGACACGGGCACGGTGGAACCCTTCGGGTACCCTGTGTAGGGCCAACTGGCTGACCTGAACAGGGCCAGCTCCACGGTCTCGTCAGTGGCCGCCTTTCGCACCGCTTCGTCCATGCGGGCTTTGGCCGCCTTGGCTTTGGATTTGGCGTCGACGGGTTTGGATTTGTCCCCGGGAACGTCCCAGTTGATCCAAACGTTGTTTCGGGCAAAAAACATCGATTCGCGGTTGCCAAAAGTGGCCGTGCCAGGGAAGAGATCAGTTCCCACGATCCGTTTTTTGATCTGTGGCGGGGAGGCGGGTTCGGTGACTCGCGCGGCCCGCAGCGCGGCTTCCGCCGCATCCAGATACGCGTTCAACTGTACCCGCGACATTTCCAGCATCCCGGAGGTTTTGTTGAACCGGTGTCCCTCCCGGTCTTCTGGCAGCAGGTCGCGGATGTCCAAGTCCGGCATTTGAAAGAGGTCCCGGAGATTTTGCTGAAACTCGTTCCGGGTCAGCCTCCGAACGGGGCCGCGTCCGTTCAAGGTCACGTCCCGGGAGTCGGCTTCGAGGAGAGATGCATGGAGGGAGTTGAGGAGAAGGGCCCGGTCGGGATCGGCCAAATCCTCGCGTTTGGGCGGCATCTCTCCTTTCAAAACACGGTCATAGACCCGGATCCAACGGTCCCGGAGCGCCACAGAGTGGAGGTCAAAAGGCACTGAGGAAAGGTCGAGGCCGCCCTTCTTGGTGCCTGAGTCATGGCAGTCGAGGCAGGATTCAATCTGGGCCGGGGCTGAGGCTGACACGCCGGCACCGGGGGCGATTCCGGGAAAAACGACCAGGGTGAGCCAGACGGTCAATTTGGGCACAAGCATTCGGGATTGCACCGGGGTCTGGGGAGACGGGCGGTAAGCCATTCCCAAAACCTACCGCATTGCCCTGCAAGAAGCCATACCCGGAACGAGCAGATGCATTTTCAGAACGGGCATCCCTGGACGGGGTTCCGGCCGGTGTAGGTTGAGGGCGAATAACCCACTGTCTTTTTGAATGCCGTCGAAAAAGCAAACGGACTGGCGTATCCCACCGCCTCCGCGATCTGACCCAGACTCAGCGCCGGGTTCCGGAGTAGCTGCGTGGCCCGTTGCATCCGCAGCGCTGTGAGTTGGGAACGCGGGGAACGGCCCGTCGCCGATTTCGACAGGCGGCGAACATGTTCCGGGCTCAATGCCGCCACCCGGGACATTTCCTCCAAAGTCCATGGCCGGGCCAAATTCTCGGAAACAGCGTCCCAGAGCCGGACCAGCCTCGGATCGGCATCGGTTTTCTGGGAGAATGCGACCACGGATTGAAGGACCAGATCCGCCCATTTTTCGAGGAGCGCCGGCGCGGAGTGGTTGAGAGCTGCCTCTCTGAGGCCGAGAATGGCATGGCGCAGGGGCGCCGGGTTCCACGGGCTGACGATTTGCATCCGGTCGATCGGCCCAAGGGAAACCTTGGAGTGCGCCCGCATCCGAACCCAGCAGTGTTGCCAGGGGGCGCCCGGAAGCGATTCAAATGCGTTGAGCACTCCGGGCATCAGAAGCACTGCATGGCCCGGCGGACATTCCCGCCATTCGCCTTCCAGGAACACGCGTCCAACCCCGGACACCGTGGCGATGAAATAGGCGTTCGGCAGCGTGGACCGCAGGATCCGGTATGGAGCGGGGGCCGAGATGAGTCCGGTGTGCGCGATGCCCAGGGCTTCAAGGGCCGCCACCACGGGGGCTTCGGAAAGCCATTCCCTCCGATCCGCGGCTGAACTGCGCACCGCCTCAATCAGGGTCCCTAGCGGTCGTTGATCGGCCGATTCCGGGGATTCGGAGACAGAATGGGTGGGGTCCATGGGCCGGGTGGGGTGAGGGGTGTGGAGGTGGGAAAGCAGGACTCAAATCCGGCCCGGGCCTCTCGATTGGATCCTGCGGGAGTTGCTTCTCACCCCATTGAAGATCCGCGGAGAGGCGGAGTTCTTTGAGGAAGAAATTCCTTAAAAGTCCCATGTCTCGGGGGATGCCCAGAGCATGGATCCGGAGGAATAAGATCGGGTCTTTGTGGCGTACGGCAGCTTTGACAAACCCACCTTTGTTCGGAAGGACGAGGCGGGCTGGAAAGAGATCGAGCAGGTGGTTGCGGAATCGGTGGACGTGGCCCGGCGGGTCCGGGCACGGTGGATGACGGTGGTGCCCGGTTCAGTGGATCAACAGCACAAGGACGATCCGAAGTGGAACCCGTATGGCGGGCCGCGTCTTTCTGAAAACCACCAGACGGCAAACGCGATCGAGTTGCTGCGCCGGTTGAGTGCCCGCTTGGAACCACACAAACTGGTGATGGTGCTGGAACCGCTGAACTGGCAGACCAACCACGGGGGCGTTTTCCTGCGGTCCACGGACCAGGCGTATGCGCTGTGCAAAGCCGTCAACAGTCCTTCCTGCAAGATTCTCTTTGACCTCTACCATCAACAGATCAGCGGCGGAAACCTGATTCCGGGCCTTGACGCCTGCTGGGACGAAATCGCCTACATCCAGTCTGGAGACAATCCCGGCCGGAAGGAACCCGGCACGGGCGAGGTGAATTACCGGAACGTGTTTGGGCACATTGCCAAAAAGGGGTACAAGGGCGTGATCGGAATGGAGCACGGCAACTCCAAGCCGGGCATGGACGGGGAACGGGCTGTGATTGAGGCGTACCGCGCCGTCGATACGTTCTAATAGCCGCTCTTCCGTGGTGGGGTTGGGGGAGGCAAAAGCGTTCCGGATCCAGCCCGGGCGAGTTCTAGGGCCGTTTGAGCGCGGTCCGGGCAAGGTCGTTGAGGTAATACTCAAGGACCGTGTAGCCTTCGCTGGAAAGGCGGAGCGCATCGCTGGGGTCGTCTGGACGCAGTTTGTGGGCGGTTTCCCACGTGTCCGGGATTCCGTCGCCGTCGCTGTCTTTTGGAGCCGGGCCGGAGGAATACGAGGGAATGCCTCCCACGTCCGACTCCTTCTTGGGGATGCTGCCTTTTGCCGAGCCGACCTCGGACACCAGCCGGGCGTCGACCGCGTCTCGTCTGGGGACCGTGGCGCCGGCGAGTGCGAGAACCCGTTCGGATGCAAGTTTGGCCGGTTGGGTTTCCACGGCCGGATACGGATGGGCGGCGCGTGCGAATGCCATGGGATCGAAGGCGGCGCCGGCGCGGTTGTCTTTGCCAAGGTCGGGTGAACCTTCCATCCAGTTGCCGTCCAAGAAGAGAGTGCCGGGCAGCGCCATGCCGTCCGGTTTGAGGAACCGGGGTGGTTTCTGGGTGGTCGAGGGGCCGGGCTTGAGGAAGTTGCCCGCATAATTGATGGCGCCAAAGTCGCCGTAGCCGGAGGTGTCACCCCAGTCGTAGATGAGGTTGTTGCGGAAATCGCAGCGGCTGCCGGCGGCGAAACGGGGGTTTCGCGTCCTGCAATGGGCAAAGAGGTTATGGTGCCAGGAGCTGCGGTCGCCGCCGGCAATGGACGCCATGGAGTGGCCTGCGAAGTTCAGGGCCTCTGCGAGAATGCACCATTGTACCGTGTAAAGGTCGCAGCCCTCCGAGCAGGAGAGCGTTTCGTCCGTGCCCCATGAAGTGGAGCAGTGGTCCAGTATAAAGGATTTGGAACCCAAACAGGTGATGCAGTCGCCCTTCTGGGATTCCTGATCGCCTCCGTACCCGGTCCGGACTCTGAGGAAGCGGATCACCACGTCGTGAGTGTCGCGCAGGGTCAGGGTGTCGCGGGAGCCCTTCAGGCAGATGCCGTCACCGGGCGCCGTCTGGCCTGCGACGGTGAGGTAGGGTTCCTGGATCACAAGCGGTTTTTGGAGTTCGATGACGCCCCCCACGCCAAACACGACCGTGCGCGGGCCCTTGGTTTCAACCGCTTCCCGGAGCGTGCCCGGGCCCGAATCGGCAAGGGAACTGACCACCAAAAGTTTTCCGCCCCGGCCGCCCTTGGCAAAAGCGCCAAAGCCCTCGGCGCCGGGAAACGCGAGTGGCGTTTTTGGGCTGGGAACGGGCATGGGTCCCTGCGTGTTGGGATCCTGACAGGCTTTTAAAAACTGGAGCCACTGGTTCTGCAGGGTCTGAATGTCGGGGGGCGGCAGGGGCTTCGCTTTTGCTGTGCCGCTGAATGGCTTTCCGGAACCAGATCCCGAGATGAGCTGTGGGTCACGGAGTACCACATCGGTCTTTGTGGAACCGCCTTGGTAGCTAAGTTTCCATTCGATAGTCAGGTCGCCCTTGCTGGCTCGGACGGCAGCGCCTTCGGGGAGTCCGACAAACGTGCCAGCGGTGGCAGCCGCACTGCGCACCAGAGTGATTTCGCCCGCGGGCGGAGTGTCCAGAAGGCTGACCTTGAGCGAGCAGTTCCCGGTTTCCCCCTTGCGGGCGAGTCGTAACGGTTCGCCTGGAAAGAGGAGGGTGACGGGTGTGACGCCTTTTGCGTCGAGCTGGAATTCAAGCTGGGGCCCACCCTCCGTGTTTTTTGGGGAAAGCGCGCAGTTGAATGTGTTGAGTACGTAGATTCCTGCGGGGCGCGATCCGACCACGCGCAGGACGGCTGTGGAGTTTCTGCGCCAGCCCAGCATGAGGTAACGGGTGGCGAGGACTCCCCCGCGCACTTCCAGTTCCGCCTCACATCCACGGCCGGGCGCATCGCCCTCGTTCATTCCACCGATTCCGAGTTCGGTGGAGGTGATTCTTCCACCGTCCAGGAGCAGGCGCCCGTGCGATCCCGGGTACTCGCCAACCCGGATGAATTCGAGGGCGGCGAGGTGTCCGCCCTGAACCGAGAGCGTCGAACGCGAGCCGGGTTTGGATCCAATGTCGATACTGAGCAGGCCGGGAGCGTCTGCGGTGAACGTGGCATCTGCGGTTCCCTCAAGAGCAGCGGGTTGCCCGGTGAGCGGGACGCCAGACTCCCAAGAGGCGGCGTCCGACCATGGGGCGTTGGGTGAGCCCTTCCATTTGGCAGGGGGTGCGCCAGCCAGATCGGAAGAGTGAAGAGCGAGAAAGGCGAGTCCGGAAATGGTCGCGCCAAGGAGGGGGGGCTGGGCCATAGACTGAGGTTAGATGGGAACATTCATGGAAGAAACTTCAAAACATGGGATGCCTGCCTCACTCCGAATCGGAGATGCTGTGAGCCTAGGGAACTGGTCAGGGTCTTTGGCAGACATCCGCCGGGAAAGTGTGCGCGGCTTTTTTTCCGACGGGAAGGGGGGCGTTGCAGTCGGTTGCGGGATTGCAATTCCGGGGTCCGGGGTAGAGGTTCGCGGCTACGTGAAAAATGAGGCTCAGACAGTGAACACGGGGGGCTGCATCGAAATCCGAGGTGCGCGCCAGAACAACCTGCGCGGGTTCGATCTCCGGTTGCCTTTGGGGAAATGGATCGTGGTCACCGGACCGAGCGGGAGCGGCAAATCGAGTCTTGCGTTCGATACGGTGTACGCCGAGGGCCAGCGGCGGTACGTGGAGACGTTTTCGCCGTACACCCGTCAGTTTCTGGAGCGGATGGACAAACCGCAGGTGGACGAGATTCTGGGGATACCCCCGGCGATTGCCATTGAGCAGGCCAATCCGGTCAAAACCAGCCGGTCCACGGTGGGGACCATCACGGAGATTGCTGACTATCTTAAGTTGCTCCTGCCGCGGGTGGCGGAGGGGCGGTGTCCAAAATGCGGGGGGGTGGTCCGGCCCGAAACAACGGGCGGGATTGTGTCCGCGCTTTTGGACGGCCGGGTGGGTGTGTCCGAGGGCGAGACCGCGCTTCTGAGCTTTGTGGTTCCAGTCCCGGTTGGGGCGGATCCGGTGGAGTTCCGCGGGTTTCTGATTGGGCAGGGGTATCTCCGGGTCTGGATCGGCGGCAAAGCAGTGCGGGCTGAGGAATTGACGGGGGATCTGGGCCGCGAGTTGGAGGTGGTTCAGGACCGGGTGGAGGTGCGTGAGGAGAACCGTGGGCGCCTGATGGAGGCGGTCGAAGCGGCGCTGCGGATGGGCAAAGGCCGGATGCGGCTCCGTTCGGGGCAGCGGGTTTGGGCGTTCGCAACAGGCTGGCACTGCGCAGGGTGCAGCGTCGACTTGGTGCCGCCCTCTCCGGGATTGTTCAGCTTCAACCACCCGGCCGGCGCGTGTCCAAAGTGCCGCGGATTCGGACGGACCATCGAGATCGATCTCAACCGGGCAGTGCCGGACCGCGGGTTGAGTCTGGAAGCCGGGGTTGTGAAGCCTTTCCAGACTGAGAACGGTCAGGAATGCCAGCGCGACCTGATCCGGTCTGCCCGGAAACGGGGGATTTCTGTGCGGACGCCGTTTGAAAAACTGTCGGAGGCGGACCAGCGCTGGGTTTTGGAAGGGGAACGTCCCGGGGTGTCCGGGGAAGAGCTCTGGAGGGACGGCGAATGGTACGGGGTCCGGGGTTTTTTCAACTGGCTGGAGAGCAAGTCGTACAAAATGCATGTCCGCGTTCTGCTGAGCCGGTACCGGAACTACGCTCCGTGCACGGAATGCCGCGGCGGCCGGTACCAGCCCGGGACACTGTGTTACCGGTTTGACGGGCGGACACTTCCCGAGTTGATGGCGTTGCCAGTGGGTGACCTTG
>CAIURC010000050.1 GCA_903901425.1 uncultured Spartobacteria bacterium | reverse complement strand
TCCATGGCAGCCACGCAGCCGAATGTAAAGCGGGAAAAAAAATCAGAGACAGACATAAAGAGAGAGATACAGAGAGACAGAGAGGAGCGTTCTGTGGTAATGGCTGTCACAGATCTAATCTAATCCAAGGGGGCTTTGGGGGGGGGGCTTAGCCGAACACGGCAAGGAACCCGGTTTCAACGGCCAAAGCCTCGGTGACGTTGGCCTGAAGCCGGGCCTGCATTTCGCTCAGGGCAGCAGATTTGGAAAGCAGTTGGGCGGTGGAAAACCGGGCGCCCAGAGCGGCGGTTTGCTGGCTGAACTCAGGCAGGTCCAGAGCGTCCGCCGGGGTTCCGGCCCGGTTTTTGAGCGCATCGCCCCACCATTTTTCGGTGGCCAGCAGGAGCCGGCTGCGCTCCTGTAGGCAACGGCTCTCAGTGAGTGCCTTGTAATATTCCTCACGTTCCTCGAGGGCGTCCCTGTTTCCGGTCTGTTTAAACACAGTTTCCTCGCGCTTGAAGGCCGCCTCGTTTTCTTTTTGGATCAATTCCTTGGCTTCCCCGAGGGTTTCTTGGAATTTTCGGACGAGCAGATAGACCTCGGGCAGGTCAAATCTGGGGTGGTTGGCGATGTCCGCCAAGTGCAAGAGCCATTTCTGCTCGATGGGGAGGAGTGGCGGGCGCTCAAGGAGGCGGAGGGGGACTTCGATGCAGCGGGACAGGATGGTTTCGAGGAGGTTTTCCGGAAACCGCGTAACGAGGAGAAGATGGGAGTTGGATGGGGGTTCCTCAAGAGTCTTCAGAAGTGCGTTTGCGGCCTGTTCCATGAGGCGGTCGGCCTCGAAGAGGATCCCCACCTTGGATCCACCGGACAGCGAGCGCAGATGGAGTTTCGATTCCAGATCCCGCACCACATCGACGCGAATCCTGCGGCTTTTGCTTTCCGGTTCAATGCAGTGGCAATCCGGGTGAGACAACGGTGTGGCCGGACACTCCAGAATCAATCCGGCAAGACCGGCGGCGAGCTCGCGGGTTCCGCTTCCTTCGGGGCCCGACACCAGGTACGCGTGGGCGAGGCGGTTTTGGGTCTTGCAGTCTTTGAGGAGCGCGTAGGCTTCAGCTGAGGAGAAAGCCATGGGGAAATCTCTGGGCCTGTCCGTCAGGGCTTTCTGGCCGGCGCTGTTTTGGGTGAGTTGGGGGCGCTGCTCACCACCCGGGTGGAGGACGCCCGGCTTTGTTGCACGAACGTGTTGTTCTCGCCAATTTTGCACCACGGCCCGTCCGGGACGTCCCTGGCTTCGACAAAGCGCCAGTCGGTGACATCGGTGCTGGAAATGCCCAAGTAATCGCGGACCGCCGGACTGACATCCAGCCCCGCGCCGCCGTTCAGGTTGGCTTTGGGGCGTTCCTTGCCAAAGACATACTGCCAGTGATCGGTCCGGAAAGGGCCACAGTCGCTCCACTGGGCGTAAGCCACCCGGTTCGTTTTTCTGGAGCGGATGGCCACCCAGCGGTCTCTGCAGACGCTTTTGCCTTCTCTCTCAAAATCGCGGCGGAACCAGGGAATCACAATTCTTGCCTCTGGTTTGGTGGTGCCCCGGGTGACATCATTGTACGGCAGGGCGCAGTAAAAGGGGTTCAGTTTCGGGACGAACCGGGCGGGAAGAAACCCCCTGCGGTTGTTCGGGTCGTCAAATCCACCGTAGTTGCTGCTCCAGTGCAGATCCCAAGAGCTCGAAAAGTTCGGGGTGGGGTTGTTCGCGGTGGGGCGTTCTCCGACCCAAAAAATGGTGGTTACAATGTCCAGTTTCCACGGGTACAAAATGGAGGCGCCCCCCGAAAGACTGACCGCGCTGGGGCCAGCACCGGGCCTCGATCCGGGGTCGCGGGGCGAAGCCGGGGAACGGGTTGAGGCAGGGATGCTTCTGGGGGCTTCCACTGCGGGAATCTGGTTCAGGGCGCTTTCGCGGAGTTTCTCTGCGTATTTGGCGAATTCCTCGCCACTGCGGTACTGGGCCGGGGGGGCGGCCGGGAGAGGGAAGGGGTTAAGGGCAGCGGAGAGCAGAACGAGCACCGCCTTGGAAAGGGGCGCCAACAGGGGCTTTTTCGGATAGGCGGGACCGCAAATCCAATCCAATGGGCCGGGTGCATGGGGGAAATCGGTGTGAGGATCCGGGCGGCGCATGGTTCGGGTACTGAGCACTTCCAAAACAGAAATGCACAGCAGGGATGTTGCCGAGAGGCTACCGCGAGGGGGGGGCGGGGTAAAGGGATTTCCCGAAGGCCCGGATCTCCACTGTGGGAGGTGGAGGACGCGCTTCAGGGGTCGGAGCGCTGGATTACCGTTGGGTGGCGCTGGTCCTCGGAGTGTCCCGGAAAATCAAGAGTGAAGTGCAGGCCCCGGCTTTCGCGCCGGAGCAGGGCGGAATCGACGATGAGTCCAGCGACGGTAGCCAGGTTGCGGAGTTCGAGGAGGTCCGTGGACACTTTGAAGTTCCAGTAAAACTCCTGGATCTCCTGCTGAAGGTTGCGCAGGCGCGTGGCGGCGCGCTGGAGACGTTTGGTGGTGCGGACAATTCCAACGTAGTCCCACATCAGGCGCCGGATTTCCTCCCAGTTGTGGGAGATCACAACCCCTTCGTCGAGGTCCTGGACGTTCCCGCTTTTCCACTCGGGCAGATGGACCTGCCAGACCTCTGGGTCCGGGATGGGGGTGGAAACCAGTTTGCCGCAGCAGCGGTGAGCAAGGACGAGGGCCTCGAGGAGGGAGTTGCTTGCGAGGCGGTTGGCTCCGTGCAGTCCGGTGCAGCCCACTTCGCCGATGGCGGACAGGCCGGGTAGACTGCTCGAGCCGGAAACATCGGTTAGGACACCGCCGCACTGGTAATGGGCGGCCGGCACCACGGGGATGGGGGACCGGGTGATGTCGATGCCAAACCGAAGGCAGGTTTGGTAAATGGTCGGAAAACGGTCCCGGATAAACTCCGCGGGTTTGTGGGTGATATCCAGATGGACGCACTTTGCGCCGGTACGCTTCATTTCAGCGTCGATGGCGCGTGCGACGATGTCGCGCGGCGCCAGTTCGGCGCGGGGATCGCATTTGAGCATGAAGCGTTCGCCCTGTTGGTTGAGGAGGCGCGCGCCCTCGCCGCGGACGGCTTCGGAAATGAGAAATGAACCTGCACCGGGGTGATAGAGGCAGGTGGGATGGAATTGGATGAATTCCATGTTCGCGATTTTGGCCCCGGCGCGCCATGCCATGGCGAGGCCGTCTCCGGAGGCGACGCTGGGGTTGGTGGTGTGCAAATAAACCCGGCCGCAGCCGCCGGTGGCCAGAACGATGTGATTGGCTCGGAGGGTAATGACCTCGCCAGTGGCTTCGTTGAGGACGTAGACACCGATGCAGCGGTCTGTGCTGACGTGGCCCAGTTTCCGGAGGGTGATCAGGTCAATGGCCATGTGATTGGCCAGGGTCTCAATCCCGGGGGACATCCGGGCCGCCTCCACCAATGCATCCTCGATGGCGCGGCCGGTGGCGTCCTTGGAGTGCAGGATGCGGCGCATGGAGTGGCCCCCTTCATGGCCCAGATCGAGCTTGGGCAGGCCGGTGGGCTGCGGGCGCCCATCAAACTGGACGCCGATTTCGATCAGTTCGCGGACCCGGCCGGGGCCATCGGTGACGATACTGCGGACGACGGACTCGTCGCAGAGTCCATCGCCGGCCTCCAAGGTGTCTTGGACGTGGAGTTCAAAGGAGTCCTCTGCGCTGGTTACGCAGGCGATCCCTCCCTGTGCGTAGCGGGTGTTGGATTCGTGGGCAGCGCTTTTTGTGATGATGGCCACCGACCCAAAGGTGGCGGCCTTCAGGGCGAAGCTCAGCCCCGCGATGCCGCTGCCGATCACGACGAAATCGTAGTGTTTCATGCGAGGGAAATGTTGTCGATGAGGCGGGTTTGACCGAACCGGACGGCGACAGCCATGATGGCAGGCCGGTCGACGGCGGTAAGGGGTTGAAGGGTGGAGGCATCCACGATTTGGATGTACTCGATCAAAGCCAGCGGGGCGGACTCGATCCGGGCAGCGGCCACGGCCCGGATCCGTTCCGGATCGGTTTCTCCCAAGCGCACGGTAGCCTGTGCCGCCTGAAGTCCCTGGTAAAGAACGGGTGCCTGGGCGCGTTGTTCCGGGGTCAGGTACTGGTTCCTGGAGCTGAGGGCCAGGCCGTCCCGCTCGCGGACGGTTTCCGCGAACACCAGAGAAACCTCCAGGAAAAGATCCCGGACCATTCGGGAAAGCACCATGCACTGCTGGTAATCTTTCCGGCCAAAAACGGCGTACTGCGGCCGGACCAGTTCAAAAAGTTTGAGGACCACAGTGCAAACTCCCCGGAAATGGCCGGGCCGCACGGCCCCGCACAGGCCGGTGCTCACGCTGTCTTCCTGCACAAAAGTTGAGGCATCCTGGGGATACAGATCCTCCACCCGGGGATGGAAAAGGAGATCCACGCCCGCCGCGGCACAGACTTTGCGGTCTTTCTCAAATGGACGGGGATATCGGTGGAAGTCCTCGTGGGGCCCAAACTGGGTGGGGTTGACAAAAATGCTGGAAACCAAAAGCCCGTTTTTCCCGGCAATCTGGCGTCCTTTCCGGAGAAGAAACGCATGGCCTTCGTGGAGGGCGCCCATTGTGGGTACAAAAACAACCCGCCGATTGCGGCACAGCCGCCGCAGGGTGGGGATGGAACGCGTGATCTTCACGGGGAAGGTACTGCACTACCGCCAAACCGGGGTTGACTGCAAGTTGCGGTTTTCGCATCGGGGCAGGGCTGGAC
The DNA here is from genome assembly GCA_903901425.1 of uncultured Spartobacteria bacterium. Taxonomy (GTDB): domain Bacteria; phylum Verrucomicrobiota; class Verrucomicrobiia; order Chthoniobacterales; family Chthoniobacteraceae; genus CAIURC01. Next base: position 1,189 of record CAIURC010000050.1, on the reverse strand, counting down.
AACGCCAAGCCTGTGTCCGAGAGTTCGGGTTTATGGCGAGTCCGGACGGGACAATGTATCGGTGCTCCAGGTCATCTGGTTTGGGGGGGGCGGCGGGAAAGCTCCGCCTGACCGCGGTGTGGGTTCTGCTCCTGATCCGCATGGGCGTATGGGGTGAGTCTGTGGTGGATTCCGGTTCAAAAGCCAATCCTCCGGAACCGAACCGTGTGGTGCTTCAGGTCCTCCGCACTGTTTCGGACGGGGGCGGTTACTCGGTTTCAAGCTCCGCTTTTTCTGCACTGCGGGGAGCAGTTCGATCGCAGGGCGGTTCGAATGGGGAGTGGGTGGCCGATGCCGCAAAACCCAGTTTTTGTTCTGGGGCAACCTACGTGGTTTTTCTTCGGGCGCTCCAGCGGTTGGTGCCCGACCAGGTGCGGGGCGAGCCAATGTTGCGCGCACTGATGGTGCGGGGACAACCGGATGGAACAGGGGTTTGGGGGCGTTGGAATGCGAACGGTCCGGGGACGGCGGTGCTGTTTCTGGACGCTGGGTTGGGAATGAACTTTGAGCAGTTGGAGAAGGCCGAGCCTGGCGATTTCCTGAAGATTTTCTGGAACGACGGCGTGGGGGCGAATGAGCGCGGACACTCGGTAGTCTATTTGGGCAGAGGAGGAACCGGGGAGTCCGAGGAGATCCAGTTCTGGTCCAGCAACCAGCCATCGGGATATGGTTCCAAATGGGTGCCCCTGAGTCGGGTTCGCCGCCTGCTTTTCTCACGTTTGGAGCGTCCGGAGAATATCCGCAGGATCCTAGAGATTCCAGTGGCGGATTCGTACCTAGGCAGGCTGTCCGCGGGTCATTCGGACTGGGCAGAACTGGAGAGGAGACTCTGGGGAAAAGGTGGCGGGGGGGGCGGCAAAAAGTAAGGGTGGGGGGAGGGAACCAACGGTCTGGCCTCTGGCTCTCTGAGGAGGGCGGCAAAGAGCAGGGGTGAAAAATAAAGCCGCGAATGACCCCGGAACGGGATCTCGCGGCTTCTAAGAAATGGGAATGAACAACCCTTGAGAGGACACAGAGGGACCGAAATACGGTGCAGGGACGAAGATCACTCCGGACCTGAACCCGACGACAAAGTCAATCAGAGTTGAACGGGGCAACTCTAAGATCGGAACTTTCTCGAAACGGAATTAGCTCCGTTTCGACTTGGTCG
>CAIURC010000049.1 GCA_903901425.1 uncultured Spartobacteria bacterium | reverse complement strand
GGCCGCGCAAGCGTTTTTCTGTAAAAGTGTGGATTAGGAGAGAGAGGAAGGCTGGTTTGGAGTCATGTTGAGGTAGAGTTTTGAGGTGGCCCACTCGGAGGAGATTTCCGAGAGGAGTGCGGAGACCAAGCGCAGCAGGGAGGCCGGGTGTGGAAAGATGGATGCGACGCGTGTTCTGCGTTTGATTTCCTGATTTACGCGTTCGACAGCGTTGCTGGTGCGGAGGCGGCGTTGGTGTGAATGAGGGAGAAGGAAGACGGAGAAGCCCTCTGGGATGTTGAGTTCCATCCAAGCGGAAAGATTGGGCATGGACTTAGAGTAATGAGCGACTCTGTCCCTGAGGCGAGCCTGAGCGGTAGGGAGATCCGGACAGTTGAAGATGGAGCGGATGTCGGAGGCGACGACCGACCTGAGGTCCTGACGTGGAACGTGAGCCTGAGCATTTTGCTGGAGATGAAACTGGCAGCGCTGCCAAGGGACGGAAGGGAAAACGGCCCTGCGAGCGGCATCCAAGCCTGAGTGAGCATCACTGATGATCATGGTGACGGCGTGGAGGCCCCGCTGGACCAGAGAGGTCAGAAATGCGCGCCAGTGGGGTTCCGCCTCGCTCAGAGCGACACTTGTGCCCAGAACGGTGCGCATTCCATTGGAGTCGATTCCAATGGCGATGAGAACTGCACAGTCGACGAGAATGCCGTTTTGGCGGACCTTTTCGTAGCGTGCATCGAGGAGGACATAGGGAAAAGCGCCCAGCGGGCGTTCCCGCCAGAGAGCGAGTTCTGAGTCGAGCAAGGCAGCGCAGGCGCTGACCTGGGAGGAGCTGACTTCAAAGCCGCAGAGCTCTTCGACGACTTTGGTGACCTTGCGAGTGGCGATGCCAAAGACGTACATCTCAGCCATGGAGAGGAGGAGAGCCTTTTCAGAGCGGGAGCCTTTTTCGAGGGAGGAAGGGTAGAACTTGACGCCGCCGCGGACTTGAGGGACCTGAAGGTCGAGTTTTCCGACGCGAGTCGCGAGGGTCTTTGGTTTGAATCCGTTGGCGTGCCCCTTACGCTCCTCAGAACGCTCATAGGGTTGAGCATTGAGAACAGCGGAGCGCTCCTGGAGCATGGCCTGGTTGATGAGAATCTGGAGGCATTTGGCGAGGCTGGAAGTGCCTTCTGAGGTGAGGAGTTGCAAAACAGTTTCGAGGACGTCAGATTCGGAAGGGTGGGTCATGTGTGTGATGCAGGTTGGAGGTGTTTTTGAAGCCACCCCGACACAACGCCACACTGGCCCGCCCCTTTCCATTTTTTGTAGCGCACCCCACCTGGGGGCTCTGCGCTCTACTCGCTACGCTCGCCTCGCTTCGCGCCCCCAGGTGGGGTGCGCTTGGCAAGGACAAATCACTTTTACAGAAGAAACATTACACCGCCCCCGGATGTTCCGGCTTCGAACCGGCGGATCCAAGAGGCGGAGTCATTTATGCAGCGCCAGCACGCCTTCCGCGAAAGACTCTGCCGGATGGGTTTTGTGGCTCCTTCCAAAGAGGACTCGGAAAAGATCGCCCGGATGATCGCCGGTGAGGAGCCATGATCTACGCGGACACCAACATCTTCACCAACCCACTGGTGGACATGTCTCACCGCTTCGAGGCGGAAGGACTTTTGGCAGAGTGCACAGAAAGTCTTCCCGTGACCTGGCTGCACCGGGCAGAGGTGGTCAACGCCCTGCAACAGTGCGTGTTTTTGGCTCGGCAGGGAATGCGCCAGATGCGTGTCACGCCGGAGCTTGCCGCGGTGGTGGAGGCTCAGTTCTTTGAAGATGTTGAAGCGGGGATTCGCTACCGACACGCGGCGATTTTTCCGGAGTCTGTCGAAGCGTTGTTTCAAACCCTCTCCCTCCGTCACACGGCCAATGAAGGGTTCCGCACGTATGACCTTTTGCATGTCTGCTCCGCCTTGTTCCTTGGCTGCAACACGTTTTGGAGCTTTGACACGGAGGCGAGAAAGCTGGCGAAATTGGAAGGGTTGTTGGTGAATTAAACGGGCCACGTTCGGAAGCGGTGGAGGAACTCGTTTGTGCCGGAGAGAGCGTGGGACAGCCCGGTCGATTGCGGAGTGCCGTGGGGACGCACCGCGGGATTGTCTCCACTCCTCCGTGCAGTGCCGGATCGATTTCACCGACCGCACGGTGCCCGTGCGCAGAGCGCGGCTCGTCAACTCAACCGGAAACGATTTCCCGGAACCACAAAGTCTGTTTGAATGCCGTCCATGAGCGCTGCGGAGAAATTGGTGTTGATCGTGGGCGGCGGACTGGCGGGTCTGGCGTGTGCCGTTCGCCTGCATGCAGCCGGTGTCCGGCCGTTGATCTTCGAGGGAAGCGACGGCGTTGGTGGACGGGTGCGGACGGATCCTCTGGATGGATTTCTTTTGGACCGAGGGTTTCAAGTGTTCCTCGATGCCTATCCGGAGGCTTGTGAACTCCTGGATAAAAAAAGCCTCGATTTGCGGGCATTCAGGCCGGGCGCCTTGATCCATCAGACTTCGGGGATGGAACGGGTCATGGACGTTTTCCGTGAACCGCGTCACCTTCTTGAAAGCGCTCTGTCGCCTGTGGGATCGTTTGCGGACAAACTGCGGGTGGCAGGGCTGAGGCTGCGTTTGATGGGTCGGACCACCCAGGAAATCGCCGTGCATGAAGACATGACCACGGAGAGTTATCTCCAGCGCGCCGGTTTTTCTGCGGCGATGATCGATGGGTTCTTCCGTTCTTTTTACGGGGGCATATTTCTCGAACGGGAACTCCAGACCTCCAGTCGGATGTTCGAGTTCACGTTCAAGATGTTCTCGCAGGGGAGGGCCACCCTGCCGGCAAAAGGCATGGGGGAAATTCCTCGCCAGTTGGCCTCCCGGCTTTCTCCGGCAGCGATCCGTCTCGGCGCACCGGTGACGCAGATTCAGCCGGGAGGGATTGTCCTTCAATCCGGTGAGAAATTCCAAGGCGATGCCGTGGTTGTTGCCACCGATGCGACGACTGCGGCGGAATTGGTGCCTGCCGCAGGAGCCGTCGGCGCGGTGTGGCGGTCCGTGAAATGTTTGTACTTCGCGGCCAATCGCTCGCCCCTTGGCGAGGCGATCATCGCCCTGGATGGCACTGGGGCCGGCTTGGTCAATAACGTCTGCGTTCCTTCAGATCTCGCGCCGGAGTATGCGCCGCGCGGCCAGGCGCTGGTTTCGGTCAGTGTTCTCGGAAGTGTGGATCCAGACGATCTGGAAGCGCGGGTCTTGGCTGAGCTGGAGGGGTGGTTTGGCCGACAGGTGCGCGAATGGCGCCACCTCCGGACCTATCGGATCGAGCGGGCGCTTCCCCGGCAGTCGCCCGGCACAGGATTCACCGGACCGGGTTTTCGAGAGCAAGCCGGCGTTTACCTTTGCGGAGATCATAATTGGAGTGCATCCATTGAAGGAGCGATCCACTCCGGCTTGAGAACAGCGGATGCGATTGTCAGGTTTTTCAAATAAACCCCATGCCATCGATTTTCCATGCCAGCACCCCGGTTTCCGCCAGCGTGGAGACGATGTTCAAATTCCACAGCGATCCATGCAACCTGACGGTGGTCATGCCTCCGACCTTGAAACTGGTGAGCCTGAAAACGGAGGGTCCGGCTCTGGAGGGGCGGACGATCGAGCTGCATTGCCGCGATTGGTGGATCATCCCGATGCACTGGATTTGCCGGTGGAAAACCGTGCAATCCCCCGATCTTTTGGTGGATGAGATCGTGGAAGGTCCTTTCGCGCTGTTCATCCACGAGCACCGCTTCGAAAGGCGGGGGGCCTCCGAATGCGTCATGCATGACACGGTCACCTATCAATGGGGAAGATCTTGGTGGGGCAAACTCGTTTCTGAGACCGGCGTGAGGCTGTATCTGAAATTGCTGTTCAAATATCGCCATCATCGGACCCGAAAATGGGCGATGACGGCGGTGTCCTGACCCTCGGAAGCTGCACGCCGGCAGCGAGCCTACCGAGCGGCGCAAGCCCGGATGTTGCAGGGTGCGAACTCAAAAAATTGGGGGCTCGTCAACACGGCGGCGAGCCGCGAAGCAGAGGGTCAAGGAGGGGGGCGGCGACGGCCCACGCCTGCCGTGTTTTTGGGCTGAGCCGGCCCGGATCGACTCGTTGTCCGGGGGTGTTTGGCAGCGGCTTCACCCGGATTTAAGGTTCCTTCTGGCATTTTTCCCGTCGGCGGAGTGCTTAAAACCGCCCCGAAATCTGAAGCCATGAGGAATTCATTTTTAGCGGCCACCTGCGGGATCGCGCTCGTTTTGGGAGGAGAAACTTCCGCCCATGAGGGCCTGGAAACCGGGCGGATTGAAAGCCAGTTTCAGGACTTATTCTCCGGAAAAACCGGAGCTGTCCGGATTCAGCAGGGGATTGCGCAGGAAATTCTCCATAGCGCGGAGCATGATCGGAGGGAGTCACGGGACCGTGCGCCGGAATGGTTCCGTGCCTCGGAAGAAACGCGGACTGGGGCGGTGACTGGGCTGATATCCGGAGCGCGAAGCCCGGTGATTGCAGGGAGGAACGGTTGGCTGGGTGGGTTGGGGGGCGGTTGGATGGGGCGATGGGCTCGCGGGGTGACGGGCGGGGTTGCCAGCGGTTTGGGGCTGTGGTGGGGAGTGGCGCCTGCAGGGAGTCCGCCACAGGCGGTTGCCCCTCCTGGGAACGCGGCACTCATGAGTGCCTCGTTCGGGGCCTTCAAACCCAAGGTGCGCTATTACTGGGATGCCGGGACATTTTTTGTCGAGTCGGACAACATGCCGGACGGGATGCCGGACAAGATGGTGGGGATCACCGCATGGCAGCAACAGATCCCGTTGCCGACTTCCTATTTTGCGAGCACGCCGAATCCGGACACCGACCCTGCCTCCATCGGCTATGGGCAGCCCAATTACTGGCGGTTTCCGCTGGTGCCGGTGCCGGCGGCGGCACCGATTCCGATTTCCTCGGGCAACTTCCAGCGTGGGGCGGTGGCGCTGGCGGCCAACGGGATTGCGATTTTCAATCCGGCAAACAACCGCGGGGAGGTGGCTTACGAGATTGGGGAGCTGGACTATTACGGGGGCCACTGCGGGATGGCAGACGACTACCATTACCACATTATCCCGACCCATTTGCAGGCTGCGTTTGGCGGGGTGCTGGCCAACGACAAGCCTGTGGCCTGGTCCCTCGACGGCTACCCGATCTACGGGTACGTGGAGCCCGACGGCTCGGCGCGTCAGGCATTGGATGCGGACGGCGGGCACGACATCGGGAATGGCTGGGGCTACCATTACCATGCGATGGGCACGACTGCGACGGACGCGACCCATCCCTACGGGACCCCGCAGTCGCCCTACCTGATGCGGGCTTTTCATGGCACCGTGGTGAATTACGGGGGACAGGTGGACGGCCAGGCCGAGGTGAAGGCCATCCGGGCTTCGGGTACGGGCGGATACGAGGCCAAGGTGGTGGCCGGGGCCATGTTCCTAGCCAACGCCTACAAAAACCCCGTGGCACTGGTGATGGACGGCTCCGGCCATCTCTCCGAGGACACCACGCCGGGTGCGGTGCCGTCCCCGGACAATTTCCGGCTTCGTGTGACGATTGCCGGGGTGTCGTACGACCAGTGCTGGCGGATCAACCGGGGGACGGTGGCAAAGACTCTGACGATCACGTGGCGTCTTCCGACGGGGACAACGACCACGACCTACGCGAACAACGGGAACCGTTTGACTGCCTATCCGATGGCAGCGCCCACCCTTTCCAAGCTGCCCGACACCGCTCAGGTGGCAGACACGACTGCAACTTTCGGAGAGGACGCGGATTACACGGTGAACCCGCCTTCGTTCACGGACAACGGGAACGGGACGATCACAGACAACGTGACGGGATTGATGTGGCAGAAGGTGGACAACGGGGAGAGCACCTGGGAGGCGGCGGTGAGCAACGCGTCGCTGGTGAACACCGGAGGTTACACGGACTGGCGGTTGCCGACGCCTGCGGAGATCTTCAGCCTATTTGTGTACACGGGGAATCCGGCGTTGAACTCCACGTATTTTCCAGCCAGCGCGGCGGAGTACTGGTGGACGAGCGATGTGTATGGGGCCAGCACAACCAACGTGTGGTGCGCCAACAAGGGGGGCGGGCTCGGCGGCAAACCCAAGAGTGAGACGATCAGTGCGGGCGGCACGCTGGCCTATCACGCACGGTATGTGCGGGGACCCAAACCATCCAACACCCACAACTACCTCCCGAACGGGGACGGGACGGTGACGGATCTCGACACGGGTTTGATGTGGACCCAAGTGCCGGGGGCTGCGCGGAACTGGGAGGGAGCACTGGCCTATGCGGAGGGACTCAGCACGGCGGGGTACACGGACTGGCGGCTCCCGAACATCAAGGAATTGCAGACGCTGACGGATTACCCGCTGGCCACGGCCACCAGCGCGGTTGGGATCAAGCCATCCATCCATCGGACGATGTTTTCGGCGCTGCTGACCGGATGCACGCTCACTTCAGGGAGTACCACGGTGACCTGTGCGGACACCACGGGGTTGCTCCCCGGAATGCCCGTGGTGGATCCAGTGAACGCGGCGGGCTACTACTTTGCAGGATCGCCCTCGCCGACGGTGGTGGCGGTTTTGACGCCGACGAGTTTCACGATGAGCAGCGCGGCGCTGCGCAGCGGAACCGGGCTCTCTCTCCGTGCCTTGGCCCCCCCCACGGCCTACTGGTCGTCAACCACGGTGGCGGGGCATTCCACCGAGGCATGGCTCTTGGAGGCAGGAATCAACGCGACATTGCCTGCGGCCAATGGTCCTGCCCGCACCTCACAGGGGATCATCAGTTACGAAGTAAAGACTTCCAGCTACCCTGTGTTTGCGGTCCGCACCACGACGCCGGTGACGCAGTTGACCCTTTCAGAAGGTGGCAACGCGCTGGCAGACGGGGTGAGCACGCTCGGGTATTCCGCCACCGGGCCGCGCACGCTGACACTCCGGAACACGGGGGTGACTGGGCTCACGCTGACGGGAGTCACCGTGGACGGGCCCGGAGCGGCGGCATTCACCGTTTCTGGTGCGCCTGCGGCAGGGAGCGTCCTGGCTGCGGGGGCGAGCACCACGTTTGCGGTGAACTTTGGAAATGCGAGTGCGGGCGTGACGTACCAGGCAGCGCTTCATGTGGGCTGCAACGACCCTGCAGTGAACGGCGCCTTTGACGTTTCGCTGAGCGGAACGGTGCCGGTGATCAGTGGGATCCAGACCGTTCCGGTGGCGCCGGTGTCGGGGGACAGCGCTGCAGTCAGTGTCCGGGTGACGGTTCCCAACGGGAAGACGTTGAGGGCTTCGTCGCCGGTGGAGATGGTGTACCGCGTCGGGACCAACACGACAGCGTCAGTGTTCAGCGAAACCATGGCCAAGGCGGCGGTGAGTCCGTGGGACGGCACCAACGCGGACAACCTGTGGGACGTGGTCGGGGGGGGGAATGTTCAGCAGGCTATCGGGAATGCGAATCACACGGCTTCGGGGCTTGGAATCGCGGGACTGGTTTTCCAGAAGGGGTCAGCGACCGCAACGCAGACCCAAGCTTCGACCCGGAATGCGATCCCCGCCGCAGGGCTGCCCGGCGCCAGCAACCCAGCCTTTGTGGAGTTCTACGCGGCGACGATCAATCCCTCGGTCGGGCTGGGCTGGACATTCCAACTCTCGCCGACGGGGAACGCCGCGGATTTTACGACCCGCCTCAGTGAGACCAATAGCGCCACGGCGCACGGCTTTCAGCTCTATCACTATGACCTGCCGGATGCGGACCGGGTGAACACGCTCAAGATGCGCTTTCAGTTCACAGGGAACGGTACCGGGGGGGCGACCGGTCCCAAAGTCTACGTGGATGACATTGTGGTGCAGACGACCACCGGGGTTCCGCCGGTGACCGTGACGCTTTTTGACGATGGGCTCCACGGTGACGGCGCGGCCGGGGATGGGGTGTACGGCGGGGCGATTCCTGGGCAGGCGGCCGGGACGCTGATCCAGTATTCAGTGGTGGTGAATTATGCCGACGGCACCAGCACCACGCTGGAAGCGGCGGGCAGTTACACCGTGCTGGCGCCGCTGAGTGTGACCACGCCGGCAACCCTTCAAAATGCGCTCACCACGGCGGCGTACGGGCAGAGCCTTGCGGCGTCCGGGGGCACGCCGGGCTACGCGTGGACACTCTCTGCCGGGACCCTGCCTCCGGGGATGACGCTGAGCAGTACGGGGGTTCTGGGCGGAACGCCGACTGCAATTGGCACCTACAATTTTACTGCTTCGGTGACCGACTCCGCCGGACGCACTGCAGCCCGTTCGTTCACGCTCAACACGGTAAAACCTCCGAACGTGGTGATCATTGTGACCGACGACCAGGGCTGGGCCGATATCGGCTACCATACCGCTCCCGGGCAGGTGCCGATTCCAACGCCGAACATGGATGGATTGAGAACACGGGGGATTCGGTTGGAGCGGTTTTATCCGACGGCAGTGTGCAGCATGACGCGGTCGACGCTGTTGACGGGGCGCAGTTGCATCCGGATGGGGGTCAACAATTCGCGGGGGATCGATTTGAGCGAGCATCTCATGCCGCAGACGTTCAAGGCGGCAGGCTACCAGACGTACATGTGCGGAAAGTGGCATCTGGGCGGTTCGGAAAACAACAGCCACTTTGTGACGGTGAACGGGAGGCAGGTCCGGGTGATCCAGGAAGGCCTGCAGTACGCGCCGTTCAACCGGGGGTGGGACGTGCATTACGGCAACTACAGCGGATCGATTGATTATTTTACTCATTGGTCAAAGGAGGAGGAGAACCTGGATAGGCCCGACTGGTGGCTCAATGGAGTCCAGCAGAACGACCTCGTGGACCAACAGGGCAACCAGTTGCTGGATGCCAACGGCCAAGCGGCGGGCGGATACTCGACGGACCTGCTCGCGGACAAGGCGGTGTCGCTGATCCAGAACCGGAATCCGGCCAAGCCGCTGCTACTTTACCTTGCGTTCAACGCAATTCATGCCTCTGTGCAGGCGCCTCCTTCTTACATTGCCAAGTATGCAAATCCCGCCGACACGGCACGGTACGTGGCAGATCCGTTGCGGCGCCTCGTGGTGGCGGCTGTGGACTGCATGGACGTGGCCATGGGGCGCGTGCTGGGGGCGCTGGATTCGGCGGGGATCACCAACGACACGATCCTCGTCTTCATGAGCGACAACGGAGGCAACAACGCCGCCGGCCAGATCAACGCGCCCCTGCGGGGAACCAAGACAGACCCGTATGACGGCGGGATCCACACCCCGGCGGCAATCGCCTGGCCCGGTCATCTGGCGGCCGGTGTCACGAGCAACCAGTTGGTCTGGGTGGGCGACTTTTTTCCAACGCTCTGCGCAGCCACGGGCGTGCCCTCGCTCAATCCGAAACCGCTGGATGGAGTGAACCTCTGGCCGGCATTGCAAACCATCAGCCCGGCGAATCCGGACGGTGCGCCGCGCGGGGTGCCGCTGGTGACGCCCGCGTCGCCAACGGTTGCGCTGGATCAGTATGTGGATCCGGTGAACGGCGGGAACAAGCTCTTTAAGCTGATCTACACAAAGACCAGTGCGGGGGTGACCAACGAGCTCTTCAACCTGACCGACGATCCCTATGAGACGACGGAGCTTTCAGCGGGTGCATCCGGAGCCTCCTACGCGCCGATTGTCACCTCGCTCACTGCCGCGATCACCGGGGTGACAGTGGACTCTTATCCGCCCTACATTGGGCCGCCGTTGATCACCCAGACGGCACCCCAGGGGGGGACAACGACGTTGTATGCGCCGTTTACCTCCTACGACACCCCCACGGTTCAGTGGCGGAGGAACGGCCAGCCGATTGCGGGGGCCACATCTTTTACCCCGCTCGCGGACGCCCTGGGGACAACGGTCGGCGGGGCCTACACCACGACGCTCACCCTTTCCAACCTTTCGGCTGCGGACATCGGCAGCTACGACGTGGTGGTCACGAATGTCGCCGGGGCCGCCACCAGCGAGTCCGGAACGGTCACTCTGGCGCTGGATGCTCCGGCGCTTCCGGCGCTGCCCGCCTTTACCAAGGGAAGCAGCCGCACCTTGCAGTGGCCTGCGATTTCAGGGGCTGTCCAGTACACCGCCGAGGTTTCCACTTCGGCGGGCTTTAACTCCATCCTCGCGAGCCAGCAGGGAACCGCGCCGACGGTGACATTTACCGGGCTTAGCCATGGAACCACCTACTACTACCGGGTACGCGCCACCGATGGTTCCTTTCCATCCGGTTCCAGCAACGTGGTGAGCTCCACCCAGGATGCCGTGGCGCCTGTGGTGGCCATTACTACGCCTGTTTCTGGGGGAAGCGGAGCTTCTTCAAGCGTCACGGTGACGGGAACGGCATCAGACGGGTTGTCCGGAGTCAGTGGGGTTCTGGTCAACGGCGTGGCCGCAACTTCCGCCGACAACTTTGCCACTTGGACGGCCACGGTCAGTCTTCAGGCGGGTGTGAACACGATTTCCGCGACCGCGGTGGACGGTGCGCAAACCGGAGGGAATCCTGGCACCGCGAGCATCCAGTACACGGTGAACGCACTGGCTCCCGTGGTTTCCTCGCTGGCCACCGGGCCCACGGCTCCCGCGTATCTGGATCCGGTCTGGATCACTGCCCGGGTGCAGCCCGGGGCAGGTGCAACCCTCGGGAACGTCACGCTTTCCTACGACCTTGGGATGCCTGTCGCTACCAAGGTGTATCAGGAGGTTTTTGCTTTGGGCGCGGCCAACGCGTGGAACGGCAGCAGCGCGGTGAATCCGTGGACGGTCAACGCGTTGACGAGCAGCCATGTGAAACAGTCGGTGGGTGTGGCGAACCGGACGGTGCCGTTCCTACTGAGCGGCTGCAATACGACGGTTGGCAGTCCAAATGTGACGTGTGCCAGCACCGCGGCGTTGTTCCCGGGGCTTTCGATTAGCGGTCCGAACATCCAGGCGGGAACGCGGATTGGGAGTGTGACCGGGCCTCAGTCGTTCACCCTCAATCTGAACGCATCAGGGACAGCTTCAGGCCAGGGTTTGACGGTGGCCGGAGCCACCCTGACCAACTGTACCACGACGGCTGCGAGTACCAGCGTCACCTGCGACAGTACCGCCGGACTGGCGATCGGGATGGCGCTGGGGGGAGCAGGGCTTGCAAACAACGCCACAGTGGCGGGCATTACCTCTGCCACTGTGTTTACGATGAACGTGGCGCCCACGACGCCTGGAGCCGGACTGACCCTCACGGCGTCGGGCGCGGCAGCGGAGTTCACCATCGGGACGGCCAATCCCTCGGACACCCAGATCACCTCCAGTTCAATCAACGCGACCGGTTCCGGGGGATACGTGGAGTTTTACGTCCAGACCCGGGACATGGCGGCGAGCAACAACAACCGCTGGGTGTTCCAGACCTCAGCCGATGGCGGGACAACGTGGAACACACGGATCACGGAATCGTGGGACGGTTCCACCGTGAACCTCAGTAACGTGGTTGTGAATCCCACGGGCAACGCGCTGGGATCCACCGCGGTGACATGCACGAGCACGGCGGGCCTCGTTGCTGGACAGGTTCTGGGCGGGCCGCTGGTGTTTTTCACGGGCGGCGTGACCAGCGGAAACGCAGTGGTCACAACGAGCACCACCGCCGGGCTCGCCGCAGGGATGTTTGTTCAGGGGACGGGTATCCCGAATGGGACGCGGATCCTTTCGGTGCAGGCGGATGTGTCCGTGACGCTCAGCGCGAACCCGACTGCAACCGGTGCTGCCACGGCGCTGGCGGCGGGCTGTTTCCCAAGTGGAGCGACGGTGGCGTCTGTAACCAGCGCCACGGATTTTGTGGCAAGCACGGCGCTCTATCTGAATACCGCGCAGGCGCTAGTGACGGCCACGGCGACCACCGTCAACCATGACTTCAAAAAATACCGGTACGACCTTGCCGGGGCCGAGCTCGGGGCGAATCTGAAGCTGCGGTTTCAGTTTTCCGGGTACACAGCAGCGGCGCCGCTGCGCGCGCCCAAGGTGGATGTGGACGACATTGTGGTGTTCACCACGGCGCCGCCCGTCCCGGTCCTGGTGACGATGTTCGATGACGGTCTCCACGGGGATGGGGCGGCTGGGGATGGCGTGTATGGAGCCCAAGTCCCGGCGCAACCGGGTGGCACGACGGTGAACTACCGGGTGGTGGCCACCGACAGCCTGGGGCGAACGACCACGGTGCCACCTGCCGGTGCGAGCTACGTGGTCTCGAGCGCGCTGACCAACGCGGACCTTGTGAATGCGGAGTTTCTGACGCTGCCCACCGACACCGGCGTAACGTTGACGGTGGGAGCCGCCGTGGATGTCGAAGCCTACGTGGAATACGGCACCCAGCCCGGGGTGTACTCGGGCGCCACGGTGCCTGCGCTGTATCCCGCATCCGCCGGGCCCCTGCGGATTGCACTGGGCGGTTTGGCGCCCAACACGCAGCACCATTACCGGTTCCGCTACCGGTTGCCCGGCTCTGCTTCTTATGTGGCCCGTGGGGAGCGCAGTTTCCGGACGGCGCGTCCGAAGGGCGGCGGATTCCAGTTCACCGTGACGGCCGATCCGCATCTGGACTTTAACACGGATCCGGGGCTTCTGGCGCGTGCGATGGGGAACATTCTGGCGGACCGGCCAGACTTCCACATCGACCTTGGGGACATTTTCATGACGGACAAGATGGCCGACACCGTCATTGGTGTGCCGGCCCAGTACGGCGGGGGTGTTCCGAACCAGGCCCGTGTGAACCTGCGGGCGTCGATTTTCCGGAATTACTTTGAGCTGATGTGCCACTCGGTGCCGTACTTTTACGTGCTGGGCAACCACGAGGCGGAGTACGGCTACATTTTCAACGCGGCCACGGACAAGCAGAACAACATTCCGGCGTGGAACCTGAAGGCGCGCAAGGCGTACTATCCGGCGCCGACCCCTGGGCCGTTCTACCGCGGGAATCCGCAGCCGATGGATTACCCGGGGGGCACACTGGGGCTGCTCGAGGACTATTACGCTTGGGAATGGGGTGACGCGCTTTTCATCGTGCTGGACCCGTTCTGGAACACCGTGGGCAACCCGAACTCGCTCAATGACGCGTGGCAATGGACGCTGGGCAAGACCCAGTACGACTGGCTCAAGGAGACGCTTCAGAGGAGCGGGGCCCGGTACCGGTTTGTGTTCATGCACCACATTGTCGGGGGCACGACCACGCTGGCAGATGGCGTCACCACAAACGTGGCGGCCCGGGGCGGTGTGGAGGTGGCCGACAAGTACGAGTGGGGCGGCAAGAACGCCGATGGGTCGGCCGGTTTTGCGACCAAGCGGCCAGGATGGGACATGCCGATCCACCAGTTGCTTGTGGCCAACCATGTCAACGTGGTCTTCCACGGACACGACCACCTCTACGGCTACCAGACCTTGGATGGCCTAGTTTACCTCGAATGCCCGCAGCCCGGCACCGCCAATTACGTGACTCTGGGGAGCGCCGGGGACGGCAAATACACCCAGGGCGTGCTTCAGGCGAACTCGGGCCATATCCGGGTCACGATCGCTCCCGGTCAGGCGGTGGCCGAGTACGTGCGCGCTTACCGGCCCGAGGACGAGAATGCCAGCCGCAGGAACCGCGATGTCACTCATAGCTTTAGCATGGCGCCCTTTGTGTCCGCGAACACGGCTCTCTCTGGAATCACGCTGAGCGCGGGGACTCTTTCCCCGGCGTTTTCGGCGGCCACCACGCAGTATTCGGTGGCAGTTCCGTACGGCACGGGAACGCTGACCGTGAATCCGATTGCTCAGGAACCCGGGGCAACGGTGCGGGTGAACGGCACGGTGGTTTCCGGGGGCGGTGTGCCAGTTCCGCTGCAGACTGGAACCACGCTGGTGTTGGTGCAGGTGACGGCTCAGGACGGGGTCACGACCGGTGAGTACCGTCTGACGGTCGAACTGCCCAGCGCGCTGCAGTTATGGCGTCAGCGCTGGTTTGGTACGGGCACGGGCGATTCTGCCAACACAGCGGATCCGTACGGCACGGGGCTCTCGAATCTCGTGGTATTCGCCTTGCTGGGGCCGGAACAAAACCCGGCGCTGGCGCGTCCGGGCATGTTGCCACAACTTCAGCGCGCGGGCGGGAGTTCTTTCTTTGAGTTCAACACACCGCAGGGTGTGGACGGGGTGGTGTATGGTGCGGAATGGACCAGCGACCTGAAGAACGGCCCGTGGACCGCGGTGCCCGACATTGGGACGGGTTCAATGCACCGGTTCAGCGTGCCTGAGACCGTGGGAACCCGTGTGTTTATGCGACTCCGCGTCGTGGCACCCTAGGCCGGAGGCAAGTGATGAATGCGTCTAAAGAAAACCTGTGGCCGATTTCTGGGCGCTGCGGAGCCGCACTTCTTTGGTTGACGGTATCCGGTGGAGTGGCGGCCCAGTCCGTGCCAGTGCCGGCGGTCCGGACGCTCCCGAAGGTTGCGGTGACGCTGGCCGATCTGCGGGCCCAGTATGGGGTGGGAAAGGGTGGGGCGTTTTTGATTGAAGTGCCGCAGATGCTGCACATGGCACTCGATCCGGATGTCTCGGCGTTGATGCGGGGGCAACGTGTGGAATCGGTTGGGCAATGGACACGCGATGAAATGGGCCGTTTTCGCGTGGTGCGGAGCCAGTTGGGGTGCTGCAGCACGCATGCCAAGGAGTCCGGGGTTTTGGTGGAACTCCGGGAACCTGCTGCCCAAGGTCTACTGCAGGGCTGGGTCCGGGTGACTGCCGAACTGGGTTTCGAACGAACAGATGCGGGTTGGGTGGCGGTTCTTCGCGGAGCCAGCGTGGCGCCTGCGGAGGCGCCGGGGGCGGCAGTTCTGAGATAGTTTCGGTTCTTGGTGTGGAGTCAGCGGTGCAAGGTGATCCTTGACGGGTTCTTGGGATCGCCATGGTGCTTGGAGCCGCCTTGCGGGCGATCTTCTGTGTCACTGTTTCAGCAAGGCGACGGTTTCAGGATGGATCTGCAGAGATCTGCACGTTTGCGTCCGGAAGATGGCAAATCTGTGGAGGCGTGAATCGTCGTAAAAGGGGGGCGGGGGGCGGCGCAGCGCGGCCCGAAGAATGGCTCCTGGATTTGTTTGGGAGGGCGTGACCAGTGCCAGTGAGGCATGGCCGGAACCATCGCAGACGTGTGACAGCGGTCCCGAAGAAGTTGCATTTGGAAACTTACCGTCCGGGTCCGGAGCCATGTACATCACTCCCGTTTCGATCCACGCCTGCGTAAAGATTCAAACGCCCAATGAAAAAATCAAATTGCGTCGCAAAAAAAGAGAATGTCCGTGCGGGGACTGTCTTGAGGGCCATGTTCTTCGCGGTGATGGGAACGTTGGGTTTTGCAGGTCACAGGGTAAACGCGCAGGAGAGTTATTTGCCGAATCCGACTCTGACTTCCACGGTCAAGGGGAGCGTTTCGCTCGCGGGATCGGAGATTCCGGCGTTTGATCCCGTCTCGAAGCGGGCGTTTGCGGCATCCGGGACGGGTGTGCAGGTGGTGGACCTGACGGACCCTTCTGCGCCTGTTTTCGTGAGCACCCTTGCTCCGGCAACTCTTGCGGCAGCGAGCGGGGTCACCAGCAATGACATTTCGTCCATCGCAGTCCGGAAGGGCACAGGAGGCGGGTTCAGCGTTCTGGCGGCTGCAGTGATTAACTCACCAAAAACCAATAATGGGCATGTGGTTTTTTGCCGAGCAGACACGCTGGAACTGCTGGGCGTGGTCCAAGTGGGCGTGGTCCCAGATCACGTGATGTTCACCCCGGACGGAAACAAGGTGCTTGTGGCCAACGAGGGAGAACTGGATGGAACGAGTGCAACGATCCCGGACACAGCGGCAGGAACTGTGAGCATCATCGATGTGAGCGGCGGTTTCGTGACCCCATCCGTGGCAACCGCAGGATTTGGAGCCTGGGACGGTGCAGCCAGCGTGGCGGCGTTGAGGGAGGCGGGGGTCCGGATTTACGCCAATGGAGTGCCCTCGACAGATTTTGAACCGGAATACATTGCGGTATCCCCGGACAGCACCAAGGCGTTTGTGACGTTGCAGGAGGCGAACGCCATCGGGATTTTGGATCTTGTGGCCGGGGCGTTCACCAATGTGGTGGCACTTGGGAAAAAGGATTTCTCAACGGGCCGCCACGATTTCAGCGACCGGGACGGCCCCAGTGCCACGGCATTGGTGAACCTCACGACGGGTAACCCTGTAAAGGGATTGTACATGCCGGACGGGATCGCCGCGTTCAGTTCTGGAGGGCAGACGTACTATGTGATCGCGAACGAGGGAGATGACCGGAATGACTTTCTGAATCCAGACGAGACGACCACAGTCGGGAACGCAGGGTATGTCCTGGACAGCACGCGGTTTCCGAATGCTGCGGCCCTGAAGGCGCTGGGTGTTCTGGGACGTTTGGTGGTGAGCAATGCCTCCGGGTTGCGCGGAGACACAGACGGGGACGGGGATGTGGACGAGATTCTGAGCTACGGAGGGCGTTCGTTCAGCATCCTGGATTCGACGGGTAAGATGGTTTTTGACAGCGGAGACATGATCGAGGTGATCGTGTCCACGCAGTTTGCGACGTCCTTTGATGACACGCGCAGCGACAACAAGGGGCCGGAGCCGGAGGGAGTCACGGTTTCTGTGATTGGCGGCCGGCCATACGCGTTTGTCGGGTTGGAGCGCTCGAGTCTGGTCCTGGTGTTTGACGTGAGCAATCCGCTTGCACCGGTTTTCGTGAATGGATTGCGCAGGACGGGCGACACCAGTCCGGAGGGGTTGGTGGTGGTGAGCGCGGCGGATGCGCCGGGCGGTCGGCCTCTCCTGATTGCCGCCAACGAGGTTTCCAACACTTTGACTGTGTACGAACTCTCGGATTCGGTTGCGATTGGGAGTGGCACGGTTGCCGAGGGGGACAGCGGGATCACCACCCTCAACCTGCCGGTCACTCGGACTGGGAACGGAACTGCATTCACCGTGGACTACGCGGTGACGGGTGGGACTGCGAGTGCTGGGACTGACTACGTGCTTTCTAGTGGGACCCTTTCATTCACGGTCGGTGGAGTGGATGTGCAGAACATTTCGGTCACGGTGAATGGCGACATCGCGGTGGAAGCGGATGAGACGGTGGTGGTGACGCTGTCGAATCTCATCAACAGTACCGGGGTGACGGAGATCGGGACTGCCGTGGGTACCGGCACCATACAGAATGATGACGTGGTTCCGTCGATCACGGTCCAACCGGCGAGTTCCAGCGTGGTTTCGGGCCGCACCGCAGCGCTATCAGTGACAGCGTCAGGTTCGCCCACGCTCACCTATCAGTGGTACTCGGGCACGAGTGGTAACACCGCTCAACCATTGCCTGATGCAACTTCTGCGACTTTCACCACGCCGGTGTTGATTTCAAGTGCCAGCTACTGGGTCCGTGTCAGCAATGGCCGGGGGACAGTGGACAGCGCCACCGCGGTTTTGACGGTCGCTCTGGGAACTCCAGTTTCGAGTGCGAATGGACTTGTTCTCGAACCGAACACGGTGACATGGAACCCCGCTGGTGTGACCTTGAATGGAACAAGTTTTGTGAATCTGGGTCTTCAGGGGGTCGGCAGAGTTCCAAGCACCATGAAGGATCCCGTGACCGGAGAGTCTGTGGGGTCGGTGTCAGATATGCAGGTGAGCCGGTGGCGGAAGAATGGGGACGGCACCTACAGTGGCCGGTTCCATTTCCTTCCAGATCGCGGCTACAACGCAGGCACCACGTTCTCGAACTATGCGGCTCGGATCAACGAGTTTGACTTTACGCTGACCCCGTACACAGCCGGGACAGCGACTTTGCAGCAGAACCAGATCGCGATGACTTACGTGGCGTCGACCCGGTTCACCTACGATCACGACTCAAATGCTGGAAGCGCGCCGATTTTTACAACCGGATTGCTGGCCACCGGCGTGGGTAATTTGTTCGGTACCCAGGTGCCGATTGCCACGGGCACGCAGGTGCAATCGGACGGCAGCTTTACTGGGCGCCTGACGGTGGATGCCGAGGGGTTGGTTTTTGACCGTCGTTCCGGAAAGGGTGGCACGGGTTGGGTGGGGGATGAGTACGGGGCCTCGGTTTATCATTTTGACAGCGCAAAACAGTTGGACGGTCAGTTGCTGCTTCCTGCGGCGCTGCTGCCATCCAACCCGGCGGGTACCCGGAATTTCAATGGCACGCCGGTGAGTGGACGCCGGGACAACCAAGGGATTGAGGGCATTGCACAGAGTCCTGACGGCAGCCGTTTGTTTGTGCTGCTTCAGAGCGCAACGGTTCAGGACAGCTTGAGCCCCACGGGAAACCAAGATCGGTTCAACACCCGGATGCTAGTCTACGACATTACCGCATCAGATACGCCCTCCGATCCGGTGGAACAGTATGTCATCCAATTGCCGAGGGTGGATTCCACCGGATTGACCACTAACGGAACAACGGTGAATCGCACGGCGGCCCAGAGCGCAATCGTGGCGCTCAACTCCCACCAGATCCTGATTCTATCCCGAGACGGCAACGGGCGCGGAGCCAGCGGTGCGCCTGTGTTTAAGTCGGTCCTTCTCGCGGACACGGCGTCTGCATCCAACATCGATGGGCTGTATGAGGCGGACGGGGCCACGATTCTGAGCGGCGGGGCATTGGCTCCGTCCATCACGCCGATGGCTTACACCGAGGCGCTCAACATGATCGGCAAGCTCGGCGGTACGACTGCGGAGGTGGAAAAATTTGGTCTCAATCTGAATGCTGCTCCTGGCGACACCAACACGGTGAGCGAGAAATGGGAGGCGATGGCGCTTCTCTCAGCCAATGACGCCGCCAACCCGAACGACTATTTTCTCTTCATTGGAAACGACAACGACTTTCAGAGCAGGACAGGAAAGTACCTGGATGGGAATGGGGCGCTTCAGGACTATGACGCGACTCTCGATCATGACACCCTCGTCCTTGCGTACCGGGTGCGTCTGGCGGGGCCCGACAATCAGGCGCCTTTTGTGACCAGCGCGATTCAAGACCAAAATGGAAAGGGGTTGGTTGCCTTCAATTACACGGTTCCTGCGGGGGTTTTTGTGGATCCTGAGAATCACGTTCTTTCATACAGTGCATCTAGGGCGGACGACTCTCCGCTGCCTTCTTGGTTGAGCTTTGATGCCTCCACCCGGACCTTCACGGGCACCCCTGCACTTGGGGACGTGGGAAATTTGCAGGTCCGCGTGACTGCCAAGGACGGCACGGGCGCTACGGCTTTGGGGGTGTCTGCGGACTTCCAAATCACGGTTGCGCAGGCGGATCCAACCTTCAGTTTCTCACCGAAGAGCTATACCGTTTCGGAGAATGCGGGGACTGTGTCGCTCACAATTCAGCGGCAGGGTGCGTTGACCGCAGCAACGGTCGCCGTGAACACGCAGAATGGCACTGCAACGGGTGCGGATTACTCCGCTCTGACGAACCTCACCGTTTCATTTGCGCTGAATGAGACTACGAAAACGGTGCCTGTCACTGTTTTGAATCGGGCAGGGATCCAAGCCCAGAGAACGTTCCAAGTGGTTCTGAGTCCGGTGGGCCAGACGAACGTCCTTTCCACGGACGCTTCTGCGTCGGTGACGGTGGCCGACTTTGTTCCCGGCACGGTTTCATTCAGCCAGGCGCGGTATGCAGGTGCTGAGCCTGCGCCTGGCAGTGAGACAGCCACGTATCTAGTGCCCCTCACCCGGACCGGAGGAACGGATGGGAATTTGGGGGCGCTTATCACCTCTGAGGGCGGCACTGCGACCGCTGAGACTGATTACAACGTGGTCGCTCAAACTGTGGTGTGGGCTAACGGGGATTCCAGCACAAAGACCATCCCGGTGGTGGTAAAGAAGGATCCGGACCGCTCTCCGGCGGAGACCATCGAACTCAAGGTCACTACTTCCACCGTCAATGCGGAGGTGGGCGGAACGGGCACAGCGATCTTTACGATCACGGAGTCCGTGGATCGGTCGGGTCCTGTGGTGGCGATCAGAACACCCCGCGCTGGGGCTGCAATCTCCGCTTCCGGGTTGGCGACTGTGAGTGTGGAGGCCACAGCCACCGACCCTGTCGGAGTTCTCGGAGTCCGTGCGAGTGTCAACGGAGGAACCCCGGTTCCGATGGTGCTCCAGAACGGGGGGTATCGGGTCACTTTGGAGGGGCTGGAGAACGGCGTGAGCAGGATTGCGGTGTCTGCCACGGATGCAAATCAGAATGTGTCTACGGCCAGCGTGTCCGTGACGGTCTCGATTGCGAGTCCTGAGACCGTTGGGGTTTATAATGGATTGTTTGAGGCGGATGCGGAGGAGGATGCGAAACTTGCGCTTCTTACCGGCGGACTTTCACTGAACCACAATGGCTTGATCCGGTTGGATGTGACGGCAGGGCAACGCTTTACGGGGACGGTGACGATGGCTGGGCTCCGCCTCGCCATCAAAGGATTGTTCCTCTCCGATGGAACAGCCGTTTTCGGCGATGGCGAGATGGCGACCAGTGCGCTGGAGTTGTTCAAGCCCGGGTCACCCCATGACATGTCGCTGGGATTTTTGGCGCTCGAGCTGGATTCTGAAAACCGGAGGATTGTGGGTCGCTTAACCACTGATCCCGACGAATTGCATCCAGTGACATTTGCGAATCTGGTGGCGGACCAATCCCTGTACACGGACAAGGTGAGTCCGGTGGCACCTTTCCGCAATGTGCCGACTGATCTGTTGGGTGCTGCGGACAAGGGGAATTACACGGCGGCATTCCGTGCGGTGCAGGGGCCCAACAACGGGTATCCGGAGTCTGCTTATCCTCGGGGTTCCGGAACTGCCACGATGAACATTTCGAAGGCGGGCGTGGTGCGTGTGGTGGGAAAATTGGCCGATGGAACCGCTGTGTCTTACTCAAATTCGCTCTCCAGCAACAACGTTCTTCCGCTGTACGTCCAGCTTTACGGGGGGCGGGGGTTTATCTGGGGCGACGTCCAGTTCGATCCGGATGCCGAGACTACGGACGCAAGTGCGGATCTCCTCTGGTTCCGGCCTTCTTCAGTATCCGGTGCCATGCTGTACCGGCAGGGGTGGCGGAAGGGGATCCACCTTGGGTTGGCGGCTTCCAAGTACGTGGTTCCGACGACGAGCACCATCCTCGGCATCCCGGGAACCACGGAAGGAAGCAGCCTGTTGGTCCGGACCCGGGGGGGGCTCGGCCAGACGTCGAATGACGCACGGATCAGTTCTGCCAATGCCGTGACGGTGGCTGGAGTGACGTCGGGTCAAATCGGGGCGGAGGGATTGAGCGTGAAGTTCGATACCAAGACTGGGCTTCTGGGGCGGTCTTCGTTCAAGTATGGGGCTGTGACTGTGGATCTGGTGGGGGCGGTTCTGCAGAAGAGTCAAAGCGCAGCCGGGTACTTTCTGTATACCCCTGCCAGGGCCAACCCAGTCGGGGTTTCGGAGAGCGGCCATTTCGAGATCCTCAAAAAGTGAGGGGCTGTGTGCTGGGCTTGGTATTTCTGGAGTGCGCGGATTCGGTCAGGTGCCGTTGGCTAAGAAGCGTGGGCAGGTGACGAGTCTCGGTGTGAGGAACGCCTTCGCCTTGTAAGGGGCGGTCGGAACGGGTCTCAGAGTGACGCTTTCCCTTGTGAACGTTCTGCGGTTGCGGAGGGAATTGTGAGTTGGACTCCGAGAGTTCGGCCACGGCGTTCGATTCGTGCCGTTTCGGCAAAACCTGCATCGAGAAACGCTCGGAGCCCCTTGGGATTCAGGTAAAGGACCCAAAGGGGACAGTCCGGTTTTGAGGCGTGGCGGACCAGGTTGGCGATCACTCGTTTGAGGGTTCTGCCGTGAAATGGGTTGTACAGGAAGGCGACGAGTGGTCCGTGGGGCGGTTCGTACACGGCCGCATCCAGGTGGAGGATTGCCGCTTTGGAATTGGAAGCGCCGGAGCGCTCGAGGTTGCGTCGGCCCGCGGCCACAAGTGCGCTTGAGAATTCGACACCCGTGACAGCCGGAAAACCGGCTTCGAGGGCGAGGATCAATGTCCGGCCTTTTCCGGATCCGAAATCGGTGAACTGGGCATTAAATGCTTCATGGGGAAGCGTGGCCAAAAGAGACCGAGAGATGGCTGGGCTGCAGCCTTGGTACTGCACTGCGTCTGTGACCGAGCCGGTGGTTCCGGCGGTGTCTGGTTCCACCGGGGTGAGCGTGCGTGTGCCGTGTGTGAGATCAAACAGGAGCTCTGACGCGAACTCGGACATGCAGAACCACAGTCCCTGTTGGCGGATGGTGTTCCAAACAAAACGGGAGTACTTGTGCAGGGACATCGGAGGTCGGTGGCAGAGAGAGGGAGGTTGTGTGGGGTTTTCAAAGGCCGCATGGCTATCGCGTTAAGTTTGGGTGCAGATGTGAAACCGGGTTTGCCAGCCCTTGGCGGGCTGGACTAGGGCTCATCCCGACGGGCGCATGGCGTTCCGGAATAAAGATGAAAGCGATCACGGATTGGACGACAAAAGAGGTGTTTAAATGGGTTCACGGGAACCACTTGGTGTATAATTGTTGCTGGGAGGATCCGCGTTTGGACCGGGAGGTGATGCGGTTGGGGGCTGACGACGAGGTGGTGCTGATTACTTCGGCTGGTTGTAACGCCCTTGATTATGCACTGGATGAACCCCGGAGGATTCATGCCGTGGACATGAATTTCCGGCAGAATGCGCTTCTGGAGCTGAAGCGGGCCGGAATCCGGGCGCTGGAGTTCGAGGAGTTTTTCTCGCTGTTTGGCAGTGGCGGGCATCCTGAGTTCCCGAAATGGTACCAGCAGCGGCTCCGGGCGCATTTGGGTGACCGGGCGCGGGAGTACTGGGACCGGCGGGAGCATTATTTCAGCCACCAGGAGGGGGCGGGTTCCTTTTACCATCGTGGAACGACAGGCCGCTTTGCACAGTGGCTGGTTTACTATTTGAAGTGGGCCCGAGTGTATGCGGACGCCCTCCGATTGTTTGCGGCAACAAGCGTGGAGGAGCAGCGGCAGATTTATTTCGGATCGATTCGGGATCGTCTCTGGCATCCGGCGATGAAGCGGGCTCTGCGTACCGACGCGGTCCTGAGCCTTCTGGGAGTGCCCAAGGCTCAGCGAGAGCACCTGGAGCGCACCTGTGCGTGCACCGTGGCCGATTTTATGGAGGCATGCATGGAGGCCGTGTTCACGAGGTTGCCTACTGCCGACAACTATTTCTGGAGACTTTACCTGTTTGGACGTTACTCAAAGGAATGCTGTCCGGGGTATCTCCAGCAGGAGAACTTTGAAAGGTTGAAGGGCGGTTTGGTGGAAAAAATTGAGGTGCACACTACCGATCTGACGGGCTTTCTCAAAAACCATCCTGGCACGTTTTCCCATTTTGTGCTGCTGGATCACATGGACTGGCTAAGCCATGCCCAACCGCGATCACTGGCGGAGGAGTGGCAGGCTATTGTGGACCGGGCGCGCTCCGGAGCCCGGGTTCTCTGGAGAAGCGGCGGGGCGGTTGTGGATTTTGTGGATCCAATCCGGGTTCTGTTCCGGGGGCAGGTGAGGCGGATGGGGGATCTTTTGAGTTACGACCGGGACACTGCGGTGGAGTGCCAGACGAGGGATCGAGTTCATACCTATGGGAGTTTTTCAATTGCCGACCTTCCCGCCTGAGCGGGGGGCGGGTGTTGTGCATTGGGGGGAGCAGGCCGGGGAGGTGTTGAACCCGGGTTGGGCGGCGGGACCTGCTGCGGCATCCTATTGGCGGGCTGTGCTGGAGGAAACTCCGCAGGCGTTCGCACCCAATCTCGATACCCGTGCGGGTGTGGTTTCTATCGGAGGCAAGGTCTGGCCCGTGACGCTGGGGGAGGGGCCAGGAGTGAATTCCTATCCCTGTTCGCTCCGGACCCAGTATGTGCGGTATCCGCTCTGCGAACTGGGGGTGGTGCCGGGAATGCTGACGCGCGTGGCAGCCCGGGCCGGATTAGCGGGGGTGGATGCCCTTCTTGGATTGGCACGCGTGGAACGTGTGGTGCAATGGAACAGCCTGCTGCTTTCCACCAACCTGCATCCCGCATGTCTCCGGGATGCCGTTCCTGAGGTGACCGAGGCGCTGGCAACGGAGTTCCCGGGGCATGCGGTGTTGGTTAAGAATGTCCACGGGTACGAGGATCCCGGGCTTCCTGAGGTGTTCCGCCGGGCGGGCTACGATCTGGTGTGCAGCCGCCAACTGTACTTTTTTAATGGACGCAGCAAATTCTTTCAACAGCGCAGCGCGGTGAGGAGGGATCAGAAGGAACTCGCGAACCTCAGGCGGTATCGGGTGGTCCGGCACACGGAGCTTGAGCCGGCGGACGTTGCGCGCATTACGGACCTCTACCACCAGCTCTATGTCCAGAAGCATTCCCGGCTCAACCCCCAGTATACCGAGCAGTTTGTGAAGCGAGCGGTGCGGGAGCGGTGGCTGGAGTTTACGGGGCTGCGCGGGCCCTCGGGATGGTTGGACGGCGTTTTTGGCTGTTTCCGGCAGGGTTCAACGACTTCCACTCCGTTCATCGGATATGACACCCGGCTCCCAGCGGAACTGGGATTGTACCGGATGCTGGTGGCGCTCCTGCTGAAAGACGTGGCTGATGAACGGCTGCTTCTCAACTACTCCTCGGGAGCCGGTGATTTCAAACGGCGCCGCGGAGGTGAGCCGGTTTTGGAATGGAATGCCATTTACACGCGGCATCTGCATCCCTCGCGGAGAGCCGGGTTTCTGGGGCTCAGGGAACTGGCAAACCGCGTGGGAAAACCGTTTTTGGAGTCGAGAAAGATTTGATGGGAGGTTCATTGGCCGGACGGCGCTGAACTGACTGTGGAATCCGTTTTGAAATGGCCTGGTCGCAAACGGAGCAGGACCATGCTGAAATCCATCGCTGTGGGATGTTTACGGGCACGCCAGAGCTTTGTTACAAAGCCCGGATGCACGCCGAAAAAGCGCGATTAGCTGAGGAGAAGTCCGGTTCGAAACGCTGGCGGCGTTGGGGGCCCTTCTTGAGCGAACGTCAGTGGGGCACGGTGCGCGAGGACGACTCGGATCATGGCAACAGTTGGGAGAGTTTTCCGCATGACCATGCCCGGCGCCGCGCTTACCGGTGGGGCGAGGACGGTTTGCAGGGATGGACCGACCGGCAGTGCCGCCTGTGTTTTGCTCCGGCGCTCTGGAACGGTCAGGACACGATTTTGAAGGAGCGCCTTTTCGGGCTCAACGGGTTTGAGGGCAACCATGGGGAAGACGTCAAGGAGTGCTATTATTACCTCGATTCCACGCCCACCCACTCCTACACCAAGGCCCTCTACAAGTACCCGCACGCCCGATACCCCTACACCCCGCTGCGCGAGGAAAACCAGCGGATCGGCCGGCTCGGCCCGGAAATGGAGATTGCCGATCTCGGCCTGTTTGACGGGGGGCGGTATTTCGATGTGCTACAGGAGGTCGCCAAACGTTCACCCGAGGATCTCCTCTGGCAGATCACCGTCACCAACCATGGCACCGAATCCGCCCCGATCCACGTCCTGCCGACGGTCTGGTTGCGGAACACTTGGGCATGGCCGAACAACTCTGAGGCCCCGCTCCGCAAACCGTTCATCCGCGCAGAAGAAGACGGTCTGCTCATCGAGCACGAAGAACTGGGGCGGTTCCGGTTTTATGCCGATTCCCCGGATGCAGACGCGGCGTGGTTGTTCACGGAGAACGAGACCAATCACCGGAGTTTCGGGGCTGAAACCAACCCGGTGCCGCATGTCAAAGACGCCTTTCACCGACTGCTGATCCATGGGGAAACCGATGCGGTGAATCCCGTGGGGGAGGGGACCAAGGCGGCCGCCCATTTCTCGTGTGAGGTGCCGGCGGGAGGCACGATCCGGATCCGGTGCCGGCTGCATCTGGTGGGGGAAACCAACGGGTGCGATGGTCTTGAAGGGTTTGAGGAGACCCTGGCGGAGCGGGCTGCGGAGTGTGATGCGTTTTATGAGGAGGTGATTCCCTCGGGAATCGGGGAGGAGGAACGCCGGATCTGCCGGCAGGGATACGCCGGTCTGCTCTGGACCAAACAGTTTTACTACTACGTGGTCGAGGAATGGCTCAACGGGGGCAACGGACGGCCCGCCACTGAGGCCCGCCTCAACGGGCGAAACTCGGACTGGAGCCATTTCTACGCGAAGGACATTTTTTCAATGCCCGACAAATGGGAGTACCCATGGTTTGCAGCGTGGGACACCGCGTTCCACATGATCCCGTTCTGTTCCGTGGACCCGGATTTTGCGAAGGACCAACTCATCACGCTGCTCCGGGAGTGGTACATGCATCCCAACGGCCAGTTGCCAGCCTACGAATGGAATTTTTCTGATGTAAACCCGCCCGTGCATGCCTGGGCGGTCTGGCGGGTGTATAAGATTGCCGATGCCGCTGGGGAGCGGGATGTGTTTTTTCTCGAGCGCGCCTTTCAGAAGCTGCTCATGAACTTCACCTGGTGGGTGAACCGCAAGGATGTCGAGGGGCGGCACGTATTCGGAGGCGGGTTCCTGGGGCTCGACAACATCGGGGTGTTTGATCGTTCACGGCCGCTGCCCGGAGGTGGACGGCTCAACCAGGCGGACGGAACCGCGTGGATGGCGTTTTACTGCCTGACGATGCTGTCCATCTCTCTCGAACTGGCCGCGGTTCGCCCGGTGTACGAGGATGTAGCGTCCAAGTTTTTCGAGCACTTCGTCAATATCTGCGATGCCATCAATTCGCTCGGAGGAGCCGGGCTCTGGGACGAGGAAGATGGTTTCTATTACGACCAGCTCATCATCAACCACCGGGAACCCATTCCGCTCAAAATCCGGTCCCTGGTCGGACTGCTGCCGATGTGCGCCGTGACGGTATTGCGCCAGGAAACCATTGATGCGCTGCCAAATTTCCGGAAACGGATGGACTGGTTTCTCGCGCACCGGCCCGATTTACTCCGGTACATCAGCGTCCGCAAGGGGCGCTGTCTGCTGGCCATTCCCACCGAGGAACGGCTTAAGAAAAGCCTTGGCTACATGCTCGATCCGGACGAGTTCCTGTCCCAGTTTGGCGTGCGTTCGCTGAGCAAAGCCCACGACGAAACGCCGTTCACCTTCGAACACGGCGGCCAGCGGCATGAGGTTGCCTATGCCCCGGGTGAGGCCACTACCGACATGTTTGGAGGCAATTCCAACTGGCGCGGCCCCATCTGGTTTCCAACCAACTTCCTCCTCATTGAGGCCCTGGAGAACTACGCCCATTTCTACGGGGACGATTTCAAGCTGGAGTACCCGACGGGTTCAGGCCGGGCCTGCACCCTGCGGGAGATTGCAACCGACCTGTGTGACCGGCTCATCTCTCTTTTCCTTCCGGATGCCGAAGGGCACCGGCCCTGTTTCGGGGCGGCCACCCGGTACGCAGAGTTGGAGCACTGGAAGGATCTGCTGCTGTTCCACGAGTATTTTCATGCTGAGACGGGTGAAGGCATCGGGGCCTCCCATCAGACGGGCTGGACGGCACTGGTTGTGAAGTTGGTGGGGGAGAAACGCAGCCGGCTGCAGAACGGTTAGAGACGGCTGGAAACAGTCTCCTGAGGCCGGTGTTCGGCGCGGCATGGTGTAAAATCCGGAGGCCGCTCAGGCTGGGAAGAGCTGGTTTGGTTATTGGGAGGTAACCGGTGCGCGGGTGTGTTCCTTGAAGAAACGGACCACCAGTTTTGCGGTTCCCGCCGGGTACTCGTGTCCCCCGGGGTGAATGGCAGTGACCAGCGGCGCGCCGATGGGGGAGTCAAACAACTGAGCATTCAACGACCCCAACTCCGCCCACGGGGCCGGGTTCGGACGGCACTGGTTGTTGGAGCGGATCGCAGCGAAGGTTGCCTCCTGCCAGGAAAACTTCACAAGCCAGTCCTTCTGGCCGGCCACATGGAGCACGGGAAGCGGTGCTCCGGGGCGCAGCGTTTTTCCCAGAGTCGCGGCCACCGGCGCAATCGCCGCAAAGACGCCGGGACGCTGCGACCAAAGAAGATAAGAGAAACCGCCCCCGTTGGAGTGGCCGGTGGAGTAGACCCTGTTTTGGTCCAGAGGATGTTCGGATTTCAGCGCAGCCAGCAGGGTGTCAAAAAACTCAAGGTCGCGGTCATTTTGCGCGCCGGGCCTAGGCTGCCAGCCTGTCCGCCGGCCTTCTGGATCAGTGAGTTGGCCGGGGGTGGGAAGGCCCTGCGGAAACACCAGGAGCGCCTCAGGCCACTCGGAGGGAAGTCCCCATGCTCGGGCGGCGTGTTCCGCAGTGCCTCCATGGCCGTGCCAGCAGAAAACCACCGGCATTTTCCGGTGGACCAATTTTGGGATCCGGAGGAGGGCAGTGCGCTGCGCACTTTGGATGGTCCAGGAGCGCTCAACAAAGCCTTCGGGTGCTGCCCCGTGAAGGTTTCTGATGAGCAGGAAAAGCAGGCAGAGGAGAGAGCGTTGCATGAGGAGCAGGGACGCGATTTTGGACGCAGTGAGGGCGGTTCCGGTTACAAGGGAAGAAGCGGGATGAAGCGTGTCGCGGACATTGCCCTCAGTGGCCGTGCGGCTGCGGTTGGAATGGGTGGAGATCGATGGCGGCTTCTGTGAGCCCGGCTGCGCTTGGTTTCTGCCGTGGTTCCCTATTTGGCGCTTTCGGAGCGCGGAGAGAGGTGGCTGACATCGTAGAGGCGGTTTGTGTTTTCCTGTGCCTCGGCAAAGAGAAGTCTTCCGTCGGGGCTGAATGCGAGGGTGACAGGCATTCCGTTGAGTCCGATGAAGTGGTCGAGCAGGGTTCGGGTCTCATGGTTCCAGAGTTTGATGGAGCCATCGGATGACGCGCTTGCAAGGATGGGCAGGGAGGGATGAAAGGCGAGTGCACCGATTTCGCCCTCGTGCGCCCGCAGGGATGGCTTTTCCGCGAGGGTTTGTGCATCGAGAAAATGGATGCTGTGGTCGGTGCCTCCGAGGGCAAGGAGGCGTTGATCCTGGGAGACTGCGATCGCCTGGAGCTCAAAACGGCAGGTTGTGGAGTTGAGGATGGCGCCTGTCTTTCCGTGGATCCGGAGAATCTGGTGTTCGGCGGGGCCGGCGCCCTGCTGGGATACTACGAGTTGGTGTTCTGGGCCGGCAAAAAGCGCTTTGCGGAATTTGCCTTGGAGATTGAGAAGAAGTTGCCCTGCGGGAACGGAGAAGGTCTGGAGGGTCCCGTTGTTGAGCGCCGCGACCACGGCATCGCCCTCCGGATGAAAGCGCAGGTCGGAAATGGAGGAGGGCAGAGGGTGTGCAAACAGTTCGCGCGCCTCGGTGTCCTCAGTGGAAAAAAGGTGGAGGGTGAGGGGGGCATCAACGCCGGTGATGGCGATCCTGCCGGTTTGTGCGTGGACGGCGGAATACCGGTCTTTCCAGACGGGCGCAGACTTGAGCCGGGTCCATTCGCCTGGGGTGCCGACGTCGTAGAAGGCAAGGCCCCATCCTCCGTCGCGTGCAAGGAGGACGTTATTGGAAAGGAACGCTCCGGAATAGCCAGTTTCTGAGGTGTGAACCATGCGGGCCCGTTCGCGGCCGGCCGGGATGCGCCAGATGCGTGGCGGGTTTTCCCTTGTGAGAAGGAGTCCACTGAGAGGGTCGTAAGCCCACCGGGTGCGTGTGTTGGAATGGAGGCCGGAGAAGACAGCGCGGAGCGCGAGGGTGTTTGGGGCCCAGAGTTTCAGGAGCCAACGGCTGTCGTCCTGTTTGCCCTCGGTGCCCATGGTGAGGAGGTGTCCATCGGAGGACCACGCCATCGCGGTGAGTTGGCCGGAGTGAAGCTTCGCCTTCCAAAGACGTGTGCCTGCGGCGAGGTCGAAGAACTCTGCCTCTCCTGAGCGGGTGCCAACAGCCAGAATCTTGCCTTCGGGGTGAAGGGCCTGGCAGAGACCGTAGATGCGCGACTCGGTGAGACGGTTTCCCGTGTCGGCGTCGAACGTCCAGAAGTAGCGGGCGGATCCGCCGGTGATTCCCAGCAGACGTTTGTCTTCGGAGTCAAACTGAATGCCGTGGAGGAAGGGTAACTCAGTTTTCCACTGGATGGCACCATCGGTGGAGCCTGCGAGGAGCAGGGTGAGAGAGCGGGGCTTGTCCGCGAACCGAACCACTGCAGCCAGTCGTTTGCCGGTTCGGTCCAACGCAATGGTTTCCGCGCTGGGGTAGCTGGATTGCAGGTCTACAATGTCCGCAGGCAGGGTGATTCTGTTCCGGAGCACACCCGTAGCGGTGTCGTGAAACGAGACGTCGCGGGAGCCGAGAACCGCTGCAAAGGTTTGCCCATCCCCGGAGAAGAGCAGGTCGCGGAGGCCTTTTCCGGTCTGGACGGTCCGCAGAAGCGAGCGGGAGGAAGCATCCGCAAAGCCGATTGAGCCGTTTTCGGTTCCGAGGGCGAACTGGCCGGGTTCCCCGGGAACCGCCCGGATCGCGACGGGTTTTTCAAATCCCGGGAGGCTCAGCGGGGCGAGGGAGCTGTCCTTTTTTGAGGCGAGGTAATTCCATGTCTGGTCCCTGAATTCCTCCGGGCACGCCGCCAAAGCCTCGGCCATTGCGGTGAAGTCGCCGGCGCGAAACGAGGCTTCGGCAAGCGCGACCCGGGCTCTGGCGGAGGCCGCCTCCGCAGACCGCCCAGATTCAATCGCACGATCCTTTTCCGAACGGGCAGTGTTCTCGGCGTCGAGTGCGCGACTTTTTTCCCTTTCAGCAATTTCCGCGGCGCGGGTTGCAGCGCGTTCCTTCGACTGAAGGCTGAGCACAAACCATGCGGAGAGTGCGAACAGGATGAGGAGTGCGGCAGCGATCGAAGTGGTGATGCCGCGGTTGCGCCGAATGAGAAGGAGCAGTTGTCCGGAAAGGCCGATCTGAAGTGCACTGGTTGCAAAACCATTCTGGTAGGCGGCGATGTCCGCGGCCAGAGCCTCGACGGTCGGGTAGCGGTCTGTCCGGTCCTTGGCCATGGCCTTGAGCGTCACCGCCTTGAGCGGCTCCGGAACGTGGTCTTTTGGGGGGGGGCGGCTCCCGGTCAGAGTTTTTGCAGAACTGTGGCCGGAGCGCATGGGGCGGAGTTCGCCCGTCCGGACCTTGGAGAGGACCTCTTCGAGTGTGGTGCCCTCGATGGGAGGATGGAGAGTCAGGATGGCGTAGAGGATGCCACCCAGGGAATAGATGTCGGAACGCGGGTCAAGTCCTGCGACCATGCCGGCGGCCTGTTCCGGTGACATGTACTGAGGAGTGCCCATCACTTCCCCCTCCATGGTCATGCCCGGATCGCCTGAGACGCTCCCGCGGCTTTCAAGGAGGGTACCATCCCGGCCAAGGGGCTTGGCGAGGCCCCAGTCCATGACGAGCACTTCTCCGTACTCGCCCACCATGATGTTCTCGGGTTTGAGGTCTCGGTGCAGGATGTGCTTGGAATGCGCGAAGGCCACGGCATCGCAGATCTTGCGGAAGATGGTCAGCAAGGCAGGTCTGGGATATTCCGCAGCCGTCTGCTTGTCGCCATTCTTGAGCGCGGTGAGGACCGCCTGAAGCGTGCGGCCCTGGACCAGTTTCATGGCGTAGAAAGGGCGTCCCGCGGCATCAGTGCCAATCGAGTAGATGGGGACTATGTTCGGGTGCGCAAGGTGGGCGAGCACCTCGGCTTCCTGCACAAACCGAAGATCCCTTCCGTTCTGGGCAAGGTCGCTCACTTTTACAGCAACCTGCCGCTTGAGTTGGGGGTCGTCGCCAAAATAGATCCGGCCCATTCCGCCCCGGGCGAGTTCCCTCTGAAGGGTGTATTTCCCGGTGAGCGGCGCATCTGTGGCAATCGCGGAGTCGGCACTCCAGGTTGGGGCCCCGGGGTCCGGCGCCAAAAATGCGACGGTTTCTGGCGCATGAAATGCGACCGTCACCTCGGTGTCTTTGAGACGTTCAACCACCAGTGTGCTGTCTCCAATTTGGACGGATGCCGGGTAGTCGGCGCGCGCCTCTCCGGAGACCGGAGCGCCGTTTAAGAGGATTCCGCCGGCGAGATCCTCAATCCGGAGTCCGTGCCGTGTGACCTGAACCCTCGCGTGCCGCGCAACCACCCCCTCGCCCTCAACCCGGAGAACGTCCGCATCGCTGCCCGAGCCGAGGATGACCTCGGTTTCGCCGGATTCCATCCGGCGGACCACGCCGAGGCGGCCTTTCAGGGTGAGGGACCAAGATTCCACAGTCCCGATGGTGCGGCGGACTGCGGGTCGGTCAAGGCGATTCTGGGTGGGAGAATGGGAACGGGACAACCGGGGGAGACGGTGCGATTTGCGGTACGGATTCTCGGGAATTCCGGATTGGGCGGCGGTCGGACTGTGGAGTGAAGGCGGGGAAGGAGTGTCTGGATGAGGGGTTTGAAACCACCATGTATTTACATTGCGAATTTTATTAATGGGAATATTATCAGCCCTGTTCAGTTGGGGGGATTCCTCCGAGGCCGAATGCCCGATGCTTCCCGGCGCGGGGCCTGGCGGTCTGAAAAGAAGCTCGGCAAATAAAAAAATTAACTTACAAAGAGAGAGTCATGCGCCCCGCAAATTTGAAGTTTCTGATTGCTGGCCTTCTGCTGGTGTGTCTGGCGTGGTTCCTGTTCCGCGGCATCCCTTCCGGATCCCGTTCCGGGTTTCAAAACACGCTGGCGGTGGAAAACAATTCCGGCAACCGCTCCCCTGAACCGGATCGCGGTCCGGGCTTCAGCCCGGGTCAACCCGTGTTGGTTGATGCGCAGGGTGCGCCTTCTGAACATGGGGACGGGCATGACCATGAAAAGCATCTGCCGAATTTGGATGTCCGTGGGGGAGGCGTATGGTCGGCAACACCAGTCCAAGAGCGTGCCGTGGAGGCGCTGCGCAGAAAGGTTCCCGGGGTGGATGTGCAGTTTGATCCGGTTTCGGGTGCTGCGAGCCATGTGATGGCGGCGGGCAGTTTTTTGACGGGGCCAGAGGAAGGGCAGAAGGAGGGTGGGCTGCGCCGCTTCTTGGATGAGAACCGTGAATTGTTCGGATATGGTTCCGAGGTTTTGGAGAATGGAGTGCTACTGGCGCGGGAGGACGTGACCGCCGGGAGCGGGTTGCGGACCCTGGTATGGCAGCAGGAGCTGGACGGGGTGCCGCTTTACGACACAGTTTTCCGGGCGAACCTGACATCGCGGGGGGAACTTCTGGGGGTGGGTAGCCATTTTCTGAAGGACCCTGCAGCTGCGACCGGGATGAATGCCGGGCAGCGGGAGGCATTGAAGCGCAAGCCGCCGGTGACTGTGGCGCGTGCGTTGGAGTTGGCTTCGGCGGGAGTGGGCGAGGGGATCAGTGCGGCGGAAGTCTGGGTCAAGCCAGAGGCGGTTGGAGCGCGGAGGATGCAGGAGTTGGAGGGGGAGAAGGTGTCGGATGCGCGGGCGGAGTTGGTGTGGGTGCCGATGGGGTCCAAGCGTCTGGTTTTGGCCTGGGAAGTGACCTGGATGAGCCGGGAAGAGATGTTCCGGGCGGCGGTGCATGCGGAATCTGGGGATTTGCTGATCCGCACCTCTCTGACGAGCGACCTGAGTCCGGCCAGTTACCGGGTGCATGTGAACCCGGAAACGCGGAAACCGCTGGACAGTCCGCAGCCGATGTCCCCGGGGCATGCGACTCCGCAGACTACGCAGCCACCGCAACAGCCGCGGTCTGTGGTGACATGGGAGGCGCTGGATCTTACGGCCTCGCCGCAGGGATGGATTCCGGAGGGGGTGAGCAGGACAGCGGGGAACAATGTCGACGTGCATCTGGATCTTTCGAATGCCAACCCCGGGTACGGGGTGGGGCCGCATGCGGTTAGTCAGGACCGGGTTTTTGATTTTCCGATGGCGCTGGATCAGGAGCCCGCCCAGTACCGCGAGGCGGCAATGACGACGCTTTTTTACCTGTGCAACTGGTATCATGACCGCCTGTACTCGCTCGGATTCACGGAGACGGCGGGCAATTTCCAGCAGGACAATTTTGGCCGGGGCGGTTCGGGACTGGATGCCGTGCTGGCAGATGTGCAGGACGGCGGTGGAACCAACAACGCCAATTTTTCCACACCCCGCGATGGTTTTTCGGGTCGGATGCAAATGTATGTGTTTACCACAACAACGCCGGGCCGGGATTCTTCCCTGGATGCGGAGGTGGTTTTCCATGAGTACACTCACGGGCTCAGCAACCGGTTGGTCGGAGGCGGAGTCGGAATCAACGCCCTGCAATCGGCGGGGATGGGGGAGGGATGGTCTGATTTCTACGGGTTGAGCCTGCTGAGCGAACCCGGGGACGAACCGGGGGGGAATTATGCGGCCGGGGGGTACCTGACGGGCAACTATTACCGCGGGATCCGGACGTATCCCTACACCACCGATCTGGCCAAAAATCCGCATACCCTCAAGCAGATTGACCCTACCCAGGGGGGGCGGGCTCAGGTCCATTACATGGGGGAAGTGTGGTGTGTGACACTGTGGGAAGCTCGGGCCAACCTGATTGCCAAGCACGGCTGGCAAGTGGGAAACGAGTTGATGCTTCAACTGGTGACCGATGGAATGAAGCTCAGCCCGGTCAACCCGACCTTCCTCCAGGCCCGGGACGCTATTCTTCAAGCAGACCTGAACCTGACCCGGGGGGCAAATCAGAGGGAACTCTGGCGCGGGTTTGCCAAGCGTGGGATGGGAGCCAGCGCACGGGTGCCGGCCAGTTCGACGTCGACGGGGGTTGTTGAGGCGTTTGACCTGCCGGATTCCCTGCGGGTGACACCGTTGGAAGGGGTAACGTTCCAGATCCAACCCCCCACGCGTGCCCAGACGGCATCGCAACGGTTTGTGCTCAATAATCTGGATGCGCAAAATGAACTCCGATGGACCGCAGCGAGTGCGGCCTCCTGGCTGGCAGTGTCCCCTGTGGGAGGAGTGTTGGCGCCCGGGGGGAGCACGGAGGTGGTGCTGGGTTTGAGGCCCGAATCCGCCACGCTTCCCAGTGGGAGTTATTCCGGACAAGTCGGATTCAAAAATTTGGGTTCCGGCGTCGAGATCCTCAGAAACGTGTCTCTTTCCGTGGGGAACCGGGATGCCTACACCGAGGCGTTTGGAGCCGGCTCGGCCAATGACACGGATTTTCAGAGTTGGATGTTTGTGCCGGACGGTTCGTCGTCCTTTTACCGGGTGGAGCGGACGGTGGTGCAGCAGTTTCCTTCGGATCCGGCGGGAGGCACGGTGTTGCCGATGACGGACGACACCAGTGTACGGGTCTCGCTTCCGGCCGGGAGGACCGCCAGCGTATACGGGAGTCCCTACGGTCAAATCTATGTGGGGAGCAACGGGTACCTGACGTTTGCCGGAAGCGACACTGGGTATGTGGAATCCTACGGGGCCCATTTTGCGCAACCGAGGGTGTCCGGGGTGTTCTGTGACCTGATTCCGGTGGAGGGTTCGGTGGTGTCGTGGAAAGCATGGACGGACCGGGTGTCGGTGACTTGGCAGGAGATGGGTGAGTATGGAAGGGCGGGAAGGAACAGTTTTCAGGTGGAGCTTTATCAGGACGGCCGGATCCGGATCACCTGCCTGGGAGTGGATGCGGTTGGCGGGTTGATTGGGTTGTCTCGGGGAGGCGGTATCCCGAGTGGTTTTGTAAAAAGCGATTTTAGCCGGTACAGCCTCGAATCTCCGGACGAACAGGTGCTGGGATGGGAGGTGCCGGTTTCGGTTTCCGAAGGGGACGGCTGGGTTTCAGCCCGGGTGAACCTCAGTCAGCCAGCATTGGCTGATACCGGGGTGACCCTCGCTTCTTCGGCTCCGGAACGCCTGCAGGTACCCGACCAGGTGACAATCCCTGTGGGGAACCGGTCTGTGGTCTTTGATCTGAAGGTTTTGGAGAATCAACGGGTGGACGGAGAGACGGGAGTGATTCTGCAGGCCAGCGTTCCAGGGGGCCGGGGCGCAGCGGCCGTGGTGGCTGTGCGGGACAACGAGGCCGGGGGCAGCCTTTCCATGCGATTGCCGGAAACGCTGCAGGAAGGGGGGGCGGACGGGCAGGGTACTCTGATGCTGAGCGTGCCTGCGGAGGTGGCTCTTCAGGTGAGCTTGGTGGCCACTGTGCCGGAGGATGTCTGGGTCCCCGCCACCGTGACAGTGCCCCAAGGCGCGCAGTCCGCGCAGTTTCCGATCCGGGCGGTGAACGACATCCGGATTGATGGATCTGTGGTGAGTGGGGTGCGCGCCAGTGTGTGGGGCTGGCAGGATGGGACGGCCAGCATTTCAGCTCTGGACAATGAAAGCCGACAACTCACGTTTACAGGCTTTCCGCAGCAGATCTCAGAGGGGAGCAGTCTGTCTGTGGGTGTTTCGATTTCCGGGACGCTCCGCGAGGACCTGACTGTGTCGCTCAATTCGGCCAATTCTGAGCGCCTTTCGGTGCCGCAATCGGTCACGATCCCCGCGGGAGCCACGGCTGCGACTCTTGTTCTGAGCGCCAGGGACAACAATGTCACCGATGGTCCTGTCACTGTGGGGGTTACGGCCTCTGCAGCGGGTTTTGAATCGGCTCAGCGCAACGTGCTTGTTCTGGACGATGACATCTACAGATTCACCGTCTCGCCGGTAGGGGCGCGCCAGATTCGCGGGGTGCCGATTCCCATCACGGTGACAGCCTTGGACACGAACGGGGCGGTGGCGAGTGCTTACAATTCCCCCTTCGAGGTATCGGCGGTGGGTGCGTCGGGAACTCAGTCGGTCACGCGGATGGGGAGCGGTAGTTTCACCGCGGGAGTGTGGAGTGGGAGCGTGGTGGTGAACAATTCGGACACTGGGGTTTCTGTGCGTTTCGCGGGACCGGGCGGGTTGTCGGCGCAGACCAACACCTTCGATGTGGGGGGCGGGGTTTTGGACCACTTTGGGTGGACTTTGCCGGAGGGAGAGCAGCGTCCTGAGCAGGGGGCGGCGGTGAGGCTGGAGGCTCTGGATGAGGCCAACAACCGGGTGGAGGGCTTTTCGGGTTCAGTCCGGTTGTCGGGCCGTGTGCAGCAGGACGTTTCTGTGGCTCCGGGCACCCCATCCAGGAGCAGTTCCACATTTCCCTTGAACACATGGTGGCCTGTTCAGAGAACCCAGTGTGTTTACACAGCGGGCCAGGTGGGCGGCCCGGTAAAAATCCATTCACTGGCATTGAACTTTATCTCGCCCCCTCCCGGTACCGTGGGCCGATGGACGATCCGGATGCGGCATACGGAGCTTGTGGAGCCGGTGGTCTGGGAAACCGATGGGTGGGTCACGGTTTTCCAGCAGGACACGACGATCTCGACCCCGGGTTGGATCCCCTTCCAGTTCCAAGTTCCGTTTGAGTATAACGGAGTGAGCAACCTGATGGTGGATTTCAGCTTCAAGAGTGCGGAACCCCAGTCGCGCGGGGCAGTCGTGGCGTGCTCGACTGACGGCACGAGACGGCGGCCGAGCATAACGCGGACCATGTCCTTTGGAGATCCCTTGGAGTGGACTGGCAACACCCCAGGGGCGGGCCGCGTTTTTGAAGCTCCCAATCTCCGTCTGGGTGTGGAGGTCGCTGTGACCCCGGCCGTCACGTCCAACTTTGTGTCTGGGGTTTGGAATGGAGAGGTAGTTTTTCCCCAAGGGTACCGGGCTATCCAGCTTCGGGCCGTCTCGGATGGGGGGATTGTTTCGGAGAGCCAGCCCGTTGTTTTCCAGTGGGTGACACCCTCCGCGGTGACGGTGGACTCGAGCCCGGTGGGCGGGCGCGTTTCGGAAGGGCGTGCATTGACCCTCAGGGCCTCTGCGCAGGGAACACGTCCCTTTACCTATCGCTGGACCAAGGATGGAGAGCCGATCCGGGGCGCGACCTCTCCCGGCTACACAGTCCCGCAGGTTTCATATGCGCACCGCGGGGAGTACCGTGTGGAGGTGACAAACCCGGCGGGCGTTGCCACTTCAAGTCCATTCACGGTGACGGTGGATCCGATCCTCGAGATCCTTGAGCAACCCGAGTCTCAGACCGTGAACCCTGGGACCCCAGTCACGTTCGCGGTGCGTGCAGAGGGAATGGGGACTCTACAGTACCAGTGGTACAAAAATGGCGAACCTCTTCCTGATCAGATCCGGCCCAGTCTGGTGCTGCCTGCGGTGGCCGAAGGGGATCAGGGCGATTATTGGGTAGCCGTGTTCAACGAGTTTGCCCGCAAGACCAGCGATTGGGCTGGGTTGGAGGTGAATGATCCTGTGAGCATCAGCACCCAGCCCGTGGGCGCCGTGTTGATGCCGGGCCAATCCTATGAACTCCGGGTGGAAGCTTCCGGAACCGGACCTCTGGAGTACCAATGGTCCAGAAATGGGGTGCGAATGGACGGAGCCACCGGTTCCGTTCTGGTTTTCAATCCGCTCACCGAGTCCGCGGAAGGGGATTACGCGGTGTCGGTTCGCAACGTGGTGGGAGTCGTGGTTTCCGAGTCCGCCCGGATTCGTGTGGTGGATCAGATCGGATTCACTTCGCAGGGGATCCGGCAGCCAAAGTTTCCCGGTGAACTCCTGTTCGCAGTCACCGTGCGCCGTTTCGGGGGCGGGGAGTCCGGGGGCGCGGTGCGGATCGTTCCGATTTCCAGCACGCTTCCGGAGAGCGCCTTCCGGACCCTTCCGGCTCCGGCTGAATTGCGCTGGGCACCGGGAGATTTGTTGGACAAGACCTATCTGGTGGCCGTCAAGGCCGGGGTGCAGATCCGGCCTGGAGGCGAGCAGTTGCGGTTCGGTCTCGAGGGTTTCCAGGATGCAGCTCCCGGTGAAAACCTCCTTCAGGTGGTGACGCTGGTTCAGGCGGATCCGGGCATGTTGAACTTCGGTGCGGAGAAGCTCGAGATCCAGTCCAGTGGGACTGTGGATCGCTTTGTGGAAGTGCCCGTGGTGCGGAATCAGGGCTCCGTGGGGTCGGCAGGAGTGGAGGTGGCCGTGGCGGGTGGGACGGCTCCTGCGGGCAGTTATTTCCTTGAAACTCAGGGGCCAGTGCTCTGGCAGGATCGGGAAGTCGCACCGAAGCTGGTCCGGGTCCGGTTTGCCGCCGGGCAAGCCGTTCCAGCGCGGGGTTGGACGATCGACTTGAGACTGCAGAACCCCACGGGAGGAGCGCTGATCGGGCCGGTGAACACGGTGCGGATCCGGGTGAATCCGCCAGATGCGCGCGGGGTACTGGCCTTTGGCGCGCCGGTGTACCGGTTTCTGCGGCCGCAGGCAGTGGAGCAGGAGGTTTCCATTCCGGTGTATCGGAGTGCCGGAAGCGTGGGCCGCGTGGCGGTGATGCTGGAAACGGCGAGCGCCATGGCTGTGGAGGGGCCGGACTATCTGATTCCTCCCGAGAGCAGGATGTTTCTGTGGGAGGATGGCGAAGTGGAGCCCAAGTATTTCAAATTGCTGCTCCATGGAACCGCTCGGGTTCCGGCCAACGGGTTGAAGATTCAGGTGCGCTTGAGTGGGCCTGCGGGAGGGGCCGTACTGGGGGCACCCAGCAGTGCGCTGTTGACCTTCCTGAATGCCGACGATCAACCCCCGCAACTGACGGTGGTGACTCCAGCCAGCGGAGCCACGGTTTCCGGGGAATCGGTCCTGTTTAAAGGCACGGCCATGGATATGGCTGGAGTGGAGCGGGTGGAGGTGGCTTTGAACGGTGAAATGCCGGTGGCTGCGAGCCTGGTCCCTCTGCCTGACGGAACGGGTGTCACGTGGATGGCTACCCTGATCCCTGAGCCGGGTCAGAATCAGGTCCGGGTGACTGCTACGGGCGGGGATGGGATGGTGTCCGAGCCTGTGGTCCGGCGGTTCCGGTTTGTTCGCCAGCGGCCTGATTTGGCTGGAACGTATGACGGCCTTCTGGAGCCCGCTGCGACTCTCGAGGGGTTCGGCGCTGCTTCCCCAGATTACCGGCCCTTTGAACTCAGCCGGGGAACCGGAATCCTGAGCACCACGGTGTCTGCCTCCGGAGCCCTCTCCGGGCGCGTCTGCATTGCGGGGGCCGAGGTTCCTTTTACCGGCACCGTTCAGAGGGATGGCACTGTCCTGTTTGCGGGAGGCTCTTTAGAACTGCGCGTCATCCACCCTGGGCAGCGGGAGTCACTCGGCGGCCTCGGCCTGTGGGTCGATGAGAACGGCGAGCGGCCCGTCCTGCGCGGCGAATTCAAGGCGGTTGAGACCCGCGCTTTGTACTCCAGAATCACGGCGGAAAAGTG
The DNA here is from genome assembly GCA_903901425.1 of uncultured Spartobacteria bacterium. GTDB lineage: Bacteria > Verrucomicrobiota > Verrucomicrobiia > Chthoniobacterales > Chthoniobacteraceae > CAIURC01. The sequence continues at coordinate 7,751 of CAIURC010000049.1, read as the reverse complement.
CGTGTTCAGCGATGCCAAGGCATTGCCACCGGGGATGCGGCGGGTACCTTCTGAGGTTCTGGATCCCAGATCGGACAACGGTCGATACACGCTGGCATGGTTGAGGGAACCGACTTTGGGGCCGGGCCAGAGTAACGATCTGAGAGGGCTGGCCGGGAGCCTGAATGGTACCGGTGCATTGCGCGTCTCCCCCAACGGGAGCGTCACTCTGGTGGGTCGGCTCAGGTATGGCACGGTTTCCTGCGGGAGCCGACTCTCGGCCTCAGGCCGTGTCCCGTTTCATCAGGGGTTCGATCGACAGAACGGTTTCGTTGCTGGCCGACTCCAGTTCGGCGGCCAAGAAAACGGAGCGGACGTCGTGAGCGATTTTTCGCTCTGGGTTCTACCTCCGGCAGGTGCGGGGCTCCGGGAGGAGATCCGTCCGGTGGTCCTCGGGTCGCGTTATGTGGCGCCGGTGAGGCCTCGTGCGGGTCGGCCGGAGCCGGCCAATCCGCACACCGTTTTTGGACCGGCCTTGCCGGTGTCTGCGCCTGAGGGTGGGCGAGGCCTGCCCAGCCTCGCGGTGGACATGGATTTGGATTCGGCGGTGCTCGGCGGCCGGTTCGAGGGGGTGCTCCAGCTCGGGTTGGATGGAAACGCGGTCTTGGTTCCAGCCAACACCCCGAACGTGAGTGACGTCCGGTTCCGGTTTGAAACCGCCGATGGGACTTTTGGGGCGGGTTTCCGGATCCCGGGTGTCCGGTCCAGCCTCCCGCTGCAGGGGGTGGTGTTCCAGAAACAGGGCATCGGTTTGGGCTGGGGAGAAACCGGCGGGAGTTTCACCGTCGAACTCACCCCTCGCCTGTCGCAACCTGTTGGCGGCGTCCGCGTTCCCTGATCCGGCTGAGGACGGTGCCTCTCAGGGCGTCAAAACCTTTCAGACAGGCTCCGTCTTCGACCGGGCGATCTTCACAAAGCGGAACCGTTCGTCGTATTTCCCGCGCGCGTGTTTTTTGCAACACGCAAGGCAGGCGGACTTGCGTTTGAGCGGACGGACCCGTGCCAGTTCAGTTCCGCAGGCCGGGCACTGGTAAAAGTGGGAGCGCCGGATGGATCGTTTGGGGAGCGGGAGGTCATGGCAGCGGCGTTCATCCAGAAGGCCAAGGTCGATGCAGGCCTGTCGCCACTCCGGCCCATGGGCGGCAATGCGCCGGCGGCCCACCCGCGCATGGGCGACCAGATGCGCTAGTTCATGGCGCAGCGTCCGGTCCACCTCTTCGGGGCCAAAACTGATGAGTCGCGGATTGAGAGTCACCAGTACCCGCGTGGGATACGCCATGCCAGCCGTACTCCGCATCCGGCTGTTCCATCGGACCTGAAGTTTCTGCGCGAGAACCGCGCAGCCGACTTCAGCCAGGAGCTGACGCGCCTTGGTCTCCAGTGTTCCGGCCTCAAACTCCGGCGGAAAACTCTGGGCCTTTGATTTTTTAGGTGTTTGGGCGGCGGTCTTTTTCCGGCATGGAGGCGGGGGTGTGACGGGAGCCCCCGGTGGAATCAGGGCGCGGCGGAGAAAGGAGAAATCGAGCTGCATTCCGGATGGGTTTTGGGTTGGAGGAATCCTGCCTCGACTCGGATGAAAATGCAGCTTCTTGTCTCTGGCTGAGGCAGCAAACAGGGGGGCGCAGGAGGGGCGGTGCCGGAGCCCTGTGTGCAGGGGAGGACGGAGGGCAGTCCAGAAGGCTCAGGCGGCATCCAGTTTCAGCCGTCTGCAGATCTCAATCAGAATGCGCCCGGTGGTTTCGATGTCCGCTTCGGTGGTGGGTTTCCCCAGCGAGAACCGGACGGAGGCCCGTGCAAGCGCATCGGACATGCCCATGGCCAGCAGGACATGCGAGGGGGTCAGGGAACCCACCATGCAGGCTGAGCCGCTCGAGGCGCAGATCCCGGCAAGGTCCAGGTTCATCAAGAGCGACTCCCCGTCCGAGCCCGGAAAACTCACGTTGAGCGTGTTGCCAAGGCTCAGTTCCGGGTGCCCGTTGCGACGCGCGCTCGGACAAGCCTTCCTCACATACTCCCAGAGCCGGTCTCGGAGCCCGGCCTGGCGCGCGGATTCGGCCTCCATGTCCTGAACCGCAAGGCGTGCCGCTTCCGCCAGCCCGACGATCGCAGCCACGTTCTCGGTGCCGGCCCGCCTCTGGTTCTCGTGGGCGCCCCCGTGCAGGATCGACTGGATCGGAGTGCCGGAACGCACAAAGAGGAGTCCCGCCCCCTTGGGGCCGTAGAACTTGTGTGCGGTCAGGGAAAGGGCGTCGAACGGGGCGCAGGAGAGCGCGTTTTTCCCAAAGGACTGGATGGCGTCGGAATGGAAAGGCACGCCCGCCGCGCGGCAGATGGCGGACAGATCCTCCACGGGTTGGAGGGTGCCAGTCTCGTTGTTGGCGCTCATCACGCTGACCAAGGCGGTGTCCGGCCGGAGCGCAGATCGGAGGGAGTCCGGATCCACCCTGCCGTGGGAATCCACGGGGAGCAGGGTCAGCGTGAAGCCCTCGTGCTTCTGCAAATGTTCGAGCGGGTGAAGGACGGCATGATGTTCCACTGCGGAAGCAATCAGGTGGCGGTGTGTGCTGGATCTGGACCGGGCAATCCCGAGGAGCGCAAGATTGTCGGACTCGGTGCCGCCACCGGTAAAGATCAGCTCATGGGATTTGCAGCCGAGCAGGGTGGCCATCGAGTCGCGGGCAGAGTCCACGGCCGCCCGGGTGGCACGGCCTTGGGCGTGGATGCTGGACGGGTTGCCATGATGCTCGGCCAGGTACGGCAGCATCGCCTCCAAAACCCGGGAAGCGAGCGGGGTGGTTGCGTTGTAATCCAGGGCGATCATGGGGCCTGTGGTGACGTGAAATCCGGTGCGTGTTTCGCGGTGGTCGGTCTCAAATACACGTCAGATGCACCAGTCGCCGACAAATTCGCCGCGCCGGTTTTTATCGAGGATCTTCAGGCTTTTTTCCTCAAAGAAAACGAGGGACCGGGCAGGGACGCTGTGGGTGAGAAACACGCTGGCGCCAATCGTGCTTCCCGCGCCAATCACCGTGTCGCCTCCCATGATCGTGGTGCCGGCGTAGATGGTGACATGATCCTCAATGGTGGGATGTCGGCGTTTGCCCCGCAGGGCTTGGCCACCCGCAAGGGACCGCGCAATCAGCGAAACGCCTTGGTAGAGTTTCACATGGGTGCCAATCACCGAGGTTTCCCCCACCACCACGCCCGTGCCGTGGTCGATGAAAAAATGCGAGCCAATCTCCGCCCCGGGATGGATGTCGATCCCTGTCCGGGAGTGTGCCCATTCCGTCAGGATCCGCGGAATCAGCGGGAGGCCGAGTTTGTAGAGGACATGGGCGCACCGCTGGATGGCGATGGCTTCAATGGCCGGATACGCCAGAATGACCTCGTCGAGGCTGGCGGCAGCCGGATCCCCTTCAAATGCCGCCTCGCAGTCTGTCCGAAGCAGTTCCCGGACACCGGGAAGCGCCTCCAGAAAAGCGACCATGATCCTCTCCGCCTCGGCATCGGGACATTCTGGACGGGAAAGGCGGAGCGACTTGCAGATTTCGGGTTGCAACCGTTCGCTGATGGAAAAAATCCGGTGTGCCGTGACCCGGGGGAGATGGCTGGAGTGGATGGGTTCCACGTCATGGAACCCCGGAAAAAGCAACTGGAGCAGGTCTTCGCAGAGGGCCGCGAGCGCGCGTTTGGAAGGCAGGTTCGAACCGTCAATGTGATTAGTGCCGCCACCTGTCTGGTAGGAGCGGAGCAGTTGATCGGTGAGCTTGCCTAAATCCGAGTGCATGAAACCCCGCAACTTCGGGCCTGATTCGCCCCGGTTCAATGCCGAATCAATGCCCCGCAGATTTTCACCGGCCCCAGTCCGGGCAGTCGCGCCGGGTTAGCGCGTCTGGGAATAATCGGTGGGCGCAAGAAACAGGGACTGCACGCCGTTGGGAATCGTGAGCGACCCGCCGGCCTTTTCCTCAGAGGCGGTCCGTGCCGCCACCCAGTCGGGGTCTTTGCGAAACCCGGCAAATGAAGCGGTTGCCGCTTCCTTGCTCGAGTGTGCAAGGAGGTAGAGCAGCGTCTTGTCAGCGTCGGGTTGGTCAGGCTGTAGTTCCCAGTAAAAGAGGTTGGTCATCCCGTGTTTCGCGAAGAGTTGGACGGTATGATTCCGGAACCGGTCCAGAAGCCCGGGCAGGTTGCTGTTGGTCGTGGTGTACGTCCGCATCTCAAACACACGGGGAGCGTTCCCCGACGAGGCCTGAAGCGCCGGAGAAAAATCCGCTGCTTTCAAAAACTTCTGGTCCACCTTGGCCACCAGTGTCCCCTCGGTTTCGGAGTCGGCTTTGGCCTTGATCCAGTCCGGGTCGGCGAGAAACGCTTTCCACGCCGCCTCCCTGGTTGGGCGGTCGGGGTAAGCAAGGACGTAGATGAGCAGGTTGTCCGGGTTTTCCATGGGCACCCAGTAGCCCAGTTGGGTCATCCCGTGTTTGGTGAACAACCGGGTGGTGTGGTTCCGGAACCGGGCATTGAGGGCATCGAGTTTACCCGGGGCAGCATGGTAGATCCGCAGTTCAAAGAGACGGTTGTCGGCGGCAGGCGCAGACTGCGCAAACAGGGCGGTGGCCATGATCAGGGTACAGAGAAACAAGGATTTCATGGGGGGAGATGGGGGGGGCTTGGGGTGGTGTCTTAAAAGAGTAAACGCCGACTGAACGGATCCAGTCGGCGTTTACCAGTTTGTTCTTGGGGGATTTCTGGGGGTTGGGGGAACAGTTTCTGGGAGAAAATCTCGGAGGAAAATGCTCAATTCATCAAGAACTGTGACCTTTGTATTCCCGGGTTTCGGAAACCGCAAGAAATAAATTCGGGGAAATACAAAAAATTACGGCCCTGTGACCGGCTCAGGCGCCGGCGACGATCCAGACACGGCTTTTCCGGGGCGTCGTTCCGCCCGGAGTTGGCCGCAGCCGGCGTCCACATCGATCCCGCGGCGTTGCCGGATCGTGGAGGGGATCCCGGAGGCGCGCAGGATTTTCTGGAAGGCGCGACCGGCTGCATCTTCCGGGGGGGCACCATGGAAGGCCGGGGTGGGGTTGAGGGGGATCAGGTTGACGTGGGCATTGACGCCCTCCAGCAGCGCGGCCAGGCGGATGGCGTGGTCCGGCGAATCGTTGATCCCTTCAATCAGGGTCCATCCGAAGAAGATCCGTTGCCCGGTTTGCTGGTTGTAAAAACGGCAGGCCTCCAGCAGCTCTGCCAGAGGCCAGCGCTGGTTGACCGGCAGTAGGGCTGACCGTTCGGCATCCGAGGCGGCATGGAGGCTCACCGCCAGATGGTAGGGGCGTTTTTCCTCCGCCATCCGCCGGATGGCGGGGACTAGGCCCACGGTGCTGATGCTGATCCGGGACGGCCCAAGGTTCAGCCCCCGGGTGTCGCACAGGATCTCCAAGGCCTGCATGACCGAGTCGTAATTGTGCAGGGGTTCGCCCATCCCCATCAAAACCAAGTTTCGCAATCCGGAGTGCCCGGCGGCCCGGAGGTGGCGCTGGGCCACCAGCGCCTGAGCGACAATCTCCCCCGGCCGCAGGTGGCGCACAAACCCCATCTGACCCGTGGCGCAGAACACGCACCCCATGGCGCACCCGGCCTGAGTGCTCAGACAGGCGGTGAACCGGCCTGGATACCCCATCGCCACCGTCTCCACCGTCTGGCCGTCCCGTAGTTTTAACAGAAACTTGTGGGTGAGCCCGTCCATGCTCGGGATTTCCGCCGTGATTTCCGGGGTCTCGGGGGAAAGCCGCTGGCCTGGGGCAGCATGGGTTTGAACCCAGCGCCGGAGCGGGGGCGGGAAATCCGTGCGGTCCGCCGGGTTCGGATCCGCCAGTCGGTGGGTTGCGCCAAACAGAGCGCGGGCATGGGATTTGGACACCCCGGCAGCCTCCAGTTCGGTTTCCAGATCATGGAACCGGAGGTCGTGCAGGGATTGGATGGGGTCACTCATGGATCAGGACTGGCGTCCGGAGTCGGATCTGGGAAAGATTCGGGGAATTGGAAACCGGAACGCAAATTGAATCGTTGTTGGGAAGGCCTGTGCTGGCGCTGGCGCCGATGCAGGATGTGACGGACCTGCCTTTCTGGCGGCTGATGACGGCCTACGGCGGGGCGGACCTGTATTACACGGAGTATTTCCGGGTGCACGGCGATTCGCGTCTAGACCGGGCCATTCTCGCCTCGATTGTCGAGAACCCTACGGGCCGGCCCGTGGTGGCGCAGATGATCGGCAACGATCCTGCCGCCCTGGTCCGGACCGCTCGCGAGCTGGAACGGCATCCGATTGCGGCAGTGGACCTCAATCTGGGCTGCCCGGCTCCCGTGGTGTACCGGAAATGCGCTGGAGGCGGCCTGTTGCGCGAACTGGATCGGGTGGACAGGATCCTTGGGGCGCTGCGGGAAGCAATTTCGGGCAAGTTCACCGTCAAAACCCGGCTGGGATTTTCCGATGCGGCAGATTACGACCGGCTGCTGGCCTTGCTGGCCAAACACGGCGTGGACTTGGTGACGGTGCACGGCAGAACCGTGGCGGACGGTTACCGGAGCGCGGTCCGGTACGATCTGATCCGGCACGCTGTGGAACAGTTGCCCTGTCCTGTGCTGGCCAACGGCAACATTGGCACCCCGCAGCGTGCCTTGGCGGTGCTGGAGGAGACCGGGTGCAGCGGCCTGATGATTGGACGCGGCGCGATCCGTAACCCCTGGCTGTTTGAGCAGATCCGTGCAGCGTTGCGCGGGGAGGTGTGGCGGTTCCCAGTGGGGCGGGACGTTCTGGCCTATGTGGAAGCCTTGTACGGGGCCGTGTCAGGACCGGATCCGGTCGAAAAACTCCATGTCCAGAAGATGAAGAAGTACCTGAATTTTCTGGGGATTGGCGTGGAGCCGACCGGCCAGTTTTTGCATGAGATCCGGCGGGTGGCGACCCGGGGCGACTTTTTTGATGTGTGCCGGCGGTATTTGGATCACGGGGAGCCGATGCGGTTGGAGCCCTACGAGTTGGTGCTGGCGGAGAGGGATCCGCTTGCGGGAGAGCACGGCTAAAAACGGCGGGGCTTGCGAGGAGGTGGGGCGGCGCTTGGATCGGAATGGGAACACCTGCATTTCCCCATTTTTTTCACGTCCAGAGAATGAGCCGCAAACGATTTAAGGAGAGGAGGCTGGCGCATGCAAAAAATGATGGACCAAGAGGACCCAAAGGAAGGCACCAAACGCGTGGACGCCGCCCGAGGCCCCCCGATCCTCCCCCAAGCCCGCCCCTGAGCTTTCCGCTGGAATCTTTCCTGGAACTGCCCCTGGGAAACGCAGGGAACGCAGGGAACGCAGGGAACGCAGGGCGCCGGTGGGAAAGGTGGCAAAAATCTGGAAAGCCGGGCCGCTCTTTCTCGCCCGGGTCTTCCGGGGGGTGCCGGTGGAGGGTAGGTGGAGGGTAGGGGAGACGGCGGAATCTTGCCTGCTGGGTGGGCTTGGGTTCCCTGAGCCGTTGAGGCTGGAATCGGCAGCGATTTTTCTGCGCGGGAACGATCCAACACATTCTCCGCATGCGTTCAGCGGATGGCGTTTGCCGGAGGGGGCTGGGGGCGAGAACGGATGCAGGGGAGTCTCAGCGCGGGCTCGAGATCCCGGAGAACCAGGGCGATTCCGGATGTGGCAGTGGGGTGGGGTGGGGTGGG
>CAIURC010000048.1 GCA_903901425.1 uncultured Spartobacteria bacterium | reverse complement strand
CGCGTGATCGATCTCATCCAGGCTGTCACGGTGATTTCTCCTGTTCGGTGTTCGTGTTGTTCTCAGTCATGGAACGAGGCAATGGCCTCCGCAGCGCGGGCCACGTCTGCCGGCCCCACGTCGAGATGCGTGACCCAGCCCACATTGCGTCGGTCACAGCTCTGGACACACGGACCGGCCAGCGCCGGGTGTTTGCCGGAAAACTTTTTGTGGACTGCACCGGCCACGCCTCCCTAGGCGCAGCCGCGAAGGCGGAACTCACCATCCGCGAAACGGAGCATCTTGGGATGAGCAACATGTGGCGCTGGGAAAACACCGAGGCCCCCCAGACCTTCCCGGAAACCCCATGGGCGCTGGATCTCACCATGGACGATTTCCCGTACCCGAAACGCAACCATGCCGAATGGTTCTGGGAGAGCGGTTTCAACGTGCACCCCACCGAGGGGCTGGAAGCCATCCGGGACTGGAATCTTCGGGCGGTTTTTGGCGCGTTCAATGCCATGAAAAACCGGGACGGCAAGACCGAGCACCCCAACGCCCGTCTCGAATGGGTGGCCTATATTGGCGGACCGCGCGAGTCGCGCCAGTTGCTGGGCGACGTCCTCCTCACCGAGCCAGAGATCACTTCCAAAAAAGAGTTCCCGGACGGCACCGTTCCCACGACCTGGGACATTGACCTTCATTACCCGAAAGAGGAGTACGCGAAGAAGTTCCCGGAGAATCCGTTCATCTCCAAAGCCGTCTTTGGAAAGGGCGTGGACCGCAAGCACGGGTACCCGGTGCCCTACCGTTGTTTCTACTCAAAAAACATCGCCAACCTGTTCATGGCCGGCCGGAACGTGAGCGTGACGCACGAAGCGTTTGGCACGATCCGCGTCATGAAAACTGGCGGGATGATTGGGGAAGTCGTCGGCAAAGCGGCTTCCCTCTGCGTCCGGCACCAATGCACCCCGCGTGACGTCTATGAGCGTTACTTCTCTGAACTGAAGGAACTCCTCGCCCTCAACGGTGCGGCACGGCGCGCCTCCCTCGATGGCCCCATCCAGTACCCGAGCGGCTTCACCGCACCGGCACCGCTGGTGGAAGCCCCTCACATCACCCCGGGTCTCCAAGTCAAAAACCTCCCCGGCATTGCCCAGGACGACTCCAAGGCCACGGTCACCGGCAAATGGCTGGTTGCCGGATCCACCCCGGGCTACTTCGGAGAAGGCTACCGGTACCGTGCCGGCGGCGAGACTGGAACGGTCCGTTACGAATTCAAGGTTCCGAAGAAAGGCCGCTACGAAGTGCGCGCCACCCACAGCCCGCACGCCAACCGGGCGACCAACGCTCCGTTCCTGATCGAGGCAGCCTCGGAATCCAAGACGGTCGCCGTGAACCAGCGGACCGCGGCTCCGCTGGAACAGGGTTTTGTCTCTCTCGGAGTGTTTGAATTCGAGCCGGGCAAACCCGCAGCCGTCACGATTGGCAGCGGGTCCGCCAATGGCGTGGTGCACGCCGACGTGGTCCAGCTCCTGCCGGCGCCCTGACCCTTGGGTTGCCTGCATCTGAAGTCCCCCCCCCGCTCCTGAGCATGCTGAGACGCGCACTCCTCCAAGGCTACCGTCTCGCGGTTCTGGCAGCCATTGCATGGACCGTGCATCACCATCATCTCCGGCTCCGGGTGGAAGGCCAGGTTCCCGTAACCCTCCAGGAGGTCCAGCATGTTCTTCCTGCGGCACACGCCCTCCAACCGGATCCCGGGGAACGTCAGGGTCTCTTCATCCACGATGCGGCCGGACAGCAGATCGGTTACGCCGTCCGGACCTCGCCGGTTGGCGAGTCCGCGATTGGGTACCGGGGCTGGACCGATTCGCTGGTGGTTCTGGATCCGGGGATGCGGATCCTGAGCGTCAAAATGCGGAACAGTCAGGACACCAAGGAACACGTGGAGGACATCCGAACCGACCGGAAGTACCTCAAAACGTGGAACGGGAAGTCCGCGGAACAGGTGGCCTCAGTAACTCCCGAGGAGGCAGGAATTGAGGGGGTAAGCGGTGCCTCGATGACGAGTCTGGCGATTGCCGAGGCGGTCATGAAACGCATGCAGACGCTCGACGCCTCCGGCAAACTCAACCCCAGCCCCGTGCGGTTCCGGGCAGACGACATCGGGCTGGCGGCCGTGATTCTGGCAGCCTTGGTTCTCGCCTTCCGCGGAACCCATGGCCGGCCCTGGATCCGGCAGGGGTTTCAGGTTCTGGTGATTGCCTACGTGGGCTGGTATGCGGCGGCGCCTTTGGCCCAGTCGCTGTTTGTGGGATGGACACAATCCAGCATTCCGTGGCGGTCCGCGCCGGGCTTCGTGCTGCTGGCCGCCGCCGCGCTGGCGGTGCCCTGGACCACAGGAAAACCGTTGTACTGCCAGCACATCTGTCCCCATGGAGCGGCGCAGGAACTTCTCCACCGCTGGACTCCGAAACGGTGGCGAATCACGGTCCCCAAGGATTTGGCTGCCGGTCTGCGCTGGGCACCTGGGCTTTTACTGGGAACGATTCTGCTGATTAGCATCCTGGGGCTGCCCATCGACCTCGCGCATCTGGAACCCTTTGATGCTTATTCGCTGCGGGCCGCCGGAGCTGCCACGATCGGGATTGCTGCGGTGGGATTGGTTGCAGCCTGTTTTGTGCCGATGGCCTACTGCCATTACGGGTGTCCCACCGGGGCGCTCCTGGCGTTTGTGAGAAGCCGCGGCTCCGCGGACCGGTTCGGGTTCAGCGACGTTTCAGCCCTGCTTCTCTTCGGCCTGGCTCAAACGCTGGTCTGGAAATATTCAGTCGTCTACGCATGGATCTCCGCGTTTTGACCGCAAAACAGTCCGCAGCACCTGCTGCCTCTGAATCAGGCCGCTTCCCCCGCACCCTTCGATGGCCATAGGTTCAAAGCGCATGAACCCCATCTATGCCAAGACCCGGTTCCGGGGCGGGATCAGCCAGACGGATCGACCGAACACATTCGCCATTCTCACTGCGTTTGCCACCACAGGCGAGGTCTGGAGCGAGGAACGCAACCGAGATGCCAATGCCAAGCTGCAGCGCTCGCTGGAGTCCATCTCCTGCTGGATGATCGACGCCACGGGCTATTCGCCCGAAGACGGCCATGCGGAGCCAGGTTGGGCGGCAGGCATTCCGCTCGACATCGCCCTGCAGATCGGGCGCGAGTTTCTTCAGGATGCGATCTTTTGGGTGGCCGACGGCGAACTGTTTGTGGTGGGTTGCGCGGCTGGATCCCAGCCCTGGAGTCTGGGAGAATTCGAGGCCCGGCTGGATAGGGCTTAGAAAAAGCGCGGGTGCCGGGCTGCGGGCAGCCAAACCGAACTGGAGACCGAGGCTGATCTTCAAACCAGCTCGCGGATGACCTCGCCGTTGCGGACGATCATCACTGGCCGGCCGCTGGGAGTCAGGTACTCTTTGCGCACATCGATCCCGAGCAGGCCATAGAAGGTCGCTGCAATGTCGTCCGGCGTAATCGCCTTGTCCTTGGGCCCCTCCCCCTTTTCATCGGAGGCACCCACCACCTGTCCCCCGCGGATCCCGCCGCCCCCAAGCAGACAGAACATGGCACGCGGATAATGATCGCGTCCGGCGCGGGCATTGACCTTGGGGGTCCGTCCAAACTCCCCGGTCACGTAAACCGCAGTGGTTTCAAGCAACCCCTTTGCGGCAAGAGCGAGAAACAGGCCCGAGAGACCGTTGTCGAGGTCCGGCAGGTTCTTCCGTTTGAGGGTGGCAAAGTTGTCGGCATGGGTGTCCCAGCCGCCGAGTTGTACCGTGACAAACCGCACCCCGCTTTCGACAAGGCGGGTGGCCAGAAGGCAGCTCTGGGAGAAGGGCGTGGTTCCAAAAAGCCCCGTGATGCTGGCGGGTTCGCGTCCGAGGTCAAACGCCTCCCGGGCCTTGGTGGAGCGCATCATCTGGTAGGCCTTCTGACCAAACTCGTCCATGCCGCTGAGGATCTTGTCTTCCTTGGCAAACGCTCCAAAAGCGGTGTCGTACTTGCGGACCATGTCCTGGCGGCGGTCAATGTCGGTCATGGTCACTCCGCGCAACGCCAAGCCGCGGACTTCCATCGCCTTTCCGGGCTGCGGAGTTGCCCCGGTATCAAACGGGCCATACTCGACTCCGAGGTAACCGGTGGGGTTATTGCCCTGCGAAGGCACCGCCACGAATCCGGGCAACTCCTTTTCGCTGCCCAGTTCCTTGCTCACCACCGCACCAAATGTCGGGAAACTCAGGGAAGCAATCGGCCGGTTCCCGGTGCCCATGTACAGCGAGCCAAGCTCGTGCGCAGCCAGAGTATGGGAAACACCGCGCACCACCGCGAACTTGTCCGCGCACTTTGCGAGCAACGGGAGATGCTCGCAGATCTGCACTCCATCGGCGTTGGTGGAGATCGGCTTGAACTCGCCCCGGTGCGTCTCGGGGGCGTCCGGCTTGAGGTCAAACGTGTCCATGTGGCTCGGACCGCCTCCGAGCCGCACAAAGATCGCTGCCTTTGCCCGGGCCGGCAGACTCAAGCCGCTTCCCTGCTGGAGCGGCGCTCCCGCAACGCCCGGCGCAGCGGCCATCGCGGTCTGTTGAAGGAAACGCTGCAGGGTTAGGCCAAGGCCGAACCCGCTCAGGGCGCCCACGCGGAGAAAGTCCCGGCGCGGGACACCGTCACAATAGGATGGAGATGTGTTCATGGGTCTGTGCTCCTTGAATGGATGGATGGGCGGTTTTCAGTGGTTCACGAGAAATTCGCGGGTGTTCAGCATGGTCCACAGCAGTTCCTTCGCGCCGGCCACCGGGGAGGAATGGCCAAGCACATCGCCCCGGGCCGTCTTTAACTCCTCCGCCGAGGGCGGCCGGCTCAGGGTCCGAAGAAATATCTCGCGCACCACGCCTTCCACACCGGCCTCGGCAACAGCCTTCAACTCCTCCGGTGTGCCACGTTCCCCCGCTCGGATGCCAAACGCTTCCTCAATCCATGCCGTGGCCTTTTTGTCCTCGATCCGGCTCAGGAGCGAGGGATCGTTCCGGGTGAAAATGGTCTGGAGCAGCGTCGGATCCATGACCCGCTCACAATCGCAGTTGGTCTGACGTGCGGGCTTCCCAAAGATCCCCAGCGCGTAACCGTTGGGAGTTTTTGCGCCCTTTTTTGCCGCGTAATTGGTGGTGCCGCCCGCGCCAATCGCACGCTCCGCCACATTGGCCGGGAACTCCTGCAGCCGTTCCTGAGACTCGGTTGCCATCAGGATCGCGTCATAGACCACCTCAGCGGGCAACCGGCGCACCAAGGCACGCGAAAAGTTTTTTTCGTCCACCCGGTTGGTGGCGTTGGTCTGCCAACTGCGCTGGTACGCATGGCTGCGGAGGATTTCACGGTGCAACCACTTCATGTCGAACTGGTTCTTCACAAAGCCTTCTGCCAGGTAGTCGAACACCGCCGGGTTGCTTGGCGCATTGGCCAGATTGAGGTCGTCCGCAGGTTCCACCAGGCCACGCCCAAAATAGCTCGCCCACACCCGGTTGACCCACGCTTTCGCGAAATACGGGTTCTCCGGAGCCCGCAACCAATCCATGAGTGGCCTCCGAACATCCTCAAACGTCTCCAGCATCACCGCCTCGCCCCCCAGAAGCTTCGGCGTCATCACCCGGCTGCTTCCCCGGACCGACGCCTGAGATCCGCCGCCAGCCTTTGCCCCCGTTTTTGGCGCCTGCGCCGACAGATCCGCCCACGCCAGAGGTTCCCCTTTCACCATCCGCTCCCGAACAATGGCTTCCTCCGCACGCTGGTAGGCCACCCGCAGATCGGCGGTCCGCCGCGTTTTTTCGGCCTCGGACAACACCACCGGCTCCAAAGGCGCCTCCCGGAGCGCCGTCATTTCTGCAGCCACCGCATCACAAGCGCCCGGATCCTGAGTAGCATCCAGTTTTCGCTGCAGTTCCTTGAGTTTTTCCTCGCGCAGTTCCCCGGCCTGTTTGAGGTCCTTTTCGCGGTACTGGGCATCGACCTTCCCCTTCGCCTCGGCACGGATCCCGTCCCGGAGGCTCGCATAACTCACCGCCTCTGGTTCCCCCGCGTCCTGAGGCAGCGTTGCCGGGGTCTTGCTGGGTTTGTTGCCTTTGCCGTCCCCCTGCTTGAATGAAATCGTGGAAAAGAACGCCTGAAACTGGGCGAAATCCTGCTTGGTCCACTGGTCGAAAGGATGTTTGTGGCACTGCGCGCACTCGATCCGGACGCCGAGAAACGTGTGGGCAAACGCCAACGCCTTGTCCTCAGGTTTCTGGACGTTCTGCCGGGCCCAGAACCACGGCATGGTTTCCCGTTCCCCAAAATGCGCCCCGTCCTTGCGGAAATAGGAACTCATCTCCTCCACAAACTCGGCGTAGGGCTGGTCGGGCCGGCTCCGCATCGCGCCCAAAACAATCCCAGCCGCCAGCTCGTCGTAGGGCCGGTTCTGCTCAACCCGCGAATAAATCCAGTCAAACCACTGCCGTGCCAGTTGCGGCCCGAAGTTCACCTGGTTCGCGTTTGCCGCCAAATTGTTCCCCCGCAACACCAGCGGGTTGTTCCCCGTAAAGTCGCAGAGTTTTGTCGTCCACCACGCCGCGTATCCTGGCCGCCCCAGCAACTCGTCAATCTTCCGGTCCCGCTTATCCGGCGAACGGTCGGCCAGGAACGCCTCCACCTCTGCTGGCGTCGGCAACGTCCCGGTCACATCCAAGCTTGCCCGGCGCAGAAACTCGGCATCGGTGCAGACCGGAGATGGAATGATCCCCACCTTGCGGAGCTTGGCGTTGACCAGCTCATCCACCCGGTTCCGGCCACTCACCACCTTTGGATAAGCAGCACGGTCCGATACCGGCAGCATGACAGGAACCGGCACCACGCCGTTGTCATAAAAGGCCACCACCTGCGAGTCCCCCTTGCCTAGGCTCGTCACACGGCCCGCCTCGGAAACCGACACCACCGATTCGTCATTGGAGCGGAACCGGGTGATCTCCGTGACATCCTCCACCGTCCCGTCCTTCCAGTGCGCCAGAACACGGAGCTGGACCGCATCCCCCTTTTTGCGGAAAACGATCTCCCCGGGCGAAACCTCAAGCCGGTCGAACTCGCCCGTCTCCGCCACATCGATCCGGGTCCCGCCCTGAATCCAGCGCAGGAGCAGGTTGTACTCCCAGGAACCCTTGGCAAAACGCTCCTTGCCTTTGTGACTGACCAACGCCGCCCCTTTCTTGAGCAGCAAACTTTCCACCGGGTTCTCGCGGTTGACCCGGACCACACCCTCGTCCCCGGTGTCGACTACGGTCATCTGCTCGTGGTCCTTCTCAAAATCGTAGCCAAAAAGGGAGAGCTGAAAGCCGCCACGCCCTTGAAACGATCCGTGGCACTCGCGCCCGGAACAGCCCATCCGGCTCATGAGCGGCACCACGTGCCTTCGAAAACTGGGCTCCACCGGGGTACTCGGGACGGCATAAGAACGAGAGATCGGCTTCCGTTGGGGCGAGGAAGGGGGGACGGCTTGGGCGATATTCGGATCCAAGACGGAAGCAGAGCCCAGCAGGACAAGGAGGTAGGGGCGCATGGCAGTCGGGGCGGTTTAGCGGCGGATTATGAACGGTTTCTTAGCCAGATGCGAGCCAAATAAGGAAGGGTTCCTTTCACCCCAAAAAACTTCCCCTCCTTCACTCCGGGTCACCCAAAGGCGGTTTCCGCTCGCGCCCATCCCGTTTTGACGGTTTTTTGTGGGAGTCCACCGAACCGCGCCCCATGAAAATCTCCCGCAGACACTTTCTCAAAACCCAAGCGGCCGCTGCCTTGGCCGCTCCATTTGTGAAGGCGGAGGCCGCCTCCCCAGTGCTCGGACACGGCAAGTTCAAGTACCGGGTGGTGCCGGGCTGGGGCGTGCTGGGCAACGATACGCCCGTCAAAAACTGTCACGGCATCGCGGTGAGCCGGGAGGGGCATGTGGTGCTTCTCACCGATCACATCGCCAACAACGTCCTCATTTACGAACCGTCCGGGAAACTCCTGCACAAATGGGGGACGTCGCTCCCGGGCGCACACGGCCTTTCTCTGGTTCAGGAAGGAACCCGCGAGGTTCTCTTTCTGACCTGCCTCAGCACCCATCGCGTCCTCAAAACCACTCTCGACGGTCAAGTTCTTCAGGAATGGCGCGCCCCGGAATCGCGGTACCAGAACCCATCGGATTTCAAGCCCTCTTGGACCCTGCACCTCAAAGACGGCAGCTTCTTCACCCTCGACGGCTACGGGATGGACTACATTCTCCGCCACAACCCGGACGGCACCCTCCACTCCGTTTTCGGAGGTCAGGAAGGCGGAATCGCACACTGGGGCCCCCATGGAGGCATAACCGACCCCAGGTTCCCCGATAACCCCTCCCTGCTCATCGCCATGAGCGACCAGCAACATCTCCTCCAACTCTCCCTGGATGGCACCCCCCTTCGCACCATCCCCCTCCCCGGCGGCAACCCGCGCCAGATCCGCTTCCTAAACAATCATTTTTTCGTGGCACACCTCGCCGACAACTGGCCCAAGGACCGCAATAGCCGCGGATTTGTCTCCGTTCTCGATTCCGAGTTCCGGGTCGTGTCCAACATCGGCGGGTCCGCGCCCGAGTACTCGGAAACCGGCACCTTGCTTCCCATGCGTTCGGCGGAACCGGTTTTCCAGCATCCGCACGATGCGGTGCCGGCGCCGGACGGGTGCCTGTACGTGGCTCAGTTTTCGTCTGGCAACACCTACCCACTGAAACTTGAGCCGGTATAAGACAAAGCCCGCCAGAAAAATGCGGTTTTTTCGATTCAAACGTTAGATCTTTAGTTATATCCGAACACCTTCACCCGGTTATCTTTTGCTGCGATCCGACCGGAGCATCCTTGAAGCATGCCTTCTTCCCCATCCTCTCTCTCCCTTGGCACTCTGTCCCAATTGGCCGCCCTGACAGGCGTCTCTGTACCCGCTGAGCGCGCCAAGACCGCTTTGCAGCATTTCGCGGAGGACCCCGATCCACTCAGCCGCTTGGTTGCGACGGCGGCCGAGGTGGGGATTGCAGTCGCCCCAGTGCGGCATTCCCTTGGTGAACTTCTCTGGCTGGCGCGTTCGGACTCCCCGGTGCTGATCTGGTCGCAACCACAGGCCCGCTGGATTACCATCACGGCTGCGGGCTGGTTCAACCTCCGGATTGCGGACGGGGACCACCCCACGGCGAGGATCACTATTTCGCGCTCCGAACTGCTCCGGCGGTTGGGGTTGGAGAGCCTTGAGACGGTGCTGGAGGCCGGGGTGGTGCATCCTGAGCGCCCGGCGCAGGCGCTTGCGACCGAACACCCCAACCCGCTGGCTCCTCACGGGGATGCCGGCCACCACGGGGACTCGCATGAGCACCCCAGTCCGGCCCGCCGTTTTTTGGAACTCCTCAAGACGGAGCGCCAGCATGTGGGCTCACTGCTGGTATTCTCGTTTTTTTCCGGCCTCCTGTATCTGGCGGCGCCGCTGGCCGTGGATGCCGTGGTGAGCAATCTGGGATTTGGAGGACAATCCGCGCCCTACGTGCAGGCGCTGGTGATCCTCACCATCGCCCTGATGGGATGCTTGGCGCTTCAGGCAGTGGTTTCCGCCTTCCAGTATTACCTCTCCGAGATCATCCAGCGCCGGATTTTTGTCCGCGCTTCGGCGGATCTGGCCTACCGGCTGCCCCGGGTCCGCGCGGAGGCGGTGGACAAAGTGCATGCCCCGGAGTTGGTAAACCGTTTTCTGGAGGTGGTCACCGCCCAGAAAAGCACCTCGCTGATCCTGCTGGATGGCGTGAACGTAGTGTTCGGCAGTTTGTCGGGCATGCTGCTCTTGGCGTTTTATCATCCGGCGCTCCTCGCGTTGGTCGCGATCCTGCTCCTGCTGATCGTGGTCGTGGTCTGGCCCTTGGGCCGGAACGCCGTCCAGACCTCCATCGCCGAGTCCAAGCTCAAATACGAACTGGTCAACTGGTTCGAACAGATCGCCGCGTTTCCCCTGCTGTTCCGGGGTCCGGGCGGGCACGCCCTGGCAGCGGACCGTGCCAGCCAGCTGGCCGGAGCCTACCTCGAAAAACGGGGCAGCCATTTCCAGGTTGTCATCCGTCAAGTGACCGGACTCCTGATTCTTTCGGTTTCTGCGAGTGGTGCGGTTCTGCTTCTAGGGGGCTGGCTGGTACTCAACCAGCAACTCACCGTGGGCCAGCTGGCCGCCTCCGAGCTGATCATGGGCGGAATCGCGGCGTCTCTGGCCAAGCTTGGGAAAAAGCTCGAGGCTTGGTACGATGCGATGGCGGCCATGGACAAGCTGGGTCACCTGCTGGATCTCCCGATCGAACGCGAAGACGGCGAACGCCCTCCGGCGCCCGTTTCTGGAGCGGCTTCGGTAGAAGCGTGCAACCTGAGCTTCGCGTATGAGGGGCAGGCCCCCCTGTTTTCCAACCTTTCATTCTCGCTGCCCCCCGGCAGCCGGACCGCGCTGGTGGGTCCCCACGGCTCTGGCGCATCCTCCCTGCTGGACCTGCTTTTCGGGATCCGCCCGGCCACCGCGGGCCACCTTGCCATTGACCGTCTCGACCTCCGCAACTGGTACCTCGAAGGACTCCGCGAAAACGTCCAACTCCTGCGCCGCGGGGAAATTGTGGAGGGCAGCGTTTTGGAGAACCTGAAGCTGGGCAAGGAAACCCTGGGCACGGACGAGTGTTACGCCGCGCTTTCGCGGGTGGGCCTGTTGGACCACCTTTTGCACCGTCCCGAGGGCCTGAACCTGCGTCTGCGCAGCGGCGGGGCACCCCTCTCCACCACCCAGTGCACCCAACTCCTTCTCGCCCGGGCGATTGTGCAGAAACCGAGGCTCCTCCTCATCGACGAACTCCTGGACGGCCTCGACCCGGCGTCGTTCGAAACATTGTCAAAAGCCGTTCTGGACCCCGAACTGCCCTGGACCCTCGTCATCTCCTCGCGGGAACCCGAAATCTCGCGCCTTTGCCAGCAGGTCATCCCACTGGCCCCTCCCACGGACAACCCTCCGGCCCGGAATCATTGAGCCCCATGGAAAACCGCAGCACCACCTTCCACTCTGACACCATCCCGGCCCTGAGCCTTTGCGGATCTGGGAGGACCCCGCACCTCGTGAGCCGCGCATTGATTGCCGGTTTTTTCGTCCTCGTGGCCGCGATTCTTTTCCTGCCTTGGCGGCAGTTTGTGGCGGGGTCTGGCCGGGTCATTGCATTCAACCCTCTGGACCGCCGGGTCAACATCGAGGCGCAGGTTTCCGGGCGCGTCAAACATCTCCACGTAGTGGAGGGGCAGAAAGTCCGCAAGGGCGAGTTGCTGGTGGAGATTCAGGACAACGATCCGGATCTGCTCAACAATCTCCGTGCCCAACGCGAGGCGGTGGAAAGCCGCCGCGACTTTGCCCAAGGCCGGGTTGAATCGCTGATTTCACAGATCACCCAGCAGGAACTGGCCAAAGGCCAGGCGCTCGACTCCGCCGAACAACGGGTCGCAGCCGCCAAAATCGCCGCCCAGACCGCGCTCCTGAACTACACGCGGACCGAGAACCTTGCCGCGAAGGGGCTTGCCTCAAAACGCGAACTCGAACTGGCCACACTCCAGCGCGACTCGACCACCGCGGACCTTCGTTCCGCCGAGGCGACGCTCAAACGCACCCACAACGATTTCGACAGCACCATCGCCTCCATTCACGCCCAGAAAGGCACCGCCCTCTCGGAGGTGGCTTCCGCCGAACGCGACCTCTCCTCCATCGACATCCAGATCAACCAGAACCTCCGACAGGTGGTGGAAGCCCCACGCGACGGCATCATCCTCCAGATCTCCGCCACCGATGGCACGTACCTCAGACCCGGCTCCCTGATCTGCGTTCTAATCCCCGAAACCGACAGCCGCTTTGTCGAAATCTGGCTGGACGGAAACGATGCCCCGCTCCTGCATGCTCGGCGGGAAATGGATGGCGTGACCGTGCCCGGCAGCCCCGTGCGGGTCGCCTTGGAGGGTTGGCCGGCCGTCCAGTTCATGGGCTGGCCTCAGGTCGCCGTGGGCACGTTCCCGGGCGAAGTTGTTTTCGTGGATGCCACCGACGACGGCAAAGGCCGGTTCCGCGTGGTCATCGCCCCGGCGGAGGAATCCGTGCGGCGCTCGGGCAAACCGGTGCGGCTTGGCTGGCCCGACAAGGATCGCTGGCTCCGTCAGGGGTCCCGCGCAAATGCATGGGTCTTGCTTGAACAGGTTCCTCTCTGGTTTGAAATCTGGCGCCAAATCAATGGGTTCCCCCCTCTGATTTCCGGCGACGAAGCCAAACTCGATACCTCCAAAAAATGAGGCACTCCCAGCACACCGCCGCAATTGTTGCCGCACTTTTTTTGGGAACCGCCGTTGCCGCCCGTGCCGCATCCCCGCCCCCGAAAAAATCTGCGGACTCCGCGCCGAAGGCGGCTGCGCCAGTCCCGGCCTCCCAGAAATCGACGCTTCTGCTGGAGGACGTCCTTTCCAGCATCAGATCCCTTTATCCCCCCTATCTGGCAGCGCTTCTGGAACAGGACATTGCCAACGGACGTGTCCGGTCCGCTCTCGGCGCATTCGACCTGCAACTGGCCTCGGGAGGTGCGCTCACTCCGATGGGATACTATGACGGCCGGACCGGCTACGCGTCGCTCGACCAACCCCTCCCTTTCTGGGGTGGAAACGTCTACGGCGGCTACCGCATCAGCAGCGGGTTCCTTCCCAACTACAACAAGGACCGCACCGGAATCGACGGCGAAGGCGTGCTCGGTTTCCGGATCCCGCTGCTCCGGGACGGCACTGTAGACCGCAGACGCGCCACCCTCTGGCAGGCCCGGATCGACCAGGACCTCGCGGATCCGTTGATCCTCCGACAGTACTTGGATTTTGTCCGGGCCGGTTCCGTTTCTTACTTCAACTGGTTGGCTTCCGGCCAACGGCTCGACCTCTCTGAGGATCTTCTGAGGATCGCCAAAGACCGCGACTCCGCCATTTCCGAGCAGGTCAAAAGCGGGGCGTCCGCGCCCATCGTTCAGATCGATAACCAGCGGCTCGTGGTGAGCCGCGAAATCAGCGTGGTTCAGGCTTTGCGGCGGTTTCAGGCCGCCTCCATCGAACTCTCGCTCTTCCTCCGCGCACCAGAGACCGCCGCCCCCATTCTCGCGGGGAGAGAGCGGCTCCCAAAATCGTTCCCGGCCCACCCAAGACCGGACCCGGAACAACTCAACCCGGACTTGGCCCGTGCCCGGGTCCGGCGCCCTGAAGTGCGACGGATCGCGCTTTCGCTGGAGAAAGCGTCCATCGACAAGCGTCTGGCCCAGAACAACCTCCTGCCCAACATCGACGTGGGTGTCGAAGCGTCCCAATCCCTCGGTTCTGGAGTCCCCAAAGACATCGAACCCACCGAAGTCACTGCAAAACTCGAGTTCAAGCTGCCGCTCCAGCGGCGGGAGGCCAAGGGCCGTCTGGATGCCGTGAATGCCCAGATTTCGCGGCTTCTCCAAGAACAGTCCTTTGCCTTGGACCGGATCGGAGCCGATGTTCAGGACAGCATGAGCGCCCTGGTGGCCGCGTTTGACGCCCTCGGCCAATCCCGGCGCAACGTCCAACTCGCTCAGACCCTGCAGGAGGCCGAGAATGAGCGGTTCCGCCAGGGCGCCGCTGATCTTCTGGCCCTGCAGATCCGCGAACAGGCCACGTTTGACGCCAAAGTGCTGGAGGTGGAAGCCCTCGCCGATTATTTCCGCGCCCAAGCCAACTACCGGGCAGCCACCGCAGCCGACTCCCCCAATCCTCCGCCCCCTGCGGCCGCTGCGGCGAAGGCGCAGGAAAAGGCGGCTCAAAAGCCCAGCTCAGCACCGGCCACGAAACCAGGCTCAAAACCGGCCAAGTGATTCATCCGGATGGCCCCCATGCATCCCAGGGGCGCCCGGTCCTCTTCCCTTGAGCGCTCACACCAAGCCGGCCGGTTCTCGTCCCCAAGTTTACTCCAGATCCCGGATGTAGCTCTTGGCCTCGGCAAGGAGCCGTTCAGACAACGGTCCTAGGCGCCCTTTCCAGAGCGCCCCAAACTGGACGGGGTCAAATCCGGTCAAAGGCAGGTACCGCACTCCCGAACCAGAACGCCGGCTGGGGACAGCCAAAGAGATGCCGATGCCGTGCCCGGCCCCCACGTAGGTGTCCACCAGATCCAGGCTGCCTGCCTCCACCCCGAGCGTGTAGGACAATCCGCGCCGGTCAAGTTCCGCGAGGACGCTGCGGCTGGGCTGGAACCGTTCCGGCATCGCCACCAAATGCAAATCCTCCCGCTTGAGCACGGTTGCCGCGTTCCGGGCCGGATCCGATGCCGGCACCACCAACTGGGGCGGCAACCGGAGGAGAACCTCCGACTGGAGTCCCCGGATGGGCGCATCGAAAGCCACCAGCGCCAGTTCCACCTGCTGCTCAATCAGGAGAGTCTGGGCCTCCGCTTGGGTGGCTTCCCTCAACGCCAGTCGCAGTTCCGGCGGTTGTACCCCCAGCCGCTCCAGAAGCGCCGGAAGATGGGCCTGCAACACAATCGCACTCGCCGCCACCCTCAGATGCTGCTCCGGCTCGGATTTCAACTGGCTTTCAAGCGCGTCCAACCCCGAAAAAAAAGGGGCCGCGAACTCGTACGCCATCTGGCCTGCCCGGGTCAGCGCAAAAGGCCGACGTTCAAACAGCTTCGCCCCAAGATGCTCCTCCAACTGGGCAATCTGTGCACTGACCGCGGGCTGCTGGATCCCGTACGGAATGTGCGGCAGCGCCGCGGTGATCCCCCCATGCCGCGCCACGTAAAAAAACAGTTCGAGATGATGGACGTTCAGCATTCGTGCTCCACTCAGACCGCACCGCGCGCCCGAAGCTCTTCCAGCACACGGCTGGTGCGCCCCACCGGACGGTCCAAGGGAATTCCGGCGCAGGTGAGCAGCGTGGTGAGCAGGTCCCCCTGGCTGGCTTTCACCTCCGGCAGATAACGGCCCGTCTGCAGGGAACCGCCGCCTTTTCCGGCGATCACAAACGGCAGGTTCGCGCGGGTGTGCTTGTTGCCGTCCTCAAGCCCGGATCCCCACATCAAAATGCAGTTGTCCAGAAGGCTGCCCTCCCCCTCCTTCAACTCGTGCATCCGTTTCACCATGTACGCAAACTGCTCCACGTTGAACCGGTTGATTGCGGCCACCCGGCTCACCTTGTCTTCCTGATGGTTGTGGTGCGTCAATGAATGGTGCTGGTCGCTAAATCCCAGTTCCGGATAGGAAACCCCATTGGGCGTTGACCCAATGTACGTGCTCACCCGGGTGGTGTCGGTCTGAAACGCAAGCACCATGAGGTCACACATCACCTGCATGTATTCGCTGCGCTTGTCGCCCTCCGGAATCTTCACCTCAATCGGCACCACTGCCGTCCGGCTCGACGGCGATACCCCCGCAGCCTGCAACGCAGCCTCCTTCTGACGGTACTCAATCGCCGCAATCCGGCGTTCCAGAGCCCGGACACTGTCCAAATACTCGTCCAGCTTCTGCTGGTCGTTCCGCCCCAGTTTCCGCCGGAAATCCTTGGCTCCGTTGAGCACCAAGTCCAGCAGGGCACGGTCGGCCGGGTTCAACTGGGGAGCCGCGTTCTTTTCCTCCTGCGCTCCAAAGAGCCGTTTGAGGACATTTCTGGGGTTGGTTTCGGCAGGAACAGGCTGGGTCGGGGATCGGAAGCTGCAATGCGAATAATACGCCTCGTGCAGGCCCTCTTGGTTCTCCTTGTGGGTCTGGGGCATCGTCGCCAACTCCAAGGAAGGCAGTGCCGTAAACCCGCCCACAAAGTTAGCTGCGATCTGGTCCGCAGAAATCGCAATCTGGATCCGGTTGCGCCGGTTGGAGTCTGGCAAAGCCGCAGTCAGCCAGGTGGACAACTCCAGGGCGTGGGGCGCCGATCCGAGCGGCTCGATCGGAATTCCCGAGATCCCTTTGACCACCAGGCACTGGTCCAGCACCGGCCGCAGCGGCTCCAAAATGGGCTGCGGCTTGCTTAAAAAAGTCTCGGGGCTCTCCGGCCAGAACTGCTCCATGATCACCCCGTGTGGCATGTACATGAACCCCATCCGGACCGGCGGCTTGACCGCAGGCGATTTGCTGGGTTCCGCCCACCCCATCGATTCCAGCAGGGGAAGCGCTAGAGAGGCACCGACTCCTTTGAGACAGGTGCGCCGATCAATCAACCAAGGTTTGTTCATGGGGTCGTGGGAAGGGTTTCGGGAACTCGACGATTGAGGAAAGGATAACTGGTCACCACGCGAATCACCAGCGTCTGGAATCGGTACCCGTCCTTGGCCGTTTCCGCCGCAATTTCGTCCGACACCACCTCGTCGTACCCCTCCGAGGGCCGACACAGGGCGTATCCCAGAAGCCGAGACGCCAGATTCCGGCAAAGATCGTCCCCCCGCCGCGCCAGCAACGCCTTGAGTTCCCGCGGCGTCCCAAACCGACCGTCCCCGGGCAGTTCCCCCACCGGATCCACCGCCCCCCCCGAATCGTCCCGGTCCCGCCACCGGCCAATCGCGTCAAAGTTTTCGAGCCCGAATCCGATGGGATCCAGCACCTTGTGACAGGAGGCGCACACCGCATTGCTGCGATGGAGTTCGGTCCGCTGCCGAAGCGTCAGATTGGCCACCTTGGCCGGGTTCTGTTTTTCCAAAGACGGCACGTTCGGAGGAGGCGGAGGCACATGCTGTCCGAGCACCTGTTCGAGCACCCATACCCCGCGGTTCACGGGACTGGTCCGGTTCGGGAACGAAGTCATGGCCAGCGTGCCTGGAAGAGTCAGGATCCCACCCCGGTTCGGGTCACTCAGCGACACCCGGCGCAACTCCGGCCCCTGGACTTTCCCCTCCAACCCGTAAAACGGAGCCAATGCCTCGTTGACGAACGAGAAATCGCAGTCCATGAACCGGACCAGACTCAGGTTTTCCCGAACAAAACACTCAAACAGCAGACGCGCCTCCTCGTACATCGAACGCCGCAGCTCCGGCGTCATCTCGGGAAACTTCTGCGCATCAAACGTCTTCTCCGCCAGACGCCCCACCCCCAGCCACTGCGCTCCAAACCCGTCGAACAACGCACGCGCCCTCGGATCCCCGAGCATCCGGCGCGTCTGCGCCTCCAAAACCGCCGGGTCCAACAACCGTCCGCTATCCGCCTCCGCAGCCAGCGCGGCGTCCGGGGGTTCTGCCCAAAGAAAATAAGAAAGCCGGGACGCCAGATGGTGCGGATCCAACGGAACAATCACCTGCCCAGGATCTGCCTCCGATGCGGGCGTGATGTACAAAAACTGGGGCGAAATCAGGACCGCCTTCACCATCTGCCGGAGCGCGTCTCCGTTTTTGAGACCGCTTTTTGTCGCCTGATCAAAAACCGAGAGCAGCACCTTGAGTTCCGATTCGGAGGCGGGGCGTCGAAAGGCTTCCCGAGCCAGACGCTTGGCCACCCCTTCGGCGGTGCGCCTGGGATCCGCGCCCTGATCCGCGCCCGGTGCGGTTCCGAACCAGCGCTCCGCAGCGGGCGACGCTTTGTCCTTTGGAAATGCCTCATCCACCACGCGGGCAGCAATTCCAAGGAACTGCTCCATGAGCAGCGGCGAGACGGAATTCAGGTACCCCTCGCCAAACACCTCGTCTGGAAGTTCGCGAGCAATCCCTGGATCCACACCGAACAGAGCCCGAAGCGTATTTCCGTACTCGGTCCGGGTCAGTCGCCGGATCACAGCGGGCCCGGGATCCTTGGGACTGAGAAACTTCATCCGGCTCACCCAAGCGGAAAACCGTTCTTTCTCCTCCGGGGTGGGCTGTTTGGGCGCGTCATCCGGGGGCATGTCATGGTTTTTGACCACCTCCGCCGCCTGTTTCCACAGCCGCCGGAACGTGGGTGTCCCGGGACTCTTGGTGGCGTAATGGAAAGTCACCCCCCCCTTGCTCTTCATTGGCCCGTGACAGTCCACACAGTATTTCTTCATGAACGGAGCAATGTGCTGGTCGTAGGTCTTTTTGACCTCCGCCTGGGCGGCCGCCGGGTCCGAAGGGATGTCAGCCAAATCCGCAGCCAAATGGCCCGTGTCCCCTGTTGACTGGGCGTGTCCATCCAGAACTCCCAGAAAGATGCCACCGAGGACCGCCAGACAACGAAAGCCAGACTTGAGCTCCAACAACAAATTCACCCTAAGAAAACCCGGGAAACCCGGAAAACCTTAGGCGCGCTTCTTGACGGTTCGAGCCGGGTCTAGGGTCCGGGTCTGCCGGGACTGGAATTTACGCCATCCAATAAAACCGCCGTAACCTCGGGCGCAGCATTCACCTCGGCACCGGCAACCAGGGCTGCATCCAGAAAAATCCGGAGGCAGTCCCAAAAAACGCCAGCGCACTCAAGCGAACCATACTGCGGAGGCTATCAAAGCTGCGGCTTCCCGGACAGGCGTTTGGAATCCCTTGTTTGAGGGACACGCTCTGTCTTTGGACTCCCACCGCCGCCGTGTCGCCATCCTCCTATCTCCAGAACCCCGCCGCCAAGAAATCACCCCACATTCCTCACTCCCTCGATCCAACTCCGGTGTCCAACCGTTCCAGGTGCCCCGGCCGCGAAAGTGGTTTTCTGCGGTTGCACCCAGTAGTTCTTTATGCACGGCTTCTCAATTCGACGTTGCAGATGGTGATCGGACTCGCCCAGTTCGCAACGGATCACACGCTTTTTCCCGGCTCTTTTGCTCGACCACGATCAAAAGCAGTTCCTCCGAGGCGCATCTTCGGGCCCGGCTGCGGCAGCGCCGGAGGGATGAAGGGTTTCCTGGAGTCCCGGTCCCGTCGTGAGAAAGAGAGAGTGGGCACCTCCAACGTCGCGGCTTCACCGAAAGGCCAAGGCCGTGAGAGGGAATTTTACATTGAAATCCTGCACCGGCATTGCAAGATTTCAACAAATGATCCCCCGTTCAAGGTACCTTCAGTCCCTGCAACGCGCTCTCGGACGCAACCCCATCGTCGCACTCGTCGGCCCCAGACAGTGCGGCAAAACGACTCTCGCCCGCCAAATTCTGCCCCCAGACCACCCCAACTATTTTGACCTCGAAGACCCGCTGGTGGCAGGACTCATGGAGAATCCCAAGATCCTTTTGGAAGGACTCCAAGGACTGGTGGTCATCGACGAAGCCCAGCGACAACCACGACTTTTTCCTGTGCTGCGCGTCCTGGCGGACCGCCCCAGGAACCCAGCAACATTTCTGATCCTTGGGAGCGCCTCCCCTGAACTCTCGCGCCAGAGTGCAGAGTCCCTGGCCGGACGCGTTGAGATCATTGAAATGCAAGGGCTGAACCTTTCGGAAACCGGAATTCCATCAGCAGACTCTCTCTGGCAACGAGGGGGATTTCCGCGATCATTTCTGGCGGCCAATGAAGCAGACAGCTTTGACTGGCGTCGGAATTTTATCCGGACTTTTTTGGAACGCGACCTAGCTTCGCTCGGATTTGGCATGGCTCCAGCAGCGATGGGGCGGTTCTGGACCATGCTCGCTCATTATCACGCGCAGACTTGGAACGGGAACGAGATTGCCTCTTCCATGGGTATCGCTCCGAACACCGCCCGATCCTATTTGGATGCGCTGGAACAGACCTTCATGGTGCGTCGCCTGCTTCCGTGGCACACAAACCTCGGAAAACGTGTGGTAAAAACTCCGAAAATCTACTTCAGGGACTCGGGTGTTTTTCATGCACTGGTCGGGCTTCGTTCCCAGAGGGATCTTTTGATGCACCCCAAACTTGGAGCGTCTTGGGAGGGCTTTGCCCTGCAGGAAATCTTGCAGGGCCATCAACCCGATGAGGCTTACTTTTATGCCGTTCACAGCGGATGCGAACTTGATCTGCTGATGTTTCTGCGGGGGCGCAAGGTGGGGGTGGAGTTCAAACGTGCGGACGCTCCCAAACTGACTCGCTCCATGCAAACGGTCATTGCGGACCTCGATCTTGACGAACTTTGGGTGATCTATCCTGGAACGCGCAGCTATTCACTCGGAGAGAAAACCCGAGTTCTGCCGCTATCGGAATGCCTGAGACTTGCCTCAGGGAGCGCTGTCTGAAACCACAGCATTCTGCGGCCAAACGCAAAGTCGTTAAACCGGTGTCCACCGAGCCCCATGGAATCCCCGGTTTGAGGGACACGCTCTGTCTTTGATCTCCTTCCGCGGACGGTCTGGTGGCTTCCCCCCCAAAAGCCGGGATTGCATCCCCGGTGTTTCGGGCTACCTCTAGGGACAGCAATTCAAAAACCCTCACCATGAAAATCCGTTCCCTGCTCTGCGCGGTTCTCTGCCTCTTCTCCGCTCCCTCTTTCTGCAAAGCCCTCGACGTCGGCGCGCCCGCCCCGGACCTCTCCGCTCTGGATCAGGACGGCAAAACCGTCCAGTTCAAGGACGTGTACGCCAAGGGGCCCACGCTCGTCTATTTCTACCCCAAAGCCGACACGCCGGGATGCACCAAGCAGGCGTGCAGCCTCCGGGACGACTGGTCCACACTCAAGGCCAAGGGCGTCCAAGTGCTCGGCGTCAGCGGCGACAAACCGGAGTCCCAGAAAAAGTTCGTCGACAAGTTCACCCTGCCTTTCACTCTCATCGCAGATTCCGACAGCAAAGTGGCAGATGCTTTCGGGGTGCCCCATCTCGGCCCCATTACCAAGCGTCAGTCTTTCCTGATCAAGGACGGCAAGGTGGTCTGGACCATGCCCAAAGCGTCGACTGACTCCCACGCCAAAGACGTTCTGGCCGCGCTGGAGCAACTCTCCAAGTAATCCGGCCATCCGGGCAGATCTCCTGACCCACTGACTCCCTTGAATGCCGATGACTGCGTTGCGCGGTCATCGGCATTTGTCTTTGACGTCCCGTTCTCTCCGCCCACGGGCGTCGAAGAACTCCAATCACGCCCTGTTCCGTTTCCGGGCGAGTTCCGCCTCGATCTTGCCGAGGGGCAAACAATTGATCACGTCGCCCCGGGTCAACCACCCCTTGCGGGCTGCGCCGACCCCGAACCACAGGTTTTGGAGCTGGTCCGCATGGTGTGCGTCCGGGTTGATCGAACAACGGACTCCCTTTTCCTTGGCCAGAGGCCACCACCGCCAGTCCATGTCCAGCCGCCATGGACTCGCATTCAGCTCAATCACGGTGCCCGTCTCGGCTGCAGCATCCAGAATGGCGGGCACGTCCACCTGATAGGCTTCCCGCGCCAGGAGCAACCGGCCGGTCATGTGCCCCAGCATGGTCACGTATGGATTCGAAATTGCCCGGATGATCCGCTTGGTCATCTCCGCCTGTGACTGCGTGAAAGCCGCATGCACCGAAGCCACCACGTAATCCAACTGCCCCAAAATCTCGTCTGGAAAATCTAGGGTGCCGTCCTTGAGGATGTCGCACTCCGTCCCTGCAAAGATCTTAAAATGCCCACCGAACGTGCCGTTGAGTTCCCGGATTTCCGCCACCTGAGCCAGGAGACGCTCCGGTTCGAGACCGTGTGCTTGGAACGAAGAGCGGCTGTGGTCTGCGATGCCGAGGTACTGGAGTCCCAGTTCCTGAGCCGCATCGGCCATTTCGGCGAGCGTTGAGCGACCATCGCTGGTGGTGGTGTGGTTGTGAAATGTGCCGCGCAGGTTTTCCAGTTCCACCAAATCCGGAAGGGTGTGCGTTTCGGCGGCCCGGATTTCGCCCCGGTCCTCCCGAAGTTCAGGCGGGACATAGTCCAGCCCCAGCGCCCGGTAGAGATCTCTCTCTTCGTACACGGGCGGAATGGGTTCGTGCTTCTCCCCCTCAACGGGAGCCAACCGGTACTCGTTCAAGGTCCAGCCCCGGGCCAGGGCGCGGGAACGCAGGACGATGTTGTGCTCCTTGGAGCCGGTGAAATAGTTGAGTGCAAACGGGTACTCGCCTGTTTTTACCACACGCAAATCGGCCTGAATCCCCGACTTAAACCGGACACTCGACTTGGTGGCACCGTGAACGAGCACCGTTTCCACCATCGGATGCCCCACAAAAAAATCCGAAACCACCCCCGGCTCGCGCGTGGCCACGATGAAATCCAGGTCCCCGACCACCTCCTTGCGCCGCCGATAACTTCCGGCCAGTGCCGAAAGCATTACGTCCGGAAGTTCGCGCAGGTCTGAGAGCATCTGTTCCGCTTCCCCGGCCACGTCGCCGATCCGGTACCGGCCTGCATACCGGGCCCGCGCCGCGATGGATTCCAGGATGTTGGCCGCCGTCTTTTCGCCAAATCCAGCCAGGCCGGACACCCGGCCGTCCTTGCAGGCTGCCTCCAGTTCCGGCACCGAGGTGATTTCGAGTTTCTCCCAGAGTGCCCGGATCTTTTTCGGGCCGAGTCCCTGGAGTTCGAAGAGGTCAAAGAGTCCGGCCGGGAATTGCGCCTTGAGCTTGTCATAGAACTCGAGGCGGCCGGTGTTTAGGAGTTCGGCGATCTTTTCGGAAAGCGCCTTGCCGATTCCCTCGATCTCGCCGAGGCGTTCTTCCCGTGCCAGGATTTCAAGGTCGCCCGAAAATGTTTCCAAAATCCGCGCAGCGTTGGTGTAGGCGCGGATTTTGAACACGTTCTCGCCTTGCAGCTCGAGCAACCGCGCAATCGACTCGAGCACCTCGATGATTCCTTCTTTCGTGATCTGGGCCATGCGCCACTCTTTCAGATGACCGCAAGCCTGTCGAAACGATCTGCAGTCTGCATTGAGCAGTCTCGCCTGCCATATTCGATTGAACCGGCAGCGATCCCCCGCCCATACTCAAGAGAAGCAACTCAGACTGCTCTCCAGCACAACGGCCGCCTTTCCCGCATGGAACTCATTCTCGCCCCCGGACGCGCTGAAAAAAACTACTGGGGCGACCTGTGGCGGTACCGGGAACTGTTTTTGATCCTGGTCTGGAGGGACCTCGCCGTCCGCTACAAACAAACCGTGGTCGGCGTTGCCTGGGCGGTAATCCGTCCTTTGATGACCGTGGCGGTGTTCACGGTCCTGTTTGGCAAGGTCGCGCAGCTTCGAGCGCCCGGAACCGTCCCCTACGCGCTTCTGGTTTGCGCCGGCGCTTTGCCGTGGCAGTTTTTTTCCTCCGCCCTCAGCGAAGCCAGCAACAGCCTGGTTTCAAGCGCCCCGCTCATCTCCAAGGTCTATTTCCCGCGCCTGCTCATCCCGGCGGGTGCCGTCATGACCGGATTGGTGGACCTCCTCCTCTCCTTTGGAGTGCTTCTGGGCCTGTTTGTCTGGATGCGTTTCTGCCCGGACTGGCGGCTCCTGACACTCCCGCTCTTCCTGCTCCTTGCAGCCGGGGCCGCTCTGGGAGCCGGCCTCTGGCTCTGCGCGCTCACCGTCCGGTACCGGGATTTCCGATACATCGTTCCGTTCATTCTGCAGTTCGGGTTTTTCATCTCACCGGTCGGGATCGACTCAGCATTGATCCCGGAAAAATGGCGCCTGCTGTATTCGCTCAACCCCATGGTGGGTGTGATTGACGGGTTCCGTTGGGCGCTTCTCCGGGGGGAATCCGCGCTTTACCTGCCTGGACTGGTCGCGTCAGTGGCGTTCACCGCCGTGCTGGGCGTGGGCGGCCTCTGGTATTTCCGCAGGGTGGAACGCACCTTTGCCGACGTGATCTGACGCTTCCCCCAAAAATGGAACCCGTTCTCCGCCCATTCCGCAAAGCCTGGAACGCCCCGGGAGAGGCTGAACCACGCCGCCACTCCTGCACAGGCGAACCGCCCCGGATGCCATGAGCGACTGGATCCTCAAATCCGAGGGAGTCGGAAAATGCTACCAACTCCAGCACTCGCGCCTGAGGCACACGGCGCTTCGGGACGTCCTGGGAGAGCAGCTCAAAAAGCTCTTCTGTAGACGGCCAAACTCAACGGAAAAACCGCCTCCGGAAAGCCAGGCAGCGGCCGATTTCTGGGCGCTCCGGGACGTATCGTTCTCGGTGAAGACCGGGGAGGTGGTGGGAATTGTAGGCCGGAACGGCGCGGGCAAAAGCACCCTGCTCAAACTTCTCAGCCGCATCACCGAGCCCACCGAGGGTTCCATCACCATCCGGGGCCGCGTCGCCAGCCTGCTGGAGGTCGGAACCGGCTTTCACCCGGAACTGACTGGCCGCGAAAACATCTTTCTCAATGGCGCAATCCTCGGAATGACCCGGGCCGAGATCCGGCGCAAATTTGACGAAATCGTGGCCTTTGCAGAGGTATCGAAGTTCCTGGACACCCCGGTCAAACGCTACAGCAGCGGGATGTACGTCCGGCTCGCGTTCGCCGTGGCCGCGCATCTCGAACCGGAGATTCTAGTCGTGGACGAGGTGCTGGCCGTGGGTGACGCGGAGTTCCAGCGCAAGTGCCTTGGCAAAATGCGGGAGGTGGCAGGACACGGACGCACCGTTCTTTTTGTCAGTCACAATCTTGAAGCCGTGGACCGACTGACCTCGCGCTGCATTCATCTCCAGTCCGGCCGGGTGCTGGAGGATGGACCCACGCCCACCGTGGTTGCCAACTACCTGCGGAGGTCTCCGGTCGAAACCCTGGACCCTGCGCAGTTCCGAACCGCTTCCATCCCGGGCACCGTTTCCCTCAAGCGCATCTGGTCGGAATCCATGGACGGCACCCGGTGCGCCGCGTTCCGGCAGGGTGAACCGTTCCGGATCGTGCTCGAAGTGGAAGCCGAGACCGGCGCGCCCTGCGACTACGCGATTGTCCTTGAGAACGGGCGTCAGAATCCCCTCTACACCACCCACCTCTCGGATCTGGCCAAGCCGATCTCCAGCACGGGAACGCGCCGGCTCGCTGCCGAGTTCCAACAGCCGATGCTTAGGCGCGGCTCCTACGGCGTTTCGGTCGCCATCTTCTCGCCCGACAAGCAATCTTTTTACGATGTGGTCCTCCATTGCCCGCTCCTCGATGTCGCGGGGAGCCTCCACGGCAATTTTCCAGACGACAACCGGTGGGGGGACATTTACGTTGGCGTGGGTTGGAAAGTGGAATGAAAGCGATTCTCAAAACCCTGCTGAAGGCGGTTCTCCCGCATGGCTTGGTGGCGCTCCACCTGCGACGCCAAGCCCTCCTCGTCCGGGTGAACGAGGAGTCTGCCCGAGCCCAGTACCACTCCGCACGCCAGCAAAAGATTGCGGCCACAGAAACCTGCGGCCCGTCTGACCCGCTTCTGAATGCTGACAACTACGAGGAGATCGTCGGTTTCCTGCGGGACCGGGGCCTTCCCGAGAATCACATCCGCGAGGGAAGCGTCCCGCCGGAATCGCTCGAATTCATTCGGGAACATGTGGTGAAACAGTGGGACGGGACTCGCCCCCTGCGGGCATTGCACATCGGCAACTTTGTTGGGGTGTCACTGGCCTCACTCACTGCGGCTCTTGTCCGACTCCACCCGGAGTCCCTGATGGTCTCCGTGGACCCGAACCTGCCCCATCGCGGCATCCACCAACCGCAGTCCCATGTGCTCGCCCTTTTGTCGGCGTCCGGGCTCCAGTCCAACAGCTTGGTGCTGGCCGGGTACTCCGGAAAAAAAAGCGTGAGCAACGATGCCACGGTGTTTGACGGCTACGACCCCGCCGCGGAGTTTTCCAAGGAAACCGCCGCGGAGAACGTGCTCGAGAACCTCGCCCGGATCTGTCCCGGCACGTTCGACCTCGTCTTTCTGGACGGCAACCATGACGCCGCCTATCTGCTCGGGGAACTCCAGACGCTTCGCCCCCTTCTGCGGCCGGGTGGCTATGTGGTGTTGGACGACGTGGACGCTGCGTGGGCTGAAATCCGTGCGGTGTTTGAACGGATCGGGGACCTGGGCCTTGAATCTGTCGCTGCCGATGGCAGGGTCGGAATTGCGCGGCTCAAGCCGTTGGACCAGAAACCCGGGCCACTGCTGCCATGAAACGCATCCCATTTCTCATCCTCGGATCTGGCCCGACCGGTCTGGGTGCCGCGCACCGGCTTCAGGAGCTGGGCCGCACGGACTGGCTTCTGCTGGAAGCCGCCCCGGAGCCCGGCGGTCTTGCAGCCTCCTTTGTCGATCCGCAGGGATTCACGTGGGACATTGGCGGCCATGTCCAGTTCTCCCACTACGAGTACTTCGATCGCGCCATGATCGAGTTCCTTGGAGCCGATGGCTGGCTTCATCACCAAAGGGAATCGTGGGTATGGATCCGGGACAGGTTTGTGCCCTACCCGTTCCAGAACAACATCCGACGCCTCCCCCCGGAAGACTTGGACCGTTGCCTGCAGGGTCTGGTGGAGATCACTCGGACACCCCGGCCCACACCTGCCAACTTTGGGGAATGGATCGATGCCATGTTCGGCCCTGGTCTGGCTGAGGTGTTTCTGCGGCCCTACAACGCCAAGGTCTGGGCTTTTCCGCCCGAAATGATGAACACCTCCTGGGTGGGCGAACGGGTGGCGGTCACCGACCTCGGCCGGGTCCTGCACAATCTGGCGTTTGAAAAGGACGACCTTTCCTGGGGCCCCAACCATACCTTCCAGTTTCCGAAACGGGGCGGAACCGGCGCCATCTGGAAGGCCTGCGCATCCCGACTGCCCGCCGACCGCCTCCAGTTCAATACGCGGGTCCAGCGCATCGACATGGCCCAACGCGAGGTGACCACCGCTGATGGCCGGAAATTCCACTACGACTCCCTGATCTCCACGCTTTCCCTGCGCCACCTCATCCAATTCACCGGCCAGCACGCCCTCCAACCCGCCGCAGATCGCGGCCTTCTGTATTCCTCGTCCCACATCTTTGGCCTTGGTCTCCGGGGCCAGCCACCTCCGGAACTGGCCACCAAATGCTGGATGTATTTTCCCGAGTCCAACTGCCCGTTCTACCGGGTCACAGTTTTCAGCAACTACTCGCCCCACAACGTCCCTGACATTTCCCAGCACTGGTCGCTGATGGCTGAGGTCTCTGAGTCCGTGCACCGGCCCGTAAACCGGGCCGGACTTCTGGAAGAGGTCATTCAAGGCGCGCTAAACACCCGTCTCATTTGCAGCCGGGAAGAGATTGTTTCCACCTGGGTCTACCGGGCGGAACACGGCTACCCGACCCCCGGTCTTCACCGAGACCCGTGCCTGGCTGAGATCCTGCCCGTGTTTGAGCGCGAGGGCATCTGGTCCAGAGGCCGGTTTGGTGCCTGGAAATACGAGGTGAGCAACCAGGACCACTCGTTCATGCAGGGGGTGGAAATCGTGGAACGTCTGGTACACGGCCGCCCTGAAATCACCGTGCCAGATCCGAACCACGCCAACTCCGGAAAACATCCCTGGCCCTTTCACCGCTGGCAAACCCAGACCGGAAACTCCCCGTGATTCCCCCCATGCCCCCCGTGGCCCCCCAGTTTGTGCCACCCCCGATTGGCCCCGTCCCGGCCGAGATCCAACGCCCGCTCTGGTCGGTGATGATCCCGACCTACAACTGCGCGCAGTACCTCCGCCAGACCCTGGAAAGCGTGCTCGCGCAGGACCCGGGGCCAGACCAGATGCAGATCGAGGTCGTGGACGACTGCTCAACCGCAGACAACCCGGAGGCGGTAGTGCGCGCGGTGGCCGGAGACCGGGTCCGGTTTTATCGGAAAGAAAAGAACGGCGGTGCGATTGCCA
Source organism: uncultured Spartobacteria bacterium (assembly GCA_903901425.1). Classification (GTDB taxonomy): domain Bacteria; phylum Verrucomicrobiota; class Verrucomicrobiia; order Chthoniobacterales; family Chthoniobacteraceae; genus CAIURC01. The sequence continues at coordinate 18,885 of CAIURC010000048.1, read as the reverse complement.
ATTTCAACACCTGCATCGAACGCAGCCGCGGTCACTTGGTCCACATCCTGCACGGCGACGACTGGGTTGCCCCGGGGTTCTACAGTGCGGTGCAGAATGCTCACCAGAGCCACCCGGAGTTGTCCTTCTTCCATGTGCGCAGCGTCGAATCTGATTCTCAGGGGCAACCAGAACAGTTGTCCCCAAGAACCCTCTTCCTCGAGACCCCCGGCCGGAACGCATCCCCCCTCTACTACTCCAATCCCCTGCGGACGCCTGGCGCCGTTGTGCCGCGTTCCTTCTACGAAAGACATGGCGGGTTCATCCCCTGTTTGGTTCATGTGGCCGACTGGGAAATGTGGATCCGGGCCGTTGCCGAAGGCGGAGGCATCGCACTCAACGAGCCCCTCGCATTTTACAGAATCCATCCCGGCAACGACACCGGCCGACTGGTTCGTTCCGCGGAAAACCTGCGGGATTACCTCCGCCTGAGCCAGTGTCTGCGGAACCGGTTTCCGGAATTCAATTCTTGGACGTTCCAAAGAATGGTTTTGAGCATGGCCCAAAACCAAGTTTTGGTGTTCGGAAGAATGGGACTTGAGGAAGCCGTGCATGCCAACCGCTGCTTTATCCAAGAGATGAGTCCGTGGTTTCGCTTGGAGACACGCGCCCGTTTGTTGTGCGGAGCGCTCAAACGGGCCTGTACGGATCCATGACCTTTCAAGCCTCCTCAACCACCCCAACAACCCCTTCTCCCAGAAATCCCTGATGAGATTCCTCTTTGCGACGGGAATGGCTTCAAGCCCATGGGGCGGTTCGGAGGAACTCTGGAGTCAAACCGCACAGCGCCTCAAGATCCTCGGTCATGACGTGATGGCCCTCGCGCCGGATTGGAGACCTCGCCCGCCCAAAATCTGCGAGCTTTCCGCCGCTGGAATCCCGGTTGCCCACTACCCGGTCGCCCCAGGTCTGGTCCGACGCACGATGGACGCCGTGCGCCGGAGGGTGCTCAAGCGACACGTGCGATCCGGGAAACAAACGGTTCTTCATCGGTTTCTCCGGTGCTTCAGGCCCGATCTGGTCTGCATTTCCCACGGCGCAATCGCCTGCGGAATTGAATTCATGGAAATTTGTCAGGAACACGGGCTGCCTTACGTCAGCATTGCACAGGCAAACGCCGAGTCCCTCTGGCCCGATGACTCTTTGGCTGAAAGACTGGGAGCAGCCTTCCTCGGTGCCGCACAAAACTTCTTCGTGTCTGAGACCAACCTGAGCCTCTTGGAATGCCAGGTCGGCTGCAAACTCCCCAACTCTGAGATCGTGCGGAACCCCTGCAACGTCCGGCAGGATTTCGTTCCCGACTGGCCAGACGATGCGCCTGTGACACGACTGGCATGCGTTGGCAGGCTTGATCCTTCGGCAAAGGGACAGGATCTCGTCCTGCGTCTTCTTTCCAGCCCGCCCTGGAACGAGGCGCCCCTCCGCGTTTCCTTTTACGGCACCGGCCGCATGGAGTCCGCACTTAAAAGGCTCGCCAACACACTCGGGGTTGATCCCAAAGTTGAGTTTTGCGGGCATGTTTCAGATGTCGCCGGGATCTGGAAAAAGAATCACGCCCTCATCCTGCCGTCCCGTTATGAAGGACTGCCTCTCGCAATCGTCGAAGCCATGCTGTGCGGGCGTCCCGTCATCACGACAGAAGTTGCAGGAAACGCCGAGTTTATCTCCGACGGCGAGACGGGGTTTGTTGCAGCCGCTCCAACGCTCGCTCTGCTCAGCGATGCCATGGCACGGGCATGGCGCCGGCGCAAAGACTGGCCCGCCATCGGCGCAGCCGCTGCAGTCTTGATCCGGCAGAAAATCCCTGCCGATCCCGCCCTGGTTTTTGCACAGCGGCTGCTGGACCTCGCAAAAAAGAACGGGCACGGGAAATCCGCGCCCCGCTGATACGTTCGAAAAACAACGGCGGATTTCGAAACCCAGACTCTTGGTTTCCGCAACCCCCGGCATCTTGGCAGGGATCCTTTTCCGGGCAGCCCTTGGGCTTACAACTGAACTCTGACCCGGCCTCGTCCGGGCATATTGAAAACTCCCAGCGCCAGGCCCGGCCGTCCTCAGCGTTTGAGGGGGCTCACTTTCACGCCCTGCACAGTTTTCCGATCCAGCTCAAAAAACCGCCCCAGATTTTGTTCGGTCACATCCTCTCGGCCCACGCGAACCCCGCGGAACTCCAAGTTCTTGACCCAGTACACCTCGCGTCCATCGGAGGCGGCATCGGGCGCCCCGTGCACGATGCTCTTGCCCTGCTGGCCATCGACACTCACCCCTTCCAGCGTGAGGTCACCCAGATAGCCGAGACTCGCCCGGGGCACTTTCCTCGCCACAACCTGCCCCTTGGGCCCATCGGTGCGCGGCTTCAAATTGAGGAGCCCGGGCACAACGCCGTCGATCCGGATGTCCCGCAGGGTTGTCCCGGGATCCCCTCCGTACCCAAAGGGCTTGTACTCCAGACCGGTCTGTGCAGCCACAAGGCCGTTGTTGTTCCCCAACGTCTCCCACTCGGGATGAAGTTGGACAGGAATCCTACCCCCAAACACTCTACAGAAGTCCTTGCTAGGCCTCGAAAACCCCTCCCCTTACCGGACCGAAACCTCCGTGTGCGCCAAGTACGGCCCCACCAACCGCGCCCACACCTTGTACCCGGCCCGGTTCATGTGCAAACCGTCCTCCCGGAACAACTCCGGCCGCGGTTTGCCGTCGGCTGCCAACATCGCAGAAAACACGTCGATGAATTCCACCCCTTCCGCGCCCCGGCAATACCCGGCGATCCGGCGGTTCGCCTCCCGGACCCAATCCACCTGCGCCCACCGGGCCGGATTCGGTGCAATACTGATGAAAGCCACCCGCACCCCGGGCACCCGCCGGCGAGCTTCCTCCACAAAAACCGCAAAATTCTCCGCCACAGCCTCCGGGGAATGATGCGCTGCAAGATCGTTTCCACCACAATAGAACACGATCTGTCTGGGCATGTGTGGTGTCACCAACCGGTCGATGTACTCCACACAGTCCGGGATCTGGCTTCCACCAAAACCGCGGTTGGTGACACCCTGCCCCGGGAAATCCTCGGAGAGAGTTGTCCACAACCGGATGCTTGAACTTCCCACAAAAAGAATTCCACCCGGCTTCACCCCCTTTTCAGCGTCGGATTTGGCGAAAGCGGCCATCTCGGCATCCCATTTGCGCCGCGCATACAGCCATCCGGGCCGTACAGGGGTTCTGGCCTGAACCGAAGCGACCTTGGGGGCAACCGGTGTAGACCCTTGGTTTTCCGAACCCGAGAGGGGACCGGCGGCAAGGAGAATGAGGAGGGAGATGGCCCTGGGGGGGCAAAAAACCCGTTTCACAGGCTTCATGCTTCAAATTTAACCCATTCGCTGCAAACGGGTCACGCAAATTCCCTCCCGTCTCCTCTCCCCCACCCCCCAAAAAAACTTACCGGGCCTTGGCGGCGGCGCGTTCCTTGTCGTAAGCGACCCAGAACGCTTCCACCGGCATCAGGCCGCTGGTGCCGGCCATCCCCTCCCGACCAATCCGCCGCAATGCGGGGTGGTACCGGAGCAAGCTCGGCGGCGTGGATCCCTTCGGAAGCATCACCCAATTCAGGTCCGGCATCCGGGTCAATGGGTCCAGTTTCTCAGCCGTTGCCAATGCGGCACAACCGGAAATATCCAGGTTCCGAACGCTCGACTGACGGAGCGGGGAGATGTCGGCAACGCCGCTGTGGCTCAGGTTCAGAATCCGGAGAGGTTTCCCAGCCAGAGGGCTGAGATCTTGGATCCGGACTCCCTGCGCCCCCAGATGCTCGAGAGGCGCGGCTGCCAGCACCTGCAGATCGATGGTGCTGCCGACCCCAAGCACGAGCTTCCTCAAAGGCATCCCCTCCAGAGCCGAGCAATCGGCCACGCGGCACCCGTTCAATTCGAGTTCCCTCAGGGCCATGCCCCGGAACGGCTCCAAGTTCTTCATCCGAGACATCCCCCGGACCCGCAAGACGCGGAGCGGGACACCTTCAAGAAAGCTCAAGGAGTCCTCCTCGCGCATGGTCAGCACCAATTCCGCGATGGGAAGTCCCCTCAGAGGTTCAACCGTTGAAACCCAACCCTTGGAGCGGACCGAGACATACCCAAGGGCATCCTGTGACACCACAAAAACTGAATTGGCATCCCGCTGCCGCAGAGTTGCACGCACCAGTTCCATGCGGTTCGTTCCGCTGGCGCGCAGCAGATTGGTGAAGCTCAATGCCTCCCCGCCCAGTTTTCTTTGCTCGAACTCCTCCAGCAAGGCAGCGCGGTCTTCCAGCGTCCAGGATTCTACAGGCTCACCCGCAAGCTTCTGAAAAAATGCCGTCCACTTTTCGGCATCCACGGCCCAGCGGTCACCGGGCACCGCGCGCTTCATCTCCTCGGCTGCATCGGCAATCCGTCCCAACCCCGCCAGCAGCCAGGCCTTCCGTGCGCTCGAGGAACGATGCCCCGGATCCAGCGCATCGGCGGTATCCAGCTTCTTGAGTGCCACCTCCAGCCGCTGGAAGTCCGCGTCGGCCTCTGCGACCTCCCGCAGCGAAATGGCCGTCTCCCGCAACCGGCCCAGAACCTGACTGGCGTGCCGTCCTGAAATATACGAACTCACGCCAAAAGAAGTCCCCACCAAAACCATCAGTGATGCGGCGAAAACCGCTGCCCGGTGCCTGCGCACCATCAAGACCCCCTGCCGCCACCAGTTGGAACGTTCCGCCAAGGTGGGAAACCCCTGTTGGAAACGCTCCACATCTGCCCGGAGTTCCTCCACGGAGCGGTACCGGTCCTCCGGCTGAAGAGCCATGGCTTTCTTGACCACCGGCACCAAGGAACTCGGAATTCGGCCGCCCGGCAGATGGCTGGCGGGGAGGCCGGCGGGCGCCACCAGCGGCAGCACCTCTCCGGAAGCCACGCGCCGAAGCACTTCCATCACAGGTCCTAGCTCAACGGAAAGCCGCAGGCTGAGAATTTGGTAAAGAATGGATCCCAGCGAATACACATCGCTCTGCGGCCCCACGCGCTCATTGCGGCCCAGGGCCTGCTCTGGGCTCATGTAGTGCGGAGTGCCCACCACCTCCCCGGCCAGCGTGAGAACGGCGTCCGCCGCCAGATCCACCATTCCAAGACCGAGTTCATTCCCGGAAAGGCTCTTGGCCACCCCCCAATCCATCAACAGGACTTCGCCATACTCTCCGAGCATGATGTTGTCCGGTTTCAGGTCCCGGTGGATGATCCCGCGGCTGTGCGCGTAGGCAATTGCATCGCAGACCTTGACAAAAGCCCCGAGAAGCACGGCCAGCGAGTACCGGGCTGCCGTTCCCTCCTCGCCCGCAGAAATCCCCTCCAGCACCTTGAGAAGGGTGCGGCCCTGCACCAGTTTCATGGTGTAGTAGGTCTCGCCCGCCTCACCTGCTCCCACATCGTACACCGGCACCACCCCGGGATGCTCGAGGCGCGCAGTGACCTTGGCCTCCGTGATGAACCGCCCGCGGTTCACCGGTTCGGCCTGGCCGCCCTTCAAAATCTTGATCGCCACCTCCCGGCCAGCCGTGCGGTCCCAAGCCAAGTACACCGACCCCATCCCTCCCCGCGCAATCTCAGACCGGACCTCCAGTTTCCCCTCGGCAATCCCCGATTCCTCAAGCCCAGCCTCGCGCACCTCCAAAACCACGCCCCCAATCCGGATTTGTTGTCCCGGCAACACCAAGGTGCGGCCGTCGACCTCCCATCCGTCCAGCCAAAGCCCGCATCCCTTTTTCGGAGCTTGGATACAGACCCCCCCCTCGCTCACTTCAAGGCACAGGTGCTCGGGTTCCACCCCGGCCACTTGGATCCGGACGGCGCACCGGCTCGAACTGCCCACCGCATGAATTCCTGCCATGAGGTTTGCGCTGAGCAGCACCTCCCCCGTCTCGTCCCGCACCAGAACTTTTGCAAGTGGCAGACTCATGGCTTGCTTTCCTCCTTCACTGGACCTGCGCTCGCTCCCTCTCCATCTGCCCTGTCCTCGGCTGGCAAGTTGTCCAGTTTGGCCCAGAATTCCTCCGCGGATAACGCGCGCCCCTGAAAGACCACCTTCTTGAGCGACGGACTCTTGCGCAACTCCTCCGGCAACCAGCGGGGCACCCGCCAGCTGAATCTCAGTTCTTGGAGCTTCGGCAGAGTCCCCAGCGGCGCAGTGCCTTTCAAGGAATCCACGGAGTGCAAAGTCAATCGCTCCAACCCCATGCCCTCTAGCGGCTTCAAACTTTCCACCGGATTCCCTGTCAGATCGAGTTCCTTCAACGGCCTCCCTTTCAGAGGCTCTAGATCCCTGACCCCGGCATGTTCAAGCGTGAGCGCCTCCACGGGGGAGGCCTGAAGAAAGCGCAGATCCACGCGCCCAGAAGCGTAGCCCAGCCTCACGACCTTCAAGGGCCGTCCGTACAGGGGGAGGTAATCCAAAACCCCGCTGGCGGTCGCATCCAGAGTTTCCAGAGGGCACCCCCGGAGCGCCTCCACGCCCTCCGCAGGCACCCAGCTCATTGTCAACTCCCGAAGCGGCATTCCGGACAATGGACCGAGGTCTGAAACATCGAGATTATCGATCTTCAACCCCTTGAGACGCATTCCGCGGAGCGGCGCCAGATCCGAGACCGAGGTGCCGCGCAAGTCCAACACATCCACTGGCAGGGCGGTCACCGGTTCCAGGCGGGCCAAGGCCGGCTCCTTCAAGGTCAACTCCACCTCCTTGCCCCCATTCAAACTGACCTCAAACCGGGGCTGGCCGTCCTGACTCTGCCCCAGCCATTCCCCAACCCGGACCCGCACCACCTCGAGGCGTTGCGCGGGAGTGAGAACCACGGCGTCTCCCAAGGCCAGCGCCTCGCCGTACAGTTGGTTCTCCATCAGCAACCGCCCCAGCAAAGTCTTCTCAGGTACCGTCCACTCCCCAGACGAGCGGTCCTCGAGTCTTTCAAAAACATCCAAGGCTTTTCTCGCGTTTAAATCCGTCGGCAGGCGCACAAGAACGGCCCGCATCGCCCCGGACGCCTCCCGCAACTTCCCTCGCCCCACATGGACCCACGCCTTGCGACGTTCCGCCTCCACGTCCCAGGGAGCCAACTCTAAAACCCGCTCCAGTTTCTTCAACGCCGGCTCCATCCGGCGCATCCCGGCGTCCATCTCCGCAAGATCCTTCAAAAAACCCGCAGCCCCCCTCAGATCCGAGAGCGCCTGTTCCGCCTTGCGCCCCGCAAGAATCGTCTGTCCCAAGGAAACCAGCGCCACCCCCACCCCGATCCCAACCACCGCCGCACCTTTCCGATGCCGCTGCACAAACAACGCCGCAGCTCTCCATGCCCCCCCACCTTCCGCACTGGTCTGGTACCCTGCAAGGTACCGTTCCACGTCCTCCTTCAACTCCGCCACGCTCTGGTACCGCTCCTCCCGGACCGGGCGCATCGCACGCGCCACCACCGCCGCCAGCGCTGCCGGAATCCGCCCCCCAGGCAGGTGCACCCCCTTCCGCCCCGGCCCCATGGTCAAAGACAGCGTTTCCCCACGCGCCACGCGCTCCCGCATTTCTTCCGGCGTTCCCGGCTCAATCGGCCCACGCAAACTGAGAATCTGATACAGGATGACCCCCAGCGCGTACACGTCGCTGAGAGCATCCACAGTCTGCAAACCAGACTGCACCTGCTCCGGGCTGAGATGCTGCGGGCTGTCACCCACCTCCAAGTCCGGCAACGGCTCTTCCGGAACCGGCACCTCCACAAGCCCGTAAGCTACCTTCACATCCGACCGCTGAACGGTTGCCGTACCCCACCCCATCACGAGCACCTCACCGAAGTCGCCCAGCGTGACCGATGCGGGCCGCAGACTCCTGTGAACCACCCCCCGGCTGTGCGCAAATGCCACCGTTTCGCACACCTTTAAAAAGACGGTCACAAGATTCTGCAAAGGGTACTTGGCAACAGTCGCCCCGGTCCCGGCGGCAATCAGGTCGAGCACTTTCTCAAGCGTGATCCCCCGGATCCGCTTCATCGTGTAATACACCATCCCGTCCGAGCCGTCCCCAACCTCGTACACCGGCACCACTCCTGGGTGGTCCAACTGCGCCGTGATCCGGGCCTCGTGCAAAAACTGCCGCCTCCGCTGCTCGTCCAAAGCCCCAACCGTTGGCATTTTAAATGCCACAACCCGCCCCGTGCTCAGCTCCTGGGCCGAGTGGATCGGACCCGTCCCCCCTTCGGCCAGCAACTCGCCCACCTCGTATTTGGTCACCTCCTGCTGATTCGGCACCCGCACTTCAAGACGCATCCCATCGCCGAGATCCGCCTCCTGGCCAGGCAGAAGCACCACGTAGCCCCGCACCGAACGGCCCTCCACGCGGATCTGGCCCTCCAAACGCTCAAGTTTCACCCCGCCTTCCCCTACCCACAGTCGCAGATGGTTGCCACTCAACCGGGAACCTTCCAAGCGCACGCTTGCGGCGGGGCCGCTTCCCACAATGAACGCGCCAGCGCTCAACTCAGCCCCCAAAAGACGCTGACCTTCGCTTCCGCGCACCACTACCTCTGCCAGTACCCTGTTCACCCCGTACTTCTACCCGTTCATCTGCCCACCCCGCAACCCTCATCCGGCAATCCCCCTGAGAATTCGGCACGCGGGGACTTTCTCCTTGCCCACCCCGTCCGACTCCAACACACTCCCCCCAGATCCGAGTGGAAGGGTGGCTGAGTCCGGTTTAAGGCACTCGACTCGAAATCGAACGTGGGGTAATTCCCACCGCGGGTTCGAATCCCGCCCCTTCCGCCATTTTCACGCCTCCCGCCGCTCTCTCGCGTCCCGCGTTCTCTGCAGGCCCCGCACGCCCGAAGTTCTGCGCAATCCGCACCACTCCACAGGCCGGCATGCGATCCAGCGCAGAGGGTCCATTTCCTCCCGGCCAAGTTGCGCGGAATTGAGCCCACTGCTTTGCCAAAAAGCCTCGGTGAGCCGAGCAAAGGCCCGCCACCCTGACGAACCCAGCCTTCCACCGCCCAAGGCCCCACGGCTTCCAACCAAGCGTTGCTCACGCCAGAATGCTTTTGACCACCCGCGCCGGCTCCACCCCGGTGAGCCGGAAATCCAACCCCTGCGCCCGGTACGTGAACCGTTCATGTTCAATCCCCAGCAGGTGCAGGAAGGTGGCGTGGAAATCCCGGACATGGACGGGATCCTTGACGATGTTGTAGGAAAAATCATCAGTCTCACCGTGGATCGTCCCCCCCTTGACCCCGCCTCCAGCCAGCCACATGGTGAAACACCGCGGATGATGATCGCGCCCGTAATTCTCCCGGGTCAACCCGCCTTGGGAATAGATGGTCCGGCCAAACTCGCCGCCCCACACCACCAACGTTTCCTCAAACAATCCACGCTGCTTGAGGTCCTCCAAGAGCGCATGGGTGGCTTGGTCGATGTCCTTGCACTGCGTGGGCAGTTTTCCCGCCATGTTCCCGTGCTGGTCCCAGCCGTTCAGGTAGATCTGCACAAAACGCACCCCGCGCTCCGTGAGTCGTCTGGCCATCAGCGCCGCATTCGCAAAAGTACCCGGTTTCCTCGCTTCCTCCCCGTAGAGTTCAAACGTGTGAGCCGGTTCCTTCCCGAGATCGGTCAGTTCCGGCACGCTGGCCTGCATCCGGAACGCCATCTCGTACTGCTGGATCCGGGTATGCGTCTCAGGATCCCCCAACTGCCTGTGCAGCATCTCGTTCACCTGGTTGATCGCATCCAACTGGCGGCGCCGGGTCGGCACCGTCACTCCGTCCGGGTTGTTGATGTACAGAATCGGATCGCCACTGCTTCGGAAACTGACTCCGGCATGTTCGCCCGGCAGGAATCCGCTGGACCACAGTTTGCCGGAAATAGCCTGGACGGCCCCACCTTGGGAGGGCTCCGCAACCAAAACCACAAACGCCGGGAGATCCTTGTTCTCGGATCCGAGCCCGTAACTCAGCCAGGAGCCGATACAGGCGCGCCCAGCCACCTGGGAACCCGTCTGCATTTCCGTGATGGCGGGCTCGTGGTTGATCGCCTCGGTGTGCATGGACCGGATAAAGGCAATGTCATCCACGGACTTGGCCGTGAAAGGAAGCAGTTCTTGGTTCATCCACAATCCACACTGCCCCGCCGGACTGAACTTCCACTTCGAAGGCGCCACAGGAAACCGCTTTTGACCCGAGGTCATCCCGGTCAAACGCTGCCCGTTCCGGATGCTGTCGGGCAGATCTTTGTCGTACATCTCCTCCATCTTCGGCTTGTAATCGTACATGTCGATCTGGGAGGGACCGCCCACCATGTGCAGATAGATCACGTTCTTCGCCTTGGCCGGACGATGCGGCAGCGCCGGCTTGCCCCCCTCCGTTTCCGCCCGGAGCCCGCGTCCCAGTAGCGACTGGAGTGCCACGGCCCCCAGCACGTTTCCACCCCGCGCGAACAACTGACGCCGGGTCAAAGCCAGCCGCGTTTCATACGGCAGCCCGTTGAAAAGATGGGAGTTGCAGTTCATGGGGTTCATTTGTTGAGAGCTTCGTCAAGGTTCAGCAACTGGCTGGCCACCAGCGAAAATGAAGCCAGTCTGGCCGCGGGCAAACCGGCATCCACCGGGGCTTCACCGGTTTTCAAAAGCGCCGCAGCACGCTCCGGCGACTGGTTGAACTCCTTCTCGAAGTCCGACTGCGCCGCCGCAAAAATCTGGGTCTCCATCGGATTCAACGGCCGCAGGAGGACACGGCGCGCCAATGCGTCCAACGCCGGGGCCGGCTCAGAATGCGTCTTGAGCACCGACTCCGCCATGCGCCGGGCCGCTTCGACAAACTGCGGATCGTTTAGGGTCACCAGCGCCTGCAGCGGAGTGTTGGTCCGTTCACGGCGCACCGTGCAATTCTCCCGGGAGGGCGCATTGAACGCCTCCATGTTGGGCGAGGGCGCCTGGCGTTTCCAGAAGTTGTACAACGTCCTCCGGTACAGGCTTTCCCCCTTGTCCTGCGAATACTTCGAACCGTGCAACCCCACCACTTCCCAGATGTTCGAAGGCTGGTACGGCTTCGTCCCTGGCCCGCCCAGCTTCAGCACCAGCGTGCCACTCGCCGCCAGCGCATAATCCCGCACCATCTCGGCATCCATCCGGAACCTTGGCCCCCGGGAAACCATCCGGTTCTGCGGATCCCGCGCCAGTTTTTCGGGCGTCACCACTGCAGACTGACGGTAGGCCGCGGAAGTGAGCATGAGCTTGAACATGTGGCGCATATCCCAGCCTGACTCCCGGAACTCCACAGCCAGCCAATCCAGCAGCGCCTGATTGGAAGGCAACTCGCCCTGCATCCCAAAATCCTCCGCGGTGCGCACAAGGCCCGTACCAAACAACTCCTGCCAGAACCGGTTCACCGTCACCCGGGCCGTCAGCGGATTCTCAGGCGCCATCAACCACTGCGCCAGTCCAAGCCGGTTTGCAGGCGCGTCTTTGGGCATGGGATGCAGCGCGCTGAACCCCGCAGGGGTAACCTTTTCCCCCAGCTTGTCGTAGGCTCCCCGCATCAGGATGTTCGCCATCGGCTGCGAATCCTTCCGCTCCTCCTGAATGTGCGTCACTGTAGACCGTGCACGGATTGCAGCCTCCTCCGCCACCAGCGCCTCGCTGGCCGCCGCAAGATCCACGGACGCCACGTCAACGCTGGCGGCGTAGAAATCCGCCAATGCCTTCTTCTGGGCCGGCGTGCGCTGCGCCACAGGGACGGCGAGATGCTTTTTCAACTCGGGCTCAGAAAACAGCATCGCGGCGTCGTCCTTGGAAAGCAACCGGCCATACATCCGGAGGTCCGTGACTCCGGCAGCCAATGCAGCCGGCTTCCCCACCGAGCCAGCGTCGGTAACCGGCTTGCGCTCGTCCTCGCGTTCCTTGCCATCCAGGAAAAGGGTCACGCCGCCTTTCCCATCATAAACCGCTGCAAAGTGCTCCTCCTTGCCCGGAGTCCGCACATCGCCCCGTGTCACCAACTGGTAGGCGGTCTTGGGATCCGAACCCAACTGGAGCCCGAACCGCTTGCCGTACACGAAAAGCTGCCAGTCCGGCCCTTGCGCAAGCACGTACCTACCGACCTCTTTGGGTACTGCAAAACGCACTGAAACAGAAACCGGCCGGCTCTTGATTTCCAAAGGCTGAGCGGAGTCCTGCAGCGCCTTGGGCAGAATCGCCAGCGTCTCGGGGGTCACCAAAGCCACCCATGCCTCGGACTCCTTGACGGCCTCAGCCCTGCGCTTGGCCAGAGCCTCTCGTCCGGCAGATATCAGTTTGGGCAATTCCGCAAACCGTCCCTCGTCCTGTGCCGAAGGCAGGTAGATCACCGGCCTCGTGTCCTTCGCGTTTCCGTCCATCGCACCCTGGGTGGTGTTCCGGAAAAACGCGGCCATCGCGTAAAAGTCTTTCTGGGTAACCGGATCGAACTTGTGATCGTGACAGGCCGCGCAGTTTGCGGTGAGCCCGAGCCAGACCCAAGCGGTGGTGGTGACTCGGTCATTCGCATAGAGCGCGAGGTTTTCCTCGGCAATCGTGCCGCCTTCGCCCGTGGTCATGTTGCACCGGTGAAATCCCGTGGCAATGAGTTGTTCCCGGGTGGGATTCGGCAACAAATCCCCCGCGAACTGCTCGATGGTGAACTGATCAAAAGGCTGGTTCCGGTTGAACGCCGCGACCACCCAGTCCCGGTACGGCCACATTTCCCGGTAGGCGTCGATGTGGATCCCGTGGGTGTCTGCGTACCGGGCGGCATCCAGCCAGTACCTGCCCCGGTGTTCCCCCCACTGCGGCGTCGCCATCCAGCGCTCCATGAGTTTTTCGTAGGCGTCCGGGGCCGGATCCGAAACAAACGCCTCCACCTCCTCCGGCTTGGGCGGCAGACCCGTCAGATCGAGGGAAAGACGCCGGGCCAGCGTCCTCCGGTCCGCCTCGGGAGCAGGCTGCAGACCGGCCTGTTCCAAAGCCGCAAGAAGGAAGGCATCAATCGGGTTCCGCACCCAGCCAACCTGTTTGAGCATCGGCACCACCTCTTTCCGGGGCGGGTCAAACGCCCAGTGCCGCTCATAGGGTGCCCCCTGCGCAATCCAGCGCTGGAGCACTTCCTTGTCCCGCTTGGAAAGTTTCTTGTGCGACTTCGGAGGCGGCATCAGGTCCTCCTTGTCTTCGGTCAAAATCCGCTCCACCAGAGTGCTCTCCGCGGGCTTGCCCGGCACGATCGCCTTTGCCTCCAGAGCCGCTTCGCGCACATCCAACCGGAGATCGCCTTTCCTGTCTTTCGGGTCGAACCCATGGCAGGCAAAACACTTATCAGCCAGCACCGGCCGCACGTCCCGGTTGAAACGGATCTGGTCCGGAATCGGCAGTTCGGCCGCAAACACGGTGGGCGCCAAGGAAAGTGCGGTGAGGAGGGGAACAGACGTTTTCATGAAGAGTGGGGGGCGCCAGGCTACCGGGCCCCGCGACCGTGCACTCTCGCGCAAAGTCCGCCCACCGCTCAACCCCCCTATAATGGGGGAAACCAGGTTGCCCCGGAGCGGCAACCAATCCCGTTGCCACTCAGGCACCGGGCCGGCGCTGATCTTTTTCAAGCCGGAATCCGGCTCCGGCTGGAACCACATCGGCCGGTGGACCAAGTTCCTTCCGAAGCAGATCGATGGCCCGGTTCATCGCCAGTTTGCGGACACTGTGCAACCGTGCAGTCTCCTCGGTGATTTTTCCGGCCCTGAGCGCCGCAAGGAGCGACTGCTCGAAACTGTGCCAGCCCTGGGTGGAGGCCGACTCAATGATCTCGTGCAAGTCCCGGCCGTCGGTCTCCCCAAGCAAAATGGCCTCCCGGCTCCGTAAACTGCTCCCCATGACCTCCGTGGCCAGAAGGCGCCCACCGCCGACCTTAGGAACCAACCGCTGACTGACAATATACCTCAGCGCATCGGACAACCGCTGCCGGACTTGGGGCTCTTCGTCCGGATGAAAAAGGCCGAGGATCCGGTTGATCGACATCGAAGCGCTGATGGTGTGGAGCGTGGTGTAAACCACATGCCCGGTTTCGGCAGCAGTCAGTGCGATCTCCATGGTCTCGCGGTCCCGGATCTCCCCCACCAGAACCACCTTGGGCGCCTGACGCAGTGCAGCCCGCAGGCCGGTGGCAAAATCCCGGTAATCCCTGCCCAGTTCGCGCTGACTGAACGTGGAACGCTTGTGCGGATGCAGAAACTCGATGGGATCCTCAAGGGTCACCACATGGATGTCCTCGGTCTCGTTGAGTTCATTGAGCATGGCAGCGAGCGTGGTGGTCTTGCCGTTGCCGGTTGCACCCGTCACGAAAACAATCCCGTTTTTCTCCCGCACAATCTCCCGAAACACCGCCCCCAACCCGAGACCCTCCAAGGAGGGAATCTGCGCCGGCAGTTTTCGGAGCACGATCCCGTGCGCGCCGTTCTGGCGGAACACATTCACGCGGAACCGGGCGGTGTCGTGGAGCGCGTAACTGGTGTCACAGGAACCCTGCTCCTGGAAATCCTCGTTCAAGCGGGGGTTCTGACGCATGAAATGCGCGCCGAGCTCGACCGTCTGGGCGGGAGTGAGGAGTTCCAGCCCGGGAATCGGGACCGGCCGGAGGCGGCCGCTGCTCTCGACCTGAGGCGGGCGCCCCACAATGAAAAGAAGGTCGGAGATGTTTTCGGCGCTCTCCAGCAACCGGCCAAGCAACGCGTCCACGTCTATGGAAAGACTCATCCCCATTTTTAAAGCAGCATTCATGCTCAAACTTTAGCGTGTCTTCATCCTCCCTCTTTCCACCGGGTTCTGGAAGTCTGGCAACAGCCCGAACCCACGCTCAGCCCCAACCCGATGGAACTTCAATCCGAACCCGCCCGCACCCTGCGCGGCCCATTTCTGCGGTACATGGCCGGGGAAACCGTTTCCATGCTCGGCACATGGATCCAACAAACTGCGCAGGGATGGGTTCTGGCCGGGCTCACCGCCTCTGCATTCACCCTCGGCACGGTCAACTTCATCTCCGGTGCGCCCATGCTTCTCCTGAGCCTCTGGGCAGGCGCCGTGGCGGATCGCGTCGACAAACGCGTCCTGCTCGGAACCGTGGTGCTGCTTCAGGCAGCGGTGTCGGTGTGGTTGGGAACCCGGGTGGCCGCCGGGAACATCGCGGTCTGGCATGTGGCCGTTGCGGGAATCTGTCTAGGCGTCACCACCGCGTTTGAAATGCCCGCCGCGGCGGCTCTGGTGCCGGAACTGGTGGGCAAGGACCAGATCCGGCATGCGATGGCCATCGACCGGGCGGTGTTCCATGCCACCCGGCTGGCCGGACCGGCCGTCGGCGGCTGGCTCATCGCCAGCCTCGGAACCGCGTCCGCTTTCCATGCGAACGCCGCCAGTTTTCTTGCCCTGCTGATCTCCCTTGCCACGCTGCCGCCGGCCAGTTGCAAGCCGCGGGAAACGGCTGCCCGGGAAAACAAAGGAGTTCTGGAGGGGTTCCGCCATGTCCGCTCGGACCCGCCCAGCGCGGCCATGCTCCTTCTGATCTCCCAGATCACCCTGTTTATCTCGCCGTACTTCATGATCCTGATGCCCCTCTACTCGCGGCACGTCCTTGAAATCGGCCCCGAACAGCACGGGCTTCTGATGGGGGCCTCGGGCGGAGGCGCTTTCCTCGGCGCGTTGCATCTCCTCCGGATCCGCCCCGAACGCCGCTCGTTCTACCTCGGTACTGCCGCCACGTTTACCAGCCTCTCCATGGCGGTCCTTAGCCAGGCCCGATCGCTTTCTGTCGCACTTCCCGCCATCGCCCTCATGACGCTGGGGAACTCCACCCTGTTCGGACTCGCCAACACTCTGGTCCAAGAACGTGCCCCCGACCCGGTCCGGGGCCGGGTCTCAGCCCTGGCGGGGCTCAGTTTCTTTGGCGTCCTCCCGTTTGCAGGCCTTGCCGCATCCAAACTCGCCGACACCATCGGTCTGCGTACCGCCATGCTTTCCGGGGCGTGCTGCTTTGCCGCCGGCTCCGCCCTCGTCCTGTTCCGGATCCGGCACGGGCTTACCGAGTACCGGCCGAAACCGACTCCTGAAGCCCCCGCCCCTTAAATCTCAGGCGTCGCCGCCCAGCGCCTCTTCAACCATCGCACGGCGCTCCCCTGGCTGGCTCCAGCGCCACTGGTGCTCCGGATCCAGCGCCGACAACGGATCGAAATACAGGAACTTCCGGCCCGGCTTGACCCCGGGGCTGGTGAACACCGCAATCCCGGTGGCTGGATTGTACTGTTCAAAGGAATGGGCATCCCGTTTTCCACCGCCGCCAAGGGTATCAACGACAAAAGCGGGCGTGTTGAACCCGGCGGTGTGGCCGCGCACCCATTTTTCAAGGGCCAACCCGGCTCCGAGCGTGGTCCGGAGATCCTCAACACCCGGCACCATGTCATGGAAATAGACGTAGTAAGGGTGAACATTGACGTACCCCAGACGCCGGACGTGGAGTTGCATGACGCGGGGCTCGTCGTTCACCCCGCGCTGCAACACGGTCTGGCAGCGAACCAGAATACCGCGTTCCGTGAGCCGGGCCATTGCGTCCTCGGTAATCCCGGTGATCTCCCGGGGATGGTTGAAGTGGGTATGCACCGCCACGTCTTTGTGCATGCGGCGACTGGACTCTACCACGTGGGTCAGCGCGTCCAGCCAGGCCTCGTCCGTCAGGATTTTCTGGGGCAACACACACAGCCCTTTGGTAGCGATGCGCAACCGCCTCACATTGGGCATCCCGAGCAACCGATCCCCGATCGCCTTGAGGTGTTCGGGCTTCAAATTGAACGTGTCACCGCCGCTGACCACGATGTCCTCCAACTCCGGACGCGACTGGATGTATTCAAAAGCCTTCTCCCACCGCGCGTGATTGGCATGCAACCGGAGTTTCTCGGGCGCCGCCTCGACGTCGCCCCCCACCGCGTAACTGCGCGTGCAGAACCGGCAGTAAACCGGACAGGAGTCCAGAGGCAGAAACAGCGCCTTGTCCCGGTACCGGTGCGTCACACCCGGGACGGGGGAATCCTCCTGCTCGTTGAGCGAATCAAACCGCAGCATCGGGTGGTCAGGTACCTGGCGTGAGCGCAGCGGCAAAAACTGCGTCCGGATCTGGTCCGGAACGGGATCCGACCAATCCACCAGCGCGAGCAAGTAAGGCGAAATCCGAAGTGCCATCGGGGCGTGCGCGAGACCCGCGGCGACGTCCTCGTAAAAACTGTCTGGCACCCGGTTCCCGACAACCTCCCGGAGTTGCCGCACATTGGTCACGGCGTTGCGCTGCTGGAAGAGGTGGCTCCGGAACTCCAAGGCGCTCACACCCGCATATCCGGGAACCTCGCGCCAGAAATCGTCCCGCTGGAGGTCCCTGTGCGACTCCCCCTCACCGCCCGCAGAGGCAGGCCCGGGGACAGCGGAGAGTTTGGCTCCGGAAAGCTCGATGTCGGGGAACGGATTCATTTCCGGGTCCTCCGCTCAGTTCGACCGGGAGTGGCCTCGGTTTTTCTCTGGATCAATCTCTCCAAAATGCGATGCGCCCTCATCTGAACTCTCCCTCTCTAGGGGGCCGGGTCAGGCTCGTCAACCCCGCCCCGCGACCGGCTGCCCCGGGAGCGTCCCCGAAGTCCCCCCGGTTTTGCCAGTTTTGCCCGAAATCGGCTGGAGTTGCACCTTCACCTCGCCCGGATGAAAACGGTACACCGCCCCAGTGAGGCCGTCGTACAGGATCCCCGGGAAAAAGCCGTTTACAACATTCCCCCACTCCCAGGCACTGATTCCCCGGCGGAGCGGGATCTCGGCTGGCTCGAACCCCGGCATCTCCACCCGGACCACATGGTTGTTGCGGGTGGACGGATGGAGGACAGCCGGGGTCAAGCCTCGGGTCACACCATCCAGGCGCACCAAGGCACCCGGGGGCTCGCTGGTTACCCGGACGTTTTTGACCACCCCGCCGCAGATGCTTGCGCAGGAAGTCAGGAGAACCGACCCGCAGATTCCAAAGATCAGCCTTTTCACGGGGTGCACCCTGCCAGTCTGGAAACCGGGGTCAAGCCGCTCCTGAGTCGCTGCCAGGGACCCGCTTGAAGTTCAACTGAATCACCCGGCGTCCGTCCGTCTTGGTAATGGTGACCAAGTAATCCTCGATCCGCGTTTGCTCCCCACTGTGCGGCAGATGGCCGATCAGATGAGTCACGTAGCCGCCCACGGTACTGACATCCGAACTCTCCAACTCCAGCCCAATCAAGTCCTTCAACTCGTACAAGCCCAGCGACCCTTCCACCTCAAACTCCTCGACCCCGACCTTCCGCAACTCCGGCTTTTCCGCGTCAAACTCGTCCTGGATGTCGCCCACAATCTCTTCGAGCACATTGTCCAGAGTCACAATCCCGACCGTTCCCCCAAACTCATCCACCACCAGTGCCAGATGCGCGTGTTTGGACAGGAAAAACCCCAGCAACTTCTCGAGCGGCATCATTTCCGGCACGGGAAAAATCGTGCGCTGGATCCGGTGCAAATCCGGGCGATCCTCCCGGATGAGCGTCAACAAATCCTTGATGTGGACCAGGCCCACGGCGTTGTCCAAGTGCCCCTCGCAGAGCGGGAACCGGGTATGCCGCGACTGCTGGGCGCTGCGCAGGTTTTCCTCGAAGGACAGCTCGGTGTTCAAAAACACCACCTCGCCCCGCGGGGTGGTGATGTCCCGGACCACACGCCGCCTGAGGTCCAACGCGTTGATGAGGATTTCTTTCCCCAAAGGCGACACCT
>CAIURC010000047.1 GCA_903901425.1 uncultured Spartobacteria bacterium | reverse complement strand
TAGGCCGGATGCACCTCAATCTCTGCCGTCATCCGGTGCGTGGCGCCGGGTGCCAGCGTCACAGGGGCGGGATGCGTGTTCGCGGTTTCAATGCAGAGCATCGACGGCCATTCGTCGTCCCCGAAATCCGCCATGGCAGCCGATTTCGCCACCCACGGATTCCAAAGCACTGTCGTCCGGGACCCGGATTTTCCAATCCGGATTCTGCGCCCGACATCGGCTATCTCGCAGGTGGTCTCGGTTTCGAGATAAATCCGGTCCGTCTCGGCCGTGATCGCGATGGGGGGTGTGCCCTCCTGTTTCCGGGCGAACCCATCCGTCTTGTCAAGGAACACGGTGTTCTCCAGGCCCGTGACGCGCACAGTGCGGACATCCGCCACTTGGAAGTACGTGTGCAGCGCCTCCTCAAACTCAAAGGCGTCCGGTCCCGGGTTGGACACGGAAAATGCGAGCCCGAGTTTCCGGCCAACAACCACTTCAAACTCCACAACGAACGGATGCGCCCAGAGCGCCAGCGTCTGCGGACCCGAAACAAGCCGGAGCCGGAGCGTCACGCCCTCCGCAGACTCGGTGGCTTCCACCAGTTCCCATGGAAGATTCCGCGCAAACCCGTGCATCGGGGATTTTGGGTCGTCCTGACGGGCACCGAACCACGGAAAAATCAGCGGGACGCCGCCCCGGATGGGTTTGCCCTCGGTGAAAAGGCTTTTGCCGCTCAGAAAAAGGACCGGTTGGGAACCTGCGGGTTGGAAATGGGTGAGATGCGCGCCCTGAAGATAGAGGTCGGCTTCCGCCACCGGATGACGGACTTGGACGCAGGGAAGACCGCCGTTCCCGGCGACAATCTGGACGGAGTTCGGGAGAGAAGGGTTGGCCATGGTGCAAAGGTCAGAGAGTACGCCGAAGCGGCCATCCGTCCCGCTTTAAAATGGAGTGGAGTCCGGAATGGTCCTTTTCCTACTTCGCGCCCAGCCAGCGGACGGCGTTCTCAATGACCCGGAGAGGTTCGGCCTGTTTGAAGATCGGGTAGGTTTCGTGGCCAGGCCGGAAATAGAAAACCCGTCCTTTTCCCACCTTCCAGACACAACCGCTCCGGAAATGCTCTCCCTTGTCCCATTTTTCCTCAAACACCACTTCATCTGGCGTGGGGACATGGAAAGGTTCGCCGTACATCTCCGTCTGCGGGATGTCCCAACGGGCGGGCAGCCCTGCGGCAATCGGATGCGCCGGGAGGAGGGTGGTCAGATGGCCTGGAGCTCCGTCGGCCCGGTACGCGGGAAAGACGCAGGCCGGGAGGGTCAGACGCCAGATGTCTCCGCCCCGTTCCAGAGCGGGCGTCAGAGGGGCACCAGCCTTCACGCCCTTGTAGTAGGGTTCAGCATTCAAATACTCGAACCGGGCGGAGTTCCGTTCGGATTCGGGCACCTGAGCGAGCGCGTCTGCCTTTGCCCGTTCCTGCATGAGTCGTACAAACGGTTTTGCCCAGTGGGCGGAGTGCAGTGCGACAAAGCCGAGTTTCCCGGAATTGACCCGGTCCACAACCGCTTCCATGCGGTCGTTGTCTTGGTCCTTCACGCGGCGGTGGCACCAGAATACGAGCACATCGGTGGAATCCAGCGTCGGATCATCGAGTCCCTGTTGCGGGTCATCCAGACGGACGCTTTTCACCACCAGCCCCGGCTGGCTTGAAAGATGGCGCGCAATGGTTTCCCCCAAAAAATCGGGGCCATACGCCTCCTTCTGTTGGGGCTGTTGTTCGTCCCAGACCAGAACGCGAACTGGATGGGGTTGTTGAGCCTGGGCGTGGACGGTGGCGGCAAAGAGGGAGGCTACAAAAAGGAGGGAAACGGTTTTCATGGAGGAAAGGGGGACGGTTTTGCTCAGCAACACTGTGACGCTAGGGGAGCCGGGCCTTGGGGGGAATGCGGATTGTTGGTGGGAGCCTGTCGATTCTAAAACAGGCGGGATCATCCCCTGGGGCATGGCAGGGGGCCCGGGGGCGGGCTGTATCTTGCGGAATTGCAGCCTCGCGGATTGACACCGGGCCGTTTTTGAGGGCGCTCTTGTTGATATGTTTCCCCCAGCATCCCGCCGCGCTTTTCTCCAGACCGCAGTGCTTGGAGCCGCCTTTCCTTCAGCCGTTCTCCGGGGGGCACAGCAGCCGCCCCGGATCTTGGTTCGGTCTTCGTGGCAGACGGTCAACATTGGCGACATTGCGCACACCCCGGGATTGCTGGCGCTTCTGGAGACGCATCTGCCCGCGGCGGAGGTCCGCCTCTGGCCCTCCAAGGTCGACAATGGCGTGGAGGCGATGCTGCAAAAAAGGTTCCCGAGACTGGGGATTGTGAAGACCCCGGAGCAGATCCGTGCCGCCTTTGCGGAATGCGATTTTCTCCTGCACGGATCCGGTCCGTCGCTGGTGGCGCAGAAAGATGTGAGCCGGTGGAGCGCGGAGACGGGGAAACCGTACGGCGTGGCTGGAATCACGCTGCCGATTCAAGGATCCACCGCGACCCAGCCTGCATCGGAGGTTGAACTGTCACGGACCCTTGAGGTTCTGAACGGCGCGCGGTTTGTGTTTTTCCGGGACAGCGTTTCGCTGGAACTCGCGAAAGCGCGCGGATGCACGGCACCGGTGATGGCTTTTGGGCCAGATGCGGCTTTTGCGACGGACTTGCAGAACGAACCGGCGGCAGACGCATTTCTGGCGCGGCACGGTTTGGAGCCGGGCAAGTTTCTGTGTTGCATCCCGAGGCTGAGGTACACGCCGTACTGGACGATTCCTGAAAAGAAGGCGGCGCTGGATCCTGTGAAACATGCGCGGAATGAGGCGATGAAAGAGCATGACCATGCGCCGTTGCGGAACGCGATTCTGGCAGTGTTGCGGGAGACGGATTTGAAGATTTTGCTGTGTCCGGAGGATCAGACCCAGATGCAGGTGGGGAAGGAGTTGTTGCTGGATCGGTTGCCGGAATCTGCGAAGGCGCGGGTGGTGTGGCGGCCGGATTACTGGCTGACAGGCGAGGCATTGTCGACTTACCGGAGAAGCGCCGGGCTTTTCGGGAACGAGATGCATTCGCCCATCCTCTGCATCGGGAGCGGGGTTCCCGCGATCGTGTGCCGGTGGGCGGAGCAGACGAGCAAGGGAATGATGTGGCGCGATATTGGGCTGGGAGACTGGCTGTTTGATTTCGACCAGGAACCTGATGGTGAACGGGTGGTTTCGGCGGTGTTGGAGATGGCCCGGCAGCCAGCCGTGGCAAAGGCCCGGGCGGAGCAGGCCCGGGACAGGGTGAAAACTCTGCAGGCGGGGATGATGCGGGAACTCCAACGGCAGTTGTAGCGGCCGGGTTTGCTTTTCTTCGCGGAATCCGCTCAACGATCCAAGAAGCGGGGCGCATGTCCCCGGTTTTTTTGGGAAACTCGGCCTAGTTTTTGACCGTCTGCACTCGGCAACACGCGGCGGAAGCCATGTCCCAGTTTTTCTCGGCGAATCGAACGCCTCCCCCCAGCGCGGGGTTCCTTTTCTGCGCGGAATCGGGTAGAGACCTGTCTCCCTCATGAACACCGATCACTTCCGCACGCGCCGGGACTTTTTGAAGCAGACAGGCATTCTCGCGCTGGGCGCCATGACCGGTGCCGCCCAGGCTGCGCCCGATGTCCCCGATGCCCTCGCAGGGCGGTTGTTGAAGACGCTCAAGATCGGGATGATCAAGGGTGACACGCTCGCGGACCGCTTCAAAACGGCTAAGGCCGCCGGATTCGACGGCGTGGAGATGGATTTTCCCGGAGCCGATCCGGGCGAGGTCCGGAGGGCGGTGGCGGAATCGGGTCTCTCCGTGGACGGTAGCGTCTGTTCGTCCCACTGGAAAATCCGGCACACCAGTCCGGATGCGGCGGTGCGCGCAGCCGCGTTGGAGGATCTCAAACAGGCGCTCCGGAACACCCGCGAGGTGGGCGGACACAGCGTGCTGCTGGTGGTGGGCCGGGGTGCGGACGGTCCAGAGGCGGAAATCTGGCCGCGTTCGGTGGAAAACATTGCCCGGGCGATTCCGCTGGCGGCGGAGCTCGGGGTGCAGATTCTTTTTGAGAACGTCTGGAACCAGTTTTTGTACGACCACGCGGGGGGCGCCGACCAGACAGCGGAGAAGTTTGCGAAGTACGTGGACGAGTTCAGGTCCCCGTGGGTGGGAATCCATTTTGACATTGGCAACCACCACAAGTACGGCCGGATGGGGGATTGGATCCGGCAGTTGGGAGGCCGGGTGAAGAAGTTGGACATCAAGGGATACTCCCGGGCGCAGGACAAGTTCACCCCGATTGGCGAGGGGGACATCGAATATGCGGATGTCCGCAAAGCGCTCAAAGAGATCAACTTCCACGGCTGGCTTGCTGCCGAGGTGGGGCCAGGTGCGCTGGATTACTTGAAGGGTGTGGCCCAGCAGATGGATCAGGCCTTTGGACTCTGACCCGGGGGGCGCTGCACCTTGTTTTTAAAGAGGTTAGCCTGGCCGGACTGGAGCAATGGCCGGGAATGGTGTAATGTGCGGGTCATGCGAATTCTGCCCGGAGTTCTGTTGGCTGTGATCGTTTTTCACGGAGTCGTTTGTCCCAAATCGGCACTGGCCCAGGCCCGGCCTCCGCTCAAAAAGCCCGCGCGTCCCGACTGGATGATCAAGACCGTGGATTTCAGGGATGCGACTCTGACGGAAGCACTGGAGTATCTCCGGCAGAAGACCCAGGAACAGGATCCTGCGCGGCCGGGAGCGAATATCTTGATCGGGCCGGGCGGGGTTCCAATGAAGGACAAGACGCTGACCCTGAAACTTAATCAGGTGCCGTTCACGCAGGTGCTCAAATACGTGGCGGAACTCGTGGGCTTGGAAGCCCGGTTGGACGGCGATGTCTATGTCCTAGACGCCCCAAAACGGGTTCCCGTGACACCCTGAAAGAATTGAACACCGCTTCCTCCCGTGGGGGAAGGTGAAACCGCAGGCTCAGGGCAGCGGTTTGAGCCGGATCCGGCGGTATTCCATCTGGCCGCGGTCGCCCTCCAGTCCGATCGGGCCGGTGGCTGGAACCTTGAAATCATCGGTGAGCAGTTCGCCGTTGCATTCGGCCCGTGCGACCCCGTTCTGGACGGTGACCACCAGCTCGTTCCAGTCTTGGGGTTTGTAGTTCTTCAGGTCTTTGTACGGGCCCGCCAACGGATAATCCCGGCACTGCAACTGGGGCTGCCGGATGAACACGCCGCTGTCGGCGTTGGGCGTGGCCCGGAACTCGAGTTTGAGGACGAAATCCTGGGGAAACTCGCGCGTGGTGTAGAGTTGCTGGATCCGCCGGCCTTCGGGTGGCGTGGCCACCACCAATCGGCCCCCAATCGCCCGGTACCGGCGGTCGCTCGACTCGGTTTTTCCGTCGAATGAAACGGTTTCGGCCACCTCCACAAACACCGGCGCGTCTGGCTTGGGATTGGCGGGCTGTTTCCGGGGTGGCGTCGGGCGGAACCCCCAGCCAGTCAGGTCTTTGCCGTTGAACAGGCTCTGAAAACCGGGTTCCGGTTCAAAAGCGTCCGGTTGGGTTTCAACGAAGCCTAGGGTGGCCAAGACAGGGCGCAGTGCGGCAGCCCAGCGGGCATAGCCTGCCGGGTTGAGGTGGAGGAGGTCGGGGAACCATGCCGGATCGGCGTCGCCTTCGGCGTTGGCAAAGAGCGTCCAGGTGTCGAGCAGGGTGATCTGCGGGTCGTTCCGGACGGCGGATTCGTAGAGTGCGTTCAGGGCACGGATCTTTTCAGCAGGCCGTTTTTTGTCGGCGGAACTGGGGAAAACCCGACAGAGCACGAGGGGCATTTTTGGGTTGTGCGCCTTCAAGGAGGCGAGGATTTTTTGAAAATTGCGACCAGCGGCCTCGGGTTCGATGCCGACCTCGATGTCGTTGGTGCCGAGCAGGAGCACCACGGCGGCGGGATTCAAACCGAGCACGTCTTCCTGGAGCCGGACCAGCATCCCGCGCGTCGTGTCGCCGCTGATGCCGCGATTGGCGATCTTCATTTCCGGGAAGGCTTCCTGGAGCCGGTTTCCCCAGCCTTGGGTGATGGAATCCCCGAGAAACACCACGGCCCCCTGTTTTTGGGGCACTTCTTTGGACCATGCCGAGCGGAGGTCGTGCCAGCCCTTGACGTAGCCCGGGTACCGTCGGAGCGCCCCTTCACCGGGGAGCCCGGATTCATCGGTGGGCAGGGTCCAGTGGTCGGGAGCGGGATCCTGGGCGTGGGCGAGGAGAGGGCACAGGGCGAGGAGGGCGAGGAGGGCGAGGAGGAGGGGACGCATGGGGGTTGTCAGGGAGAATGCTTCGGGGCGGGAATTTATTGAGGTTTTCTTGGGGAAAAAACCGGGGAAAAACCTAGGAACCGCTGAGCGCGGCCTCGATCTGGGCGGCGCGGGCCTGGTGTTCGGAATCAGAGAGGACCGGGATGGCGGGATCGGGGGCGTCCGGGAGTGAGACCCAGGACCTGCAGCCGCCGTACTGGGGGGCATCGGGAAAGGTCAGGGGCTGTGCGAGGGCATGGATGCGGACGAGGGCGATGTTGAGGCAGAGCCGGTTGTCGTAGTGGAACCGTTCATGGACGAGGGCATCGGTCCAGGAATGAAACGGAGCGAGGCGCTGGATGGCGTCGAAATCGGAGATTTCGCGGGCCCAGACGACGCGGGCGAGGTGCCGGATGGTGATTTCGGGGGAGGGGGCGGGGAGCGGGGTGTTTTTGGGGAGTTTGAGGTGATGGAGTTGTTCGTGAAAGAGGGTGGGGAAGAGGAGAAACTCGTCGTGTTTGAACGAGAACCCGGCGCGTCCCTCGGCGATCCCGCCTTTTCTGAGGATCAGGCTTTGCCTGCCTTCACCGAGCGCATTGCACACCAGGGCCCATTCCTTGAAACCGAAACTCATGCGGGAAACGATGGGGGAATGGGGGGGGAATGCTGAAGCCTTTTCTGAAAAATTGGGCCTGTTTCCCCGCCGGGTTTTGAGCATTCTGCGTTGAGACATGGCCTACAAGATCGATCTTCACTGCCATTCGTGGTATTCGGCGGACGGCGTGAGCAGTCCCGAGGAACTGATCGTTTCCGCGAAGGCCCGCGGGCTCAATGGGTTTGCCATCACCGACCACAACACGTGTGAAGCCTACCGCTACATGGTCGAGGAAGGGTTCGCCTCCAAAGACGGCCAGCCAGTAGACGGATTTCTCATCGTGCCCGGCGTGGAGGTGTCCACCGCGGAAGGCCACCTTCTCTGCCTCGGCGTGGTGCTGGGGGGCCGGCTCAAGGGCACGCCTGCCGCAGAAATCTGCCGCCGCGTCCATGAACTGGGCGGTCTGGCCATCCCGGCGCATCCCTACGATTATTTCCGGGCCGGAATCCGGGAAGCGGTCTTGGACACCCTGCCGGTGGACGGCTTGGAGGTGTTCAATTCCGCCACCACCCTCAAGAGCTGCAACGAACGGGCCCGGCTCTATGCCGAACGGCGCGGCCTGCCCATGACCGCCGGCAGCGATGCCCACCACGAGGCCGCCATCGGAACCGCCCACGCAGTTTTTGACCTCCCAGCGTTCTCGGTGGCCGCGGTACTCGACGGAATCCGGCGCGGGGCGCAGTTGCACTGCGAGTACCTGACCTTCCGCCATGCCATGCGCAAAACATGGAACAACTGGATGCGGCTCCGGCGGAGGCGCCCGCCTAGCGTCGCCCATTCCTGAACGGCACCCGTCCGGAGGGTTTCACTGCAGGAAAAGATTTAACGCACCGGCCGGACCCGTTCTGCATGGTTCTTGAGCCCCGCAGCCACTGCCTCCGCGTATTCCCGGAAAAGATCCGGCCGCAGCTTTCCCGCCACCTTTTTCAGGCCCGGATAGGGTCCGGACTGGACCCGTTCCCAGACCTCCTTGGAATTCATCACGTAGGGTTCAAGAAAAAGGACCGGGCACTGGTAAAGCCGGTTGGCCAGAAGGTTCCGGGCCCAGACATAGGGGGTCTCGCCGGCCCGGCACGCGTTTGACCCCTTGTACTCGAAGGGGGGAAGCTCTGTGGCGGCTGCAAGCGCGGCAGCCACGGACTCCGAGGCCGGAACTTCCTCGTGAATGACCCCGCTGAGCAGGCGCCAGAGCATTTCGCAGCGCAGATCGTCCATCCGCAGCTCGGCGCTTGAAAAGCAGCCATTGACCAAGGCGTGGAGATGGTTGTTGGGGGTCAGGGCGGGCTTCACCGGATCACCCCAGTCTTCCGCGTTGAAATGCAGACAGATCACCAGGTCGGGCTGGAACTGCCGGTTCACCAGTCGGGCACGCTGCCGAATTTCGCCGATCCGGTAAAAGAGCAGCTGGCCGTCGGACTGCGCGTCCGGATCCTGAAGATCTTCGGGGCGGAACGGCGTGTCGGGGCCTTCCCCGGCCCGGACCATGCAGATCTCCGCCCCGAGTTCTGTCAGGAGCGGTCCGAGGAGACGGGCTACTTGAAGAGTCAGGTCTCCTTCGGTAACAGGACGCGATTTGCCGATCTGGAACCAGCGGCCCTCCATTTTAGCGTACACCCCGCCAAGGTGCCCGGGATCCAAGGCGATCCGATAGCCGGCCAGAGGCCGACCCGGCGGATACGGCTCCAGCGCAGCCAGCGGTTTCCAGAACAAGTTCGGCCGCACGTGAGTTGATCCCCCGGAAAACCGGAGGGTCCAGAACGACTCTGGGGCGAGCGTTTTACGGACCCGGGCCTCGGCTTCGCCGAGTTCAATGAAGGGTGTCCAAGCGTTTCCAGGAGCGTAGACGGTGTCCAGCAGCCGGGTGAACTCGTCCCGGGTGATGGTTTCCTGAAACGCATCGAGCGCACTCCAGTCCGGGGGCGGCGCCATCGGGCTGCGCACCTGAGCACAAAGACTGGCGCAGCACCACAGAATCCATCCCAGCACCCATGCCTGAACGTTCCGGGTGAAGGACCTGACATTCTGCGTGCAGCCGGGAGGCACCCTGCTGCATGGTGGTGCAATGCTGAGAATCTTATTCCTCGGGGACATCATTGGGGAGCCGGGCCGCAGAGCGGTCGTGGAAAGCATCGAATATTTCAAACGCGAGTGCGAGGTGGACTTTGTGATCGTCAACGGCGAAAACTCGGCGGCTGGCCGCGGGATCACCCCCAAGATCAGCATCGACCTGCTCCGGGCGGGCGTCGCGGTCATCACCACGGGCGACCATATCTGGGACCAGCGGGAAATTACAGGGTACCTTCCCACTGAGCCCAGACTGTTGCGGCCTCTGAATTATCCCCTAGGAACCCCGGGCGCGGGTTCCGTGGTGCTGCCCACCGCAAAGGGCAAAGTGGCCGTGGTGAACGTCCAAGGCCGGACTTTCATGCAGCCTCCGCTTGAAAACCCGTTCCTTGCGATGGAGGCGGAGGTGGCCCGGTTGCGCGAGGAAACCCCGGTGATTTTCGTCGATGTCCATGCCGAAACCACCAGCGAGAAAATCGCCATGGGCCGGTTCTTGGATGGTCAGGTCTCGGCCGTGGTGGGCACCCACACCCACACCCAGACCGCGGACGAACAGATTTTTCCCGGAGGCACCGCGTTCCTCTGCGACGCCGGGATGTGTGGCCCCGTGGAGAGCTGTCTGGGGCGCGAGATCGCGCCCATTATCCAGCGGTTTCTCACCGGACGGCCGGTCTCATTCCCGGTGGCAGGTGGGCCGGTGAAACTCCACGGCGCGATTGTGGATGTGGACGAAACCAGCGGACGCGCTCTCCGGATCGAGCGCGTGGCCCACTGGCACGGGGCGGCACCCGGGACCAACCCGGCGCACTGAACGCGCCGGGTGATCATCCGCGCCGTCCGGGAGTGGACGACCGGGTTGACAGCCCTCGGGCTGCGGAGCAAGGTGCTCGTGCAGGCCGCCCGGAAACGGGGGGACGCATTCGAGGGAAACCGGTGGAAAAACCCGCTGTTTGTTTCCCGGAACCCCCTCTGCAACCACGAGGCGTACCGCGTTTAGCTTCAACCATTGATCGGAAGGAACTATGAAACCACTGGCTTTGTTTTTGGTTGTTCTCGGCATGGCTGCCTGTTCCAAGGCTGGCGCCGATGCGGTGCCCAAGGAGTATCCCCTGAAAAACTGCGTGATCTCGGGCGAGGAACTGGGGTCGGGCGGGATGGTGCCGTTCAAAATGACGCACGAAGGCACGGACGTCTGGCTCTGCTGCAAGCATTGCGACAAAAAATTCCTCAAAGAACCTGCCAAGTTCGTTCAGATGGTCAAAGACGCTGCCGCCAAAAAGAAGTGACCGGAGGTCGCCAGAAATGACCTCCCTGGGGCGGTGCTCCCGGTGCGGATGCCGCGCGGATTAATCGGTTCCGGTTCCCCTGAACCGCAGCAGACAAAACGCGTTCCGCCTGACTGGAATCGGGGCAACGCATGGAAGGAAGCGGGGAATCCGCCTCGGGACCGGGCGTTCATTTGGGATTTTGGACCCTGCCTAAGAACAGACAGGTTCCGGAACGGACATGCTGGATGGCGAACAGGAACGGCCGGTCCACCCGGACCAGCACGGGTTCCTCCGGTCTGCCGGGGATTGAAGTCGCTTTCATCATGGTGACCGCCGTCGCGGCCGCGGCCTCCGTTCCTTTTTCATCGAGGTCCAGGAACGTCTTGTGCAGCACGTTCCTCACAAAAAGCCGCTTTTCGCCCGGCGCATGCATCCGGCCGAAATCTGCGCTCCGGGCTGGTTCATCAAATGCCGAAGGCATTCCCAGCGATTTCAGCGGTTCGCTCAACGAAAGCGTCGGCGGGGCGATGTGCAGCTTGGGCAGGTGCAGCGTCACTGGCCGCCGGGGAAGCCGGGCGCAGGATCCCAGAACTTCCGCTGATACCTGAGCCTCAAGGGCCGGAAGGCCCGTGGATCCTTCAGGAATCAGCACCAGAAATTGAAGCATCCCCGAAACGTAAGGGATGGATACCGCTTCAAACGGGACGCTGTTGGCCCCCGGGAACTTTTGGTAGCCCATGGACTTTGTGGCCACCATCGTCGGCACTTTCTCCACGGTCCCGCCGGCCAGATGAAACGGTTCAATAGCCGTTCCGGCTTCGGGAAATGGTTCCTGCCACGGAGCCCGGAAATACAGGGCATTGACCAAGATCAGGGAGGTGTCGGTGCTGACATCCGACGGCCCGAGCAGGTCTTGGATTTTGGAAAGGGTCTCTTTTTCCACCCACGCGTTGATCGCCCGGCGCGCCGCCTCGGGGGCGCCCTGAAAGGAGAGCGCCTCCAGCGGTGCGCGGTACCGCGCTTCTGTGAGTGCAAGAAATTCGGGGCGAAAAGAGTACGTTTTTTCCGCAAAAAGCCGGTTTGCAACGCGGAGCAGGGTCGGTCCCGGTTCTCGGCCCTGACCGGAGTCGGTTGAGATTCGGGCGGAACGGGCCTCGATTTCCTCGAGATTAGCCCGCAGTTTTTCGTGGTCCGGATGCAGGGTTTCCTCGGTCCCCCTGAGAACCGTCAGCATTTCCGAGAGCGTTTTGCCTTGGGCGCCCGCAGCGGTCATGGAGAGGGCGGAATGGATGGAGTAGGGCGACAGGAGCTGGTTGCCGGACCGGTCTGGCAGGGCTCGGAGCAGGGAGCAGCCGAGGGCGTTGATGGAGTGGGAGAGTGGTTCGGCGTGAAGCACAAGCGAGCTGAAAACCAGCGCCGCAGGGAGCAGGAAACGGAGCATCTGGGGAAATTAGCGGTTTTTAAGACCAATGCCAGAGGAGTTCGTGTGGCCCTCAACGGTGGCCATGGGAGTTGGTTTCTGGGGGCGATCCCAATGCATCCACCTCAGGCCCCGTTTTCGATTCAATGGGTGGGGGCGGCGAAGGATCGAACCTCATCTGGCTGGGGCGATGGAGGCGGTCAGGGGGGGGAATCCACGCAAACTTGGATTTCCAAGATCCCAAGCGGTTCAAACCGGTCTAAACCGACCCAAAGCAGTGGAGGGAGATGAATGCAAACACAGAGGGAGGCAATCCAATGAAAAACCAAGAAATGCAGGGGATGTCCGTGGCGGGAGGTGTCGAGAGAAACCGAGCCGGAGACCGTGAAAGCAAAAGGGAACCGTGCGACCAAACAAACAGGCCAGCCGGGTTAAATGGACCAAATGGAAGATTTGAAGCGTCCATAGCGTCCATAGCGGCGCTGGCGTTGTCGGTGCTGTGGCTGGGGACCGGTTGTACCTCCGTGCATGCGCCTCATCTGGCCCATGCCACGGGGCCGGGTGCCGCCCCGGGTGCCGCCCCGGGTGCCGCCCTGATGTGCGACCGCTGCGAGACCACTTGGGTTCTCCGGCCCGAGGGTGCGGGCCGCTGGGTCCGGTACACGCGGCAGAAGGCGATGGTCTGTCCGGACTGCGAGTCTGCCGTGGAAACTTGGTGGAAAACGGGGGAGTTCAAGCACAGTTGCAGCCGTTGTAAGGGCCGGCTCACCTGCGAGCCTCCGCGGCACCCTTGAGGAATTCAGGGGGCGCGGCCGCCGGATGGGGGGCGGGTCCGGTGGGGGATGTGAATTCGGAGTGAGCAAATGCACTCTGAACAGGGTTGCCATGCAACGCGGGTGGTGGTGCCGTTGCCGGCCTGTTTCTGGGAACAACGGGGGCCGGGTTGGAAGGGGGAAGGTTTCCCGTTCCTGTCCGGGCATTGGGAAGGTTCTGGCCTGAAAGTTTGCGCCCCCTCCCGTTCCATCGTGGTGCCCGCTGGCTCAAATATCGCGTGAATAGGAAAGGGGGGGCAATTGTGGTGCAGCCGCCCAGCATGGAGGGAGGACACGAAATTCGGTGGTGCGGGTGGTGCTTTCAGTCGGGTCAGGCAATGCAGCAGGGTCAGCGGCAGCGGGCCCCCTATTTTAGGCTGGAAGGGCTTCGGGCCTTGCAAACCCTATACCGCCCCGGGAAATCGGCAGAAAGGGCTCTTGGGAGGGCATGCGAATCCGGCGTGGCTGAGGCGAATGCACCGGGGGATTGCCGGGTGGAATGCACCGGGTGCCACCGGCGGCTTTTCCCATTTGCGCCGCTTGAAAAACCGGATAGAGAGAAGGGGGTGCCGGCTTTCACAGGACCTCCCCTGGGATCCACAGAAATATCCGGCTCCAAACGTTCCCCGGCACTTTCAAACTCCACCTTTAATCCATCCCGACGATCATGGCCCGCGCATCCAACCTCACCATGTGCAGTTTCTGCGGCAAGAGTCACGCCGAGGTTCGGAAGCTGATTGCCGGCCCCGGAGTCTACATCTGCGACAGTTGCATCACGGTATGCAAGGGGATCCTGGAGAAGGAACTGAACGAGGATGCCAAGCGCCAGACAACCACCTTGCGCGTTCCCAAGCCGATGGAGATCCGGCGTCAGTTGGACCAGTTTGTGATCGGCCAGGACCGGGCCAAGAAAGTGCTGAGCGTGGCAGTCCACAACCACTACAAGCGAATCCTGCACAACCAAAGCATTGGCCAGTCTTCGGCCGGCGGGCAGCCCGTCCAAATGGACGCGCTGGCGGATACCGAGATTGAAAAGAGCAACGTGCTTTTGATCGGACCGACGGGATCCGGAAAAACGCTTCTGGCCCGGACCTTGGCCCGGATCATTGATGTGCCGTTCTGCATCGCAGACGCCACGACGCTGACCGAGGCGGGCTACGTGGGCGAAGACGTGGAGAACATCATCCTGCGCCTGCTTCAGGCCGCAGATTATGACGTGAAACGGGCCGAGATCGGGATCGTGTACATTGACGAGATCGACAAGATTGGCCGCAAAACGGACAACGTGTCCATCACCCGGGATGTGAGTGGCGAGGGGGTACAGCAGGCGCTTTTGAAGATTTTGGAGGGAACCACCTGCAACGTGCCGCCCCAGGGTGGGCGCAAGCACCCCCATCAGGAGTATATTCAGGTGAGCACGGACAAGATCCTGTTCATTTGCGGCGGCGCGTTTGTGGGTCTTGAAAAGATGATCCAGAAGCGGCTTGGGAAAAAGGTCTTGGGCTTTGGTGCCGCAGACCAGGACACTTCGACAGCCGAGATTCCGAACAGCGAAGCGATCCGGTTCACGGAACCGGAAGATCTGTTGTCGTTCGGGATGATCCCGGAATTCGTGGGGCGTCTCCCGGTGGTGACGGCTTTGGACCAACTCAGCGAAGAAGAGTTGATGATGATCCTCACCGACACCAAGAACGCGATGGTGAAGCAGTACACCAAGTTGTTCGCGATGGAGGGGGTGACCCTGACTGTGACCAAGGACGGTTTGAAGGCGCTGGCTTCCCAGGCTGCCAGCAAGGGGACCGGCGCGCGCGCCCTGCGCTCCATGCTGGAGCGGATCATGCTCGAACTCATGTACGAGATTCCCAGCCGGGACGACGTATCGGAAGTCACCATCAACCGGGCAGTGGTCGAGGGGAAGAAGAGCCCCTCCATCCGCCGGAAACAGGACAAAGACGCGGCCTAGCTGCTTGGAGGAAGGGCGGGCCCGGCATGAGTCTGGGTGTGTCAGTCGGAGCCCATCAGAATCCCGAGATGCACTCCTCGGCCGAGCCGCCACGTGTTGTCCATAGGTGTCCAAAGGTGTCCAAAGGTGTCCAAAGGTGTCCAAAGGTGTCCAAAGGTGTCCAAAGGTGTCCAAAGGTGTCCAAAGGTGTCCAAAGGTGTCCAAAGGTGTCCAAAGGTGTCCCCTGTTTGTCCGGTGCAAACCCGGACAAGGGCGACGCCCCGAATAACCGTTGATCCGCTCCGGGCTTCAGGTAGCCTCTCCGGCCCTTTCGAATGCCTATGGAATTGCCAGTTGCCGGTCAGCGTTGGGTCAGTGACAGCGAACCCGAACTGGGTCTCGGGATCGTGTTGCGGGTGGATGTGGGCCGGGTGGAGATCTTTTTTCCTGCATCCGGCGAACACCGGCGTTATGCCACCAAGACGGCTCCCCTGAGGCGTGTCCGGTTCAAGGAGGGAGACAAGATCCGCACCCACGAGGGCGAGACGGCAGTGGTGGAATCTGTGGAGGAGGCCGCGGGCTTGGTGGTCTACCAGACCGACCGGAGACGGGTGCCGGAGGCGGAGCTTTCGGATGTCCTCAGTTTCAGCAAACCTGAAGAACGGCTGTTGATCGGGCAGGTGGAGGATCCTTGGGTTTTTGATCTGCGACTGGAGGCGTTGCAATGGCGGGCCGGGCTCAGGGCAGCTTCTGTCCGGGGATTTGTGGGGGGCCGGGTGGACGTGATTCCGCACCAAATCTGTGTGGCGGCCGAGGTTGCTGGCCGGGTGCACCCGCGCGTTTTGTTGGCGGACGAGGTGGGGTTAGGGAAGACGATTGAAGCGGGGATGGTGGTGCACCGGCATCTTTTAACCGGGCTGGCGGCCCGCATTCTGGTCTTGGTCCCGGAGCCTTTGATCAACCAGTGGTTTATCGAGTTTTACAGGCGGTTCAACCTGACCCTCTCCGTGTTCGACGAGGAGCGGTGCGTGGCGGCTCAGGCGGGTGATCCCGGGGTGAACCCTTTTCTGAGCTGTCAGTTGGTGCTGTGCAGCATCGGGTGCCTTTCGGGCAATCCCGGACGCGCCGAGGCGGCGGTTGCTGCGGGCTGGGATCTGCTCGTGGTGGACGAGGCGCATCACTTGGACTGGAGTCCGGGTGCTCCTGGCGATTCCTACCGCCTGGTCGAAAAGCTTGCCCGGACTGTCCCCGGGGTACTGCTGTTGACGGCCACTCCCCAGCAGCTTGGCCCGGAGAGCCATTTTGCCCGGCTCCGCCTTCTGGATCCAGAACGCTACGCCGACCTTGAAAAGTTTCAGGAGGAAGCCGGCCGGTACGAAAAGGTGGCAGCCGCTGCGGACCGTCTGTTGGCTGGGAAAAAATGGACCAAGGCGGATGCTGCTCTTTTCGGGGCCGAATCTGGGCGTGTGCGCGAACTGAGCGCCGGGCTCGGTGAAGAGGGGGCGCGCGAAAAGTTGGTGGAGGTTCTGTTGGACGGCTTCGGGACGGGGCGGGTGATGTTCCGGAATACGCGTGCCGTTTTGAAGGGGTTTCCAAAGCGGAAAGCCCGGCTGCACCGGTTGGAGGCCGATGGCACCGGGCGCACGGAACGGGTCCACTGGCTGGCGAAACTTCTGCGGAAACTGGGCGGTGAAAAAGTGCTCCTGATCTGCCGGGAGCGCGAACTAGTGGAATGGCTCGGACAGACCCTGCCCCGGGAGGTTTCCGTCCAGTGCGCGGTTTTTCACGAGGGCCTCAGCCTGCTCCAACGGGACCGGAACGCAGCGTATTTTGCGGAACCCGAGGGCGCCACGATCCTGCTGTGTTCGGAGATTGGCAGTGAGGGGCGCAACTTCCAGTTTGCGCGGCACCTGGTGCTTTTTGATCTGCCTGAAAACCCCGAGCTGCTGGAGCAGCGGATTGGGCGTCTGGACCGGATTGGGCAGACTGCCGAAATTCAGATCCATGTGCCGTATGCCGCGGGGACTTGTGAGGAAGTGCTTGCCCGGTGGTATCATGAGGGCCTGAACGCTTTTGAACGCACGCCGCATGGCGCTGTCGAGGTGGAACGCACGCTGGGGGCTGAACGGCTCGCTCTGGAGGCGGATCCCGAAGCGGTGGCAGCCTTGTGCGAACGCGCCTCGGACCTCCATGCGCGCCTCGAAACGCGTTTGAAAAAGGGCTACGACCGCCTGCTCGAACTCAATTCGTTCCGGCCCGGCAGGGTTGAACCCCTGATCGCCCAGATCCGCGCATCCGATTCCCAGCGCGAGTTCGAGGGGTTTTTTGTCCGGCTCATGGACCATTTTGGAGTCCACGTGGAGGAACTTGCGGAACGCGATTACCTGCTCCGGCCCGGTCACCTTCTCACCGACGCGTTTCCCACGCTGCCCGAAGCCGGGATTTCTGGCACCTTCGACCGGACTCGCGCTCTCTCCCGGGAAGACCTTGCGTTCTTCAGCGCGGATCATCCGCTGGCAGGGGCGGCTCTGGACCTGTTGTTGTCCGGGGAAGGCGGCAACTCCAGTTTTGCCGTCTGGAATGCAACGGGCAGCGATGCCATCCTTTTGGAAGCCGTCTGGGTTCTCGAATGCGTGGCGCCGGCCCAGCTTCATCTGGACCGGTTTCTGCCGCCCACACCGCTCCGGATTGTGGTGGATCATCAACTGGCTGATCTTTCCTCGGATGCCGAATTCCTCGGTGCCCGTCTGGAGAAAGGTGATGTGCTGCGCCTCCTGGATCGTGGGGTCGTCAAACGGAAGTTTTTCCCGGCCATGCTTGAAAAGACCCAGCAACTCGCGGGCGAGCGGATGCAGCAGGAGGTGGCTTCTGCCTCGGAACGGGTCTGCAGCGAATTGGACGCCGAAATCACGCGCCTCGAGGAGTTGCAGCGGCGCAACGACCATGTCCGGCCCGAAGAAGTGGCTGTTTTGAGGGAGCACAGGCAGGCCATGGAGGCTGCCCTCGCCGAGGCCCGGCTCCGTCTGGATGGACTTCGGCTGATCCTGCGCACTGCCTGAGTTTCTTTCCGAGGACCGAGTCCTCAGGACATAAAAAATGCGCGGGCGCCTACCGAATGGTGCGACGCCCGCGCTGTTCCCCCCAGAACGAGGTTCAAGATAGTCGGGAAGAGTGGGAATGCAATAGTTTTTTCAAATTTTTTTTGGATTCCAGATTTTCCCCGGCCCCAGCCCTAGGGGGGAGCCCCAGGGGGTGCGCATGTTCACGCGGCCTGTCGCGGATCTGGCTCGGTCCAGGGGAGTCGCCGCAACCTGCAAAATTTCCGCAGCGCTGAGCCGTGCATCCGCAGCGCGGTTTCCACCACCGCCGCTTGGTCCGCAATCAGTGCCCCAGGCGCGTTCAGGACAAAATAGGCGGCAAACGCAGTCTCCCGAAGGAGCATGGCTGGGGCGTCCGCTGGCGGGTCGGCCAGAAATGTCGCCAACAGCTGGAGTTGTCCTGCCAGACGCGGATGCACCGAACCGAGGTGTTTCGATTTTCGAAGCAGGCGCCCGGAGATCTGGGACGAAACGCGCGACTGTTCCAAAAGCCAGCCGCCATGACTGACAAACCGGTCCATTGGCATTTCCGACTCCCGGATGAAGCCCATGTAGGCTTGAAGCAGGCTGTTTTCGAGTGCATCCTCGGAGCGCTGCGACCGGGGATGAAACGAGGCGATTCTCTTCCGAAACGCCTCCGCTTGTGAAGAAACTTGGCGTGTCATGGTTTGCAGCATGCTCCACGAATGTTTGTTCGGATATTACTAAATAAAAAATTAAACATTCCAAAAAACCAATGCATGGAGTGGGGTGATCTTCGGCTCTGTTCCGATCCAACTCTCCCGGATTCAGGGTTGATGCGGGGGCGGTTTCCTGAATAGTGGCCGCCTGTCCGGCTCGGGTGCCGGCCTGCAACCATACGCATCACCATGTCAGTACTCGTCGTCGGATCCATCGCCCTTGATACGGTCAAAACCCCGGTTGAAGAACACGCCGATCTCCTGGGCGGTTCTGCCTCCTTTGCTGCAGTCGGCGCCAGTTTCTTTTCTCCGGTCCGGCTGGTCGGGGTGGTGGGCGACGATTTTCCCGAGGAACACATCGGGTTTTTCCGGGACCGCCAGATCGATCTGGAGGGGCTGCAGCGCGCTGCCGGCAAGACGTTCCGGTGGAGTGGCGAATACCATTGGGATCTCAACACGCGCGAAACCCGGAGCGTGGACCTCAACGTGTTTGAGCATTTCAGCCCGGAACTCCCGCCTGCCTACCGGCAGAGCGAAATGGTTCTGCTGGCCAACATCGCTCCGAAACTGCAGTCGCAGGTGCTCGACCAGATGGACAAACCGCGGTTTGTCATCGCCGACACGATGGATCTCTGGATCAACATCGCCAACGAGGACCTGCGCGCGCTCCTGCCCCGGGTGGACTTGCTGGTGCTCAACGACAGCGAAGCCCGTCAGTTCACCAAGGAAACCAGCCTGATCCGGGCGGGACGCCAGATCCGGGCGCTCGGGCCGCGGTTTGTTGCGATCAAGAAAGGCGAACACGGCTGCCTCCTCTTCGGGGAAGGCGCTTTCTTCAGTTGCGGCGCGTATCCTTTGGAGGACATCCATGATCCGACCGGGGCGGGCGACACCTTTGTTGGGGCGCTGGCCGGCTATCTCTCTGCCCAGTCGGGCACTGTCGGTTTTGCCGAACTGCGCAAGGCGGTGGTGTACGGCAGTGTGGTGGCCAGTTACAATGTGGAAGCCTTTAGCCTGGGCAGACTCCGCAGCCTGAAACGGGAGGACATCGAGGGCCGGTACGGGATGTTCCGCCGGATGAGCCATTTCGAAGCGTTTGAGTGATCGCTCCCGCCTGTGAGGATCGTGGGTTCCGGAATCGGCGGGACGGAACGGAATAGCTTTGGCATTTTAGGGGGGGGCTTCTATACCGCGGCCCATGAGAAAGTTTTTCGGGGCCCTCTGCGGAGATCGTCTGTTTTACAAAGTCCGATATGCGGTTTTCTGCGGGATTCCACTGCTGGTTCTGGCCGGGTGCGGCCGCGCGGGGAAACCGGCGCAGGTACCGGTTCCCGAAGTGGTGGTCTCCAGTCCCCTCCAGCGCGATGTCCCGGTGGTCGTGGAGGCAATCGGGCAAACCGAGGCCACGGCCAATGTGGAGGTCCGGGCCCGGGTGGAATCCACGGTTCAACGGATCACGTTCACGGAGGGAACCGAGGTCTCGGCGGGCGCGCCCTTGTTTGAGCTCGATCGGAAGATCGTGGAGCAGAAGCTCGCAGCCGCGAAAGGAAACCAGGCGCGGTTGCAGGCGGTTTTTGACCGAGCCGCGCAGGAGGTGCGCAGGATGCGGCCCTTGGCCGAGAAAAACGTGGTCTCCCAGCGGGAACTGGACAACGTGCTCGCTCAGCAGAACCAGGCGGGAGCCGCTCTGGAAACCGGGACGGCGGAAGTCCGCGCCGCAGAATTGGATCTGGGCTACACCCACGTGACAGCGCCGGTCACGGGAATCATTGGTGCAAAGCAGGTGGACGTTGGCACGCTGGTAGGCAGGGGGCAGTCCACGGTTCTGGCCACCATCTCCCCCTTGGATCCGATCTGGGTGAATGTGGAGGTCAGCGAGGTCACTTACCTCAACAGCGCCGGAAGGTTCCGCGAGTCCAAGGATCCCAAGGATTCGCCGGCGTTCTCTCTCCTGCTGGCAAATGGGGCCGTCCATCCCCACCCAGGTCATCTCATTTTTGTGGATCGTGCTGTCAATTCCTCGACCGGAACGCTCCGGGTCCGCGTGGAGTTTCCAAATCCTGACAAGCTGCTGAGGCCCGGTCAGTTCTGCCGGGTCCGGGTGCATACGCGGACGGTTCCGAATGCGTTGTTGGTTCCGCAGCGGGCGGTACAGGAATTGCAGGGGCTTCACAACTTGTTTGTGGTCGGGGCAGAGGGGAAAGTCGGGTACCGCAGGGTCCGGATGGGGATGCGAGTCGGTTCGCTGTGGGTGGTGGAATCAGGACTCGAGTCGGGAGAATCGGTGGTGGTGGAGGGGTTGCAGAAAGTCCGGGAGGGCATGGCGGTCCATGCACGGAAGGCGGACATCGACGAGGCGTCCTGGCGGGATTTGATGGCGCAGTTGCCCACGGCCTTGAAACAAACAACCCCGGAGCCGCGCTGAGCCATGGCCGACTTTTTCATCCGGCGGCCCATCGTCGCCATGGTGCTCTCGATCCTCATGGTCTTGATCGGGGGCTTTACCCTGCTCCGGCTTCCCATTTCCGAATACCCGGAGGTGAGTCCCTCGGTGGTGAACATCACCGGCAACTTCCGTGGCGCCGATGCGGAGGCCGTGGAATCCTCGGTGGCAACGCCCATCGAGGCCCAGATCAACGGGGTGGAAAACATGGTCTACATGAAATCCACCAACGGCGCGGATGGTTCCATGACCCTCAGCGCCACGTTTGAGCTCGGATCCAGTGTCAGTCTCAACCAAGTCAACGTCCAGAACCGCGCCTCCCTCGCGTTTCCCAGGTTGCCCGAGGCGGTGACCCGGGACGGCGTAAGCGTCAAGCGCAGCAGCCCTGACATCCTCATGGCCGTGGGAATCTATGCGCCCAATGGCGAGTACGATTCCGTGTTTCTCTCCAACTACGCCGCCATCAATCTGGTGGATGCTCTGGCCCGGGTGAAAGGGGTCGGGGACGTCAAAAACTTCAGTGCCCAGGATTATTCGATGCGGCTCTGGGTAAACCCGGACCGGCTCGCGTCTCTTGGCCTCACTCCAGCGGATGTGATTGCGGCTGTCCGCGAACAAAATGCACAGGCAGCTGCCGGGGTCATCGGAGCCGAGCCGGCGCGTCCCGGACAGGAGTTCCAGTACAACGTCCGGGTGAGCGGATTGATGCAGGATCCGGCCGAGTTTGAGGAGGTCATCATCCGTTCCGAGGCGGGCGGGTCGCAGGTGAAGCTCCGGGATGTGGCCCGGCTTGAGCTGGGAGCGCAGACGTATGCGGCGGCTGCCCGGATCAACGGGGCGCCGGGGTGCGCGCTCGGCATTTACCTGGCACCCGGTGCGAACGCGTTGGAAACGGCGGCCGAGGTGCGCCGGCAGTTGGAGAACTCGGCGACCCGTTTTCCACCCGGGATGCATTACGAGGTGACTCTGGATGCGACGCTGCCGATCACGGCGTCGATGGAGGAGATTGGGCACACGCTGCTGGAGGCGGTCGTTCTGGTGGGGGTGGTGGTGTTTTTGTTTCTCCAGAGTTTCCGCGCCACGCTGATCCCGATGCTGACCGTGCCGGTGGCGTTGCTTGGGACTTTTCTGGTGTTTCCGATCCTGGGATTCACGGTAAACACGCTGACGCTCTTTGGATTGGTCTTGGCCATCGGGATTGTCGTCGACGATGCCATTGTGGTGGTCGAAGCGGTGATGCATCATCTCGCGCATGGGGGGACTCCGGTGGAAGCCACGCGGAAGGCGATGCGCGAGGTCTCCGGGCCGGTGGTTGCCATCGCGCTGATTCTCTGCGCCGTGTTTGTTCCCGTCGCATTTTTGCCCGGACTCACCGGCACCCTCTACCAGCAGTTTGCGATCACGATTGCCGCCTCCGTGGTGTTTTCAGCCATCAACGCCCTCACGCTCAGTCCCGCCCTCTGCGCCCTTCTTCTGAGACCTCCGCAGGCCGGGACCGGGCCTCTTGACCGGTTCTTTGCGGCGTTCAACCGAGCTTTCGACCGGATGACCGACCGTTACACCGGCGGAGTGCGGGTCTTGGTCCGGAGAACAGGCCGCGCGATGCTGGTGCTCGCTGGCGCCGTTGCGTTGACGGCCGGTCTTGGAAACAGCATCCCGGGCGGATTTCTGCCTGAGGAAGACAAGGGCTATTTCTTTGTGGCTGCCGAGTTGCCGGATGCGGCATCAATGCAGCGGAGTGTGGAGGTATGCAAGAAAGTGGAATCCGTTCTGCTCGCAACGCCCGGAGTCCGCTCAGCGATCGCGATCGGCGGGTACAACATGATGACGGGCGTCAACGCCTCCAACGCCGTCACGTTCTTTGTCGGAATGCAGGATTGGAAGTACCGCGCCACGCCGGAGCTTCATGTGCGCGGAATCCTCAAGAGCTTGGCTGCGCAGTTTGAGAAGATTCCTGAAGCCCGGATTCTTGCGTTTGGTCCGCCCACGCTGCCCGGGTATGGCAGCGCCTCGGGGTTCACATTTGAGCTGCAGGACCGCGCGGGGGGCACCGTGGAGGAACTCGCCAGCACGGCGCGCAGTTTTCTGATGGAAGCTGCCAAGCGCCCCGAACTGGCCCGGATCTACTCGGGGTTCCGGCCAACGGTGCCACAGACCCGTCTGGAGCTGGACCGGGAAAAATGCCGTCAACTCGGGGTCCGGATCAACGAGGTGTACGGGGCGCTCCAGGCGTATCTGGGTGGCGCCTATGTGAACGACTTCAA
The DNA here is from genome assembly GCA_903901425.1 of uncultured Spartobacteria bacterium. Taxonomy (GTDB): domain Bacteria; phylum Verrucomicrobiota; class Verrucomicrobiia; order Chthoniobacterales; family Chthoniobacteraceae; genus CAIURC01. The sequence continues at coordinate 4,342 of CAIURC010000047.1, read as the reverse complement.
CCGATTTGGACGGGTGTACCGGGTTTTCCTCCAGGCGGAACCCGATTTCACGGGGAAACCCGAGGACATCGGGCGGTTTCGTGTCCGGAATTCTTCGGGCGGGATGGTGCCGCTGGACACGCTGGTCAAGGTGTCTCCCACCAGCGGACCGGGCTTCACGACCCGGTACAATCTGTACCGTGCCGCGGAAATCACGGGGGCCCCGGCACCCGGGTACAGTTCCGCCCAGGCAGTAAAAGCGATGGAGGAAGTGGCGGCCCGTGTCTTGCCGGCGGGCTACGGCTATGAGTGGACGGGGCTCACGCTCCAGGAGAAGAAGGCCGAGGGGCAGGCCCCTGTGGTTTTTGGGGTGGCGCTGCTGTTCGTTTTCCTTCTTCTGGCAGCGCAGTACGAGAGTTGGTCGCTTCCGATGGCAGTGCTCCTGACCACGCCGCTCGTGGTTTTGGGAACCCTGCTGGGCCTGCTGATGCGCGGTTTTGACAACAACGTCTACGCGCAGATCGGCATGGTGATGCTGGTGGGGTTGTCGGCAAAAAACGCCATCCTCATTGTGGAGTTCGCCAAGCTGGAGCACGAGCGGGGCCGGTCATTTGTCGACGCAGCCATCGAGGCCGCACGGCTCCGGCTCCGACCCATCCTCATGACCTCGCTCGCTTTTATCCTGGGCGCGGTTCCGCTCGCCATCGCCACCGGTTCCGGCGCGGCCTCCCGAAAAGTCATGGGCACTGCCGTGGTGTTCGGAATGCTGCTGGCCACGGTGCTGGGCGTTTTCTTGATTCCCGCCAGTTATGCAGCGGTCATGCGGTGGTCAGGTGCCAGGCCAGGGCCCGCCGAGGGCGGCGACCAGTCTTCAAAGCCCGGACACGGTGCAACCGATTCATGAGGCGCCGGAGCCAAGTGGGGCCGGGCTTTTCTAGAAGCCAGCGCTTGAACATCCGCCCTGAAAAAGCGTTGATCCCTGCCCGTACGAATCCTGCCCGCGGCGCAGGTTCCCCATCTCTTGCATGAACTTTGAACTGACTCTGATGTCCCGGGTGGCGGTGATCGGCACCTTCCTCGTCCTGTTTCCCCGAATCATGGCGCGCTTCAGGATGCCTCCGGTCGTGGGCTATATCCTGGCCGGAATGCTGCTCGGCCCGGGCGCGCTCGGTGTCATGGAGGAAGGCGGCGCCACCCGGCTCTTCGCTGAGATGGGCAAGCTGCTGTTCATGTTTTTTGTCGGGTACGAAATTGACGTCGAACAGTTCAACAAATCCCGGAAAGCGTCTGCCAGCTTCGGGTTTCTGACGTTTGTCGCCCCGTTTTCGGGTGGAGTCCTGCTCGGCCGCGTCTTTGGCTACAGTTGGAACGCTTCGGCCCTGATCGGCTCCATCATCGCCAGCCATACCCTGCTTGCCTATCCCATGCTCGCGCGGATGGGTCTGGCCCAGCATCGAGCTGCCGTGGTCACCGTGGGTGGCACCATCTTCACGGATGTCGCCGCGATGATCATCCTCGCCATCACCGTCTCCATTCATCAGACGGGCTTTTCCTGGAAATTCCTCGGGATTGAAACGGTCGAGCTCGGCATTTTCGTGCCCCTGATGCTCTTTGGGTTCAGCAAGCTGGCCCGGATCGCACTCGCCAAGTTCGGCAGGGCTCAGGAGGCCCGCCTCATGATCTTCCTCGTCCTGATTGCCGCCAGCGCGGAGTTGTCCCACTGGATTCATTTGGAGGGCATCGTCGGCGCGTTCCTGGCCGGACTCGCCTTGAAACGCGCGGTGCGCGGCAAGTTCGGCATGGAACAACTCGAGGTCATTTCCAACACCCTCTTTGTTCCCGTGTTTTTTGTGTCCACGGGTCTGCTGGTCAATTTCCAAGTCCTGGGCCGGACATTGACCGAGCACTGGAGCCTGGTGCTGGGATTGATTGCGGCATTGGTGGTGGGCAAACGCATCGCTGCATGGGCCACGGCCCGGTGGAACGGAATGACGCCCGCGGACGCCTCGTTCATCTGGAGCCTGTCCCTGCCCCAAATGGCGGCCACGCTGGCCAGTGCCGTGGTCGGGTTTCAAGCCCTGAACGCATCCGGGGACCGTCTTTTGGATTCCGCGTTCGTCAATGCCACGCTCGTTCTGGTGGTTGTCACCTGCATCGCGGGCCCGCTGCTGACCGCGTTGTATGCGCGAAAACTCAGCCCGCCGCCAGAGCCCGCTTCCGAGTGAGTTCTGGGGGGATATATGTCTACGATCACCTCTCCCCACACCCTCTTGAGTTCGGGCGCTGTTTCACGATGGATCACAATCCTGTGGGGTGCGGTCTGCCTCATCCTGGCCGGATGCGCAGCCCCGCAGTTGCCTCAGGTTGCCGTCGGCCGCCCCCTGCATGTTCCCGGCCAGATGCTCAAGGACGTGGCGCTTTCTGCGGACTTGCAACGAATTCGGTCCCTGCCCCTGGAGGAGGCCGGTCCGGCCACCGAGCAGTTTCTGCTTCACCTCCAAAAACGGGTTCCGCTCCATGACTGGAAAACCCCGCTTCGGATCAGCAACGGCTCGCAGGCGTGGCGCATGGAGTTCGACCTGCGTCCGCTCGCCGCACAGGGCAAGCCCGAGTGGTCGCCGTCCTTTTTCGACCGTCTTTTTCCGGTCTCCAAATTCGACCTGAGGGACTTTCAGCGTTCCGCTTCTGGGTCCGGCGCGGGCGCTCCGGTGGTGCTCGGATTCGAAAATGTCGAGGCCCTCCGCAGGGAGCGAAATTACAGGCCGGGCAACGCCCTGTACCTCCCTGCGACGGTGTTTCTGGAGTTCGGCGGGGTTTCCGGGGCCGATGGGGCTGGGGTGGTCCGGGTCCGGATGCTGAACACATTCGAGAAGCAGGAATGCCGGGTGGCAGGCCGGCGCGTCCCTCTGGCATGGAACCTCACGGCGGCAGTGGAAGCGAATCTGGGGAACGACTATGTCCAAGCCAACGGACTCCGCGGGTTGCTCCGGGCCGATCAGCATGTTCACGACGTCGGCCTGTTCGGGATAGAAGGATTTCAAAAGGGAAAAATCCCGGTGGTTTTTGTCCACGGCCTCAACTCCGGTCCGGGCATCTGGAAAAACGAGGTCAACGAGATCTACGCGCGGCCGGAGTTGCGGAGCCGGTATTTCCCGCTGTTGTTTCTCTATCCCACAGGTCTTTCTGTGCCGGCCTCTGCGGCGCGACTCCGCGCGGCGATCCAGCAGTACCGGGATTATTCCGATCCAAAACGCCAGAGCCCGCTCATGGACCGGATGGTTCTGGTGGGCCATAGCATGGGCGGGCTCCTGAGCCGGCTTCAGGTGATCGATTCCGGGGATGACCTCTGGAAGGCGTTTTTCACGCGGCCCGTCGCCCAGATTCCGTGGATTCCGCGGAGCGAAAAAAAGGAGATCGAGGAGAGCCTGAAATTCCGGCCCCTGCCCTCGGTGGGGCGCGTGGTGTTTGTCGCGGTGCCGCACCAGGGAAGTCAGATGGCAGATCTGGGGGTGGTGCGCCTTGCGGTGCGTCTGATCCGGCTGCCGGTGGCCACGGCCGACCTGGTGGCATCAGCGCTGACCGAAGACCTCAGTCTCCTGAACCCGGCCCTGCTCAAATACCATGGGCTGGGGCTGCGCAGCGTGGACATGTTGTCGCCCGGGCACCCGTATTTTGCCGCCATTCATGGACGGCCGATTGCGGTGCCGTACCATTCGATCATCGGAGACCGGGGCAAAGGGAAACTCTGGGAGGGGTCCGATGGAGTGGTGCCCTATTGGAGTGCGCATCTGGAAGGAGCGGAATCGGAGCGGTTGGTGCCGTGCGGGCACAGTTGCACGCATCATCCGGAAGCCGTGGAGGAACTGGTCCGGATCCTTGGGGAACACGCCCGCAGCCTGTGACTCTGGCTGCGGGAACGGCTCTTTGGCGCGGTTGGACGATCAGCGCATTTCTTTGAGAGGGCGCATCCTGTGCCGAACAGGTCTGCGATGTGTTGAATGCCCTAGGCGCGAGCAAAAATTTCCGGGCTTTTGGACTGCGCGGCTTCTTGTCAAGAGACCATCCAAATTACGGTTAGGCGTGGCAACGCCGTGCTGCCCTCGGAGGAAGAATGGAGAAACAGAAACGCTCTCTCGGTGACGGGCATGCCGGACTCGATTTGAAACCGTCTGGGTGAGCGCAGTGCTCAGGAGTTTGCTTTCTCGGCCGGATCACCGGAAACGGTTGGAGGGCGGATTGGGGCCGGTTTGCGGCGGGAGCCGACGGCAGATTCACCGAGGAACCCGACGCGCTGCTGCAGGAGCTGGCGCAGGGAGAGGCCAGCCACTCTTCGAATTTCTTTGGGAGTGCGCCACTCAGGAGC
>CAIURC010000046.1 GCA_903901425.1 uncultured Spartobacteria bacterium | reverse complement strand
CGATTACGCGCCGTTTCGGAACCCAAGCACCTCAAACCCACCGACCTGCCGGAAGTGGTCATCAAATGCGGCTACCCGCTTCACTCCCCAGCGCTGCATCACGACGAATGAAATCGCATCACAGAAGGGATAGGACTTGTGTGCGTGCTGCCGCAGCAACTGGATGGCTTCCCGGTGGTCGGCGTCGGTGACCTCAGCGAAATGGAGCAGCGGATTTTCCCAGAAATCGGCGATGACTTTCTCCCGCACCGCCAGTGAACGGGCGAACGTTGCGTGGATTTCTGCGAACACGAAGGTCGTGCTGACAAAGTGCGTCCGCTCCTGGAAGAGGGCAGCGAGACAGTCGCGCGCCCGGGCATGATGGCTCTGGCGGGGATCGCGGAAGGCAATCCAGAACGACGAATCGAGGAAGACCCGGTGGCTGTGCATCAGCGTCCCGCCTCCGGTTCGGCCAACACCCACTTCCCTCGCTTCTTCAGATACTTCTTAGGAGTTCCGTAAAGGTAATGGTCGTGATTGATGGCGGCGTCTTCCGGTAATACCGGCCCGGCATCCGACGGTGTTGGCTCCAGCATGGGGTTGGCGGTCCACGCGGTCTCAGGCACCCGCATCTTGTCGTCGATGCAGCCACGGATCACCGCCGCCATCGTTTCACCCCGGCGCGCTGCCTCGGTCGCAATGAAACCGTGCTCGGCCCGGGTCAGATAAATCTGGGTTCGGACCATTCCCTGGGTCTCGTTGATCTCGAAGTTGGGCGCGAAGACATCGCGGAGCACATCCGGCGGAGAGGGTGCGCTCGAATACTTCAACGGCTTCTTCATAGACAGAATATACATCGTGACACATAGACATTACAAGTGCTGATCCAAGCGAACCTCAAACCCAGGAGGTAAACGCATTCGGGTTGAACAGCGCTCGCCCAAGTTCTCGTATCTAGGATCGTTTCCGGTGCCGGCCTAGGAGAACCAATCAGGGTCGGTCGACGTTTTTTCCCTGAGGAAACGGATTGTTGCTTTGATTGTGGTGGTGGATTTCAGGGGGCTGCGCACCCTGTTGGTGTCGGTTTTAAAGCCACTAGGTCCTGTTCATGATGAAGCCCATTGTGTCGCCTCCGAACCCTTCCGTCGCCGTGATCGGCGGCGGGCCGGCGGGTTTACGGGCTGCGGAAGTCGCGGCATTGGCGGGGTTGCGGGTGACGCTGTACGAGGCCAAACCCTCCGTCGGCCGGAAGTTTCTGGTGGCCGGGAAGGGCGGTCTCAACATGACGCACGGAGAAGCCCTAGACCGCTTCCAGACGCGGTACTCCGGACCTGGGCAACCATCCGGTTTTTGGCCAAAACTGCTCGGCGACTTTGATCCCGGAGCGATGCGGCAATGGGCCGCGGGACTGGGCGTGGAAACCTTCCAGGCGACCACGGGCCGGGTTTATCCCGTGGAGATGAAGGCCGCTCCGTTGCTGCGTCGCTGGGTGGCCCGCTTGCGTGGACTCGGAGTGACCTTTGAGATGAATCACCGCCTTGTGGCCTTGAAGCCTTTAGCAGGGGTGTCGGAT
>CAIURC010000045.1 GCA_903901425.1 uncultured Spartobacteria bacterium | reverse complement strand
CCGGAAGGAACCGCGGGAGATGCCGGAGGCATCGCAAGAGGGTAGCCGGTGCGTGGCAACACCACCGGATACGGGCCCCAAAAGGGCCCTCACCCTGGAGGGGTGACAGAGGCGCCGGGTTTCCGGTTCGCACGCCACTTGAATCCCAACCCTCTGGCACGCCCTCACGGGGTGCATCCCTCTTTTTTCCGGCAGACCGGGGGTGGCGCGTGAGCGCCACGCCCCGGCTACCCTCTTCGTTCCCTCCGGGAACCCAAACAGCCACCGCCCGGCTACCCGCTGGGTTCCCTCCGGGAACCAAAAAGGAGCGCCGACGCGTGTCCACCGTCTGCACTCAAACGAATCTTCCCGAATACCGCTCAATGAACTTCGCAGGCGTGATCGGTTGGGGCTTGTATCCGGAATTCGCCAACGGCGCAAAGTGCCGATCCTCGGTGATCACATAATCCGCGTGCGCCGCGATCGCACAATCCGTAAAGGCATTATCCTCGGGGTCATTGCCGATCACGTGGAACTGGTAGTGCGGATTGATGAACACCAGATTGCCAGACATGTGGATCAGTTCGATCAGACGAGCCATGGTCTTCCAGGCATGCGATCCGGCCTTCCTCCGGATGATTTCCTCGTATTCGGCGATCACCCGGTTTGACACCGCCCAGTTCAGAAGGCCGAAAACGAAACCATCCAGAAGCACTCCGTACGGGTGACTGCTGGCACGGGCTTGAATCAGAACGTTTGTGTCCAAACAAACCGTCATGCGGACCTTTTCTGGGCCCGGTAAGCAGCAATCAACTCCGGCAGGTCGATCCAGGTTCCACCTTCCGCCTCGGCCTGTTCGGAGATCTCCGCCCGGAGCCGGATTTTTTCCGCCAGCAAGAGCAATTCATAAACCTGAGCCACGTCGCTTTCCGGCATTGCCGAGATCCTCTGGAGCACCTGTTCCCTGAGGTTGTGCGGCTGAGGTTGGTTGAGGCTCGCTTTCATGAACCTGAGAGTACCATTTGAGGGTCAAAGAGCAACCCAGCCATCCGCGGGCTACCGGCCCCCCCCCCCCCGCACATGCGCTCCGCGATTCCCCTGCACACCCGTCCTGTGCCATCCTCCCCGATTCCACCATGCCCGATCCACGTTCCCCGTTCCTCGACGCCCAGCCCGCCACCTGGATCGCCTCCAACGCCCTCGCCTTTGCGCTCCCCGACGGATTCCCCGTCTCCCCGGGACACACCCTCGTCGTCACGCGCCGGCTCGTCCCCACCTGGTTCGACGCCACTCCCGCCGAACAAGCCGCCCTCCTCGATCTCGTCAACACCGTCAAACACCACCTCGACGCCTCCCTCTCCCCCAAACCCGACGGCTACAACGTCGGGTTCAATGCCGGCACCGCCGCCGGCCAGACCGTCCCCCATGTCCATGTCCATGTCATCCCGCGGTATTCCGGCGACGTCCCCGATCCCCGGGGCGGCGTTCGCCATGTGATCCCGGCCAAGGCCAACTATCTCGCTCCAAAAACGTCTCCCGCCCCGCCGCTCCGGCTCGCCACCGGACAAGCCCCTCTCTGGAACCAACTCCGGTGGCGGCTCGCCCAAGCCCGTTCCGCCGACATCCTCTCCTCCTTTGTCCAGCCCTCCGGTCTCGAACTGATCGGACCCGCCCTCTTTGAAGCCCTTGCGCGCGGCGCACACATCCGGCTCCTGGCCGGCGATTACCTCTTCATCACCGATCCCGACGCGCTCCGCACACTCCACGGATGGTCCGTCGCCGCGCGCCAGGAGGGCGGCCAGTTCGAGGCCCGCCTCTGGGAACTTCAAAAAGCCGGGGCACGCTCCTTCCATCCCAAGGCCTGGCAGATCCACGACGCCGACGGCACACTCCTCGTGGTCGGTAGCAGCAACCTCTCCCGGACCGCCCTCCTCAACGGCATCGAATGGAACCTCCTCTCCGAAGCCCGGACGTTCCCCGGCCCGGATGCCCTCAATGCCGCTGCCGAGGTCGCTCCACGCTACAGGAGCCGACGTCAGGTTCCCTCCGGGAACCGCAGGAGATGCCGGAGGCATCGCAAGATAGTAGCCGGTGCGTGGCGACACCACCGGATACGGGCCCAAATGGGCCCTCACCCCGGAGGGGTGACAGAGGCGTGGAGTTGCTGACGCACGCATTGTTTGCATTCCTACCCTCTGGCACGCCCTCCGGGGTGCATCGCTTTTTTCACGGAAACCGGGGGTGTCGCTTGAGCGCCACGCCCCGGCTACCCTCTTCGTTCCCTCCGGGAACCCAAACAGCCCCCGTTCGGTTCCCGGAAGGAACCGCGGGAGATGCCGGAGGCATCGCAAGAATGTAGCCGGTGCGTGGCGCGTAGCGACACCACCGGACACGGGCCCCAAAAGGGCCCTCACCCTGAAGGGGTGACAGAAGCGCGGTGGGTTCTGACGGATGCCCCGAAACCGATCCCGCCGCCGATTCGCTCCGCGCATTCGAAGCGGGCGAACTCGATGCGCTCTGTGTGGTGGACATGTTCAACGAGGGACTCGATGTCCCGGGCATTGACCGAATTGTCCTGCTGCGTCCGACCGAATCCCGGGTCGTTTTTCTTCAGCAACTCGGCCGCGGCCTCCGGGCCATGCCCGGCAAACCGCATCTGACCGTCCTGGATTTTGTCGGGAACCACCGGGTGTTTCTCCACCGGATCCTGCACCTACTCAGCCTCCGGAACGGCCCGGCCCCGCTCGAAGCACTGGTATTGCGCCAAAAACGGAAGTTCCCGCTGGCATACACTCAAACAATGCCAGCAGACACTCTTGGCCGCTGATAAATCAGAGTTATCCCTTTTTCATTCCTAAATCCGCTTTCACTGTTTACGTAATGACCAAAAAGCCTCCAAGTAATTGATTGTCGGTTTTCCGCCTTAACTTCCAATCCTCATGCACCTGTCTCCGCTTCCACAGTACTTCCTGTGCAACGACGTCCTTGTCCCACTCCGGTGTTCTGAGATGAGGAAAGAATGTGCATTAAGATGTCCTGAGTACCAATTGTTCTCTCACTCCATTCCATTTGTCGTACCCAAACAGCAAATCTCAGCCAAAAATATGGTTTTCTTCCAAGAGGTACAGATTCCTGCAACTACTCCCTCTGGTTGGCTTGATTTACTTAGCCGCCCCCCAAAGCGTCCTTTAGTAGGTCGTTCTTATTCTCGGCTATCGCTGGGACAGCATCCGCTCGTTGTCACATTTGGCCGCGCCTTGAATCTTACATTTAGGACTCATAATATCCCTGGACACCATATCTTGGCACTTACTGATTACCTTATTTCCCACCATCACTTGGTTACCGGAAAAGGGACCTCCAGCCGTGAAGCATTGATATCACCCGAAGCATGGTGCGCCCTTCTTTTCGACGTCCAAGGTATTTTACACTTTATCAACTTCTAATACCGCCCGCGGTTAAGAATCCTTGCCTCCTAAACCATGAGCACTTCCTCCAAACCCTCCATTGTTGAACAGCTATTCCCACAAGTCCTGTCACAACTACCCAAAGAATCGGAAGGCCTCCCCTGGCCAGACAGTGAAACACCGTGTGAGTACGGCTTGCATTGGGATCTTTCAAGACGTCTGGCAGCGCACAGAAAGATAGTTCCGTACCGTGACTGGAAATCCACAATCGATGCCATCCTGACCGCCTCTGTTCCAGACTTGAAACCCAACTTTGACAGGGCCGGTCGACAACTTGAGCCGGCTCAGCATGTAAAAGATTGGGTGGAGGGGGGGATCCGATGGAGTGGGTTAGAGACCCTTGCTTTCTATAAGTCACCGAGGCACATCACACTCGAGCCATTCCCAGGACAGTGGGGTATATTTTACCTAAGTGAGGCACTCGAGTATCTAGCATATGAGTTTGCCCGGGAATGCTCTTCATACACTGATCCGTTCGAGACTGCGTACCAATTTCTACGTGCACATGAACGCTTCCACTTTCAGGCCGACATTCAGACACTGATGTTTGAAGCCGTGCTTAAACGGCATCTGTACATTCCCCTCCGGAAAGCCATGAGGAGGCGGCCCCATGATTTTGTAGAGGAAGCACTTGCCAACCAGAAAGGCTACGAGTGGATCCGGAAAAAAGCAAAGCGGCTAGAAGACTACGTATCAGATTTTATGCATCTACAACCTGGCGCCTACGCACGGTTTAAGGAGGATACTTTGGCTCTTCAAGGCGAGTGGGCAGCAAATGTGTTGGACCTGCTACCTCCTCGCTGCTCTCCACGGCAGGATGTCGCTCATTGGATTGGTCTTGCCCCCAAACACCTTTTGAAAACCAACATGTGTCCTGAGTGGGTGGTCGAATCTGCCCCTTTGAGTCAATGGGTGCAAAATGTAGTGATCTTGCCGCCGGTGAGAAGCATCGTCGATGACATTCAAGTACAAAAGGTTTTAGGAACCAAGTATGTGCAACTCGGGCCACGGTGGGAAAAAACAAAGCGCTACTTAATTGAGAACCCGAGGTCCCGGGGTTTGAATTTTAAGCCGTGGAAGGAGAAATCTGTGTATTCAGCTCGGGTTGGTGATAAGTTCCGCGCACATTTGCGGAACATTGGGGATGGCGCATGGGTGACAATAGCGATAGGGGGGCATACAGAGATGGGGCATGGTTAAAAAAGAAAACAATGTCTATTCATCAATCGTTATCTGCCAAGATCGGAAAGCACACGTCTGAACTCCAGTCACATT
>CAIURC010000044.1 GCA_903901425.1 uncultured Spartobacteria bacterium | reverse complement strand
GAAGACCAGGGTGCCTGGTTTTGAAAACAGCTACTACATCATGAGCGGACCATACATCGGCGTGCGCGACACGCGCCGCATCGTCGGCCAAAACACACTCACCCTCGAAGATCTGCAAAAGACGACGCGGCACGATGACGCCATCGCCACCGGTTGCTGGTTCCTCGATATCCACCCGCCCCCTCCGTTTCTGAATTCGTGTCCTCACGGCCGACTTTTATTACGCTACAGTGTTTAGTTGGCGGGTCTGGTGCAGGGAGCCCGTAGGGCGACCGAGTGTGTTGGGCATGGAAACAAAGTTGGGGGTGCAAGTCCCCTGTGGGGCCGCTGAAGGCAACCACGAGTTGAAAGCAACTGCATGATCCGCGAGGGCATGTGGAGAAGAAGCAATGAGACAAATCGCAGCATCGAACCAAAGTGAAGTCCCGATAAGGCTGGCCTGTCTGGGTGAGCGTGCTCGGCAATGCAACGCCCTGTATTCAGACGTGGCAGGACAGTATGGGGAACGAGCGCGGCGAGACACTTTGTTTCCTTACCCCAAGAGATCTCTCCCAGTCCTTGGAGGAAAAAGAGGAGAGGTAAGATTCGATGGAGGCAACGACACGAGTCTGAAGCTGGAGGAGAAGTCGGATTACCTCATAGTAGCGATGAAACCGGTGAAAGTCGGTGGAGCGAAGGGGGTAATGAGTTGAAAAGAGGCAGACACGAGCAGATGGATCTGGTGTTCGCCGACAGCCCGCAAGGGGGTGGGGACGTTAGAAACGAGGGCATACCTTCGTGGAAAGCGTACCTGCTGCATACAGCCGGAGACAGGAAGCAAAGAGGTCTGCACACCAGTGTGACTCTGCAAGGAGCGGAGTTGCTAGCAGTCGTGGCGTCGGAGAGCAATTTGGCTTCGGCGCTTTTGAAGGTGTTCAGGAATCGGGGTGCGGCTGGAGTGGATGGGCAGAATGTGGAGGAAGTGGCGGAGGCCTCGCCGAGGCTACTTCCTAAACTGCGTCGTGAACTACTGGAGGGAATCTATCGCCCTGGGGAAGTCCGAAGAGTGTGGATCCCCAAGCCCGGCGGCGGGCAAAGGGGGTTGGGAATCCCTAACGTGGTGGACCGATGGGTCCAACAGGCCGTGCTGCAGGTAATGGAGCCGATCTTTGAACCCACATTTCACCGCAATAGTCACGGCTTCCGCGAAGGACGCGGAGCCCAAACGGCCATCGCACAGGCGAAGGCGTATTTGGATGAGGGCTACACGGCGCTCGTGGACATAGATCTGGCGAAGTTCTTCGACCGGGTCAACCACCAGAGGCTTCTGGCCCAGGTGGGAGAGCGAGTGAGCGACGAGGGAGTTCTCAAACTGATAAGCCGGATGCTTAAGGCGAAGGTGGCGATGCCAGACGGCACGAAAACCAGTACGGAAGAAGGGACGCCGCAGGGAGGTCCGCTGTCACCGCTACTGAGTAATATCGTGTTGGATGAATTGGATTGGGAACTGGAAAGGCGCGGACTTCGGTTTGTGCGCTACGCAGATGATGCGAACATCTTCGTGCGAAGCGAACGGGCCGGGGAACGAGTGATGGTTGCGGTGCGGCGCTTTCTGGAAAAGCGTCTGCGACTGTCTGTGAACGAGGAGAAAAGCTCGGTCACGACCCCTGCAAAAGTGCATTTCCTCGGGTTCCGGTTTGGCCGAACGGAGGAAGGTAAGTTTGGGGCGCAACTCTCAGCCAAGAGCGAGGAGCGGATCAAAAATAGGGTAAAAGAAATGACGCCCCGAACATGGGGCGGGTCATTGCAGAGCTGTATGGATAAGCTGAACAGCTATTTAGAAGGCTGGGCGGCATATTATCGAATATGCAGTGAAGAGGGCGCCGCGAAAATGCGGGTAATAGACGCACATATCCGAAGACGGCTACGAGCGATTATTATTCGGCAAAAGAAGCGACCTCGTTTTCTCTACCGTCACCTGCTTACGCGAAAAGTTCCTGAAAAGATGGCGGCCCGGACCGCGTTTGAACGACGCGGAGTATGGAACCGCAGCAATCGCAGAGGCATGACCCTGGCATACCCTAACGACTGGTTCCACGAGCGAATGGAGTCGCTGTGGACGATGTGGGTGAGGTTCAACCCTCCTCCGCTGGTCTCTAGCGAAAGCCAACTGAGCTTCGCGTTCTAGAGACGATCAAACAAAGAGCCGGATGCGTGATCCGCAAGTCCGGTTCTGAGAGAGGGGCGGCGGGGTAACCCGCTGCTCCTACTCGACCTGCCAGTGCGGCGGCGCGCCACCCTCCCCCGGCTACTCAAGGTTGCCGGCGTCCGTCCAAGGCTGAACACTGAAGGTGCGAACCAAAACAGCATCAGCCATGGACGAACAACATCAGACTACCCAACAAGATCCCCTCCTCAATCTCCTTTTGAATGAAGGCCTCCAGAACGCTCTGCCCAGAATCGCTGAAATCCTCATGAACACCGCCATGTTGCTCGAACGCGAGACCCACATCGGAGCCGCTCCTTACCAGCGAGGCGTCGAGCGCAATGGCTACGCCAACGGCTTTAAAAGCCGCAATTTTCAGACTGGGATCGGAGCACTAAAACTTTCCGTTCCCCAAGTCCGTGAAAGTGACTCGGTCTTCTCCTCATCCCTGCTGGAGAAGGGCTCACGCAGTGATCGCGCTCTCAAATCCGCCATCGCCACCATGTATGTCGAGGGGGTTAGCACCCGTCGCGTCACCAAAATCATGGAACAGTTGTGCGGCTTCGAGGTCTCTTCAGGCCAGGTCTCAAAACTAAACAAACAGCTCGATCACGAATTCGAAAAATGGCGCACACGGCCGCTTCCTCCGATCGCGTACATGATCCTCGATGCCACCTACCACAAGGTCCGCATCGACGGGGTTGTCCGCGACTGCGCCACTCTCACCGCCTACGGGATCCGGTGCGATGATGGCAAACGCATCATCCTCGGTGTTAGTTGTGCGCTCTCTGAAGCGGAAGTCCATTGGCGCGTGTTTTTAAACGGCATCAAGGAACGCGGCATCGGCATCCCAAGTCTGGTCACCTCCGATGCCCATGGTGGCCTCAAAGCGGCGCTTAAAGCCGCGTTAAACGGCACTCCGTGGCAGCGTTGCCAGTTCCATCTCCAGCAAAACGCCCAGGAATACGTCACTAAACAGGACCTCAAGGCCAAGGTCGCCGCCGACATCAGGGCCATTTTCAACGCCGACGACCGCGCCCACGCCGAAG
>CAIURC010000043.1 GCA_903901425.1 uncultured Spartobacteria bacterium | reverse complement strand
GAGGCTGCTGCAGTAAAACAGCAGTGCCTTGACCGTCCTGCCCCAAGGATGCCAGCAAGACAACCAAAAAGCCTTCGTTCCTTCAGCGACCGAACCTCGCGATCCATTTGAATCCCTGATTCCAGAATATTTTTTGTTCAGAACAAAAAATGATGGGGATACCCCCGCATTTGTCCCACCCCTTGAGTTATACTTCCCCGAAATGACGGAAATTCTACTCCAGCCCTGTCACGTCAGAACCCCGACCGGCAAAATGCTTGGCATACCGGAGGAAGGGTGGGAGTTTCCACGCGGAACCTCCGATAGAAATTCATGCCAAGCGACCTATGGCCGCGGTGTGCGGGAAATATCACACCACTGCCTAGCCGGATGGCTTCAGCCAACAAAAAAGCCCTAGGAGATGCCCATGTTCTGGAAGAATAAACCCGACCCAATCCCATTTAGCGTGCCGCTTTGCCCTGAACCCAAAATCGGTACACATCAAAACTAGAGGTTCTGCCGGTGTTGGTTTGGACTTTGTGTTGTTGTTTTGAGCCGCACTGGCCCGGTAGCGCCTTCGGCCCACCCCCCTCCCCCGAAGGCTCCACCCAAGCGGAGTGCCGTGGATGACCTCCTGTGAGAAGGAACGCCCACGCCCCCCGTTCAATCACGCCCCACCTTGCGGCGAGCCGTTCTTCACCGCGCGCCCCCCAGCCGCCCGCCTGCAAAAAGAGATGCATCCATAGAACCCTGTATGTCAGGCTGCGCCATGCCCGCCCCTAGTCCCGCCGTAACCGAAATGCCCCCGCTCCGGCTCTGCAAAAGTCAGGAGGCTAGCCAAGCCGTGCAACACCACTTCTCATGATCCCCTTCGCCCCTGGTGCCCGTGTCCTGATTCGCGACGAGGAATGGCTTGTCCGGCGCGTTGACCCCTCCACCGACGGCGGCTACGCCCTCTGCTGCGACGGCATCTCCGAGCTCGTCCGCGGCCGGTCCGCTTTCTTTCTCACCCAACTCGAAGGTCTTGATTCCATACGGGTCCTTGATCCCGCCCGCACAGAATTGGTGCCCGACACCAGCTCCTGCTTCCACAGCTCCCTGCTCTATCTCGAGGCACGCCTGCGCCAGTCCACCCCAAACGACGACCGGATTCATCTCGGCCACCGGGGCGTCATGAACCTCGCCCCCTACCAGCTCGAACCCGCCCTCCAGGCCCTCCGGCAACCCCGCCAGCGTATCCTCATCGCCGATGCCGTCGGCCTTGGAAAAACCCTGGAGGCCGGCATCCTCGCGTCGGAACTCATCCAACGCGGCCGCGGAAGACGCATCCTGGTGATCACGCTGAAGAGCATGCTCACCCAGTTCCAGAAGGAGTTCTGGAGCCGGTTCTCCATCCCCTTGGTCCGGCTCGACTCACTCGGGCTGCAGAGGGTCCGCAACCACATCCCGAGCAACCACAATCCCTTCAACTACTACGACCGCTCGATCATCTCGATCGACACCCTCAAGAACAACCTCGAGTACCGCAACTACCTCGAGAACGCCTGGTGGGACATCATCATCATCGACGAATGCCACAACGTCGCCGCACGCGCCCGCGAATCCGGCCTCTCCCGCCGCGCCAAACTGGCTCGCGTCCTCGCCACTCGCTCCGACACCCTCATCCTACTCTCCGCCACCCCACACGATGGCTCCGCCCGCAGCTTCGCCTCGCTGATGAGCCTTCTGGACCCCACGGCCATCAGTGATCCGGACGACTACACGCCCGCCGACTATCAGGAAAAGGGATTGGTCATCCGCCGCTTCAAGAAAGACATCCGGGATCAGGTTCGAGAGGATTTCCAGGAACGCATCACCGAGCAGCTCCGCCAAAACGCCAGCCCCGAGGAGGATGCCGCGTATGAGGCATTGCTCAAAATCCCCTTCACCCAACGAGGCCTCCGGCAAGAGGGGCGTCATCAGGAACTGCAACGCATTGGCATGCAGAAGGCCGTCTTCTCCAGCCCCGCCGCTGCCATCCAGTCGACTGCCAAGCGAATCGCACTTCTCGAATCCAAGGCCGGCGGCTGCAACGCCGAGGAGGCAGCCGAAGTGGACGCCCTCAAAACATTCGACTCTGCTCTTCAAAAAATCGGAGTCGCTTCCTTCTCGAAATTCCAACGCCTCGTCTCCCGCCTGCGAGACCCGGACTACGGATGGAAACCGGCAGACCCCTCCGACCGCCTCGTGATTTTCTCAGAACGCATCGAGACGCTCGACTGGCTTCGCCGCACACTGCCCGAAGCGCTCCGTCTCAAACCCGGCCAGTTCGAGATCCTGCACGGCGGGATGGCGGACACCGAGCAGCAGGAACTCGTGGACCGCTTCGGACGCCAGGATGATCCGGTCCGTGTTCTCCTTTGTTCCGATGTCGCCTCTGAAGGGCTGAACCTTCACTACTTCTGCCATCGGTTGATCCACTTTGACCTGCCGTGGTCCCTGATGGTCTTCCAGCAACGAAACGGACGTATCGACCGGTTCGGCCAGCGGCAGCGTCCCCAGATCACCTACCTCTTCACCGAAACCTCCGTTGAACGCATCAAGGGCGACCTTCGGATTCTGGAGATTCTCCAGACCAAGGACGAGCAGGCTAACAAGAACCTCGGGGATCCCGCCTCGTTTCTGCATGTGTACGACCCCGAGAAGGAGGTAGCGAAGGTCGAAGCCGCTATGGCGGATCGCATTTCTCCAGAGACGTTCAACCAGACGCTCGACCTCAATGCAGTCAGAGCGGAGAAGCCTCCCTCCGCCGGGGGCGACGACGACGCGGGAGAATGGCTGATGTCCCTCTTCGCCGATGAGCCGTCCAACTCCACTCCCACGAAGCCTTCGAGCACGGACTTCATCCATGAACCGCCTTCCCTCTTTGGCAGCCGCGGTGCGACGAGCGATTTCGCTTTCGCAAAAACCGCCCTGGAGCAGCTCTCCATTGCCAAACCCATCGCCCAGTTCTCTATCGATGAGAAGGAGCAATCCATCACCATCACCGCGCCTTTGGATCTGCAGGAGCGGCTCAAGCTCGCGATCCCGGTGGAGGCTCGAAATCCGGAGCACCGCTACACGCTTTCCTCCAGCAGCGCGGCCATGGCCGACGCCATCGAGCGTTCCCGCCAGGCACGCCTCGAGGAAAACACGTGGCCCGGCCTGCACTATCTCTGGCCGCAGCATCCCGTCATGGAATGGCTCACCGAACGCGTGCTCACAGCCTTCGGTCGTCATCGCGCTCCGGTGATCCGCTCCCCCAAGCTCGCGGAGGGCGAACATGCCTTCATCCTGCTAGCGATCATCCCCAACCGGAAAGGCCAGCCCCTTTTGATCGAGTGGCGGGCCGCCGTTTTGAGGGATGGCAGGTGGACCATGGAATCCTTCGGGGACTTCGCGACCCGGGCCGGCCTCTCGGTCGGTGCCCTGGCCAACAGCGGCCAGGCCTTCGACACTTCGCACCTTCAATCCAACCTCCCGCAGGCGGTGGCGGAGATGCGCCGCCTCATGATCGGGAACCAACGGACCTTCGCGGCCGAAATGGAGTCCCGTCTTCAATCCACGCTCTCCAGCCTGCAACGTCTTCAGGAGAAACAGGTGGAACAACTGGAGCTGAACCTCGAGAAGTCCCAACAAGCCGACAACATCAAGCGCGGCCGACGCGAGCAACGCACCCAAACCATCCGAAAGGTTTTCGACGAATACCGCGAATGGGTCAGGGACACCATGACCACGGAACCGGAGCCCTTTATCCAAGTGCTCGCCTCTGTCACCCGCTGATTCCCCGCCCCTCACTGCCATGTCTGCCACACAAGCCGTCCAGACCTTTTCTGGCATCACCAACGAGAACGAGTTCTACGGACACCACTACCTTGCCGAGGTCTTTCAGGGTGACATCAAGGCCCTGATTGATCGCTGGCAGGCGGCAGAGGAGTCCGCTGTTTCGACAGACGAAAAAGCGGCCGCGAAACCGCCCCACCGTCGGCTGCTTGGAACTGCCGGCAAGTGGTTTGCAGCGGTCTCGGCATTGCAAGCCCTGAAGTCCTCCGACGAGCGATTGTCAGCGCACCTCGCGATGCACCGGCCCCTCCTGGAGGCGCTCGGTTATCAGATCCAGCCGAGGGTGCTTGAGCTTGAGCCTGGCCATGCCCTGCCGATCTGGAACGCATTCGGCAAAGAGACCAGTGCGCCGAGTCTGCTTCTGGCTCCCGCGTTTGACCCATCTGCGGATGAGGAGATGGACGTGCTGGAACATTGCTTGCGTCGCCCCCATTACAACGGTCTCGAAGTTCCGCCTCCGCTCGCCGGGCTTCCATGGAGTGATATCCTGTCTGATTCGATTTTCGCCACCGAGCGCCCCCCGCGCTACGTGCTCCTCATCGGGGCCACCGAGTGGCTCTTGGTTGACCGCTACAAGTGGCCCAACAACCGCCTTCTCCGCTTCGATTGGACTGAAATCCTCGACCGCAAGGAAACCCATACCCTCCAGGCCGCAGCCGCCCTGCTCCATCGTGACAGCCTTGCGCCGGGGGAGGGCGAAAGCCTCCTCGACGGCCTCGACGCCAACGCGCACAAGCATGCCTTCGGGGTCAGCGAAGACCTCAAGTATGCCCTCCGGTCCGCCATCGAGTTGCTCGGCAACGAGGCCGTGGCCCAGCTCCGGAAAAAGGCTCAGGAGAGCAAGCAGGGGTTTTATTCCGGCAAAGACGCCGTGGATCCGGCGGACCTCAGCCTGGAATGTCTCCGTCTGGTTTACCGGCTGATGTTCCTCTTCTACATCGAGGCCCGGCCCGAGCTCGGGTACGTGCCCATCCAGAAGAGCGACATCTACGCCAAAGGCTACAGCCTCGAATCCCTGCGCGACCTCGAACTGGTCCCGCTCCAAACCACCGAGGCCCGCGAAGGCCGTTATTTTGACGCCACCCTCCGCCAGCTCTTCCGGCTCGTGCGCGAGGGATGCGGCGCCAGCCGGGAACGCGCACTCGTGGCCGGCTCCGAAAAGGAGGTGTTCAGCCTCGCGCCCATCGACAGCCGGCTCTTCGACGAGGACGCCACGCCGCTGCTCAACCAGGTCGTATTCCCCAACCATGTCTGGCAGGAGGTCATCCGCGGAATGTCGCTCTCCAAAGGACGCCGCCGGGGGCGCGTCAGCTACCAGCTCCTTTCCATCAACCAGCTCGGAGCGGTCTATGAGGCCCTCCTTTCCTACCGCGGGTTCTTCGCCCCGGAAGACCTGTTCGAGGTGCGCCCCGAACAGAAAAAGAAAAAGGCGGCCGCCACCGACGGGGACGACTCCACGGACGAAGATGCCGACTCGGACTCCGATTCGGACGATTCAGCCGCAGCAGACTCCGGGGACGTCGCCACGGCGGGAGATGACCTGGACAACGCCTGGTTTGTCCCTGCAAGCCGCATCAATGCCTACAAGCCCACCGAGATCGTCCACGACATGGACGAGGCCGGCCGCCTCAAGATCCGGAAACATCCGCGCGACACCTTCATCTACCGCCTTGCCGGGCGCGACCGCGAAAAAAGCGCGAGCTATTACACCCCGCAGGTGCTCACCCGTTGTCTGGTGAAGTACGCCCTCAAGGAACTGCTTCCGAACAAAACCGCCGCCGAAATCCTGCGCCTGACCATCTGCGAGCCCGCAATGGGCAGCGCTGCGTTCATCAACGAGGCCGTCAACCAGCTCGCCGAGGCCTATCTGGAGCGGAAACAGGCCGAACTCAAACGCCGCATCCCGCACGACCAATACGCCACCGAACTCCAAAAAACGCGGATGTACATCGCCGACCGGAACGCGTTCGGCGTCGACCTGAATCCCATCGCCACGGAACTGGCTGAGGTCAGCATTTGGCTCAACGCCATCTACGGCGAACCGTCCGAGGACGGTAGACCGCCCAAAGCCGCGAGGGTCCCGTGGTTTGGCTACCAGCTCTTCACCGGGAACAGCCTGGTGGGGGCACGGCGCGAGGTTTTTTCGACGGCGCAGCTCTGGCGGGGCAGTTCCCCAATCTGGTTTGAGTCCGCCCCGCAACGGCTTGACCCGCGCACCCTCCTCGAAGGAGGCCGTGCTCCGGACGCCATCTACCATTTCCTGCTGCCGGATCCGGGCATGGCGGATTACTCGGACAAGGTCGCCAAAGGGTTGTACGGAGCCGATTTCGAGCGCCTCAAGGCCTGGCGGCGCGAATTCACCCGCCCCCTCGACAAGCACGAGGCGAACCGGTTGCTCCAGCTTTCCACCGCCATCGACGCCCTTTGGGCCGCGCACACCCGACAGCTGGTGGAGGACCGTTCCCGGACAGAGGATCCGCTTGCGCTCTGGCCCGATCCCGATTCCACCGGGTCCGGCCTTTCCCGCTCCAAGAAGGAGGCCATCCGCAGGGCGGGGCTTTTCAATGAGGACCACGATTTGGCGACACCCTTCCGCCGGCTGAAGCTGGTCATGGACTACTGGTGCGCCCTCTGGTTCTGGCCGATCACGCAGAGCGCATCACTTCCCACCCGCGAAGAATGGTGGCTCGAACTCGGCGCCATCCTCGAGGGCAACATCGTCGATATTACCCTCCAGCCCGAGTTCAACCTCGCCGCACCCCTTCATCCTTCCCCTCCCGCCTCCCGCGTCGCCGAGCCCTCCCTCCTCCCTTCATCCTTCAACCCTCAACCTTCATCCTTGCTCGTCGACCGTTACGGTGAACTCCGAATCAGCCGGTTGCGGGAACGGTTTTCCCGCATCCAGACGGTGGAATCGATCGCGAGGGCGCGGCGGTTCCTGCACTGGGAACTGACCTTTGCGGACGTGTTTGCGGTCCGGGGGGGCTTCGATCTGGTTTTGGGGAACCCGCCCTGGCTCAAGGTCGAATGGAACGAGGCCGGCATCTTGGGCGAATCCAATCCGCTGGTGGCCATCCGGAAACTCAATGCCACGGAACTGGCCAAAAGCCGGGCTGAGGCGTTCCAGAAATTCCCGAGGCTGCAGGCCGAATGGACCGCCGAACTCGAGGAAGCCGAGGCCACGCAAAACTTTCTGAACGGCGTTCAGAATTACCCTCTGCTCAAGGGAGTGCAGACGAACCTGTACAAGTGCTTCATGCCGCTGGGCTGGATGCTTGCGGGCCTTTCCGGCGTCGTGGGCTATCTTCATCCCGAGGGACCGTACGACGATCCAAAGGGCGGCCCTCTCCGCGAAGCCCTGTACCGGCGGCTCCGGGCACATTTTCAGTTTGTGAATGAAATGGCCCTCTTTGCCGACGTTCACAATCTGACGAAGTATAGTGTGAACATCTACGCGCCTGCGCTGGCGGCTCCGGCCTTTGACCAACTTGCGAACCTCTTTGTCCCGGCAACGGTGGATGCGTGCTACGCGCACGATGGATCCGGCGCGGTGGGCGGATACAAAAACGCCGCCGGCAAATGGAACACTGCCGGGCATCGGGACCGGATTGTGCGGGTGGAGGAGGCGCAGTTGCGGGTGTTTGCGCAGTTGTACGATGAACCCGGGACGCCGCCCCTGCGGGCCCGGCTGCCGGCCATCCATGCGGGCACCCTGTCCAGCGTGCTCCGGAAACTCGCCGATTACCCGCGCCGCCTCGCCGATCTCGGCGACGACTATTACCCCACCGTCATGTTCGACGAAACGTACGCGCAGCGAGACGGGACGATTCTGCGGAATGCGGACCGTAGTGCGCCGTTTGCTGGGACGCCGGAGGAGTGGGTGCTTTCGGGGCCGCACTTTTTCCTGGCCAACCCGTTCAACAAAACCCCCCGCGCGATCTGCGCAGGCAACAAGCAGTACGACCCCTTGGATCTGGAGACGCTGCCGGAGGATTATCTGCCGCGGACCAACTACCGGCCCATGGCCGACCGCGCCGAGTACGCCCGCCGCACCCCCACCGTCAGCTGGACCGACCCCGGCCACCCCGCCCCCAAACGCGTCACGGAGTATTTTAGGGTGATAAATCGTGAGATGATCGGTCCTGCCTCAGAGCGGACACTGATTACAGCATTGATTCCCCAAAGAGTGACGTGGATTCACACAGTTCTTGGGAACGTTTTCAAAAAATCATCTGATCTCGTTGCCTTTCTCTCGTACACCTCGTCCCTCGTTGCTGATTTCCGCGTTAAGTCGACGGGGGCTGGGCATGCAAACATCTCTCTCTTGAGTCAGCTGCCGATTCCTGTTGAGCATGACCCACGTCTGTTTGTCCGCGCTCTTGCCCTGAACTGCCTGACGTCGCATTACGCGCCGTTGTGGGAGGAGTTGTTTGATCCGGCGTTCTGCGGGGAGGGCTGGAGCCAGCCGGAGAATCCGCGGTTGCCGCAGGGCTTTTTCCGGGGGCTGACCCCGGAATGGCGGCGCGGCTGCGCCCTGCGGAGCGACTACGCCCGCCGGATGGCGCTGGTGGAAATCGACGTGCTGGTGGCCCGCGAACTCGGGCTGACCCTGGAGGAGTTGCAGCTCATCTACCGGGTCCAGTTCCCGGTGATGCAGGGCTACGAACGCGACACGTGGTACGACCGGAACGGCCGGATCGTGTTCACCAACAGCAAGGGCCTGGTCGGCGTGGGCCTCCCCCGCCGGCGTGGAAAGAAAGATCCCGAGATCACCCTGACCCTTCCCAACCGCCCCGCCCGCCCGATCCAAGGCTGGGAGGAACTCCGCCAGCTCTCCGAATCCGGCCAGCTCCCGGACGGCGCGTTTGCGACGACGACCGTGCTCGACAGCACGCTCCCCGGCGGACCGCGCCGCGTCGAACGCCGCTACGAGGCCCCCTACGCCCTGGCGAACCGGGAGGAAGACTACCGCACCGCATGGGAGTTTTTTGGGAAGGCCCCAACCTCCTCCTCGCCAAGGTGAAACCCGCATTGCAATCTTAAGCCGCAGGGATGCGCACACTCCGCGAAGGCCCCGCAACAATTGCCCGATCCAGTAAAGCCCTGCCCATGATCCGATCCCTTCAACTTCAGAACTGGAAGAGTTTCCGGGAGGCGACTTTGCACTTTGACCCGCTGACAGTCCTGATTGGCACCAATGCGAGCGGGAAGTCGAATGCTCTGGATGCGATCGACTTTTTGGGGCGTGTAGGCCGGGGCCTAGATCTGGCTTCCTGCCTCCGTTCGGAATCCAACGGAGACAGCTTCCGGGGTGGAGTGGACTGGGTGGCCACCAAAGGGGAAGATCGCTTCGCTCTGACTCTGCGCATAGCCGGAGCCTCGGAGCTAGAGGAGTACGAGTACTGCATCGAAGTCGCCCCTGCTCCGAAACCGTTGATCACCAAGGAAAAGCTTCTTCGACACCGCAAAAAAAACGCTCCCCGGGCAAAGGCGGTGGCCAAGCCGGTCCAGATTTTTTGGACGGATGCCTGCGAGCCCGATGCGGCGGCGATCACCACTCGACTCTACAACGAAAAAAGTGGCGTCAGGAGGGAGATGCAGCGCGGAATTCCGATTCTCTCACAGTTACAAGTGGGAATAGCGAACATTCAGCGGCAGGAGATCCTGTTGGCCCTGAGGACCGTATGGTCCGCACTGAACGGTCTTTTTCTGCTGAACCCGATTCCCTCTCATATGCGGGGTTACTGTCTGAAGGCCGAACGGCTGCACCCGGATGGGAGCAATCTGGCTGGGGTCATTGCCGCATTGCCGGAGAAGCGCAAACAGGAGATTGAGAAAACCATTCTGCATTACGTCACGCAGCTTCCCGAGCGAGACATCACGCGATTGAAGGCCGAGCTGTTCGGGCCTTTTGAGTCTGATGCGTTGCTGGTGTGCTACGAGCAATGGGCTACTGCGGAAAAGCCGCTGAAGGTAGATGCCAGAGCCATGTCGGATGGGACACTCCGGTTCATCGCCATACTGACAGCCTTGCTCACGCTGCCCGAGGGAACCCAGTTGGTGATCGAAGAAATCGACAACGGCCTCCATCCTTCGCGATCTCATCTTTTGCTTGAGATGCTCGAGGAAATTGGAGGGCGCCGATCGATGGATGTTCTGGCCACGACCCACAACCCGGCACTTCTGGACGCATTGGGCCCCGAAATGGTGCCGTTCGTCACGGTGGCACATCGGGATCCCGCAACTGGAAACAGCCAGCTGACACTTCTCGAAGACGTGCAACAGCTCCCGAAGCTGATGGCTCAGGGAAGATTGGGGGCCGTGGCGACCAGTGGTGCGCTAGAGAGAAGCCTGAATCCTCAAAAAAACTGCCATGCAGCGCGTTAAAACGAGCGCCCCATTCGTTCTGGTTATCGACACGTCCGTTCTCTGCGTCTGGATGCAGGTGCCCGGTCGGGAGAGTTGCGGGCCGAGCGATGACGCCTGGGATCATGCTCGTGTCGAGAAAGAGATTCAGAGCTCCATTAAAGCGGGGGCTTGCCTTGTACTTCCACTGACCACGCTAATTGAAACCGGCAACCACATCGCCGGAGCTACCAGTAAGCGCTTTGAACTCGCCAAACGCTTGGTCGAACTCCTGAACTTGGCGGCAGATGGTCAATCTCCATGGGCAGCCTTCGGTGATCAGTCGGAACTCTGGAAATCGGAAAACCTCAAAAAGCTGTCTGATGGCTGGCCTTCGATGGCGGCTAAAAAGCTGTCGCTAGGAGATGCAACCATCCACGAGGTTGCGAGATACTACTCAAAAATGGGGCGGGAGGTGAGGCTTCTCACCGGCGACCAAGAGCTTGCCGCACTCCCCGTTGAGAAGCCGTCCCGAATTCCCCGGCGGCGCCAGGCTGGATGAGGTAAGAGCCGAAACCAGGCATTTGGGGGAGCTTGTATTTGTTGAAATAACTATGCATTTTTTTCAACATGAAAGGCACGATGGCTGCGGCCCCTCATCCCGTTGAGATTCTGCGCCGTGTGGCGAAAAACGGCCGAGGGTGGGCGTTTACGCCGCACGATTTCGCGGACTTGGGGGATCCGCGCAGCATTGGCATGGCCCTGACCCGGTTGGTGCGGGATGGGAAAATCCGGCGGATTGCCCGTGGGCTTTACGACTGCCCGCATCCCCATCCCGTCCTGGGCGAGGCCGGGGCGACTTCCGACGCCGTGGTGGACGCCGTGGCCCGAAGCCGGCACCTCCGGCTTCTACCATCTCCCCAAGTGGCGGCGAACCAGCTGGGACTGAGTTCGCAGGTTCCGTCCCGGATGATTTACCAAACCGATGGGGCTCCCTCGAAGGTGGTGCTGGGCAATCGTCAGATTGTGTTCCGTCGCAACACCGGCCGGAACCTTGCGCTTGCCGGAAGAGCCAGCGGGTTGGTTGCACAGGCCCTGCGCGATGTGGGCAGGGAGCGGATCACGGCGGAGACCATCGCGCACCTTCGCCAACGTCTGGATGCGTCCGCCAAGGAACAGCTCTTGGCCGACGTGACCCTCGTGCCCGCCTGGATGCGCCCCATTTTCCGCCAAATCACCCGCGCCGATGACTGAGCCCATCCTCGAAGCCCGCATCCGCGCCCTTCCACCTTCATCCCTCACCCTTCAACCTTAACCCATGCTTCCTTCTCTTCTGGCGCGCGAGGTCCAGACCGGCCTCAAACAGTTTCTGACCGTGGGTTTTGAGCCATCGGATCCCTTGTTTGCTGGAGTGGTCGAACGGTTCACGAGAGAGGAATCCCGCTGGTTGAAAGGGCCATACATCCAACTGGGCCTGCCTTTCCGTCTGGGAAGCCGGGGACGGCGGTTTTTTGATGGGTTTGAGACAAAGTTTCCCGGGTTTGTGCATCAAGAGGCGGCATGGGAGCGGCTGGCGAGCAACCGCAAAGCGGCCTCTACCCTGGTGGCCACCGGTACGGGGAGCGGCAAGACCGAGTGTTTCCTGTATCCTGTTCTCGACCATTGCGCACGGGCGAGTGCCGCCGGTGTGCAGGGGGTAAAAGCGCTGGTGATTTACCCGATGAACGCTTTGGCCACGGACCAAGCCGGGCGTTTTGCACAAACCATCGCGTCGACGGCCATTTTTGGAAAACTCCGGGTGGGATTGTTTGTCGGGGGGAACACCGGCAGAGACGCACGGGGCCAGATGACCATGTCGTCAACGGGCGTGATCACCGACCGGGACACGTTGCGGGCGGATCCACCAGACATTCTTCTGACCAACTACAAGATGCTCGATTACCTGCTGATCCGGCCGAAGGACCGGAAGTTGTGGAGCAGGAACGAACCGACCACGCTTCGGTACGTGGTAGTGGATGAGTTGCACACCTTTGACGGCGCACAGGGGACCGACCTCGCCCTGCTGCTGCGCCGCCTGCGGGCGCGGTTGGGAACACCTGAGGGCGGACTGATTGGTGTGGGCACCTCGGCGACACTGGGAGGCACCGCCGATACGACTCCCCTGCGGGAGTATGCCACACAGGTGTTTGGCATTCCGTTTCCCGAAGGCTCGGTGATTACGGAAAACAGGCTGAGCGACGGGGAGTTTTTAGGGAGTGGTTCCATCGACCATCTGCTGCAACCACGGTCCGATTTCGGGGAAGTTCTTTCGCCGAAACGGCACCGGAGCCAGGAGTCGGCGATTGCGGAGTGGTTCCAGGTGTTTTTCCCGACAGAGGCTGCACCCTCTGATGTCAAAGATTCCGATTGGAGGCGCAGACTTGGGCGTTTGCTCAAGACGCACCTGCTTTTTGTGAATTTGGTCAAACTGGCCAAGGGTGGAATTGTGGCACTGGAGGATCTTCACCGCCAGATGCAGGGTCCGCTGCCGGAAAACGCACGGCCCTTGATTGCGCAGGTGTTGGATGCGCTGCTGTCGCTTGTGTCTTGGGCGCGTGGCGAGGATGGGCAACCTCTGGTCACCTTGCGCGTTCAGCTCTGGGTTCGCGAACTCCGGCGGATGGTTGCCGGGGTGCGATCCAATCCGGCAGAGATCGAGTTGGTTTCGGCTAATGATTTGAAACCCGAGGAAGGCCGCCTCCACTTACCCCTGGTGCAATGCACGGAATGCCGGAGCACAGGCTGGCTGAGCCGCCTTCCGGCCCAGCAATCCAAGCTCTCGAGGGATTTGGAAGTCATTTACAACACATGGTTCGCCGAACAGTCGGAGATTGCCCGCCTCTACTCGATCGAAGGTCTTTCGCGTCCTCAAACCGAGGGCGTACGGCAGAAGCTCTGCACAGGGTGCGGAACCCTGCGGCTGGACGGAGCAACCTGCCCGGCCTGTGCGCAGACGGATGCAGTGGCGGTTTTTCGGGTTCTGGCTTCAAAAACTAAAACCCTTCCGGACGGAACGGTCTTTTCACGGCACGATCCCACCTGTCCTGCCTGTGGAAGCCAAAAAACGCTCATCCTGCTCGGTGCGCGGAACACAACCCTTGGCTCCGTTGTCATCGAGCAGTCCTGGAGCAGTCCTTTCAACGATGACAAAAAACTCATCGCGTTTTCCGATGCGGTTCAAGATGCTGCGCACCGGGCAGGCTTTTTCACCGCACGAACCTATCTCAACACGGTCCGGATCGGGCTTTCACGGGTGATCGACCACCTCGCTGGAGACGAGATCGCATGGAACGACTTTCTGGAGTCTGTGCGGGATCTGTGGTCGGCTCCTGACTCCCCTTTCCACATGCCAGAGGAGCGGTTCGTTTCCGAATTCATCGCACCAAACATGCTTTGGCAAAGGGACTGGGCGGAGCGCCTCCAAAAAGAAGGGCAACTGCCCGGGGGCAGCCGTCTTCCAGGGCGGGTCCGGAAGCGGCTCTCCTGGCAGGCCTTTGCAGAGTTCACCTACCTGAGTCGGAGGGGCCGGAACTTGGAGACTTTGGGAAAAGCGGTGCTGGCACCGGAGGCGGTTCGGGTCAAGGCAGCAGCGTCGGCGATCTTGCCGGTTCTGCGTGAGCAGTTTGGGATAAGGCACTTGGACGCCCACTGTGTTTTCCACTGGCTTTGGGGCTTTCTCGTACACCTCAAACTGCGGGGCGCTGTCACCCATCCCGAGATGGCCAGTCTAATGGAGAACGGAAACATTTTTGCGTTCTCCCAGACACGCAAGCGAGACCAGTGGCTGCCTGGGCTGGGGCCGCGGACGGCACAGCCCCGCTTCCTGAGTCTGGCTCCCAATCCTGCAAAGGGTTTTGACCGACTGGTGGGGGCCTCTGGACGGACTTTTTACCAAATATGGATGGAATCCACGCTGGGCGCAGGCGGTCTCCTGCCGGGAAACTCAGAGTCTGAGGTTTATCGGTTGGCCGTTGATGCCCTGGTTTCTGAAAGTGTACTGGAGCGCGTCTCCACGGAGACCAGCGGGGATGTGGTAGGACTCCGCTCAGGAGGGCTGATCCTACACAAACGGGTGGTGAAGCTGGAGACGCCCCAAGGCAAAAGGGGCCTTCCGGTACCGGCATCGCTGGCGGACGAACTCGTTGGCATGCCATGCCTGCAGTCTCCCTCGGAGAGCTATTCGGAAAAGAACGAACGGCGCCACTGGTTTGCCGAGCATTTCAGCAGAGGCGATTTGCGCCGGATTTTTTCCGCTGAACACACAAGCCTGCTGGCACGCCACCACCGCGAGAGCATAGAGCAACGCTTCAAGAGCAAGGAACCGAAACCTTGGTATGAGAACCTGCTCTCGGCCACCCCGACTCTGGAAATGGGAGTCGATATCGGAGACCTCTCCGCAGTGATGCTCTGTTCAGTGCCGCCCAACCAAGCCAGCTATTTGCAGCGGATCGGTCGCGCAGGACGCCGTGACGGGAACGCCTTCACCTCGACTCTGGCCGACGGTGCAAGCCCCCATGACCTCTACTTTTTTGAGGATACAGCCGAGATGCTCTCGGGCGAGGTGATCCCACCGGGCATATTTCTGAAGGCTCCTGAGGTTTTACGGAGACAGCTTTTGGCCTTCTGCCTGGATCACTGGGTCGGCTCTGGCATACCGGTCAACGCGCTCCCTGACCGTGTCACCGAAGCGCTCGACGCCTGCGACAACCATGTGGTGACGCGCTTTCCCTACACTTTCCTCGAGTATCTCCAAGCTCACGAACCCGTTCTCCT
Organism: uncultured Spartobacteria bacterium; assembly: GCA_903901425.1. Classification (GTDB taxonomy): domain Bacteria; phylum Verrucomicrobiota; class Verrucomicrobiia; order Chthoniobacterales; family Chthoniobacteraceae; genus CAIURC01. Next base: position 4,270 of record CAIURC010000043.1, on the reverse strand, counting down.
GGGGGGCTTCAAAGCTTTGCTGGGGACAAACCTCGACATGCGGGTCGAAGCGCGGCTCACCGAGTTCATGCAGGGCAGCGACAAAGAGGAGGCTTTGAAGTGCCGGTTGCTCAAAATGCTTGAGGAACTCGCCGGTGAACGCAAATCCCACCGTGAACGTGCCGAGCGCATGAAGAGGCGGATTGCCGAGCTAAGGAAACAGCCCCAGGACGAGGTGGTCCAAGAAGAGATCGGAATCGCCCAAAGGGAACGGGGCAAAGCGCTCGAATTGATTAAGGAAATCAATGACCGGGACCTTTTAGGGGCCCTTACGGACGCGGGATTGATTCCCAACTACGCTTTCCCGGAGGCCGGAGTGCAGTTGAAGTCGCTTCTGTGGCGCAAACGCACCGAGGAAGACCCCGAGGGCGAGGGCCCTTACATTTCACTCCCGGCGGAAACCTTCGAGCGTCCGGCACACTCAGCACTGTCGGAATTTGCACCGGAAAACACCTTCTATGCCAACCGTCGGAGAGTGGAGATTGAACAGATCAACATGGAGGTCTCGAAGGTGGAGGAATGGCGGCTTTGCCCGTCCTGCCATCACAGCGTGAACCTTTCGCTGCATGCGGACGGGCAAGGGAGTTGCCCGGCCTGCGGCGACCCCATGTGGAGTAACGTCGCTCAAAAGCGACATCTGGTGCGTTTGAAACAGGCGATCGCCAGCAGCAATGATCTGGACGCGCAGATCGATGACAGTGCGGAGGACCGTGAGCCGAAGTTTCATGTCCGGCAGATGCTCACCGATTTCAGCAAGGACGATGTGCGCGAGGCCTACCGCCTCGCTTCCAGGGATACGCCCTTTGGATTCGAGTTCATTGAACGGGTCGTGTTCCGGGACATCAACTTCGGGGAACCCACCAAACCCGGACAAACCTATGCCGTGGCTGGAAAAGCCAGCCCTCGACCTGGGTTCAAACTTTGCCGCCATTGTGGCCACGTCCAACGGCCTGCCCGGAACGCACGCGAACGCACCAAATCGCAATTGCATGCCTTCGACTGCACCCACCGGGACTCCAGCGACCCGGCAACGCTCGTGGACTGCCTCTACCTCTACCGGGAGTTTTCCTCGGAAGCGCTCCGGATTCTCGTCCCATTCACCCGGTCCGGTACGGACGAGGTCTCTGTAAAGTCGTTCATGGCGGCGCTGCGGGTAGGATTGAAACGGCGCTATGGCGGCAAGGTGGACCACCTGCGATTGATCACCCAGGAAATCCGTCCCCCGGATGGCGGCGCCACCCGGCACTTTGTGTTGATCTACGACTCGGTGCCGGGCGGAACTGGCTATTTGCACGAGCTCCTCGCCGATGGCGCAAAAACCCTGATCCATGTGATACGGCTTGCGCTGGAACACATCCAGACCTGCCCGTGCACGGCTGATCCAGAAAAGGACGGCTGCTACCGATGTGTGTACCAGTACCGGCTTGGCCGAGATATGTCTCAGGTATCCCGCGCCCGGGCTCAGGAAATTCTGGAAGCGATCGCTGGTAACCTGGACCAGTTAGAACCAGTCGAAACCGTATCAAAGATTGATGTAAACCCCCACTTTGATTCCGAACTCGAGTCGAAGTTCATTGAGAGCTTGCGCAGACTTGGAGGAAAAGGCGGTCTGCCTGCGGTGCGTTTGGTTCAGGATATCGTCCATGGGAAGTCAGGTTACCTGCTCGAAATCGGATCCCAACGCTACAGGATCGAACCTCAGAAGGACCTCGGCCCGAACGACGGGGTTCTGGTGCCATGCCGGCCAGACTTCATACTTTGGCCCGCCCAGGGCACTTCACCCCGCAGGCCGGTTGCCTTGTTTTGCGATGGCTGGGCCTACCACAGGCCCATTGCTCGCGAGGATGCATCTAAAAGAAATGCCGTTCTTGCGGGCGGAAAGTTTTGGGTCTGGTCCGTTGTCTGGGAGGATGTGAAGACAGCGCTTTCAGGCGGGGTGGAGACGGATCTTGCCGGCACTTGGGATGAAATGTCCCTTGGCCCACTCCCAACCGCTCTGAGCCCGCTTTGTGACCCGGCATTGTGGACCCGCAACTCCGTTGCTGCACTGCTGCATTGGCTCCAAAGTGCACCCGAAGAGGGCGTGGACACACCCGCACTCCGCATTGGAAGGCATGTTGCCGCCTCGGCATTCCGGATGGTTCCCGACCCCAGAAAAGCCGAATCGGCACGAATCCAGGTTGAGCTGGAGTCATTCTGGAACTCCCTGCCTTTTCCTTGGCCGGCTGAAAAGGTTGCGGGCGCATTCGCCACCGGGAACATCAATGCACGAACCTTGATGTTCCGGTACTGGGCGACACGGGAGGGCGTGAATCCGAAGGTTCCGCTCCCGCTCTCTCCCGGGTTTCTGGTTTTCGATCCCGCCGGTTCGGAGTCTGAACCCGAGATGCAGAAGGGTTGGCGCCAGTGGTTGTGGACCTTCAATACGCTCCAGTTTCTGCCAGGGCTTTACCTCGCCACGCAGGAAGGTTTGAACGAAGGTGACCACTCGCGCATCCGTCCGGCCGAGTTTGCCAGACCGGCTGCCAGCGGTCATGCCTCGGCGTTTGCCCATGCATGGGCGGGAGTCATGGAGCAGGCGATGGGATCATTGCATCCGGGCATCGAGCACCTCATTCAGAGCGGAGTTCCCGTACCCGATGAAATTGGGTTTGAGTTGGAGCAAGGTGGAGAGGTCACCGCCGAGTGTGAAATGGCGTGGCTAAAACAAAAAGTGGCCCTCCTTTTGGAGCCGCATCGATCGACCCTGAAAGCGTGGACGGAAGCCGGTTGGCAGGTCGTTTTTTCTGAGGAGACGGCCTGGCCGCAGCTCCTTGCCTCTGCCCTAAGCGGTCACATTTCATAAAGACAAAACGCATGAACATCAAAGTTGCACTCGCCCAGGATTTCCTTGCCAACTTGTCCAAGCTTCCCTCTTCGATTCAATCCAAGGTCTTGAAGTGGGCATTGAGATTTCAAAACGATCCAACCTCCAACGGGATCAATTACGAGACCATCAAAAGTGCCCGCGACAAAAACCTGCGCTCAGTGCGGATCGATCAGGACTGGAGGGGCATCGTCTTCAAGCCCGAAAAAGGCGGCGTCTATGTGCTGATGTATGTGGACCGGCATGATGACGCCTATCGCTGGGCCGTGAATCGCCGCGTCGCGGTCAATCCGGTCACCGGTGCCATGCAACTCTTTGCAGTGGAAAACCTTCCGGAAGACTCGGCGCAAATCCCTGCTCCAGTTCCGGAGACGCCCGTAAAACCCGAGGCACAGCCCCTCTATAAAGGCCTCTCGGATGCCGACCTCGTCAGCCTCGGAACGCCCCCGGAACTCATTCCCCAAGTAAGGGCGGTTTGCTCTGAGGAGGAACTGGATGCCATTCAAGATCTCCTGCCCGTAGAGGCCTACGAAGGCCTCTTTTTGATCCTGGCTGGAGATACCGTCAGCGCCATTCTGAGTTCGCGGGAAACCCGGGTTGACCAGACCATTGACACGGAGGACTTTGCCACAGCCTTGGAGACTCCAGAGTCTCAAGCCCGTTTCATTGTGGTTGCGGATCCAGAGACGATGACGGCTATCCTGAATGCTCCGCTTGCACAATGGAGGATTTTCCTGCATCCCACGCAGCGAAAGCTGAGCACCGCCATGCTGGGGGGCCCAGCACGCGTCCTTGGGGGCGCTGGAACCGGGAAAACCGTGCTCGCGATGCACCGGGCCAAATGGCTGGCCGAAAGGCAGCAGACTCCGGGAAAAACTGTCCTCTTCACCACCTTCACCCGGAACCTTGCTCAAGACATCGAGGAGAACCTTAAGAACTTGTGTGGAAAAGAGGTCATGGAACGGATCCTCGTCCAAAACCTCGATGCGTGGGTGCACGGCTTCCTCCGGAAACAGAAGTACGAATACACAATCGTGTATAACCGCCGTGAGGGGCCTGCTGCGGAAGCGTGGAAGCTGGCTCTTGGCTGTGCCGACCCGTCACTCAATCTGGGTCCGGCTTTTTTTGAGGAGGAGTGGGAGAATGTGGTTCTTGCCCAGGGTGTCACAAGCCGCGACGAGTATCGCCTCGCCCGCCGCAAAGGCCGCGGCACCACCCTCAACCGCTCGAAACGCGATGCCATCTGGCCAGTTTTCGAGGAGTACCGAACCGGCCTCACGTTGCGCAAATTGAAGGAAGTCGAGGATGCCTACCGAGATGCCGCTTCCCTCCTGGCGGAACAGCCCCCTGTCTTTCAATCCATAG
>CAIURC010000042.1 GCA_903901425.1 uncultured Spartobacteria bacterium | reverse complement strand
GTGACGGGCGCAGACCGGGGGAATGCTGCGGCGTTCAGGGTGGTGGGCAGCGGGACGGACTCTGAATTGCGCGTGGGCGGAAGTCTGGCCTCGTTCACCGGCGGAGCCGTCTCCAGAAGTGTGGTGCGAGCTGGGAACGACCTTGGGTCAGTGACGGTGGCCAGTTTGCTCGAGAGCACGATTTCCGCGCGTGGCCAGGCGGCTCCGCGGAGCGTCACGACGGATGTTGCGATTGGCGGGGTGACAGTGGCCGGCAACGTGACCAATTCGTTCATCCAAGCCGGGCACAATCTTGCGGGAGCTGCTGTGAACGGGAATGCGCAGATTGGGCGGGTGAACGTGGGCGGGAACTGGGAGAACAGCGATCTGGTGACGGGCGCAGACCGGGGGAATGCTGCGGCGTTCAGGGTGGTGGGCAGCGTGACGGACTCTGAATTGCGCGTGGGCGGAAGTCTGGCCTCGTTCACCGGCGGAGCCGTCTCGGGAAGCGTGGTGCGAGCTGGGAACGATTTGGGGTCAGTGACAGCGGCGAGCCTGCTCAACAGCACGATCTCGGCGCGTGGTCAGGCGGCTCCGCGGAGCACCACAACGGATGTGGCGATTGGCGGGCTGACGGTGACGGGCAATGTGACCGGATCTCAGATTCAGGCTGGGCACAACCTCGCCGGGACTGCCAGCAACGAGAATGCGCAGATCGGGGCGGTAAATGTGGGAGGCAGTTGGTTGAACAGCGATCTGCTGACAGGCGCGGCGAGGGGGAACGCCGGGGCGTTCACGGTGAAGGGTGTGATGACGGATGCTGAGTTGCGTGTGGGTGGCAGTCTCGCCTCACTGGTCTGTGGCGCGGTGTCCGGGAGTGTGGTGCGAGCCGGGAACGATCTGGGATCGGTGACGGTTGCGGCCCTTCTCAACAGCACCATTTCGGCGCGTGGTCAGGCGGCTCCGCGGAGCACCACAACGGATCTGGCGATTGGCGGGGTGACGGTAACCGGGAACGTGACGGATTCGTTCCTACAAGCCGGGCACGACCTTTCGGGAGTTGCCGTGAACGGGAATGCACAGATTGTGAAGGTGAGCGTGGGTGGGAACTGGGTGAACAGCGATCTGTTGACGGGCGCAGAAAGGGGGAACGCTGGGGCGTTCATGGTAAAGGGTCTGGTGACGGATGCGGAACTGCGCGTGGGTGGAAGTCTGGCCTCGTTCAGCGGCGGAGCCGTATCTGGGAGTGTGGTGCGAGCCGGGAACGATCTTGGATCGGTCACGGTCGCGAGCCTGCTGGACAGCACGATTACGGCGCGTGGCCAGGCAGTACCGGGAGCGCGGGCGGATTTGGCGATCGGGAAGGTGAGCGTTGCGGGCAACGTTACCAATTCCATGATCCTAGCCGGGTACAACCTTGCAGGAGTGGCTGTGAATGCGGACGCACAGGTGGGTGCGGTGGTGGTGGGCGGAGACTGGAGGGCCAGCAGTTTGGCTGCGGGCGTGGTGGATGTGGACGGCGACGGTTTTGGAGACGCGGACGACCGTTTGATCGGAACCGGAGGGGTAACGGCGCTGGTGGCGCGGATCGCCGAAGTGACCGTGAGAGGGGGCGTCTTTGGGACGCCGGCAGATCCTGGCCAGGACCCGGATCCTGCCGCAGTTGACCACTACGGGTTTGTTGCTCAGCAGTTTGGGAAGTTTGTGGTGGGCACCCAGGTGTACAATCCGGCGGTTTCGGCAGAATTGGCTGATGCAACCACCCAAGACGTCACACTGAGGGTGATTCCCGCGGTATGATTCCTTGGGGCGGGGGGCGATTCCGCGCAGTGTTCCCGAAGGGAAAGTCTGACGTGTAAGACTCCGGCGACCTCTGCGGTTAGGGCGTTTCCGGGACGGGTGGAGCTGGTGGAGCCGGCACTTTATCGTCCAGCGGGAGCACCAGCTTTGCGAAATCTGCCTGTGAAATATTGAAAGGGGCTGTACGGTTCGGGCTGAAAGCCACACTCAGTTCGGCAGGATCTTCGTTGAGGATTTCGAGGGAAAAATCAGCGCCGGACCGTGAGTGGAATCGGATGGCGATGGTTTTTAGGTTGCCGGAGATCTGGTTGAGGTCAGGGGCGAGATAACGCACAGCCCGGAGTTTGGCGAGGGTCTGGGCAATCGTTTGGGCGTTGTTCTGATGCACGGTGCCGTCCCCCTTGGCGAATTCCCACCGGTTTTGTGTGCGCCGGATGGAGGTGCTGGGTCGGCCAGGGAATGTGATTTCCAAGGATTGCACATCCTCTGGGGCGAGATTGAAGACGGGCAGCGGTTGCCACTGGTAGGCTTCGGAGAAGATGTCGGTGAGGATGGATTCGGGAAGGGAAATGATGAAGGGTTCGTCGTCGAGTTTTGCGAAAACCCGGGAATCGGCGCTTGAGCCGAACAGGATGCTGACGATGGGTTTGTCGCCGGCAGTGGTCTCGGAGGTGTTCTCAGAGGCGAATGAACTCAGGGTGAGCCGGAATTGGGGGTGGTCCAGGCCAAACTTGGGAAGATCCGTGGCGACATCTGAAACAAACTCGGCGACCTGATAGGAGCCGAGCAGGTTGAGGAGGTCTTCGGCGGCGGAAGTCTGGACCGGCAAGTCGGTTGGGGCCTTCTGGACCCACCCCTGGCCAGCGCGCGCAATGAGCAGGGCCGGCTTGCCCTTGGGTTCAATCAGGATTCTGTCCACAATGTCGCGCTCAAACTGGACCAGATGCCGGTCCCGGATATCGTTGGGTTTGGTCTGGAGGAGTTGCGCCACCGCCGAAGGAAGCAGCAGAACGGAGTCCCGGTCGGAGACCATTCCGTAGACCATCTCCTTCTGGGCTTCGTTCTCAGGCTGGGAACCAATGTGGAGCAGCACGGGGTCTTTGGAGTCCTCAAGGAACAGGGAGAGCGTGCCGCGCGGTTCTTGAAGCCCGAAACTGGCTAGGTTCGCGGATTCAGCCACAAACGACAGGACTTTGGCTGAGACGGTCTGGGAGATAAGGTCTTGGATGCGGGAGTCATCTCCGCGCGCCCGAAGCGGCTTGAGCAGGCTCCAGTGAAGGTCGCCGCGGGCAAATTCAATCTCGCCCGACTTGGTCTTGAGAATGGCACGTTGCACTTGGGCACTCGGGATACTCATGAGCCGGTGGTCCCGGAAATCGTCGGCTTTCTTGCCCAGCAGGTTCCGGATTTCGGAGGAAATGACGTGCACCTCTTTGGAATGATCCAGTTTGGCGTAAATCTTGCCCTCCACGGCAGAATCCTTCCCGAGGAGAAGCTCAACGGGTTTCTGCTTGGCGCCTGAGAGCCGGATCCGGGAGTCTGGAGATGAGAGTCCGAACTCGCGCAGGCGGTCCTTTTTCTGGGAGTCTTCCCCCTTGGGCAGATCGGCTTCAGAGCGGAGCGTTTCGAGTCCGGTGAAAAGCCGCGCGAGCATGAGCGGGTCCGCTCTGTCTTGGACCGGTTCGACGATGCGCCACTGGTCTCGGGTCCGGCGCAGTTCAATCCGGGTTTCTGAGGTCCGGATCGAGACGGAGTCCAACGTGTCCCGGTCGACGTGAAGAAGGTGCTGAGCAAGGTCCGCCTTTTCCCGGGTACCAGGGATTTTGTTTTCCACAAACGCAATGTAGGCTGCCGAGGCTGCCACAAGGAGCAGGAGGAACAGGGTGAGGCGGGGCTTCATGGGAAAGCAGATGTTTAAGAGCGTCGGGCGATCCAGACGGCGAAGCCCGTGAGGGCGACCAAGCCGGGAATGGCGACCAAAACAGCCAAGGCGACCTTCTGGAGCTGTTGTTTGGGCAGGTCGAGTCGGACAAGGTTTTTTTCCTTGGGGGCGATGCCGATGAGCTGTTCCCGGTTGAGCAGCCAGTTCAGCGAGTTGAGGGCGAAATCGAGGCCAACCTGGGCCTGGCGCAGTCCCTCGTCCGAAAGCCAGCTGGCGTTCCCAACCACAATCATCCGGCTGGTTTCCACATTCACGCGGCGGTCTTCCACAGCGCCCTTTTCCACTGCCGCTGCCAGGTCGAGCGGACCGGGATGATCCCGGGTCGGATCAAAGGCGGGCGTCTCGGTGGGACTCAGGAACTCGGTTTCACCCCAGAACTCTTTTACGGACTTGAGCAGGGGAATCAGCCGGAGGGACTTGGTGTGGGCGCGCTGCGGGTCCAGCTGGAAGGACTGGGTGGGGCCGAGGAGCTGGGTGGTGATGCCGGAAAGCTCCTTGTACACCTCGCGGCCGGCCTCCGAAAACGTGGCGCCCGGGGAGGCGGCAACGATCGGTTTGATCACAATCTGCTGGTTTTCGTCCCTTGCAAACCCCATGGAGTTGCGGACCACGCGGTCGTGGGTCGGGATAACGCAGTTTTCAAGGAGGAAGGTATCGAGCCGGTCGGTCCGGCCATCGGGATCGAGCAGCAGGAAAAGCCGGCCATTTTTCGACCAGTACTGGGTGAGCATCTGGATCTCGCGTTCTGAGAAGTCGGCGCGGGCGCCGAACCCGACGATGCAGGAAGCGTCTTCGGGCACCGAATCGACCTCGCTGAGGTTGAGCGGGGTAAGCAGGATGTTCTGTCGGCGGCACTGGTTGCGGAACGTGGCGACCTGTTCAGAGTCGAGGCCGGGTTCACCGTGGCCAATGAGGTAGTAGGCCTTGTTCTGGCGGTCCTCCAGCAGTTCGAGCAATGCGGTGGAGACGGCCTGTTCGCCCTTGAATGCCAGAATGCGTGGGGTCTGTCCTGCAAACGCGCCCAAGGGATCCGCCTGCTCGAGGTCGGCCATGGCCTGGGCCTGAACAAACCGGGTGCGGCCGTTGTACTCGAGCAGGACAAAATTTTCGTTTGAACCGAACTTGTAGCGTGCCGCGAGTTCCTTGGCCCGAAGCACGTTCAGGTAGGGGTCCACGGATTCCACCTCGAGTTTCTTTTTGGATGCGAACTCGAATTCCCGGAGCAGGGTGGACACATCCGAGGCCAGAGGCGACCCGGCATTGAAGAACACAATGGCGCGAACCGGTTTCCTGAACCCCCGCAGGATTTGTTTGGTGACAGGGCTGAGAGCGAACTTCTGGCTTCTCGAAAAGTCCCACCGTTTGAATCGGTGCAGGGCCACATAGTTGGCCATCCCGACCAAGGCCAGGAGGAGGAGGGTCTGGAGGAGCACGTTGGTCCCGATCCGGAGCCTGTGGATTCGGGCGGGTTTCTCCGCCGCATTTTGGTTGGGTTCAGCGGGCTGCATGGGGCGGTTCGAGGGTCAGGCTTTCCATTTCCTGTACTGGAAGACTTGGAGGTTCAGGAAAAGGACAAGGGCGGTCATGGACAGGTACCAGACGACGGGCCGCGTATCCATGAGACCGCGGGAGAAATCCATCATGTGTTCGATGGCGGAGACATGGCTGATCAGGTCCCGGAGAGCCGGGTTGGTCACATCGAAGATCAGGGTGAAGAGGCCGCCCAGAAACGCGGCAAAGATGGAGACGAAGGTCATCACCGCGGCGTTGATCTGTTCGTTGCTGAGCGCGGAGGCAAGGCACCCGATGGAGCAGTAGAACATTCCGAGCAGCATGAGCAGCAGGTAGGTGCCCCCGTACGCTCCAGCCGCCAGGGCCGCCTGTTTGCCCGTGAGCAGTTCAAAAGCAAGGAAGTACAGCGCGCTGGGCATCCAAAGTGTGCAGTAGAAAAGGAAAGACCCAAGGAACTTCGCCAGAACCACCTGCCAGTCCTCCACCGGTGCGGTGGTGAGGGTTTCAATGGTGCCTGTCCGGAACTCGTCCGAGTAGGCGCGCATGGTGATCAGCGGGAAGATCAGGAGGAACGGAAACCAGAACTGGATGGAGTTGAAGGAGGCTTCGACCAGAGTCACCTCGCTGCCCGAGTGGTTCAGATTCATCAGGCCGCTCTGGAAGTTGAATCCCGTGGCCAGCAGAAAGAAAAAACCCACCACGTAGGCGATCGGGGAGTGGAAGTATGATTTGAGCTCGCGTTCGAGCAGGGTGTGCAGGGTGCGCATGGGGAAAATCAGGAGTCCGAGTGAGTCAACTCCACAAAAACGTCCTCCAGCGTGGCCCGGCGCTGTGTCAGTTCCCGGAGCGCCCACCGACGTTCCCGGATCAACTCGAGGATCGGTTCCCGAGGGTCAGCTCCAGCTTCGATCCGGAGTTGGAGAATCTGGGTGTCTCCTTCCGTCTCAGAAGCAACTTCGCGGATGCCCGGGATCTGGGAAAGGAACGGCCGGGCGTCCTCGGATCCCGATCCAATCAGAAGCCGGATGGACCCGGCGGCACGATGGTTGCGGAGCAGGTTTTCAGCCGAGTCGGATGCGCGGATTTTTCCTTTGTGGATGATGACCACCCGGGAACACATGATTTCCACTTCCGGAAGAATGTGGGTGGAAATCAGAACGGTGCGCTTCTGGGCAAGGTTGCGGATGAGTTCTCGGACCTGCCGGATTTGGTTCGGATCCAAGCCAATAGTGGGTTCGTCCAGAATGAGCAAATCGGGGTCGGAGACCAGCGCGTCGGCGAGGCCAACCCGCTGGCGGTATCCTTTGGAGAGGGCGCCGATGAGTTTGCGTTCCACTTGGACCAAGTTGCAGAGCTCGAGCACGTCGCCCACCCGTTCGGTGAGTTTGGAGCGGTGCACCCCCTTGAGGTCTGCCCGGTAGCGAAGGTACTCGCACACCCGCATGTCGGGGTACAGCGGTGTGTTCTCAGGCAGGTAACCCAGTTTGCGCCTCGCCTCCAGCGACTGTCCGAAAACATCGAACCCTGCGATCTTGGCGGTGCCGGAGGTGGCCGGAAGGTACCCGGTCAGGATCCGCATCGTGGTGCTTTTTCCGGCGCCATTCGGGCCGAGGAACCCCACGACTTCCCCCTTGCTCACCTCAAAGCTCACATCGGAAATGGCCGTGACTCCGGCGTAGCGCTTGGTGAGGTTTTGAACCTGAATCATGGGGGTCATGGCGGTGATAAAACAGGTGATACCTCAATCTTGAGAACCGCGGCGGGTCAATCCTTCATCGGGCGGTCAGGGAAACTGTTTGGGTCTGGAGCAGGTTGCGCCCTCCGATCCGGCGGAGGACCCCCACGGTAAAATCCACCGTGGAGCCCGGCCCGACTTTCCCCAGAAGTTCCTCCAAATGGGCAAGGTCCCTGACCTGGTACCGGCCCACCTTGTGAATCACCAACCCTTGCTGGAGCCCGGCTTCTCCTGCGGGGCTGCCGTTGTCCACCGCAGACACCAGCACGCCTGCACCCACGTTCCCGAAGCGTTCCCGCAACTCGGCGGTGAAATCCTGGAGTTGAAGCCCGAAATATTTGCGCGACAACAGGCGTGCCTCCTGAGGCGGGGCGCCCTCGGCCACCTTTCTGAATTCGGTGACCTTGCGGCGGACAACCTCCGCGGAAATGGCGAATCCCAGCCCCTGGGTGGGCACGCCCTGGGGGGTGAACGCCATTTTGACCGAACTGACTCCCACCAGTTTGCCGGCCAAATCCACCAGCGGGCCCCCACTGTTGCCCGGGTTGATGGCAGCGTCTGTCTGGACCAAGTCCCGGTACTCAATGTCACCCACTGTGATGGACCGGCCCTTGGCGCTAAGGATCCCGCGCGCCACTGAACTGCCGTATCCCAGGGGGTTGCCCAGCACGAGCACGGTTTGCCCAAGCAGGTTTTCCGACAAGTGCTCCGTGCTCAGAAAAGGGAGCGGCGTTGGGGAATCGATTTTCAAAAGGGCAAGATCCGTCTCCACCGAGCCCGTGATGTAGCGCGCCACGTGGGTTTTGCCGTCGGAGGTGGTAACCGAAATCTTCAGGTCAGCGGCACGTTCCACCACGTGTGCGTTGGTGAGAATGTAGCCGTCGGGGCCGATCAGGAACCCGGATCCGAGGCTTTGCACGGTTTGCTTGAGCGTTCTCGGCGGACGCATCGGGCCACCGAAAAAGTTGTTGAAAAAATCGTCGTAAGGGTCGCGGACGGTGCGGCGGACCACCCGCTCGGTGTTGATGTTGACCACGGCGGGAAGGGTTTTTGCCACCGCAAGGACTGTGGGCTCCTTGGAGGGTTGAAACCCTGAGACGGGATCGGAAGGCTGCTCTGCCGCATATCCCAACGGACTCATGCATCCGGCAAGGAGTCCGGCGGCAATTCGGAGGGCGGGCATGCAGCGGATGGCGGGTTTCATCGGGTGACGGTGGAAATGTGCGGGCAATGACAGGGAATGTTTGGCTGAGGGCCGTTGGACACACGGCGACTGGCCATAGTGACACACAAAACAGTGTGGATGCTCAAAATTTCCATGGATTCACAACCGGGGGTTCTCGGGGGCGGTTTCGTGGTGTGTCGGGGGTGGATTGGAAATTGGAGGGAGAATTTTCTTTCAGGATGGGGTCCTTCTCCAGATAGGATGACGAATTACACCCCTATGGCTACCTCGTTCGCGAATCGGTTCAATGCAGACCTGCTGGAGGAAAACTACGCGCGCTGGCAGAAAGACCCAGCCTCTGTGGAGGCCGACTGGGCCGCGTTTTTTGAGGGATTTGAACTGGGCACCGTCCAGTTGAACGCGGCTGGTGGAACCGCAACCGCCGACGGCCCACTCCAAACCCGGGTGGACGGATTGGTATACGCCTACCGCACCTTGGGTCACACCATCGCGGATTTGGATCCGCTTCAGAAAGAGCGCCCTGAAAATCCGCTCCTGAGCCTTCGCGAGTTTGGGTTCAGCGACAAAGACTTGGAAATGGAGGTCAGCTCCAAGTTTTTCCTCGGAGGCCGGACCCTCCGGTTGCGCGAAATGATCGGGCTGCTGGAATCCATTTACTGCGGACGGATTGGGGCAGAGTTCATGCACATCCAGAATCCAAGGGTCAGAAACTGGGTGCGCGAGAAACTCGAAGGTGCGGCAGGGAAATACACGCCTGCGCCTGAGACGCAGGTCCGGATTCTCTCCCAACTTCGTGCTGTGGAGGCGTTCGAGCATTTCCTTCACACCCGATACGTGGGGCAGAAACGGTTTTCTATCGAGGGCGCGGAATCTCTGACGGTGGCCCTCCACGGTCTTTTGGAGATCTGTCCCCGGTTCAAGGTCGAGGAGATCGTCATGGGGATGGCCCACCGGGGTCGGTTGAGCGTGATCCGCGAGTTTCTGCAGAAACCCCTGAGGGTGATGTTCGCGGAGTTTTCTGAGAACTACCAGCCCAACACGGTGGGGGGCGATGGGGACGTGAAGTACCACCTGGGGTATGTGACGGACCGCCAGTTGCCAGACGGTTCGGTGGTCAATGTGCGGTTGGCGGCGAATCCCAGCCATCTGGAGGCGGTCAATCCTGTGGTGGAGGGAATGACCCGGGCACGGCAACGGATCCGGCAGGATACCGTGGAGCGCACGAAGGTGGTTCCGGTGCTGGTGCATGGGGACGCTGCGTTTGCTGGCCAAGGGATCGTGGCCGAGGTCTTGAACATGTCCCAGTTGCAGGGCTATCGGACCGGCGGCACCGTGCACATCATCGTCAACAACCAGATTGGGTTCACCACGCTTCCTGCCGATGCGCGGTCCTCTCAGTACTGCACCGACGTTGCCAAGATGATTGAGGCTCCGGTCCTGCACGTGAATGGGGATGACCCGGAGGCAGTCCGGTTCTGTGCCGAACTCGCCTTGGAGTTCCGCCAGCAGTTCCGGTCCGACATCGTGATCGACATGTACTGCTACCGTCGGTACGGACACAACGAAACGGACGAACCCCTGTTCACACAGCCCTCGCTGTACGCGGAGATCGGGGGGCACCAGTCCGTCGGCAAGCTTTACCTCCAGAAACTGGTGGAATCCGGGGTCATGAACGAGGAGGAGGCGGAAGTCCTTCAGAAAGCGGCGGACTCCCAGTACGAACAGGCGTTTAGCGAGGTGAAGGCAGCTGAGAAGGATGAGAACATCAACCGGTTCAGCGAGTCCACGGCGGAGTTCCAACCCCCGTACAGCCATGCGGCGGTCAAGACTGCGGTGAGCAAGGCCGGCTTGGAGCGGGTGGTCAAGGCGCTTACCTCCACTCCGGACGAGTTCCGGGTGCTGCCCAAACTGAAAAAGGCGTTGCTCGACAAGCGGCGCGATGTCTTCAAACGCGGCGAAGGTTTTGACTGGGCTTTTGGCGAAGCTCTGGCCATGGGCACACTGCTCGTGGAGGGAACGCCGGTGCGGTTGAGCGGACAGGACTGCAGGCGCGGAACCTTCAGCCACCGGCACGCGTACCTCTACGACGAGAAAACCCGGGAAAGGTACTGCCCGCTCCAGCATATCACTCCCGACCAAGCCCGGATCTGCATCTACAACTCGCTGCTGAGCGAGGCTGCCGTGCTCGGGTTCGACTACGGGTACTCGCTGAACTACCCGGACATGCTCTGCATGTGGGAGGCGCAGTTTGGCGATTTTGCAAATGGCGCCCAGGTGATCATTGACCAGTTTATCAGCTCCGCGGAGAGCAAGTGGCAGCGGCCCAGTGGGATTGTCCTGCTCCTTCCGCACGGGTACGAGGGGCAGGGGCCCGAGCACTCCAGCGCTCGCTTGGAGCGGTTCCTCCAGTTGTGCGCCGAGGAGAACATCCAGGTCTGTAACCTCACCACCCCGGCCCAGTATTTCCATGCCCTGCGCCGGCAGGTGAAGCGGCCTTTCCGGAAGCCGTTGGTGCTGATGACGCCCAAGAGCATGCTGCGTCTGGAGACGGCCTCTTCCTCCCTCAAAGATTTCACCGAAGGCAGTTTTCACGAGATTCTCGAGGGACCGCTGCTGGCGGGGGCGGACAAGGTCACCCGCGTGGTGTTCTGCTCGGGCAAGGTGTACTACGACCTGCTCAAGTTCCGGGATGAGGAAAAGCTCGCTCAGGCCGCTCTGGTCCGTGTGGAGCAACTCTATCCCTTTGACGAAACGCAGGTGGCAGAGGTCCTCAAGCGGTTCCCGAAGGCAAAAACGTTTGTCTGGTGTCAGGAGGAACCCCAGAACATGGGCGCCTGGCATTTCATCGCATGGCGCCTCAGGAAATTGCTCGATCCGATGGGCCGCTCGCTCTTCTATGCCGGACGAGGCGAGGGGGCCAGCACCGCCGTGGGTTCTCTCGGGGTCCACAAGCGTGAGCAGCGGCGCCTTGTTGAGGACGCCTTTTCGGTTGGCTAAAAGACGGTGACCAGAAAAACTCCTGTGCTCGGGCGCGGGAGATCCTGCGGGAGTGGAACAGGACCACTGCGCGGGAAGCGGAGTCCGAGTGGAATTTGAAAGATGATCTGAACCATGAGCAGCGAAGTCAAAATCCCAGCCGTTGGAGAGTCGATTACCAGCGGTCAAATCTCAACTTGGCACAAGAAGGACGGCGACTCTGTCGCGGCCGGTGAAGTCCTGCTGACTTTGGAGACCGACAAGGTGTCTACGGAGATCACCGCTGAAAAGGCGGGGGTCCTCCGGATCACGGTTCCCGCGGGCGAGGAGGTTCAGATCGGCCAGGTGGTCGGCATGCTGGAGGAGGGCGGCGCAGCCCCGGTAGAGGCCCCGGCCAAGACCAAGAAAGCTGCCGAACCGGCGCCTGCCAAGAAAGCTGCACCAAAGCCCGAACCTGCGGCAAGAGAGGTGCCGGCTGAGAAACCAGCTGTCTTCTCCTCCGCGCTTGCGGCGGCCGCACCGGCTCCAACTCCGGAACCCGAGCGTGCGCCCGTGGTGCGTGAAGGCCGGTTTACCCGGCGCCGGCTCTCGCCGTTGCGCCGGAAAATTGCGGCTCAGTTGGTGATGGCTCAGCACACGGCTGCCATCCTGACGACCTTCAACGAGTGCGACATGAGTGCGGTGATGAAGTTGCGCTCGGAGATGCAGGACAGCTTTACCAAGGAACATGGGATCAAACTCGGATTCATGTCCTTTTTCATCAAGGCGGCGGTGAGCGCTCTAAAGGCGGTCCCGGCCATCAACGCCCGGATGGAGGGAGATGATCTCGTGGAAAACCACTTCTACGACATTGGTGTGGCGGTGGGCACCGAGCGTGGTTTGGTTGTGCCCGTCGTCCGGGATGCAGACCAGAAGTCTTTTGCAGACTTGGAGCGCGAACTGGCTGAGTACGCGGTCAAAGCCCGCGAGGGTCGGATCCGGATCGAGGATTTGCAGGGGGGCGTTCTGACGCTTTCCAACGGGGGCGTCTACGGTTCGCTTCTGAGTACTCCAATTTTGAACCCACCCCAGAGCGGGATCGTCGGGATGCACAAGATCCAGGAAAGGCCCGTGGCGGTGAATGGTCAGGTGGTGATCCGGCCCATGATGTACCTGGCCCTGAGCTACGATCACCGCGTGGTGGACGGCAAAGAGGCGGTCACATTCCTCGTCCGGATCAAGGACTGCATCGAAAACCCGGCCCGTCTGATGCTTGGCCTCTAAACCCGGGACGCCTTTCCCGGATGCGGAACAGGCGGCCGATCCCGCAACCATGGAGAAACCAGCACTAGGGAGTGACCCGGTTGGACTTGCGCTTTCCGAAGACATCGGTGGCGGTGATCTGACCTCCGAGTATTTTCTCGGCACCGGTTCGGGAGCCGCCCGGATTTTCCTCAAGCAACCCGCGGTGGTTGCGGGCGTGGAGACTGCTGTGGAGGTGTTTCACCGGGTGGATCCCCGGTTGGAGGTGCATGTGCAGACGGCGAGCGGAACCCGCGCTCTGGCTGGAGCCACGGTGCTGGAGGTGCGCGGCCCTCTGCGTTCCATTCTGAGCGGGGAACGAGTGGCGTTGAATTTCCTCCAGCACCTTTCGGGGGTTGCCACGCTGACCCGGCGCTACGTGGAGGCGATCGGCCAGCGCAAGGCTCGGATTTTGGACACGCGCAAGACGTTGCCAGGGTTGCGCGCGCTGGAAAAGGCGGCAGTGGTTGCGGGCGGAGGGATGAACCACCGAATGGGGTTGTATGACATGGTCATGCTCAAGGACAACCATCTGGCCGCGAGCGGCGGTTTGGAGAACCTTCAGGCTGCAATTACCCGGTTCAGGTCGGAAAAACCCGGCATTCGGGTGGAGATAGAGGCCGACACCCTCCAGCAGGTGCGGCAGTTCATCCAGTTGGAGGGCGTGGATGTGATCCTGCTCGACAATATGACCACCGGGGAACTCCGCGAGGCTGTTGCTCTGGGCGCCGGCCGAGTCCAGTTCGAAGCCAGCGGCGGAGTCACTCTGGAGACGGTCCGGGCGATCGCTGCCACCGGGGTGGATTTCATTTCCGTGGGCGCATTGACCCATTCCGCGCCCGCGGTGGACCTGTCGCTTGAGATCCTGAAGTGAACCGGTTGGACGTCGCGCTGCTGAGGGGGCTCAGGCAGGCCAGTGGCTGGACTCCGGTTTCCGATTTTGCGCAGGCGCTCCAAGTCGATCCGGCGCGGATCCGTGAACGTTTGGGAGAGTTGAACGCAGCGGGTTTTCAGATCGAGGACCGGCCTGGGCATGGAATTCGTCTGATGGGAGAGACCGACCGCTTGGTGGGCGATGACTTGCTTTCGCGCATGGGTGAGGGCGCCTGGCTGAGGGAGGTGGTGGTTTTCGAGGAAACCAGTTCCACCAATGACCAGGCCCTGAGGCTGGGGCGCTCGGGTGCGGATGCCGGCGTGCTGTTTGTCGCCGAACGGCAGACGGCGGGCCGGGGTCGGTTTGGGCGGGTGTGGGAGTCTGCTCCGCACGCGGGCCTGTGGTGCTCGGTGCTGCTGCGGCCTGCAATCCGGATGGATGCGTGGCCCAGGCTGACCACGGCAGCGGCGGTGGGTTTGGCCCGCGGTATGGAACTTTCGGCGCCGATTCAAGTGAAAATCAAGTGGCCCAACGACTTGTACTGGAACGGGCGCAAGTTGGGCGGGATCTTGATGGAAACCGGCGTGGATGCCCGAGGAGAGCCGTTCGCCGTGCTGGGGTTCGGCATCAATGTAAACCAGGAACGCTTCCCGGAGCCCCTTCAAGGGCAGGCGGCGTCCGTCCGGATCGCCGCAGGCGGCGCGTTTCAGGACAGGCCGGCGCTGGCTGCCCGGGTTTTGGACAGTCTGGGCACGGCGCTGCACCGGGCGGAATCGGGCGGCTTTGGGGAACTATTGGACGAGGCGCGCCGCCGCAGCCTGATGCTCGGGCACTGGATTCGTTTGGAGCAGGCTGAAAACCGGGGCGGGGCGCTCATCGAAGGGATTGCGGAGAGCCTGGATTCGGAGGGAAGGCTGGAGGTGCGGGTTTCCGGGGGCGGAGTGGTGCAATGCACCGGAGGCGAGGTGACGGTTCTGTCCGGGGGCTGGCAGAGCCGGGCCGGTTGAAAACGCCGGACGTGTTCCGGCATCTGCCGCTTGCCGGAGTTGTGTCCCATACGCAAAGATGCCGGTCATGAATTCAGGAGCGCCTCAGGTTGCAGTTGTCATGGGAAGCCAGTCGGATTGGGAAACAATGCGGCATGCGGTGGAGGTGCTTGAAGGATTCGGGGTACCCACTGAAAAACGGGTGGTTTCCGCCCACCGCACGCCGGAGTTGATGGCCGAGTTTTCCCGGACTGCAGCCTCCCGCGGGCTGCGGGTCATTATCGCGGGCGCAGGCGGAGCGGCGCATCTCCCGGGGATGGTGGCGGCGCAGACCACGCTTCCGGTGCTGGGAGTGCCGGTGGAGAGCAGAGTCCTCAAGGGGGTGGATTCGTTGCTTTCGATTGTTCAAATGCCCGCGGGGATTCCCGTGGCGACCCTCGCCATTGGGGTTGCGGGGGCAAAAAATGCGGGATTGCTCGCGGTGAGCATCCTGGCACTGGAGAACCCTCGTCTGGCTTCGGAGTTGGCCGGCTTCCGGGCCAAGCAGACTGCCGACGTTCTTGCCGCTGAACTTCCCTGACATGAACGCACCAAGCACATTTTTGCCGGGCTCAACGCTGGGAATCATGGGGAGCGGCCAGTTGGGACGGATGCTGGCCATTGCGGCGCGGAAACTGGGCTACGCCGTGCATGTTTACTCGCCGGACGCTGGCTCCCCGGCGGGGGCAGTGGCGGACCTTGAAGTGTCCGCAGATTATGGGGATGTGGAAGCCGCCGAACGGTTTGCGGCGGGCGTCGACGTGGTGACATTCGAGTTTGAAAACATCCCGGTGGAGTTTCTCGAGCGAGTGGGCCAACGGTGCGCCGTGCGTCCCGCCCCGGCCGTTTTGCACATCTGCCAGCATCGGTTGCGGGAGAAGCGGTTTTTGGAAAAAGCCGGGTTGCCTCTGCCGCGGTTTGAGGAGGTCGGTTCCGAGGCGGACCTGGTTTCCGCGGTCGAACGGTTGGGAAGACCTTCGGTATTGAAAACGGCGGCATTCGGGTACGATGGGAAGGGGCAGGCTAAGATCGAGGCCGGCACGCAGTTGGGGGATGTTTGGCGGACGTTTGAGGGGCGTCTGGCCGTGCTCGAAGAGTGGGTTCCCCATGAGAAGGAGATTTCTGTGCTCGTGGCTCGCGGAGTGGATGGGCGGATGGCCTGTTTCCCGGTCTGCGAGAATGAGCACCGGCATCACATCCTTGACGTGACCATGGTTCCTGCGCGGATCGAACCTGAGATTGCCGCGGAGGCCGTGCGACTGGCCGAGGGAGTGGCTGAGGCTGTGGGGTTGGTGGGGTTGCTCGGCGTGGAAATGTTCATGCTCAGCGGGGGCAGGATTTTGATCAACGAACTGGCGCCGCGGCCCCACAATTCCGGGCATTTTTCGTTTGATGGGTGTGTGACAAGTCAGTTCGAGCAGCAGGTGCGCGCGGTCTGCGGCCTCCCGCTGGGCTCGACCCGGGTCTGGCAGCCCGTGGTAATGGCCAACCTGCTCGGGGACGTTTGGGCCCAAGGCGAACCGGACTGGAGTGCAGCCCTGTCATTTCCAGAGGTCAAACTGCACCTTTACGGGAAACACGGGGCGCGGCCGGGGCGGAAAATGGGGCATTTGCTGGCATTTGGCGGGGATGTGGAGGAGGCGCGCCGCCGTGTGCTGGAGGCACGGAAGGCGCTTGCACCGGGGTTGGCAGAATGAGCGGGGTGGAAACGCGCCGGGTCGATGCGGCAGGGTTGGCCGAGGCGGTGGAGGCGGCCGTGGACTGCCTGAGTGCCGGCGAGGTGGTGGCGCTCCCTACCGAGACCGTTTATGGATTGGCGGCAGACGCGACGCGGCCCGAGGCGGTTCTCAAGATCTTTGAGGCGAAGGCCCGCCCGCTGTTTGATCCGCTGATTGTGCACCTGCCCGGCATGGAATGGATTGAAAGGGTTTGTGCCTTGGAGCAGGGGTTGAGGCGTCAGGTGGAGGCTCTTGCGGCGGCATTCTGGCCGGGGCCGCTGACTCTGGTTTTGCCAAGGCAACCGAGGGTGCCCGACCTGGTGACGTCCGGGCTTGAAACCGTTGCGGTCCGGATCAGCGCACATCCCGTTTTTGACGCGGTGGTGCGCAGGTTCGGACGGCCTCTGGCCGCACCCAGTGCGAACCGGTTTGGACGGATCAGCCCGACTGCCGCTGGGCACGTCCTGGAGGAGTTGGGTGGGCGGATACCGCTGGTGATCGATGGCGGTCCGTGTCGACACGGGATCGAGTCCACGATTGTTGCCCCAGCCGGAGAGGAGCTCCGGATCCTGAGGGCGGGTCCGGTTGCCCCCTCGGATCTCGAACGTTTTGGAACGGTTCGGATGATTTCGGGCGTCAAAGAGGTCCGCCCTGAGGCGCCCGGACAGTTGGCCAGCCACTATGCGCCCCGGACGCCGATGCGTTTGCGGGTGGGAGACGAGTGGCCGGAGGGCGTCGGGGTGCTTTTTTGGCGCGGCCAGCCTGAACCGAGGGGACGCTGCGAAGTGCTTTCGCCGGCAGGGGACTTGCGGGAGGCCGCCATGAATCTTTTTGCGAAATTGCGGCAACTGGATGAAAGCGGGGTGACGGAGATTCTGGCTGAACCGGTGCCTGAGACCGGGGTGGGCATTGCAATTATGGACCGGATTCGGAGGGCGGCGCACCGCGGGGTATGACTGAGGGGCACGCCGAGGCAAAGTCGGGGAAATCAGTCCAGGTTGCCGCGTCGGCGGGCGGGGGGCGCTTGAGCACGCGGTCTGCGGCGGTCGTGGGTATTGCGGTCCTCTGCAGCCGGTTTCTGGGGCTGGCGCGGGAACAGATTTTTCTGAACCTGTTCGGGGCGGGTTTTGCGATGGACGCATTTGTGGCGGCATTTCGGATACCGAATCTGCTCCGGGACTTGTTTGCGGAGGGGGCGTTGTCGACGGCATTTGTGACGACGTTCTCGCGGAAGATTCAGGCCGAGGGGGAGGAGTCGGCATGGGGATTGGCGCGCCGGGTGGCCACGCTTGCGGCGGTGAGTCTGAGCGCGGTAACGGTGCTCGGGATTCTGGCGGCGCCCCTGTTGGTGGAGGGGTTGAGTTGGGGGTTTTCGCCGGAAAAAAAGGCGCTGACCACGGAGCTCACGCGTCTGATGTTTCCCTTCATTCTCATGGTTTCGCTGGCGGCGCTGGCGATGGGGATGCTCAATGCGCGGAACGTTTTTGGGATGCCGGCAATGGCATCGAGTTTTTTCAACATCGGCTCGATTGTGGCCGGTGTTTCTGTGGGGTGGTGGCTGGATCCGAGTTTCGGGCCGCGGGCGACTCTGGGGCTGGCGGTGGGAACGTTGGTGGGTGGGGCGCTGCAGTTGCTGGTTCAGATGCCGGCTCTCCGGCGGGTCGGATTCCGGTTCAAACCGGATTTCAGGTGGCGGGATGAGGGCGTCAAGGCCGTGCTTCGGCTCATGGGGCCGGCGGTGGTGGCGGCCAGCGCCGTACAGGTCAACGTGATGATCAACAGCGCGTTTGCATCCCACCTAGGGGACGGCCCAATGTCATGGCTGAACTGCGCGTTCCGGCTCATGCAACTGCCGCTGGGGTTGTTCGGGGTCGCCATTGGCACCGTGACGCTCCCTCTGGTTTCGCGGAGCGCGGCTGCTGGGGACTGGGGGGAGTTCCGGGCGGTGCTGGGCAAAGGGCTGCGCCTGGCGTCGCTGCTCACGGTTCCGGCCACGGTGGGTTTGATCCTCCTTGCGCGCCCCGTCATCAGCCTCATCTACGAGCATGGGAAGTTCAACGCCACGAGTGCGGCAGAGGCCGCTGCAGCCCTCCAGTTCTACACCGTGGGTTTGGTGGCCTACAGCGCCATCAAGATTCTCGCTCCCGCGTTCTATGCCATGGACCGGCGTCGTACGCCCATGCTGGTCAGTTTTGGGGCGATTGGGGTAAACCTTGTTCTAAACTGGTTTTTTGCCTTTAGGCTCGGCATGGGGCACCGGGGGCTCGCTCTTTCCACGGGCTGCGTTGCGGTCTTGAATTGCGCCGCGCTGTATCTGCTCATGCGGCGTTATGCTGGGAGCCTTCATGGCCGGTTCCTTGCGGCAACTCTGGCGCGGATCGCAGCCGCCTGCGTTCCGATGGCCGGCGTGTGTCTGGCTGCGCGGGCTTGGGTTTTCCCGGGGTGGGCAACCATGGCGTTTCCAATTCAGGCGGCGGCCCTGCTCGGAACCATCCTCGTCGCAGTCTTGGTTTTCTTCGGGTGCGCCATTCTGCTCCGCATTGACGGACTCGAACAGCTCACCGGGATGCTCCAGCGCCGCTGGCAGCGAATCCGGGGCGTTTGAAGCGGCACCGGGCGCGTGCTGAGGAGAGAGCGGGCTCGTTCAACGGGCTGCGCCAGATTCGGCGTCAGATTTGAGCACGCGCATGAGGTCTTTGTAGCGTTTCTCTGCGCGCAGAAGCTCCTGGCTTTCAGCTCCTGCGGGCTGGCTGCGCCTTTGTTCCTCAAGTTTCTGGGCAAAACGGGCTGCTGCTTCTTTGCGCACCGCGAGGGGTTTGGTGCGGTCAGCCATGAGCACCTCGTCCGAGACGGAGCGCTGCGGCGATTTCGGGATTGCCGAGGAGCGCACCTGCTTGAGCTTGTTTTTGATGTTCTGTCGCGGTTGAAATTCAAACGGCCAGCCGAACCGGGAGGCGGCTGCCCACTGCCCCAGAGCAAACACAGAACTGCAGATGAGCACCATGGCCACGGATTGGCCAGGCGTGCAGCGGTGTGTCGCCAGAGGCGAGAGAAAAATCACGGCAAGGAAAGCAAGGGAACCCACCACCGCGCTGGCAAAGAACAGGCCGCCCGACTGGTTTTGGTCGGCGTAATGAACCGCGGCGTAGAGGCCAGCCGCAGTCACGGCGATTCCGAGGGTCCATGCCGCCAGAAGCTTCAGGGCGCGGAGCGGTCGCCGGTCCAGCCCGGGTACAATGAACGAGGTGCCCCAGAAAAGCGGAAGAAGGGCGGCCAGACTGAGCGCAATCCACTGCAGACAGGATTTGTCCAAAGTCAGAAGCGTCGCTCGGGCTGATTCCATCAGGTCGGCAGCCTTGTTGGGATCGGTGGGAAGCATGGGAAAAAAAGCGGGCGCGCACGGTGCCGCATTTCTGCGCCGAAATCAAACTGGTCTTCCGCTGGGGCGCGGATTCCCACGTTCAGCGCTGCCCCAGAAGGACCGCGCCGAAAAACCAGGCGCTCATGATCACCGCCAGCGTGCCCCGGATCAGGATCCCCGCCGTGGTGCCCAGAAGCGTCCCCCAGGTGGATTTTCCTGCAGGCAAAATCCCGCGCCCGGCCAGGAGTTCGCCTGCAAACGCGCCGAGGACCGGCCCCAGCAGCACACCCGGGAGGCCGAAAAATAGCCCCACCACCGCGCCGGCAAGTCCACCAAGGCCGCCCCATCGGCTGGCGCCGAACCATTTGGCCCCCAGACTGCCCGAGACCACGTCAACAAGCAGGCAAAGCGCCGTGAGAAATGCGATGCCGGCCACGGACCACAATCCGATCCCGGATTGTCCGCTGAGCGCCAGATGGTGGAGGAGTGCCCCGGCAAAGATCAGCGGCGGGCCCGGCAGAAGGGGGAGGAACGAGCCCGCAAGCCCCACAAGGACCATCAGTACGGAGAGAGACCACCAGAGAATTTGCATGGATCGGTTTGCGGTTGAGTGTGGAAAAGGGCGGGGTTATGTGTGGCGGAGGATCTCGCAATTCAGACTAAACCCATACCTTCTCCCATGCCTATTCCTGTTGGAAGCCCCGCGCCGGATTTTACGCTCAAGACCAAAAACGCTTCGGGAGTCTCCGAGGTGCGCCTCAGTGCCAGTTACGGATCCCAGCACACGGTGCTGCTGTTCTTTCCACTGGCTTTCACCGGGGTTTGCACTCAGGAGATGTGCGATCTGAGCAGCGGACTTGCACGCTATTCTGAGCTGGGAGCCCGGGTTCTCGGGGTCAGCGTGGACAGTCCGTTTGCTCTGGAAGCATGGGCTCAGAAGGAGAACATCTCGGTGCCGCTCCTGAGCGATTTGAACAAGAAAACGGCCCAGGACTACGGGGTGCTTCTCGAGGACTTGGCGGGTCTCGGGTCTGTTTCTGCCCGGGCAGCTTTCGTGATCGATAAGGCGGGTGTGGTCCGGTACAGCGAACAGACAGCAACGCCGAAGGATCTGCCCAATTTTGCGGCGATCCAGCAGTGTCTGGCGCAGTTGGGCTGAGTCTTGCCCTTCAGAACGCTCAATCCGGCTCTTTGCCGTCTCCGAGGTCGGATTCGTGAGCGGCAACCGTGCCCCTCATCCGCTCCGGGATTCGAAGAGCGATCCGAGTTGGCTTTTTTTGGGGGGGCTTGAGTTGCGTGCTCAGGTAGCGATCCGGGTTTTGTAGAACGAGGGTTGACTTTGCGGGTTCCCACTGCGAAGGTGGAGGGCTGCGTCGGACTCTTTCCACGGCCTGCGCGGTCTCTGGATTTCTGGCGGAGCCTTTCTGGTTTCCGGGGAAATACCCGGGGCTGCTGGTAGAAAGGGTGTGTGGTCCGGTGCGGGTCAGCATTCGAAATTGAATCTTATGAACAGCATTTTTCTCGACGAAGCGTTGAAGGTGGTGCCGAACCAGCAGTTGCTGGTGAACATAGTCTCCAAGCGTGTCCGGCAGTTGACGGACGGTTTCAGGCCGCTGGTCGAGGTGGGGCCGAGGATGGGGTTCGCGGACATCGCGCTCAAAGAGTTGGCGGAAGGCCGCTTGAAGGTGACCAATTCGGGCGAAGTCACTGAGCCTCAGGGGGTTGTTGCTTCTTAAAGGCGGTCCGCTCTGGATTTTCAGTGGGGTGGGGTGGGGGTTGAAAAATGTCCGAAGACATCTCCGTTAACCGAAAAGCGTTGCACGGATTCAAGATCCTGGACCGGTACGAAGCCGGGATCGAACTCAAGGGCACCGAGGTGAAGGCCATCCGGGAAGGATTGGCCAACATCCAAAATGCGTTCGCCCGGGTGGAGTCTGGTCAGGTCTTCGCGTACGATGTGGACATTCAGCCCTACGCACGGTCCGGGTATTGTCATCACGAGCCGAAAGCGGTCCGCCGGTTGCTTCTGCACCGCTCGGAAATCGCGAAGCTCAGGGCGCAGACGCTGATCAAAGGCAGCACGTTGGTGGTGTTGCGGATGTACTGGAAGGGATCCCGGGTCAAACTGGAATTGGGTCTGGCTTCAGGCAAGGAATACCGGGACCAGCGTGCCGATCTCAAGACGCGCGCGGTGGAACGAGAGATGGCCCGCGAAAAAGCCAGTTACAACCGGAAACACGGTTGATCCGGGCCAGCGGGGGTCCTCTCCGGGGGACAATCACCGGCCTAATTACCTGCCTAATTACCTGCCTAATCAGGTGGCCCAGTCAAGGGGCCAGTCAAGGGGCCGAAAGGGCCTATTCGACTCGGGACCTCAGCTCTTTCCCGGTTTGCTCGGGCTGAGGCTCGCTAGACTGTCGCGCAGTTTGTTCAGCGACTGGCCAAACTCGGCTGGGTTGAATGCGGCCTGCGCCTTTGCAAGATTGGTCAGGGCGACAATCGCCTCGTCGATTTCCCCGGAGGCTGCGCCCGTTTCCTTTTTGAGGCCCACCCAGAGCCGGTCAATGGCCATCACCAGCACCTCAGATTTACGAACCAGTTCCGCCGGGGAAAGTTCCGACTGGGAAAACTCGGTTCCGAGCGCGCTGTAGGATTTGAGGAGTTCCGAGGCACGTTTCTGGGACCAGAAGGATTTAGCGGCCGTTTTGGCCAACTGATCTGCCGCGATCTGGGTTGTTTTGTAGTCGGCGGATCGCTGGATGGATTCAGGGAGGGAACCGGTTTTGGACAGCAGCCATACCAGCGCTTTCCAACGGTGCACCAGATCTTCCCGGTTCGGTTCCGAAACAAGTTTCCAGCTGATTTCCCGGAGGGC
Organism: uncultured Spartobacteria bacterium; assembly: GCA_903901425.1. Classification (GTDB taxonomy): domain Bacteria; phylum Verrucomicrobiota; class Verrucomicrobiia; order Chthoniobacterales; family Chthoniobacteraceae; genus CAIURC01. The sequence continues at coordinate 70,505 of CAIURC010000042.1, read as the reverse complement.
GACCCCCTGGCCAGCCAGCCATGCGCGGGGTCCGACCCAGGCGCCTTGGTCGGTGTAATGCGGGGGTTGGGCGAGCATCTGCCCGTCGAGTTCAAAAAACATCTCAGGATGGTTGCCCTGCGACACGAGGGCGCCATCGATATTGAGGTGGCAGGCCACGCAGGTATTGGCCCGGGAATAGAGATCGGTCAGTTCCCGGAGACCGGCAGCCACGCGTTGGGCGTGGGTGATGTCTTTGCGGGTGTGGAACAGGATCCAAGGTTCTGCGGGTCCATGGCAGCTTTCGCAGGAGACCCCCTTTTCAGGGGCGGCACCCTTGACAAAGCGTTCCGGAGGCAGTGCGCGCATCGGGGAATGGCAGACTGTGCACCGGGCGGACTTCTGGGGGTCCGGAATGCCGAGCGCCTCTGCCATGCGAGCCGACCGGGCGGTGGACAGCACTGCATTGGCCCGAGAATGGGGATCCTTCTTTTCCCAGATGCAGTACTGGTCGTTGCCGATGCCCCCGCCATGGCAGCTCGAGGACTGGCAGGAGATGGAGGCGGTGAATCTGGGCTGGGACAGGGGCTTCTGTTCCGCGGCAAAGCCGTGCGTGAGAGCCCACAGGGGCTGAAGCGCGACAAGGATACGAAGGGCGTTTGGCACGGGAGCGTCTCTACAGCAAAATGCTCCCGAGGCGAAGGACAGAAATGCGCGTGCGAGGGATCGGCTGGAAAAATTGTGACTGGAAGGTGTTCCAGCTTGGCGGACTGTGGCTGCTCGACTAAGGGTGTTGGCCTGCCGATTAAGGAAGAAGCAGCTTCAATTTATGCGCATTGACCGTTCCCATGCCCTTTGGATTTTGTTTGTCGCAGCAGCGACAGTGGGCTGTGGGGCGCTGTTTCTGGCAAACTTCTACCCTGAGAAGCTCCCGTTCCGGCTTGAACTGCCGGCTCTGTTCGGTGAGGTGCCGCCGCGGCGGAACACGTTTGGAGGAACCCCGCTGGGCCTGCTTTTCGGCGGTGTGAGCCTGCTGATTTTCGTGCTTGCAGCGTTCCTTGGGGTCCGGAAGAAGCGGAGGCTCTGGCCGATTGGGAACGTGAAGTTCTGGCTTCAGGCCCACATCTGGCTCACCGTTCTGACCATTCCTCTGGTTCTGTACCACTGTGGATTCCATTTTGGCGGATTCCACACCAGCGCGCTCATGACGCTGTACATGGTGGTGATGGGAAGCGGGTTTTTGGGGGTGGCTCTCCAGCAGGTCATGCCCCGGATGATGCGGGAACGACTCGGCCGGGAGGTGGTCTTTGAAGAGATCCCGCACCTGTGCGGGCAACTCCTGGAGTCGGCGCTCAAAGTCCGCGAAGAACTGGCCGGGGACCTCCGCAAGATGCCGGCAGGCGCCAAGAACGAGTCCTTGAACACCGTCCTCCAGTTTGTGGATCGGGAGGTTCTCCCGTTCCTCTCTGGCGCGGGGCGGCGGAACTCGCGGCTTGCGGATGAGAAGACCTCCGGAGCGCTGTTTCGGGTTCTGGCCAACAGCGTGGTCGGGCCTTGGCGAGGTCGGGTGGAGGAACTGGGCGGATGGTGCGAGCAGCGGCGGATGATGAACGTCCAGACCCGGATGCAGCACTGGCTCCACGGCTGGCTTCTGGTGCATGTGCCGATTTCTTTTGTTTTGCTGGTATGGACCTTCTGGCACGCCTGGGTGGCTGTGCGGTTCCTCGTCGTCCTCCCGTGACCCCCGTTTCAAGCTAAATACCGAAGCCCGCAGTTTTTTTTGCGCATGCCAGGACAAGATCCCACACAGAAGCAGATCTCTGAAAAGTACCGGGAAAACCTGCAGTACTTTTCCCGGGGCCATTACCTCCGCCGCCTGAAGACGGTTTGTTTTCTCGTGGCGGTCGTCGGTGCGATTGCTGCTGCGGTCGGGTTCCGTTTCTGGGGGTCGCTGGAGGACTTGAGCACCGGCCCGATCTCGCAGAACCACGCTCGGTTTGCCAATGACTGTGCCGCCTGCCATGAGGGGGCCGACACGGATCTGCTGAATCTCCTGCCGCTCAGCGCGCTCCGTGATCACGCCGGTGCAGCCAAAAACCTCTCGGTAACCCAAGTGATGCAGAAGATGGGGGAGGTGGGGATCCCGGATTTGGAGGCCATCAAGGCAGGGGCCGGAAGAATGGCTGGTGAGCTTCAGGCTGTGGACGGGAAAAAGGTGGAAGGCGCCGTCCACCGGGCGCTGGGTTATACTTCCCTGTCCCTGATGGACAAGGCCTGCCTGAAGTGTCACCAGCCCATGGGGCTCCATCAACCCCAGTTGCCCGCTCTGGCTGTCCGTAACGCGTTGGCCCAACTGCCGCTCGTGCGCGCCGATGAATGCTCAAATTGCCACCGGGAACATATCGGTTCCGGAAAAATGCGGGCGCCGGATAGCCAGACCTGCGTTCAATGTCACAATGACCCGCATGAACTCTCCCGGACCCGGGATTTTGCGGAGGTCAAGGGGGGGCGGGTCCCAACGGTGGCCGAGAATAGGAACCTTGGGGACGGCGTGGTTCGATTTCTGGCACCGCCGCCCAGGGAACCGGTGGGGCCGTTCAAATCCTATGCGGAGGGGCATCCGGGTTTCGCTTATGAGGGGGCCGGTTTGAAGGATCCGGCCCGCATCAAGTACAACCATGCGAGACACGAACTCGCCGACATTCCCAAAGTAAACGGCCGGAAACTCGAATGTGCGGATTGCCACAAACCTTCCGGCAACGGGGCTTACTACCAGCCGGTCCGGTATGAAAAACACTGTCAGACTTGTCATTCGCTGCACCTGACTCCGGACCTGCCCAGTGTGAAGATTCCTCATGGGGATAGTGACAAGGTCCGCGATTTTCTCAGGCCGAGTAGCTTGACGTTGCATATCACCGAAGCGCTCCGGTTGCGCGGGGTGGATGACCGCATGGAACTGGGGCGCCAGATCAAGGAGCAGTTCGACAACTTGGCGGCCCGGGGCATGACCACCGCGGAGGAGATCGAGCGGCGTGTCTTCTATGTGGGGGATCCCCCGGTCGAGCAGGAGCGCAATTCCCCAAGAAGCAACAAAGTGCCTTTCTTTGCCGCCTGCGCCAAATGCCATGAGTTGGAGCCGGGTGGTAAAAAGGCGCCCCGCGTCCTTCCGACGCTGATGGCTGAGCGCTGGGTCCAGCGCGGTCCTTTCACGCATGTCCCGCACACCCACATGGATTGTCTGGAGTGCCATGGAGCGGCCAAGACCAGCAAGCTGACCACGGACATTCTCATGCCCTCCCAGAAGAGTTGTGCTGAGTGTCACCGTCCGCTTGATCCCGAGCGAGTCGAGGCATCTGCCGAAACCATTCGACTCCGGTCTGAACTCGAGCCCGGAAACCGTCTTCTGGCGCAGGCGCAGAGGAAGGCGGGGGGCGTGAAGTCGGAGTGTTTGGACTGTCATCCCTTTCACTCGTCTCCTTCTGCAACCCTCTACCTCAAAGGAATGGCCGGCAATAAATCGCAGGCGGGGCACGGGAGCAGCGCGCCGGCGCCAGCCGCGCCGTGAAATCACTGGGCGATGTCTGGCCAGTGACAGGGGGCTAAGTCGGATCAAAATTCCACTAGGCGGGTCCTGAAGGAACCGACCTAACGGCTTTCGGGAGTCTCTTCTTGAGGCTCGTGTGCGGAGAATTTCCGCAACTTTAGTTGACCGGTCTGCGGCAACCGTGAAGCTCAGTTCTGCAGGGCCAGCCGGCTGGCCGGGAGATTCCGCCGCCTTAGGAATTCGTCAGCCAGGGCCTTGTACGCAGTTGAACCGAGTCCATTCGGTTCGTACTCCAGAATGGGTTTTCCGTGGCTCGGGGCTTCGCTGAGCCGGACGCTTCTGGGGATCACGGTGCGGTAGAGGATTTCCCCGAAATGGGTCTGGACTTCGGAGATGACCATCTGGGCCAGATTATTCCTCATAAACATGGTCATCAGAATTCCGGCAATCTCAAGGCCCGGATTGGCGCCGGAATCCCGGATTTCCCCGACCACGTGGGTGATTTTGCTGAGCCCCTCCAGCGCGTAGTACTCGCATTGGAGTGGAATGAGGAGTTCGTCTGCGGCGGCAAGCGCATTGGTCATCAGGATGCCGAGGGAGGGCGGGCAGTCTAGGAGGACAAAGTCGAAGGGTTGGTCCGCGCGGAAGGGGAGCAGCGCCGTCTGGAGCCGGGTGAGATGATCGTCAAACCGGGCGACTTCGACCTCGGCACCCGCGAGATTCAGGTCACCAATGATGGCGTACAGGTTGGCCCATCGGGTGGGCACGACCTTGTCTGCGATCGGGTCCATGCCGAGCATCGCCCCATAGATGCTCATGCCCTCCATGGGGAGCAATCCGAGGCCGCTGGAGGCGTTTCCCTGCGGATCAAGGTCGATGAGCAGGGTCTTGTAACCGCGGGCTGCCAGACAGGCGGAAAGGTTCACGGAAGTGGTGGTCTTTCCGACCCCGCCCTTCTGATTGGCAACGGCTACAATTTTCATGCGTCCTGCAGTGTATGAATCCCAGCCCGGAGTAGAAGAACTTCATTTGTCGGACTTGTCGGAAGGCGCCGGGTGATGGAAGGGTGTGTGAAATGGGACCATTGACGGAGAAAATTCTGGCGGATGCGGGAGGCGGTCAGGTTTTGAAGCAGGCGCGCATGCTGCAGGAGGCAGGGCGGGTTCTGGAGGCCAGTTACGAACCGCCCATGCTTCTGGGACGCGTAAAGGGGCCTCAGGGGGAACTGCGCGCTGGCCTGAAGATCCTTTCCAAAAGCAATATTGAGAACCTTTGTCCGTGCCGGATGTCGCGTGGTCTCGGGATGATCTGTGAGCATTCGGTGGCAGTGGGGTTGGAAGTCATCAAGCCCAAAGGCGGCGCGCAGGGAACGCAACCAGTCGGGCGTCCCGCGGAACCTGCGCAGTCTGATTCCGTAAAAAAAATGCTGTCCGGATCCGGGCCGGATGCTCCCGGCAAAGTGCTCGAGGTTTCTGCGATTTTGCCGCCCGATCTGGCAGGGGTGTGGGGCCGGGGAGCGTTGCATGTGACATTTGAGGCGGTGATGGACGGTCGCCGGGGAATGCTGGGGGGCGTCGACGTGAACGGCGTTTACCGGTGTTCGGCAGCCGATCTTGCTCTGCTCAGGCACCTGTGCGGCGTGACAGGGGGTGCCCTGCCCTCTGTGCTGCTCATGAACCGCAAACAGTTCCTCGATTTCCTCAGGGCGGCAACCGGGCACGGGCGGTTGAGTTTTGGGCGGGGAGCAAAGGCGCGAGTGGATGGAGAAGGGTTCAGGCCGGTGCTGGAGGTGGCGCGCCGGGCAGGGGGCGGGCTGCGTCTTTCTGTGGACTGGCCGGTGGACACCACGCTTTTGGTGGAAGGCGGTGAATCGTGGGTGTTGCAGGGGCATGGGTTCCGACCAGTCGCCCCGGGGTTGCCGGCTGTCTACGGCGAAATTTTGAAAAAGCCGCTCGAGATACCCGCCGAGGCGGAATCCCAGTTTCTTGGCCGCGAACTTGGGTTGCTGTCCGGATTTTTCCGGGTATCAGGCGAGTGGGAAGCCGCAGGGCGAAAAGCGGCTGCGGATCTGGCTGTTTCACGGAGTATGACAGGGGGTGGGGGAGGCGGGGTGCCGGCGAGTTATTTTCTGGAGCTTGAAGGCTCACTGCAGGTGGTGTTCGGTCGGTTGGAAGTGGGGCGCGGAGGAAAACGGGAGCGGGTGGATGGAAAACGGGGTTGGGATCGGGAGGCGGAGGCTGGAGTTGAACGACTCCGGTCTTACGGGTTCCTTGGGCCGGGCGCTGATGGAAAGTTTGTGATCCGGGGAGAGAACGAGGTGTTGGGTTTTTACGCCAAGGGGTTGCCGGAATTAGAGCGGGAGTGGAAAGTGACCATTGGGGAACGCTTGGAGCATGCGAGCCGGGATGTGGAACGGGTCACGGCGCGCTTGGAGGTGCGCGGGTCCGGCGAGAATTGGTTTGAGCTGGGCTTGTCCATGGAAGGGGATTCCGGAGCTGGAATCCCGGCCGCAGAGATCCAGCGTTTGCTCAACAGCGGCCGGAACGCATGGCGGCGGCCGGATGGAAAGCTGGCAGTTTTTGATGCTGGATTGGTGCAGGAATTCAACGAGGTTTTGAAGGACTGTGAGCCCCGGCAGCGGCAGCCCGGGGTGTATCGGATTGGGTCTGAGCACGCCGGGTACGTGGCTGGAATGGCGGAAAAACGGGCACTCAAGCTCGAGGCCGGAGAGGGATGGAACCAGACGGCGCTGCGGGCGCTCAATTCAGACCGGGTGGATCCGGTTCCTCTGGGGGGGCTGGAAGGAGTGCTCCGGCCATACCAGAAACTAGGGGTGTACTGGCTAAGTTTTCTGGCGGGACAGGGCTGGGGCGGGGTTTTGGCGGACGAAATGGGACTCGGGAAAACGCTCCAGATGTTGGCGTATTTGGAGCGCGCGGGAGGCAGGAGCCTGGTGGTGTGTCCGTCTTCGTTGGTGGTGAACTGGCAACGGGAATCGGCGCGTTTTGTTCCGGGCTTACGGGTTCTGGTTTTGACCGGTCGCGAGCGCCACGAGGCGTTCTCGGAGTTGGAAAATGCGGGCTTGGTGATCACCACCTACGGGCTGCTGAGGCGCGACGTGGACCGGTTGCGCGGGGTGGGATTCGATACTCTGGTTCTGGATGAAGCGCAGCACATCAAGAATCCTGACAGTCAGAATGCGCAGTCTGCGTGCGGGATTCGTGCAAGACAGCGCTTCGTGCTGACAGGCACGCCTGTGGAGAACTCGGTGCGCGACCTGTGGTCGATCATGAACTTTTTGATGCCCGGTTTGCTGGGGTCCCGGCAGGATTTCCGGGAGAGGTACGAGTTGCCGATCCAGACCCATCCCGGTGGCGCCGAACAGGAGCGATTGCTGGCCCGTTTGAGGCCGTTCATTCTTCGGAGAAAGAAGTCGCAGGTTGCGCGGGAGTTGCCGGAAAAGATCGAGCAGGTGACCTATTGCGAGCTGGGGGCACGGCAGAGGGAGGTGTACGCGGGGCTTTTAGCCGCAACGCGGGTGCAGGTTGCGGAGTTGGCGGGCGAAAAAGAAAAGGGCCGTTCCCGGGTGCTCATGCTGACCGCGCTTCTACGCCTGAGGCAGGCGTGCTGCGACCTGCGCTTGATGGGAATGGAGGAGGCGGATTCCTCCAAGTTGGAGTTGCTCATGGAACTGCTCGAGCAGGCCGTGGATGGCGGACACAGGGTCTTGGTTTTCAGCCAGTTCGCAGGGATGCTGCGTCTGATCCGGGAACGGGTGGCGGAGGCTGGGATGGAGAGTTGTTACCTGGATGGATCCACCAGAGACCGGCAGTCAGAGGTGGACCGGTTCCAGACGGGAGCCGTGCCGGTGTTTTTGATCAGCCTAAAGGCGGGTGGTGTGGGATTGAACCTGACGGCGGCCGACACGGTGATTCACTTTGACCCGTGGTGGAACCCGGCAGTGGAGGCGCAGGCAACGGACCGCGCTCACCGGATTGGGCAGCAGAACGTTGTGACCAGTTACAAGCTCATCGTGCGGGACACCGTGGAGGAAAAGATCCTTGCCCTGCAGTCCAAGAAACGCGGGTTGATGGAGGCGGCGGTGGACAGCGAACAGCCCCTCATGGAGGGGTTGAGCGGAGACGAAATCGCCGAGTTGCTGGCCTAGGAAGCCGGAGACAGACGATCAGCGTTTCTTGAACCCAAAAAAACCGCGGGCCTTGATCAGGTCTGCGACCTGCTTCGGAACCATCCGTTCCCATTCAGGGTCGGATTCCGCGATCCGTTTGAGGACATCCCGGGAAAAAATCCCGAGGTATTCCGAGTGATAGTTGTCCAGATGGACAAAGCTGCCGCGGTGGAGCAGGTATTGGTACAGGGGCCGGAGTTCTTCGCTGACCGCCAGGTTGTCGACCGTGGTGAGTTGGCTGGATTCCGGGTGGAGCAACGGGTATACAAAAAGCCGGAGGTCGTTTTTGAACAGGCGACCGAAGGATTCCAGAATTCCGCCGGGGAGTTGCGTGTAATATTTTTCGTCGAAGAGTTCGATAAGACTGGCCGCGCCCATCACTATCCCGATGCGTTCCTTGGTCTGCCGCGCCAGGTAGCCCGCCAGACGATAGTATTCCGAGTAGTCGGAAATCAGGACGGTCATTCCGCATGCAGAAAGCAGGTCGGCTCGTGCGAGGAAATCGCGGCGGTCAACAGAGCCCGTGGCAAGGAGGTTGCGCATGGTGATTTCCATGATTTCCACCACGGGTTTTCCTGTCACAGCGGGATCGGCCAGGAACTTCTCCCGGGCGCAGCGGAGCATGTCCAGATTGACATGGGTGACGGGTCGAAAACTGCCGCGGGCCACAAGGACGGCATGGCGGTGGAAGACTTCGCTGGGCTGAAGGACCTCGCGGTTCCTTCCGAACATTGCGGCGCCACTGAGGCCGAGTTCGACGAGTTTGAGGCTCATGAGCCGGTTGTCGACATGCCGGAACTCGATGCCGTTGAACTCGATCATGTCGATCTCAAGACGGCCCGTGTTGAGTTGGTCCAGGAGGGAGTCCACCAGTGATTCAGGTTGGTGGTGGCGGTAGAACGCCCCGTAGAGCAGGTTGACGCCGATGATTCCCAGAGCCTCCTGCTGGAGCGCCGCCTCGGAGTCGAGCATCCGGACGTGGATGATGATCTGGCAGGGGTCGTCGTTGGGGTGCGCTTGGAATTTGATCCCCATCCAACCATGGCACTCGTTGTTGCCCTTGAAACTGCGGGCGGTGACAGTGTCTGCAAACGCAAAGAAACAGGTGGTTTCACCCCGTTTTTCTTTGAGCCTCTCCAAGTTCAGCGAGAACTCATGGTCCAGCATGGCCTGGAGGCGCTGCCGAGACACGTACCGGTCGGAGGGGCCGTACACGGCGTCGCTGACGGTCATGTCGTAGGCTGAAATACTCTTGGCAATGGTGCCAGCAGCGCCGCCGACGCGGAAAAACCAGCGGACCACTTCCTGGCCCGCGCCGATCTCGGCAAAGGTCCCGTACCAGCGGTGATCGAGATTGATCCGGAGGGCTTTTTGGTGGGTGTCGACGACTTCTTCTTTCATGGCGATCAGACTCCGGAAGGTGCAACAGACCCTGCTGCGGTGGATGGGTTGAAGAGTTCCGGGGGGATCTCATGATAGTCAATCGCCCATTCCCGCATAAACCGGACCCGGACTGGGCGGATCCGGTAGATGACGAGGTCCGGGTTATCGGGGGAGCCGAGGTACTTTCTCAGAAGCGGGTTCGAGTTCCAGATGGAGCTCAGCAGATCAGGGTCGGTGACCACCTCGGCACAGCCCGTGATCCGGACTTGGTCGTGCCGGTCGTCGAGGTAATTGAGTTCAACCTTTGGGTTTGCGGCTATTTCGCGGGTCTTTCCGTACCGCCTCAGGTTCGCGACATAGACGGTGAATCCTTCAACCTTCACAGGCGAAACCGGGCGGACCCGGGGTTGGTCGCCGTCCACGGTTGCAAGTTGAGGGAAACGGGCCCGCTGGATCACGCCAAGTGCCAAGGCGCGGATTTCGTCACGCGTGAGACCAGGAGAGTGTGGATCCGGCATGCGCCGTTTACTAGCAGGGGATGCAACCCGCGATCAAGTGCCGCAAACGGGTTAGTCCGCGGCGTCCATCGGAGAGACCAGAAGCCGGTGTCCCTTGAACTTGATCTTGTTGAGTTTTTTCAACACCAGCGCCGAGACTTCCTCAGAGACATCCACAACACTCGAGCGGTCTTGAAGGCGGATGGCGCCGATATGTTCCTTCGGAATCCGGGTCACCCCGGCAATCACGCCCACCAAATCTCCAGGCGAGACTTCGTGCTGCCGGCCTATGTTGAACCGCAGTCGGTGCATTCCCCGTTCTTTGGATTCTGAGCGGAATTTGTTTCGAGGTTCAAACCCATCCGGACGCCTCTCTTCGCGCGGAGATTCCGGCCGGGGACGCTTGGTTTTGTGGGGCGCGGATGGAGCAGAGGGATTCTGCCGGGTGTCAAACTCGGTGTTTTCGCGTGTGAAGTTTGGCCGGTCTTCGGAGGGCCGCTTGGGTCGCGAAGGATTGGGCGCCGTCCGTTCAAACTCCTCCCTGGAGGCGGCAGGGCCAGACGCCTGCAACGGACCGCGCGCGCTAGGCTTCGCCCGGGTGGGAGCGGGTTCTTGGACACGAGCCGAGTCCTGAGTGGCGAGATGGATGAGCGCGGATGCGATTTCTGTTGGGGAATGGCCCGCTTCAAGCAGGAGATCCACAGAGGCATCGTGCCTCCGGTAGTCGCCCGCCTCGAGGGTGGACCTCAGCTTGTCAAAGAAGAGTTGCGAGCGTTTTTCCTCCACGGCATCCGCCGAAGGCACCGGTTCCCGGCGGATCCTCGACTTCGTGAACCGCTGGATGTTCTGAAGTTTGTAGATTTCGCGGCCGGCGACAAATGTGATGGCACGCCCGGCGCGTCCCGCGCGTCCCGTTCTGCCGATGCGGTGGACGTAGTCCTCACCATCGTGGGGAAGGTCGTAGTTGAAGACGACCTCAATGTCGTCGATGTCCAGACCGCGGGCGGCCACATCCGTGGCGACGAGAAACTCGAAGCTGCGTTTCCTGAATTTTGCAACCACGCGTTCCCTGGCCGATTGGGCGATGTCGCCGTGGAGTTTGTCCGCAGAGTAGCCGCGGGCCTGAAGGTGTTCGACGACGTCGTCCACCATCATTTTGGTGGCGCAGAATACAATGGCGTAGCGGATGTCGTGGAGGTCGATGAGCCTGCAGAGAACCTCCACCTTGGAGCGGCGGTCCACCTCGTAGTAGGTCTGGTCGATCGCGGGCACAGTCATTGTTTCCGCGGCAATCCGGATGTTGACGGCATCCTTTGTGAATGTGCGGATCAGGTTCTGGATCGGAGGCGGCAGCGTGGCCGAGAAAAGGACAGTTTGGCGATTTGAAGGGGCCTGCTTGAGGATGTGCTCGATGTCTTCGATGAATCCCATGTCCAGCATCCGGTCTGCCTCGTCGAGGATCACCGTCTGCAGTTGGTCGAGTCGGAGCGAGCCCCGCTCAAGATGGTCCATAATCCTGCCCGGGGTTCCGATGACAATCTGGGTGCCAGCTTCCAAACCACGGAACTGGCGCTCATAGGACTGTCCGCCGTAGATCGGCAGTTCGCGAACTCCGCGTTTGAAGAGTGAGAGTTTCGCGACTTCCTCAGCTACCTGGACCGCAAGTTCGCGCGTCGGGCACAGAATCAGGGTTTGCACGGCCTTGATGCCGGCATTGGTCCGTTCAATGGCGGGGATTGCGAAAGCGGCGGTTTTTCCGGAACCGGTTTGGCTTTGCCCGACCACGTCCGCGCCGCTCAAGATTGCGGGAATTGCAGCGGTTTGGATTGGGGAAGCCTGTTCGAAACCGATGCGTGCGATCGCCTTGAGGAGTTCCGGCGACAAGCCCAGTTCCGAGAAGAGTTTCTTTTCCATCCCAGCTTTTAGAACGGCTTCAGGCGAATCGCCATCCCGAAAGCGAAATCATTTGGGTGCAAGATTTTCCGGAAGCTTCTGTGCCCGTTCCCCAGCAGGATCTTCGGGTTCCTCGGGTTGAATTTCACATTGCCCCGAGGGCACCAACCGCGGCCGGAACCGACCATAGGGATCCAACACCAACAGGAGCGTCTGTGAAGCGCAATGGCTGAAGTCCGCCTGAAGGGTCCATTCACTCCGGGCAAGGCCGGGGATCCCGGCCTTGAGCCTCAGAGGGATCAGTCCCCGGACAAGATCCGGAAAAGTCTGGTGGTTCGGGTGGTGGATCGCCCTGGGTTGAGGGAACCCAGGGCCTTGGATCCAGATCGCTGCGCCCGGAATAAAGTGGCGCACTGTCAACACTCCCGAGGTCAGGGGCGCATCCGGTGGGGTTTCATCCAGAAGTCGGACTTCCGGGGTTCCGCCCGGCCAGACCACCAGCAGAGTGACAAAATTCCCCCCCGCAACGCGCAGAACGCAGCGCAGGAGCGGTTCCTCGTCCTCGGGGGCGGATTCAAGCCGGAGCCTGTGGCTCCCGGGCGCTACGGGGACGTACCCGGCAGAGACCCAGTTGGCAGGAGTCTCCAAGAGCGGGGGGGCAGTGCTCTGGTCTTCGGAGAGCATCAGGGACTGGCCCTCTGGAGGATTGAAGTTCCAGAGTCGGACATAGGCGGCGGACTCCGGTGCTGTTCGGGGGTGGGTGGGTTCTGCAGGCAAAACTAGACCTCCGGCAACCCAGAGCCAGGCTCCATAAAAAACGCGGTGCCCCATTCCGAGTCGTGTTCTGGAGGGCCTTTTCTCGCTGGTGCATGCGGGATTCGGAAGAGCGGTCCGTTCACGGTTCGGATCGGGCAAGGCTTCGGATGTCATAGTAGTCGGGAGCGGTGAACCTCCGAGCAACCGATTCGGGGGAATCCGGGTTAAAGTCCTCGGTCGCAAATCCAAAGGGGGAGCCGTCCGCTTTCATGGGCAGCAGCGCAAAGGTGGTTTTCAGCCAGTGTTCAGCCAGAATCTGGATCGAGGCCGTGGGGCTCTTGGGAGGAACGATCGCCTGTCCCACACAGTAAACCGTGAACACGTTGCCCCGGGTGGTGAGGAGTTCAACGGTTCTCCTGAAAAGTTCCTCCCGCGCATGATCAAAGACGATGCTGGTGCGAGTGCCTTCAAACAGGGTTTCTGAGTCGGCTGCAAACGCAGGGAGTTCCGACCATTCGCCACGTTCCCGAAAGCATCCGGTGTAGGGACCGCGGCTGCCCAGGAGTTCGATTGCGTCCCGGATGATCCGGTGGAGTCCTGGGCCAGCGTGGTCGAGGGGCAGCTGGGTGGCCAAGGGGCGGAGGCCGGTCGTCGGCTCGAGCGCCCGTGACGCCTGTGCTTCAAGATTCAGGCTCAGTCCATGGCAGAGGGCACGGAGGGCAAAACCGTTGTCGCGCGAAATCCCGTTCAGGTTGAGGACACCAGGCAACTCGATCTGGGAGCGCGTGGCAAAGAAGTCCACCATCCGCCATGCAGCCCACTCGCGGCTGGCTGCACGGGGTTCAGAACCCCGCACAAGGTCGTCGGGTTGCCCGATCCGGAGGGTGCGCCCTCCGCCCCTGGATCCTTCGATGCCAAGGCTCCCGCGTGTGCCGGATTTTCTTGCCGGATCAAAAACGTCTCCCAGCAGGCCAATGGACGGGATTCCAGTCCGGAACCGCCCGTCTGCACCGGTCCAGCCGTTCGCGACGCGGGCGGGTGCGATCCGCGGGTTCTTGGCGGTGCCGGTGGAGGTCCGGTTCCAGCCCTTGTAAGGGTCGGGCCAGGGGTGCTGGAGGTGAGGGTTGGTGTGGGTGTCATTGGGATGGCCAAGGCTAAACCGCGGGGCGCTCACGGTGTTGAAGTACCGACCCTGATCGGGCTGTGTGGTCGATGCCCCGGGCAGAAACCGGGTGTAACGGAGCGCTTCATTGTTGGTGCGCGGGTCCCCCGTCTGGGACGGGGTGATCCCGTTTCCCAGCAGAGACCCGCCGTACCAGTCGTCCCGGGACTGCCCGGGCCGGGTTACCCTGGCGCCTCCGCCCATGGCCACCGCCGCCGGGTGCGAGTCCAGAAGGCCGCGGAGGTTGCCCAGAAGCACCTCCGTGTCGTAATCCTCGGTGTTGTCCCTGAAATCAGGTTTTATCCCCGCAGTGCCCCGGGGGCCAATCGGCCCCTCGTATTCCCGAGTGCCTTTGAGGAGTTTGCTGCAGAAGTAGATGTTCTCCAGATTGTATCCCCCGGAAAAACCGGGGCTGAGCTTTTTCTGTTCCGGCGGCTTGAGATAATCCGGGTCGGTGGTGATGACCGTGGCATGGCCTGCCCGGAAGCAGACGCCCCCGGGGACAGGTTTTCCCTGGGCGTACACCCCGCTGCACAGGTCAATCACAATGTCCCGGGCGGGAGATTGGACCGGAGCCTGCCCCCCGGGACGGGTACTCCGCAGCGGGGTGCCGGATGGGGTGGAGATCCATGCCGGTTGATTGGAGACTTTTACAAATGTCTCCGGTCCGACCGAATGCGGTTCGTTCAGGCTGGGTTGGACGCAAACATAAATGTCGCGGTCGGTCGGGTTCCAGAATTCCAGATAGTAGTCAACCCGGAGCTTGTAGCGGGAGTTGCTGGCTTCCGATCGGAGCCGCACAACGGCTTCCTGAAGGCACGGCGTGCTGTCCTTGCCCTGCGCCCAGTGGCCGTCGGGGGCATCTGCGTTCAGAGGCGCCTCAGGGCGCCCCGGCGGAACAATGTGCCCCGCCGAATCCACCAGCGTGGGCTGGAGGTCCGGGTCGATCAGGTCCTGAATGTTCGCCGCAATTTTGTTCAGGTACACCTCCTGGTGGGCCGAGGTCACCGATTCCCGGTCCGGGTCTGACGTCGTCCGGTAAAACCTCTGGCCGAACCGGGGCGCATGGAACCGGATGGTTTCAACCAGCCTCCGATGCTGTCTCTGGAGCACTGCGGTTGGCGGAGCGTAGAGTGTCCAGTCCATCTCTTTTTCCTCCAAGCCGAGGGCCGCGTTCAGGTTCACCCGTTGGGTGCCGTGCCGGGAGAGGTTGAGTGCGGAGGAAGAGAGCGTCCCCAAAAAACGCAGCCCGTCCCCGACCAGAACCTGGTCCCGCCCAGATCGTGCATAGTTGAAGGACCGGATCTCCGGGATTGTTCCCGAGGGAAACGCATTTCTGAGGGTCAGAAGTTCCACGGCAAGTGGACCCCGGTCGGTCGGTCGGATGCTGCGCATGCCGGCCAGAAGTCCCAGCATCGGAATTTCCTCCGGGCCGATTCCCGGGGAGTGCGGTTCCGGACCGCGTTCCATGGTCGGGGGCTTGAAGGTCGTTGCTGTTCCGTCATCCGGCATGCGCTGGATCCGGTTGAGGTGGAGACGGAAGCTTTCATCCTCCATCCAGAACGCGTACCTGGCCGAGATCGGTGGGGGCGGTGCCCCCTGCGGGCTGCGGAGCTCAATCCAGCGGGCGCGGAAGGGGTGCGGTCTCTGGACGGAGGTCTCGGGCGAGCCGATCCAGCCCTGCTGGTCCCCACGGAACAGGGGGCGGTTGAGGTTGACGCTGTTGGCGGATGTCCAGGGTTCCATGCCGAGGCACTGGACCCCCGATGACGACGGGATTTCTTCCAGAAGATCGCCGCTTGAGTCGGGCCTCGAAACAAGGGGCAGTACCAGCGGGCCGGCTCCAGAGGCCTGCGGATGGAGGTGCAGGACGGTTCCCTCAAAATAAAAGTCCTCGGTGCCCGGCGTCCGGATGCGTTGCCAACCGGTGGCGGAATCGGGAGCGGCGGCGATTTTTTCGGCAAGCAGACTTGCCGCCTGGGCTGCAGCGGATTCCGCAGCGGAGCGTGCCACCGATTTGGCAAGGCTCTGGCGAGCTGCGGACCTGTGGAGACCGGTGCTGGAGAGAAAACCGGTGACTCCCGCACAGAGCAGGAGCAGCAGCAGGAGGCAGCAGACCAGCGAGAATCCCCGGTTGGATCTTTTTTTCATGGGACGAGCGGGATCCGGGTTGCGAATTCGCGGGTGTGTCTCAGGAGCAACCTCTGGAGGGGGGAACCGCCCCAGCCAAGCGGTCCGGTTTGCCAGGCGAGGGCATTCTGGGGAAACGCCCCCACGGAATTCAGGGCAGACGGCGACACCGCCTTGAACCGGATCTCAATCCAGCGGGGCAACTCGCGGTTGAAACTCAGCCCGCCAGCTGGTTCCGGTGCACCAGTGGGGCCGGGGGTTTGCACCCTCAGATCCCATGCGAACTGCGCAAGGACCTCGCTTGGAGCGTCTCTAGGAAGGAGGTTCCACGGGAAAAAATGAGCCTCCTCCGGGCGCAGGTTCCGCAGCGCCTCGGCGGTCGCGGCGGCCGGTGCGGTTTGTCTGCGCAGCACCGGGCCGTTGAGCGTGGAATCCCAGGCGCAGAAGTAACCCACGGCGCGGATGTCGCTTTGACCAGAAGCGGGCGTCTGCGCGAGGAGCGTAAACTCCAGACCCGGTGGCGCATCTGCGGCCTTTTGGGGGTGGGGCCGGATGCAGAGCACCGCCATGTCCCGGGTGGCCTCCGGGAACGCCTGCGCCGAGGCAAGGTCCCTGGAAATCTTTTGCAGCGCGGCCCGCGCTTCGGAAAAAGTGTCCAACCGCGCCGAGTGAAGTCTCCAGAGGGCCGAAGCGTCGGACACCGTGCGCGTCATGAGCCCGGCCAGAACCAGCGTAAGAACCACGGCCACGAGGGTTTCCACCAGCGTGAATCCCGCAGGCAACAGGTTCACGGCTCGATTGCCGGGGGCGGGTTTCGGGCAAGGAACTGGCTGGATTGGAATACCGTGCGCCCGGAGGAACAATGCACCACCTGGATCCCCGCCAAAGTGCCCCGGCAGGATTTTGCCGGGGAGGGGCCGCCTCGTCCCCGGGGTTGGAAACGGAGCAGGATCCTGTAATCGGCTTCCACCGGGTTTTCCCGGGGCCGCAGGATCAGGGGAACCGGAGGGGGCGTCGCAGATTCGACTCCCGCGGGGAGCGGCGTTTGGGTCCACGCATGGAGTTCCACCGGAGGATCTTCCGGGGTGCGCCCGCCAAGGGCCACCGTGGCAACCTCCGGCCCCGCAAAAAGGGGGGATGCGTCGAAGGGGTCGGACCGGAGTGAGGCCAGCACCATCTGCGCAAGTTGCACGGCCTCGGTGGTCTGGCTCGTTTCCCGGCTCTGGGCGAGACAGATTCCCAGCAGAAAAAAAAGCCCCGAGAGCGCCACCGGAAGAATGGCCAGGCAGAGCAGCACCTCGGCGAGCGAAAACCCCTGCGCTGTCCCGGGGCGGTTCTGGGTGAGGCGCGTTGTCATGTCCAGGAACGGATCGTTTTTTCATAACGTGTCACTGGGGAATGAGCCGGGCCATCCCCGTGGAGGGCCGGAGTTGGATGGTGTCCGAGAGGCCGGTCCGGGTTCCCCGGCGGGGTTGGCGGAAGGAGTTGAGCCGGACCAGAGGCGTCTCCGAGTCCGTGTTGAGCGATCCATCCGGTTCAAAGTGCAGTCCATGAATGGTCAGAGGCTGACCGGTGAACGGGTTGGGCGCGCTCCACCCGTTGAGGGGGGAGGAACCCGGCGTCTCCGGGTCAAAAACAACCCCTTCGGGCAGCCGGTACCAGGTTGTTTCCTGAACCCAGAAGGGGGCCGCACCGGGGTCCGTCTGTTCTCCCCTGAACACGGCAAATGCCCGGAGTGCGTAGTCTGAAGGCCAGCCTTCGCCGGTTGGGGCAACTGCCCAGAGCGCGGGCCGGTTGCGGCTGAGCGCGATCGAACGTGCCAGGGTGAGTGAGGCAAACACCTGATCCAGTGCGGATCTTCTGGCCTGGCTTTGCAGAAGGCCCGGCACGCTGGGCAGCAGCCAGGCGGTGGCCGTGCCGAGCATGGCGAGGATCGCCAGCAACTCCACCAGACTGAATCCTGTGCGGGCGTCAGCGCGCGTTTTCATTCCAGATCCGGGGTGTCGGACGCCTTCGGGCGTTCCGGAATTTCCGTGAGGGTGGCTTCGGTGAACAGGAGCGTGCCCGCCACCGAAACCGCGTTTTCGAGCGCCACCCGGACCACCCGGGTGGGATCCAGGATGCCGGCTGCGGCGAGGTCGGTAAACGTGCCGCGCGTCGCATCGAACCCCAGGGGGCCCTCCAGCATCCGGGAAACCACAACGCCCGGATCCGCCCCCGAGTTGGCGGCAATCTGGCGGGCGGGCGCCTCGAGCGCGGTTTCCAAGATTTTGACTCCTGTGCGTGCGTCGCCCTCGCACCGCTCGGCCTCCTCGCGCACCGCGGGCAGTGTCCGCAACAGGGCCAGTCCGCCCCCGGGCACCACCCCCTCGCTCAGGGCCGCCTTGGTGGCGTGTACGGCATCCTCAAACGCCTCTTTCCGGCTAAGCATTTCGGCTTCCGACGGGGCACCCACCCGGATCACGGCCACCCCGCCTTGGAGCCGGGCGAGCCGGTCCTGAAGTTTTTCACGGTCGTATTCCGAACCGGTTTCCTGGGACATCTGGCGCAGTTGGGCGCACCGGGCCTCGATCTGTTCGCGGGCCCCGCCCCCCCCCACCAGCGTGGTGGATTCCCGGTCCAGAACCGCACGGCGGACCGTTCCCAAATGTTCGGGGCCAGTTTTTTCAAGGGTCATTCCGGCCTCCTCACAGACCAAGCGCGCCCCGGTCAGGAGGGCCATGTCCTCCAGAAACGCCCGGCGGCGGTCTCCGAACTCGGGTGCGCGTGCGGCAGCAATGCTCAGTGTGCCGCGCAGTTTGTTGACCACAAGGGTGGCGAGGGCATCGCCCTCCACCTCCTCGGCGATCAGCAACAGGGGGCGGTTCTCCCGGGCCAGGGTCTCAAGCACCGGAAGCAGATCGTTCATCCGGGAAACCCTGCGGTCCGCCAGCAGCACGGCTGGTTGTTCCAGCACGGCCTGCATCCGGCCCGGGTCGGTGACAAAATAGGGCGAGATGTAGCCGCGCGGGAACCGCAGCCCCTCGACCACCTCCAGGCTGGTTTCCGTGGTGCGGGACTCTTCGACGGTGACAGCGCCCTCCGCTCCAACCCGTTCGAGGGCCTCAGCCACCAGGTTTCCCATCCCCGGATCGTTGTGGGCCGAGAGTGCTGCCACCTGCGCCTTTTCAACGCGGCTTTCCAGTTTCCGGCTCAATGCGGAGAGGCTCGCCAGAGCCGCGGCCAGGCCCCTTTCCAAGCCCCGGCGGATCCCCACCGGACTGGCCCCCGCGGCCATGTTCCGGATGCCCTCCGCAAACAGCGTGTGCGCAAGAAGGGTGGCGGTGCTCGTGCCGTCTCCGACCCTCTCTGCGGTGCGTTCAGCCGCCTGGCGGAGGAACTGTGCGCCGAGGTTTTCCACCGGGTCTGGCAGCGAAAATTCCTTGGCAATGGCCACCCCATCGTTGCAGGCGAATGGCGCCCCCCATTTTCTGCCGATCAGAACGCAGCGGGCCCTTGGACCCAGGGTGACCCGGATGACGTCGGACAGTGCGGTTGCACCGCGCAGAACGGCTTCCCGGGCTTTTTCGTGGAAGAGGACGGATTTCATGGCGCCTCAGGAGAATGAACGGTGGCGGGCCGGGCGTTTTCCGGGGATCGGCCCCGTGTCCAGGCGGGCGCTGCGGTTCTGGACTCTTCCAGGAGCCGTGCCACCTCGCCGCTGGGGACCTGGGGGAACTCCCGGTAACAGGCGCCGACGCCCAGGAAAGGCTCCGGGGTGATCAGGACCAGCACGGCATCCGCGGCGGTCCGCAGTGCCGGCAGGACTTCTGCCGGTGCGGCAGGTGCGGCAATGGTGACGCGGCTGGCGCCCCTGGCCCGGACAGAGGCGGCGGCAGCCCGCAGCGTGGCTCCGGTGGCCACCCCGTCGTCCACGAGCAAAGCGGGTTTGCCAACCAGATCCAGGCTGGGCCAGCCCGCCCGGCAGGCGGTTTCCACCCGTTCCAGTTCAGTTTCCTGTGCCTGTGCGGCGTCTTGCAGACCGGTTGGACTCACGCCGAGTGCGGCTGCCAGATCGGTGTTGAAAATGCGGATTCCTCCGGAGGCCACGGCGCCGAGGGCCAGCTCGGGGTTGTTTGGGGAGCCGATTTTCCGGACGGCGCAGAGGTCCAGGGGCGTGCCGAGGAGCCGTGCCGCCTCGGCGGCCACGGGCATTCCGCCCCGGGTCAGTCCGAGGGTGATGGTTCCGGCGGGTTGCCTGCCCAGAGCCCGGGCCAGTTGCCGGCCGGCTTGGGAGCGGTTTTCGAATGCCGGCCATCCGGTGTGCCAGTGGTCCCGGTGGTCCCGGTGGTCCCGGTGGTCCCGGTGGGCTTCAGGGCCAAGGCCGGGGCCGAGGTGTTGGGGGGGATCGACTTGATGGACTTGATGGACTTGATGGACTTCAGAGGGGGCTGGGGCTTCATGAGGTCCATGAGGTCCATGAGGTCCATGAGGTCCATGAGGTCCATGAGGTCCATGAGGTCCATGAGGTCCATGAGGTCCATGAGGGGTGGGGTTCCAGTCCTTGGGGGTTGGATCGTGTGTTTTCACAAAAACAGGTACGCAAAAGCCGGTGTTCCCGGGGGTGCGGGGGATGGAAAAACCCTTTGCACCGGGGATTCTGCGGTGGATTAATCGGGGATGAATCGCGGAGCCTTGTTGCGGTCGCTGTATGTGCAGGTGTTGATCGGAGCCGTGCTTGGGGTGTGCGTTGGGGGGCTCTGGCCGGCGTTTGGAGCCGGGCTCAAGCCTCTCGGAGACGGTTTTGTCAAACTGGTGAAGCTGGGGATCGCTCCCGTGGTTTTCTGCACCGTGGTCCACGGGGTGGGGTCGGTGGTGGACCTCAGGCGCCTGGGCAGGGTCGGCGGGCGCACCCTGCTCTACTTTGAGGTGGTGTCCACCGTGGCGCTGGTGCTCGGACTGGGCGTTGTGAACCTGCTCCAGCCGGGACAGGGGTTTCATGCGGACCCCAGGACCTTGGATTCGGCCAAGGTTTCCGCTTACGCAGGTGCTGCCGGCAAACTGGGGGTTTCGGAGTATTTGCTGAATGTGATTCCAAACACGTTTGTGGATGCGTTTGGGAGGGGGGACCTTTTGCAGGTGCTGCTCATTTCGGTCTTGAGCGCGCTTGCGGTGCAGGGCATGGGCGAGGCGGGCCAGCGGATTGTGGCGGGAGTCAGGCTCGGCGGGGAATTTTTTTTCCGGATTCTGGGTTTGGTGGTGAGGCTGGCGCCGTTGGGGGCATTTGGCGCGATGGCATTCACGGTGGGGGCGTATGGCTTCGGTTCGCTGAACCGGTTGTTGAAGTTGATGGCGGGCTTTTACCTCACTTCCGCCTTGTTTGTGGGGGTGGTGCTTGGAGGCATCGGGTTGTGGGCGGGGTTTTCCGTGTTCAAGTTGGTGCGCTACCTCAGGGAAGAACTCATGCTGGTTCTGGGGACCAGTTCGAGTGAAACGGCATTGCCAGGGTTGATGCGGAAACTGGAGGGGCTCGGCTGCAGCCCGGCAACGGTTGGGCTGGTGGTTCCCACGGGATACAGCTTCAACCTGGACGGGACGAACATCTATATGACCATGGCGGCGGTGTTTCTGGCGCAGGCGATGGACATTCCGTTGGGACTCCGGGAACAGGTGGCGTTGCTTCTGGTGGCCATGGTGGCTTCAAAAGGAGCAAGCGGGGTGACCGGAGCGGGCTTCGTGGCGCTGGCAGCCACGTTGCAGGCCGTGCCCGGGATTCCGGTGGAGGGCATGGCGCTTCTGGTGGGGGTGGACCGGTTCATGAGCGAGTGCCGGGCACTGACCAACTTGGTGGGGAACGCGGTTGCGACGGTGGTGGTGAGCCGGTGGGAGGGCGAACTCGGGGCGGCAGAACTGCGGCGCAGGCTGGAGGCGGCCAGTCCGGATTAGCGGGCGATTCCGGGAATCCACTGGGCGCCTTTTTGGAGCCAGAACGGGATGGTGAAAAACCCGAGCGCGGAGGTCGCCAGCACGATGCGCATGGCGAGCCCGGGCTGGCCGCCATAGTGGCGGCTCAGGAGGACCGGGATGACTGCACAGGGCATCGCCGCTTGCACCAGCATGACCCGGCGCAGTTCCACCGGACAGGGAGCCCATCGGGCGACCAGGAGCATGAGTGCGGGAAGAAGGCCGAGCCGGAGAAGGATCGAACCCGAGTCGGTGCTCCAGGGGCGTTCCGAGGAGAGCGAACCCATCTGGTCGGCAAATGTGGCGCCAGTTAGGAGCAGGCCCATGGGAATGGCGGCGGCACCAAGGCTGTGTACGGCTTGGGTAGCAAACGGAGGGAGCCAGACTCTGGCATTCAAAAAATGCAGGGTCAGTGCTGCAGCGATGGCCAGGAGCGGCACATTCAGGATCCTGCGCCAGAGCGCGCCCGTGCCCGGTTGGTCTGGGCCTCGGAGTAGAAACAGGCCGGCAGTCCAGAGCGCGGTTTCCACCCCCACGTTGTGGATAAACAGGACCGCAGTGGTTTCAGGGTCAAAGAATTTTTGGATCAGCGGCAGGGGGACATACCCGTAGTTGTACAGGCCAGTGGCAAACGCGAAGGTGCGCCGCATGGCGGGCTGGTGGATTCCAAAACAGGGCGCTGCCCACCAGCTGACGGCGTATCCGAGGCAGACGGTAAAAAACCCGGAGAGCGGCGCCAAAAAAAGGTTCTGGGGGTTGTCGAAGGCCCGGTTTCCCAAGATGGTGTCGAGGATGAGGCAGGGGTAGAGCAGGTTGACAATCACCCGCATCAGGGAGCTGTCGGCCTCCTCGGTGAGCCAGCCTATCCTCCGCATCCCATAGCCGAGTCCGAGGATGAGAAACACAGGGGCAACGGCCGCGAGCAGGGGAAGAAACCCCGTCTGCAAAGGGTCCATGGCTACCGGGGTTTGGCCGTGTGCCCGATGAGTCGGTAGTGCTTCTTGAGCGCCTCGATTTCCTTTTCGGTGAACCCCTTCTGAATCCAGATCAGGCCATCCTGAATGGGCTTGTCCACAATCCACTGGCCCTGCTGGCGGAATCCGGTTTTGTCGCCGACGAATGCCACCATCCGGGCGCCCATATGGGAGCCAGTGGCGGTTTTGAGCCGGAGACTGCCCATGGCATCAAACTGAAACACGCATCCGTAGGAGCCGTCTCCGGTTTTGACGGGATGGACCGCCGCCACGTCGCGCTCGGTGAGGATGGGCATTTTTTCGACCACTCCACGGACATCTCCCGGTTGGAACGTGACGGGAACAAGGAAGGGCGCCCCATCCTGGGGGTTGCCCTCAAGATGAAACCGGAGGTTGACCGGGGCGCGTCGGGCCATGCCGAGAGCGGAAAGGCAGAGGAGCAGGGGGAAAAACGTGCGCACGAGTTTCATGGAGCCATCTTTGCGGATGAAAACCGATTTGCAACCAGCGAACGGGCGGGAATAAGAGGGGCATGGGCGTTTTGAATTCGGCATTCCGCAGGGGGCAGGAAATTGCCGGGTACGTTTTCTTTCTTTTTTTGGCCGGCAGCGCTGCCTGTGCGGATTCCGCAGGGAACGGATGGTTGGGATGCTGGAATGGTTGGAGGAAGCGGGGCGAATCCCGGATCGTGGCGCAGAAACCGGCCTCCGGATTGAGCGACTTGGAGATGACCCTGAGTCTTGAACCTGGCCAGATCCGGTTGGGGGTGGACCGCAGGATCCGGGTCCGTGTGGGACTCAGGAACCGAGGTCGTCGGATGTGCGAGCTGGAGTTTGGCTCCTCCCAGCGGATCGAGGTGCAGTTGGTGGAGGCTGGGCGCGGCGTGCTGGAGACGTGGTCGGATGACCGCCGGTTCGAGCCAAGGCGCGGTTGGGTGGCATTGAACCCCGGGGAACGTTTGGAGTACGAGGCGGAGGTCTCCACGCGGGACATGGAGCCCGGCGGTGCGTACCGGGTGGAGGTCTGGCTGCCGGAACACCCCAAGGTGCGAGCCAGTGTGGTGCTCAGTGTGGGGGATTGACCGAGGCTCTGGGCGTGGTCCCTCCGGATGGCGCCCCGGTTCCGGAAATGGTTGGATGGTGGAGTGCAGTGGGAGGCCACGCGGGAGTTTTTTGCCGGTGCAAGCAAAGGTGCGCTGGCGGGAGCGGCCCCCACCGCTCAGAGGCAGGATTTTGAACCGGACCTAAACCGGGCCCTTGAACGGGGCCCTTGAACGGGGGGGCGGCGGAAAAGGAAGGGGGATTGGAGTGCGATGAATGGAGGACTCAAAATGCGGTGGGAACCCCGGGGCCCTGGGGATGCAAAGGAACTTGGGATGGAACTTGGGATGGAACCTGGAAAGGGCTCTGGAAAGGGCTCTGGAAAGGGCTCTGGAAAGGGGCGTGGCAGGGTGCTGCTGGTGATTCCGCGCTGGGAGAGTTTCAAGTGTTTTTTCCGGGAACTGGTTCCGGCACTGGCAGGCGAGGGGTGGGAGGTGCACTGTGCGGCGGGTGGTTTGGGGGGCAGTGGGTGCGGGATGCCCGAGGTCCATTGGCACCGGGTGGAGATTCCGCGCGGGCTCAACCTGCTGGGCCAGGTCCGGGCCGCTGTCCGGCTCCGGGAACTGGTGGACTGGCTGGCCCCGGACTGGGTGCACGCGCATTTTTCCGCTGCGGTTCTGTGTGTGGCGCTGGCGAAGCGGGTGGGTTGGCCCCCGGTCTTTGGAACCTTCCACGGTTTGGGGTACCCGTTGCGCGGGGGAGGGATGCGTTGGGTGCTGCGGATTGCGGAGTGCGGTGCCGCGGCGCGGATGGACCGGGTGCTGGTTTTGACCGAGGACGACAGGCGGATTCTCAGCCGGGACTTGGGGGGACGCCGGGTGGACGTGTTGGATTCTGCGGGGCTGGGATGCGACTTGGCGCGGTTCGATCGGGGGAGCATGGCGGGTCTGGAGGTGGAGCGGATGCGAAGCCGCTGGGGGTTGAACGGGGGATGCGTTTTCGGGTTTGTGGGGCGCTGGACGGGTTTTAAGGGGTTTGGGTGTCTGGCCCGCGCGTTCATGGACGTGGCGCGGGAATGTGGGGAGGCGCGGTTGCTGGTTGTGGGCGGGCCGGATGCGCTGCATCCAGACGGCCTCGGAGAGGAGGAACGTAGCCGGTTTTGGGCGCATCCCGGGGTGATCCGTGCGGGGGAGTTGGAAGACATGGCGCCGGTTCTGGCGTTGATGGACGCACTGGTTTTTCCAAGCCGTCGGGAGGGGGTGCCTGTGAGCGTCATGGAGGCGTTGGCCATGGGGGTGCCGGTGCTGGCGTGGAGGGTGCGCGGATGCCGGGAGGTGGTCCGGGACGGTGTGGACGGGGAGTTGCTGGAGGCCAACGGATCGTGGGAGCCAATGGCTGGCCGGATGCGGGTGTGGTGCCGGGATCCTGGACTGAGGCGGCGGTATGCGGCAGGGGCTTTGGAGGGACGCGGACGGCTGAGCCGGGCGCGGTATGTGAGGAAGCAGCTGGAGTTTTACGGGAGGAACGGCGCGTGTACCGGAGAATAGGAAAACGGATGTTTGACGTGGGTCTTGGGCTGTGTCTGGGGCTGGGGCTGCTGCCGGTCATGGCTCTGGTGGCGTTGGGGGTGGCGGTCCGACTCGGGAGGCCCGTGATGTTCCGGCAGATGCGTCCCGGGCTGGACGGAAGGCCGTTTGGGTTGTGGAAGTTCCGGACCATGGGCCCGGAGTGTGCGGCGGATGGAAGGGTTTTGGAGGACGAGGAGCGGATGAACGGATTTGGCCGGTGGTTACGCGCGCGGAGTCTGGACGAGTTGCCCGGGCTTTTGAACGTGCTTCGGGGGGAGATGAGCCTGGTGGGGCCGCGGCCGCTCCTTTGGAAATACCTGCCCCTGTACACCGAGCGCCAGATGCGGCGGCATGCGGTGCGGCCTGGCATGACGGGGTTGGCCCAGGTCAACGGCCGGAACGCGCTGGGGTGGAACGAGCGCTTTGAGCTGGATCTGGCCTATGTGGACGGGCTTTCGTTCTGGGGCGACCTGGGGATTCTGGCGGCTACCCTCGGGGTGGTTCTTCGCGGGGGCGGGGTGACCTCGCCCGGGTGCGCGACTGGAGCGGAGTTTTTCGGTTCTGCTGCGGATGGGAGGAGGCAAGGAGCGGGTTTGGAAGACAGGGGGTGCGAGCCGTGAGCAATCTGGGGATCGATTGGGAGGCACTGGATGCGGCCAGTCGCCGGTGTGGTGACGCGTTTTATGTGCTGGATCTGGGGCGGTTTGCCGCGAATTACCGGAAATTGGAGGGGGCGTTTCGGAACTGGTATGGGCCGAGCCGGATTGCCTATTCGTACAAGACCAACTATCTGCCCGTGTTGTGTGAGTGGGTGGACAGGGAGGGCGGCTTGGCGGAGGTGGTTTCAGGGGCGGAGTACGCCCTGGCGCGGTCGTTGGGGGTGCGTGCGGGACGGATTATTTTCAACGGGCCCTGCAAGTCCGAGGACGAGTTTGAGGCGGCGCTCCTGGAGGGCGCGCAGGTAAACCTCGACGGGGAAAGGGAGGTGAGGATGCTGGAGCGCCTGGCTGCGCAGTTTCCGGACGCCTGTCTGCGGGTTGGACTCCGGCTTGGAACGAGTTCAGGCCGGTTTGGTTTTCCGTGGTTGGACCCGGAGGAATGGGGGGATGGTGCGGCCTCGGTGGTTGGGCGGATCCGCAACTGCGGGGCGGAGTTGGAGGCGGTCCATGTCCACTCCTCATGGGGGGATCGTTCCGCAGGTGCGCATGCCTGGAGAACGGAGCGCATTCTGGGATTTTGCCGGCGTCACTTCGGGAAGGCGGGTCCGGTCCGGATCGACGTTGGCGGAGGGTTTTACAGTCCGATGCCGGCTTCAGTCCGCTCGGGGTTCCTGGAAACCGTGTCGGATTTTGAGGAGTACGGCGAGCAGGTGGGCCGTTTGGTGGCGGAGCAGTATCCCTTGGGTGGACCGGAACTGGTCTTGGAGCCCGGCACGGCCTTGGTATCGGATGCGATGTGGCTGGTTGCCCGGGTGCTGGACTGCAAGCAGATGGGGGGACGCCGGGTGGCGGTGACGGCAGGGAGCGTGCACAGCCTTAAGCCGACGCGGCATGGCAGGCCGCTTCCCGTGGAGGTGCTGGGGGGCAGGTTGGGGGCCGAAACGGGGGCCGAAACGGGGGCCGAAACGGGGGCCGAAACGGGGGCCGAAACGGGGAGCAGATCCGGGCGTCCTTGCGAGAGTCCTGAGGCGGGCGGCACGGATCTGGTTGGCTACACGTGCATGGAGGACGACTGTCTGGTGCGGGGCGTTGCGGGGCCGGTGGAACCCGGGGACTTTGCGGTGTTCGGTCAGGTGGGCGCGTACACCCTGGTTTTGAAGCCGCCCTTCATCCAGCCGGCGCCGGCGGTGCTGGTCCGGGATGGGGACGGTCATTTGAACGTGGCGCGGGGGCGGCAGGAGTGGTGGGAGATGTTTGGGGTCCGGCCCGGATTGGGCGGGGCGGGATTGGGAGACAGGAGGGAGAACGCATGAATGTTTTGTTAACATCGGCTGGAAGGCGGAATTATTTGTTGGGGGCGTTTGTTTCGGCGCTGGGAACCCGGGGCCGAGTTTATGCGGCGGATTGCAGGGGGGACGCGCCCGCATTGCAGGAGGCGGCGGAGGGGTTCCGGGTTCCGCCGGTGAGTGATTCTGGGTATGTGGATGAGCTCCTCGAGGTGTGCCGGGATCGGGAGGTGGGTTTTGTGGTGCCCCTCAATGACCTGGAGTTGCCGGTTCTGGCCTCGGCGCGGGAGCGTTTTGCTCAGGCGGGTGTGGTGGTTTTGGTTTCATCTCCCGAGGTGGTGGACATCTGTTACGACAAGTGGAAGACGGCCCTGTTTCTGGCGGGAAACGGGCTGGACGGGCCGCAGACCTTTTTGGAGCCCGGGTCGGTGCGGGAGGCGGTGCGTGCGGGGCGCCTGAATTTTCCGCTGGTGCTCAAGCCGCGGTGGGGTTCGGGATCGGAGGGGGTGGAGCAGGTGGAGGACCAGGCGGAGCTCGAGCAGGCTTTTGCGCTGGGGGTGCACCGGGTGAGGAGGCGCCGGGGACATCCGGCGGATGCGATGCCGCTGGTGATCCAGGAAAAGCTCGAGGGGGTCGAACACGGTCTGGACGTGGTGCAGGATTTGGAGGGCGGGCAGTGGGCGACCTTTGTGCGGAGGAAAGACAGGATGCGTGCCGGGGAAACAGAACGTGCGGAGGTGGTTCGAGAGGAGGGGTTGGAGCGGCTCGGGAACCGGCTGGGGGCGAGCCTGCGGCATGGCGGGCTTCTGGACTGCGACGTTTTTTTGGATGGCGGCAGGTGCCGGATCTTGGAGCTCAACCCGCGGTTTGGAGGAGGGTACCCTTTTGTGCATGTGGCCGGGGCGGATCTGCCCGCGTTTTATTTGGCGTTGGTTGAGCAGCGGGAGGTGGATCCGCTCTGGCTGAGGCCGCAGCCGGGAATGCGTGCGGCCAAGTGTGACCGGTTGGTGGGACTCCGCAGGCCCGTGGGGACGGTTCGGGCAGGCTGGGTGCCCGGTCCCGACCAAACTGTGGGATGTGCTCTGCGGTGAGCCATGGAGTGGGGTGCGAGACTGGTGAGACGGGGTGAAAAAAGGGGAGGTGCGAGGATGCGGTTGAAAACGGGCAGGGTTGGTAGTTTCCGGGGGATTGAATTGTTCGCGTTTGGAAGGGAGGACCGTCGGGAGTGGCGGGAATGGCTTCAGGGATCTGGGATGCACGATTTTTACCAGGGACCAGAGTTTCACGGGCTTGCGCAGGGACGCGGGGAGGGCATTGCCAGGCTGTATGTGCTGCGGGACGGTGACTCGAGTTTCGGGTTGCCCTGCCTGCTGCGGAATCTCCCGTTTCCGGTGGGGCACTGGCGTTGGGACGCCACATCGGTGCGCGGGTATCCGGGCCCCTGGATCACCGGTGAGGGGCGGGGTTTTCCGGGCAGGGCTCTGGGGGCGCTCGAGGAATGGTTGAGGGAGGAGGGGGTTTTGACGGTGTTCAGCCTGCTCAACCCGGTTCTGGGTCAGGCGCGATGGTTGGAGGGGGTGGGCGAGTTGCGAACGCTGGGAAGGACCGTAGCCATGGATCTTTCCGGGGAAGAATCGGAGGTTTGGGCCGGGATCCGGCCTTCGCACCGGCGAGGGATTCGGCGTCTTGAAGAGACCGGGTTATGGTGTGGGATCGAGGAGCCGCTTCGGGGATTCGGAGATTTTGCGCTGGCTTATGGGGAAACCATGGCTCGCGTGGGAGCGGGGGGCAGTTATCTGCACGGGGAAGAGTTTTTTCGAGAGCTGTTTGCTGCGCATGGGGAATGGATGCACCTTTGGCTGGTGCGCTTGGGAGGGGCTTATGGAGAGGTCGTCGGGGGAGCGCTTTTTGGCGAGGGAAGTGGAATTGGCGAGTATTACCTGAGCGGGACCCGGGATGCTTGGGTGGGGCTTTCACCCATGAAAAAGCTTCTGGATGCGGCATGGAGGTGGGGCAGGAGGCGGGGGTGGCGTTATCTGCACCTGGGCGGTGGCGTGGGAAGTGAGGATTCGCTTTTTGAGTTCAAGGCGGGCTTTTCGCCATGCCGGTTTCCCATGAGTTGCTGGAGTTGGGTGTTGGATGGAGTCGTTTACGGGCAATGCTGTCGCCAAGCGGCGGCCGAATGGGAGCGGGGCGGCTGGGAGGTGGCGAGGCGCGGGTTTTTCCCCTGGTACCGGAGTCCGGTGGAAATCGGGGCCGGGCTGCGGGAGGGGAGGGAGCCATGAGTCAACGGATTCTTCTTTCGCCGCCGCACTTGAGCGGGCGCGAGGCAGCCAATGTGCTTGAAGCTCTGGAATCAAACTGGGTGGCGCCTTTGGGGCCTCAGGTGGACGCGTTCGAGCGGGAGATGGCTGCGGAGTTGGGGGTTCAAGAGGCCGTGGCGGTCAGTTCTGGGACAGCTGCGATCCACCTGGGGCTGACGCTGCTTGGGGTCCGGCCTGGCGACGAGGTCTGGTGTTCCACGCTGACGTTTGCAGCCAGTGCAAATCCGATCCGGTATCTTGGGGCGGAGCCAGTGTTTCTGGACAGCATGGAAGGTGGATGGGGGATGGATCCGGAGCTGCTGGAGCAGGCCTTGGAGGAGGCGGGCCACTGTGGTCGTTTGCCGCGGGCGGTGGTTGTGGTCGATCTGTACGGGGACTGCGCTGACTACGACCGGATTTTACCGGTCTGCGCGCGGTGGGGGGTTCCTGTTCTGGAGGACGCGGCGGAGGCGTTGGGGGCGGGAATCCGGGGCCGGTGTGCCGGCGGGTTTGGCGCTCTGGGGGTTCTCTCGTTCAATGGAAACAAGATGCTGACGACTTCCGGTGGCGGGATGCTCCTGTGCGGCAGTGCCGGGGAGGCAGCCCGGGCCCGCTACCTTGCAGCGCAGGCCAGAATGCCGGCTCCCCACTACGAGCATATGGAGGTGGGCTACAACTACCGGATGAGCAATCTTCTGGCTGCGGTGGGCCGGGCCCAGTTGGGAGTCCTTTGGGAAAGGGTGGCTGCCCGACGCAGGGTCCGGGGATGGTATGAACGCGGGTTGTCAGGCGTGCCCGGGCTCCGGTTTTTCAAGGGGTTGGCCGGGCACGAATCCAGTTGCTGGATGACCTGTGTGCTGGTGGATCCCGAGACCTGCGGAGTGACGCGCGAAGATCTCCGCTCGGCCCTTGAAGAGGCGGACATTGAGAGTCGGCCTTGCTGGAAGCCCCTGCATCTTCAGCAGAGTTTTGCTGGGTGCCGGGTTTTTGGCGGGGGTCGCGCGGAGGCGTGTTTTGAGCGGGGTCTGTGTCTTCCGAGCGGTTCGGCTCTTGGGGAGTCGGAGGTGGAACGGGTCTGCAGTGTGGTGCGGGAAGTGGTGGAAGGAGGCGGGAAATGGAAATGAGACGTTTGTACTGGACGCTTGCAAACCGGGTTCCGGTCCGGTTTCTGATTCTGGCCTTGGTGTATGCCGGGTGTGCGGTGTTTGGCCTGTGGCTGTGCCGTCGGTTGCTGACCGATTTTGCGGCGGTTTCGGCGGGGTGGAGCATGGGTTGGGGGGTGGTGTCCGGGGCGGTGGTTTTGAAGCTGGGGCTGCTGTACGGGTTCGGTCAGTTTGAGGACTCGCTTAGTTACTTCAGCACCCCGGATTTGAGGCGGGTACTGGGGGTGTGCGCGGTTTTTACCGGGTTTCTGGTGGCCGGGCGCCTGCTGTCTCTGGGGCCGGTTTTTCCCCCGGTGGGGCTCTGCCTGATGGAGGGGGTGGTTTCCTGCGCCTGGTTGTGCGGTGCCCGGCTGGGGATCCGGTTTTTCCGGGAGCGATACCTGACCCCGCAGCATCGGCCGGCGGTGCGCGCGCGCCGGGTGGGGATTGTTGGGGCGGGAGACACGGGTACGGCGCTGGCGCGCGAGTTGTTGGCCAAGGGGTGGCTGGGGCTCCGGCCGGCAGCATTTTTTGACGATCACCGGAGGCGCGGCACGAGGGTGCATGGGATTGCGGTTTTAGGAGCGCCGGAGGCATTGTTGGAACCTGGGGTTGCGGGGCGGTTGGACGAGGTGGTATTGGCGCTGCCGACTGTCTCTGGGGCGCGGATGCGCCAGGTGGTCGATCTGGTCCGGCGCAGCGGCCTCCCGTTCCGGACCATTCCGTCCATGATGCAGATGGCGCTGGGCCGCGTGAGTTTGTCTCAGATCCGGCCGGTTCAGATTGAGGATCTTTTGGGGCGGGACCAGGTGGAGGTGGGTACGGAAAATGTGCGGCAGATGATCGCCGGGGCGAGTGTTTTGGTGACCGGGGCCGGCGGAAGTATTGGGGGGGAACTTTGCCGGCAGATTTTGAGGTTTGGTCCGAGGCGGTTGCTGATTTTGGACCGGTCGGAGGCCGCGCTTTTTCCCGTGGAACAGGAGTTGCGCGGGGCGGGTGGCAGTGGGCTGGTGGAGCCGCTAGTGGCGGACCTGTTGGATGAACGGAGGTTGGAGGCGGTGGTTGGGGGGTGCCGGCCGGAGTTGGTTTTTCACGCGGCAGCCCACAAGCATGTTCCGATGATGGAATCGCAGCCTGGGGAAGCGATCCGGAACAATGTGTTGGGCACCTCGGCTCTTGCGCGGATGGCGGTGAAGAGCGGGGTGGTGCGGTTTGTGTTTGTTTCAACGGACAAGGCGGTCAATCCGACGAATGTGATGGGCGCAACCAAGCGCTTGGCGGAATGCATGGTCCAAGCGATCCAAGCTTCGGTCGTGGGAGGGACGCGGTTTGCGGTGGTGCGGTTCGGGAATGTGCTGGGTTCTTCTGGGAGCGTGGTGCCGACGTTTGCGCGACAGATTGCCGCCGGGGGGCCGGTGACGGTCACGCACCCCGAGGTGACCCGGTATTTCATGACGATCCCGGAGGCGGTGAGTTTGATTCTCCAGAGCGCGTCCCGGGCTGAGGGGGGAGAGACCTTTGTTTTGGACATGGGCCAGCCGGTGCGGATTGCGGATCTTGCCCGGCAGATGGTGGAACTGAGCGGGCTCCGTCCCGGGGAGGATGTGCAGATTGTGTTTACCGGGTTGCGGCCTGGGGAGAAGCTCTACGAGGAGTTAAGCCAGGGGGACGAGGAGGTGGAAACGACCGATCACCCCAAGATTTTTAGGATGAAGGTGTTTGGGAACCGGGTCTGGCCTGGGATCTCGGAGGGGATCAACGGGGTGCAGGAGTTGGAAAAGTTGCTCGGTGCGGCGGTGCGCGGTGTGGCGAAGGAGGAGTTGAAGCGTTTGCTCGCGAGGTTGGTGCCAGAATACCGGCCAGGAAAGGGGGGCGCGGGGGGGATGATGGGGGGAAACGGTGTCTTTTCAGGTCCAGGCAACTTGGTGGCAAAGGATGCCGGGATCAGCGCAGTTCAGCGGGGAGTTGGTTCATCGGAGCCTGTTCCGGGATAAAGGGGGAGGAGTGGCTTTGATGAGTTTCCCAGTTTTGCACGTAGAGAGAGGCGAGGGCAGGGTCGCGGATGGAGAGGAGGTTTTCAGCGTTGGAGCCCTCAGCGGCCTTGGTGAAGTTGAATGAACCGGTCAGGACGCGTTCGCGGTCCACGACAATCACCTTATTGTGAGCGATGGCGTGGCGCGGATCGATCCAGAGTGGGATGCCGGCTGAGTGGAGCCGCGGGGCGACGGAGGAACGTTCGGATCGATGGCTCTTGTCCAAGATCACGCCAATTTGCACGCCTTTCTGGTGTGCTTGGATCAGAGCGTCTGCGATGGGGGCGGAGGTGAAGGAGTAGGCTTGGAGATGGATCGAGGTTTTGGCCTGCCGGATTGCGGACACGATGGTCTGAGTGCAGCCTCCGTCTGGCGAGAAGCGTACTTCTACAGCCCCGGGTTTGGGAGCGTGGAGTGCCGGTGGCAGGACGGTCTCTGGGGCTTTTTTCTGGCCCGGACCGTCAAAGGTCCGATGCACCTCGGGGCTGAAGTGGACGCCGAGTGCGAAGGCGCAGAGGAGTGCGGACAACAGGCTGTAGGGTTTGTGTCGCATACGGTTCGGGGCGAGCCCGGGGCGGATGTTTGAAATGCGAGTGTCAGGATAGGACGGGTGTTCCCCAGCGGACAGAAACCGGGGATCCCTCGGCCACAAACGCGGAGGAGGGTGCGGCGGAGAGGGTGCTCTGAAACCGTGGGCCGTAGAGGGTTGCCGGGTCGCAGTCCAACACGGGTTCGAGCGCGTTCCAGACGCGCCAGCGTGGGTGTTCGACTTCGTACTCGAGGGTTGGGCGTCGGATACGGCCGGAATACCCCCAGTAATGTTCCGTGATGAACTCCTGTTCCGACCCGGCGGCGGGGAGCTCCGGGATGCCCGAAAATTTTGCGGATACGGAACAAAATCGGCCCTTGTGGAGCCACTGGTAATCTGCGCCGCCGATCGGAGTAAAACTGGAGGAGGACGGGGAGGAGGGAGGGACGACTCGGTGGCTCATTCTGGTGGCCATGTATTTTTCCCCGTAACAGAGCCGCGCGAGAGTCGCCACGGCGCGAAGAGGAACAATCTCCCTTACGAACACAACGCCACGCCGCCACTCTGAGCCCTGCCGTCTTCTGACGTAAAACCGGAGGTTTACTTCCTCAAAGTCCCTGTGGAAAGGGACAGGGATCTTCAGAAGCCGTGTGTTGAGAAACAAAAAGCCCACCATGGAAACCAACACCTTGCCGTTCCACGAATCCAGTTCAGTGCCGGGCGGCGTGAGTTCCCGCAGGGCCTGAATGGTATCCGAATCGGCCGCGTAATTGAGCATGACCAGATGTTTCCACTCGGCCGTGAGGAAGATTGCGGGTTTTCCGTTCATGGGTCGTTGTCAGAATGCGGTGCCGAAAATGAAATGGAATGCGCCGACCGGTTCGCCCTGACGCGGGTCAGGGTTGAGTGCGGCGTCGAGTCGCAGAGGGCCGATGGGCAGTCGGTATCGGAGCCCTAATCCGACCCCGAACCGGAGGTCGGAGAAGGAGATGTCGGAGGAGTTGGGGAGAAGGTTGCCAGCGTCCACAAACACAACGCCTTCGACGGACTTTGGAAGAGGAAAACTCAGCTCCGCATTGAGCAGGGTGAACGCGGTTCCGCCAACGGGGTGGCCTGCGCCGTCGCTGGGGCCCATCCGTCGCTCTTGGAAACTTCTGACACTGGTGGCGCCGCCGAGAAAGAAGCGTTCATCAATGGGGATATCGTCTGCGGGAAGCAGAAGTCCCGCCCGTGCCCCCAGAGAAAGCGTCAGCGAGTTGCCCAGAGGTTGGTAGGCGGAGAAACGGCCTGTGGCTCTTGAAAAAGTGGAGGTGCCTGAAACCGAGTTTGCATCCAGTGTGCCGCTGAGAATCCAGCCCTTGGTCGGGTTGGTTGGGCTGTTGCGCCTGTCGATAGACTGGGTGATCCCCAGAGTGGCGACGGCGTAATCCGGGTTGCCGAGGAAAGAATCTGGGACACCCAGTCCGGTGACGGACACATGTTTGAGTTGCGCGAAAAGGGACGCATCGCTGTCCGGTCCGAGAAGCCTGCCGAGGTCAACCCGGGAGCCGGTTTCATTTTTTGCGTAGCCGGGTTCCTCCCGGGTTTGGACATAGGCCCGTGCCCTGAAAAGGAACCTCGCATCCAGAAACCAAGGGTCATTCCAGACCAGTTCACCGCGTCGGGTTCTCTGGCTGATTTCCAAGTCGAGTCTCAGGGGTCTGCCCGAACCGAAAAGGTTGCGGTCTGAGAGCCGGATGCCTGCGGAAAATCCTTCGTAGGTGCCTGCGCCAAAGGAGAACCCGACTTCGCGGGCTCGGGCCTCCTCCGCGACCAAACGGAGCAGGATCGTGTGGTCCTTGGGGACAGCATCGATGCGGAGGCTTTTAAAGAGTCCGGTGCGCAGGAGCTCCCTGTATTTCTCGTCAATCAGGGTGGGGGAATAGGGTTGACCCAGAAGGGGGGCAACACGGTGTTTGAGGAAGCCCGGCTTGAGTCGGTCTAGCCCCTCAATCTCTACCCCTTCGAATTTGTAAAGCGGGCCGAGGGTGAGCAGAAAGGTGACGGGAACCGGGGCGGACTCTGGGGAAAACCCGGTGGCTTCCCAGACGACGTCGGCGTCATGATAGCCGTGGGTGGTTAGGTGGAATTTGAGGGCGCGCTGGATGGTGTCCATCCGATCGGGGTGATAGACGGCGTCCGGGTTTGTTTCATGGACCTTTTTGAGAAGTTCCGCCTGGAGGGCGACTGGCAGAGGAGCGCCGTCTGTGGAAAAAAGCGTGACCGGTTCCGCATGATGGCGGGTGCCTTCGGTGATGGCTACAGAGACGGATGCGGAGCGGTGGTCTGGGGAAACTTCGATTTCCGGTTCCTGAACCTCCACCTCGAGAAAGCCCAGGGATTCGTACAGGCCGCGGATTCTTGCGATGCCCGCCATGATCTCTGCATGGATGAAGGGGAAGACATCTGGTTCGGCAGCCATTTGGGCGGGAGTGGCCCCAATCATCGCCTCGGAGATTTGGTTTTCCGGGATCTGAATATTCCCGGTGAAGATCAGGGTTTTGAGGATGGTACGAGGTCCTTCACGGACCTTGAGGGTGAGCCGTTGAGGCGTGATCACGGGGAGGACATCCACCTCAGAATAGCCGTAGCGACGGTAAAACAGACTCAGGAAATAGGCGGTGTCATCGGCGTGCGCGGGAGTCAGTCCGTCCTCGCTGAGTTCCTGAATGGAGTCTTCAAGGCTGGCTCGGATATCGTCGAGGGGAAAGCTCAGGACGCCTTCCACCCGAAGGCTGAGGGCGGGTTGGTTCCCGGGCCGGGGAACGGCGATTTCAAGGGGGGCGGTTTCCGGTGTCGACGGGGGTGGGGTGCTAAAGAGTTGGGAAAAAACGCCGGCAAGGAGGATGCAGAGCAGGGCGGTTTGGGTGCGGGCGTCCCGCTTGGGCCGGCGCGGGCATTTGTGGGGAGCCGGGATCATCGGTAGCGCAGAAGGTAGCGGATCTTTCCGTTGAAATTGCCTGCCACGTCGAGGTCGCCGGTGAGATAAAACTGTTCGCCGAGCTTGAAGCGCGCCGAGACTTCCTGTTTGCCCGTGCGGTTGTCAACGCCGCCTATGTCGATCTGAAGGCGGTCAAACAGGGTTTGCTCCTCGGAGGGGTCCCGTTGTTTGAAGACTTTCCGGTACAACTGCTGAAACACAAGGACGGCAGCTTTTCCCGCGAGAACATCGTTGTTTCCATTCAGTTCG
The DNA here is from genome assembly GCA_903901425.1 of uncultured Spartobacteria bacterium. GTDB lineage: Bacteria > Verrucomicrobiota > Verrucomicrobiia > Chthoniobacterales > Chthoniobacteraceae > CAIURC01. The sequence continues at coordinate 34,266 of CAIURC010000042.1, read as the reverse complement.
GCCGATGTCGTGCCTGTGGCCAGCAGCGAGACGATGTCGTTCTGGTCCAAAGGTGGTTCGCTGGTCAGGTCGATCTTTTTGTTTTCAGGGGTACCCGCCAGATGGGCGTAAATCCGGTAATCCCGGATTTCGGATTCCGCATGGAGATCCAGTTGGGGGATAAATGGTGCGTCCGGGCTGAACATGGCTTGGCCACTGGAAACATGGAGCCGGCTGAAAGGGAGGGACGCTGTGAAGTTTTCAATGGCGACTTTTCCTGAAAGTTCAGGGCGGAAACCAGTGCCGCCCAGATGAAGGCCGATGTTCGCGCTGCCTTGGGCCAGATTGCCGCGGATCCGGAAAGGATCCTCCGGGCGTGTCAGGATCCGGATGTCCAATTTGCAGTCTCTCAGAGGCGGAGTGCGAAATGACGGGGCGGCCTGGGAGGGGGCGGGTTTCGGGCGGGGCCGGTTTTTGCCCGGGAGACCGATGGGCAGGATTTCAATGTCCCGCGAGAACTTGCTGTGGGTGAGCCAAAGGTTTCCCGACGCTTCGGCAGAATTGACGGGTCCAAGGAGGCGCAGATCGGAGTCGACACGGACGGTGAGGTTTTCGGTCCGGTGCGCAAGGACATCCTTGCAGCGCAGATGCAGATCGGCGCTGGGGCGCGCCAGGTTGTTGAAGAGGAGGGTGCCCAAGATTTCGAGGCGTCCCCCGCCGAGGGTGGCGTCAGCGCGTTGGATCCGGACGGTGTCTCCGGCGAGGGCGGCTTGGACTCGGACAGCGTCCACGGGAGGAGCGGCTTCGCCGGCCAGTCGGAGGTAGTCGGCCTGAAGATCCAGTTTGCCTCGGAGATCGGGCTGCGTCATGGATCCCCCCAGATGGAGTTCGGCTGCACAGGTCCCTTCCACCTTGCGGAAGGCCTTGAGAATTTTTGGAAGGATCGACAGCGAGATCCGTGGGGCTCGCAGGGTCACATCCAGGGGCGCGTCCGGCGGAATGCCCCGGTGCTTAAAGATGTCATTGAGTAGAATCCGGCTTCTGCCCCTGAGAGCCACCGGGGCAGTGTCGCGGTGCTTCAGTTCAAGGCCGATTCCCACACTTTCCTCCTGATAGTCGGCGTCCATGGCGATCTCTGCCGGTGCAAGAAGCGGGAGTTTTTTCGAGCTCAGGTTTTTTGAGGAGAGCAGAAATTTTGCGATCGGGGCGGAGGGGGTGCCATGAAGGAAAAGACTGGCGGAAACCGAGCCTGACAGCGGGCAAGGGAAGCCGAGGCTGGCGGCGAGGGTGTCCATGTCCAGGTTCATGGCGTGGAGCGCTGCGGCCTGCTGTGCGCCGGGGTCGGGACGCCACCCTGTCGGAGTCGGAACGATCGGAATCAGGCAGTCGCCGCTCAGCATGCGGAGGTTGCCGTGATCCAGTGCCACAGACCGGATTTCCAGCTGGGTCTTGGACCCGTGCAACGTGGCTGAGAGCTGGGTTTTTGCGCTCTGAATTGCGAATTCGGAAGATTGAAAGGTATCCTCTGAGTACTCCGCGCCGAGGGATGCGCGGTCAATGCGGAGTTCCCCGAGTCGGAAACCGTCCAGATTCAAGCGGAGTTTACCCTGCGGCGCAGGGGCGGTCTGGGGCTCGGTTCCTGCCGGGCGGTTCCATGAGAGGGCGAGTTTTCCCTGGATGCCTCCGGAAGGGGCGGGTTTTTCGAGTGCTGAGAGCACCGCATGGAGGTCCGGGAATTTCGCAGTGGCGTTTCCGGTCCAGGACGACGGGTGCAGCGAGGGGCATACCAGCGAAGCCTCCAGAAGTCCGTTCCCCGGAAATCTGGTGGTGATCGAATCCAGCTTGAGGAGGGAGGCCTTGGAGGAGAACCGGACATCGAGCGATTCCGCTGGGATCGCGGCCACGCTCAGGGAGCGCGAATGGAGAGTGGTTTCTGATTCCCAGCGGTGGTTCGAGTAGGTCCACTGGCTTTTGCCTTGGAGTTGGCCCGAGACGGGGCGGCCGAGGAAATCCGGCACTGTCGACTGGAGTTCCGGAGCCTCGATTTGGACTTCGAGGGACCCGGATTCGGGCGGCCAGAGTTTAGTGGGGGATACCAGTTGAAAACCGCCTTTGCATTGGAGTTGGTTGGGGCCGGATTGAATCTGGATTCCGCCGATTTTCAGGTGGTTGTTTTTGAGTTCTACAGAGGCCGCCACCGAATCTGAGGCCCACTGTTGGAATCGGAGGTTTCCGGCTCTGAGTTCAACTGTTGCCGAGGGGGCGGAGGCCGGAATTGCGCTGCGGCGATCCGGAATTTGTGCTGTTGCCCGGAAGAGGATTTCAGCCTGAGCGGCATGGAGGAGTCCCAGTTGCAGCTTGGTTCCCTCGATTTTGAGGTCGGCAGATGCGGTGCCGGAAGCCAGTTGGATCGAGCCTGTCAGGGTGGCGGCTGTGCCTGGAGCCGTGTGAAGGCGGGACTCCACCTTTGTGGAGCGGAGTTGTTGCCAGTCTCCGGGCAAGGTTCCGCTGCCAGTCCATGTGAGATCTGGGGCTTGAGGGTCCGTGGCGGCGGCATGGAACTGGAGCCGGCCATCCTCGGTTTTCATTTCAAACCGAAGCAAATTCCGGCGGAAAGGGCCGAGAGCCAACTCGCGGCCCGAAACCTGCGTCGCGGTGACCCATGTGCCCGGGAGTTCCGGGTTGCCAGAGAACGAGAACTCGGCTTTTTCGAGGAGTCGGACGGGAGGCGGCGCGGCATGGAGCCAGCGGGCCAAGGCATGCAGGTCAATGCCTTCCAAGGTTCCGCTGATCCGGCCGTGGAACGGCTGCGCCTCGCGCTTGTCGGAGGGATGCGCAGGGAGGGAGGATGGAGACGGACTGGAGCTGAAGTCGAGTTGCGCGGATCCGCCGAACCCGCGCAGGGACACGGAGAGCGCGCCCGCAGGCCTGTTTGCTGCCACCGGGGAGATCTCGACTTTTTCAAGAACCAGTTTGGGATCGAGCCCGGCCGGACCAATTTTGAGTTGGCCTTGATGGATCTGAATTTCTGAATTCAGGTCCCGGAGAGCGGGCCGGTTGGGCAACTGGAGGGATGCAACCTTCGCGAACCCTTTTCCCGACTCTGAAAGGGAAAGCTCGAGGTTGGAAATCTTCAGGAGAGGGGTCTCGCTTTGGAGGTTGAAGTTGGAGATTTTAAGTTGGCCCGGCGTCCGGATGGGCCGGCTGAGAGTCCGGTGGAGGTCTTTGAGCGGGGATTTCGAGGGCCGGCTCCGGTGCGCTTCAGGCGGCAGTGGCTGGAGACGAAGGTCCGTGTCTGTCAGGGAGACCAGCGCGACGCATTTCTCAGGGTGTGCAGAAAAAACCTGCATCAGGTGGAGTCGGATGTGCAGGTCGGAAACGGAACAGTGGGCGATGGGGGAGGGTTTGTTTCCGTGGGGTTGAAGCCGCAGATTGCTGAGGTGGAAATCCCGGAAGGGGTTGCCGGTCAAGACCGCCTGAAACGAAATTCCTTGGGAGTGCGCCGCCATGCGAAGCCCATGGGAGAGCAGGACGCGTCCGAGGCTCTGGTGGAACAGGGCCAGAAGACCCACTGCGGCCAGCAGGAGTGCGAGGAAAATCCGGCGCAGGCGCGGAAGGCGGCGGCCAGACTTCCCGCAGGAGGTCCCCGGAGTCTCTGCCGTCGGAACTGGATCCCGGCAGGTGGGACTTTGGGGATCCGGGGCGGGATCCCGGTTGTCCGGGTTGGCGGGAGGTGGCATGGATCCAGCCTAGCGCAGGTGACGTAACCCGCAAGGGCACGGAGAGTCTGGTCAGAGGGAGGGGCGGCGGATAGGGTTTTTGCCGATGAATGTTCGCGGCAGAATCATGAGGTGGCTGCAGGGGGAGGGAAAACGGCGAGCCTTCCGGATGGGCGCCGTTTTCTGGCGCGCCCTGAAGAAGTACAATGAAACCGATGGGGAACAGCGGGCGGCGTCCTTTGCGTACTACGCGTTTTTTGCATTGTTCCCGCTGATGGTGCTGCTGATTACCTTGGGGGCAGGTTTTTTGGGGGACGAGGGCGTGGCGCTTGAAAAGATTACCGGGCAGGTGGCGCCGTATTTCCCGTTGGACACGGAGTTTGCGGGGACGGTGGTGGAGAGCTTGCGCGGGGTGATGAAAGGGCGGCGTTCGGCGGGGGTGATTGCATTTGGGATGCTGGCATGGAGCGCGCTGCGTTTTTTTCAGGGGTTGGTCCACGGGGTGAACCGGGCGTGGGGAACACGGGAGTACCCGTGGTGGCGGATGCCGATTCAGAACCTGCTCATGGTTCTGATTCTTGCGAGTGCGCTCCTGATGGGGATTGTGGTGCCGGCGGTTCTTGACCAGGTGCAGGAGTTCTACTGGAGCCGGCCTGCGGTATTGCAGTCCACGCTGCGGTTCATGCCCGGCGTCCTTGGATGGGCGCGGTTGCTGGTGCCGGGGTGTGTGCTGTTTTACGGGTTCAGCATGTTTTACAAGTATGCCCCGCGGCGGCGGACCACTTTCAGGGAGGTGTGGGGAGGGGCGTTTTTTGTGACGGTTGGGCTGCACGGGTTGCGGGGGTTGTTTGTGCTCTACACGTCCAACATCACGAACTTCAACGCGTTGTACGGGACATTTGGGGGGGTGCTGGCGCTCCTGCTTTGGATTTACCTCAGTGGCGCGGTGATCATTTTTGGCGGTTGCCTGTGCGCGGCCGGGTACGAGATCCGGGGAAGCCTGACGGACCAGGCGGTGTCGAACCGGTCCGACTAGGCCGGATCGCGCTTTTTTGGAGCGCAACTGCTCAGGTGCGGCCATGGAGTGACTCAGATGCTGTTTTTTTGAAGCATTTTTGAGTATGTTCCGCCGCCACTTGAAAAGAAGCTTGTCAGGTGCGGCCGGTTTGCGGCATTGGAAAGGGGTTCCCCGGCGTACCGCTGAAAGTCTCGGCGGGGTTCCCCCCATTGGTCCGCAGATTTCCCGAGGGGAGCCTCCCGCGGAACGAGCACTCCTGAACCTACAACTCGCATGTCACAAAACAAGCAGCCCAAACTTCACAACGCAATGTGGCCCGGTCTGGTGGGGAAAACCCCCGGCACCGAAGAATCCCCGATCAGCTTGGATCGGATGCTCGAACTGACCGCAAGTGCCCGTGTGGGCGAACAGCGGTTTGAAGGCGTGGACCTTTTCCTGTTTGATCCGCACATCCCGATTGACCTGTCGGAGGGGGAGATTCTGGCGGTGGCAGACAAGATTGCGGCCAAGGGTCTGGCGGTGGGTTCCTTGGTGGCGCCGGTGTGGCCGGGGACGGTGGGCAGCACGGCGATGGGCGGGCCTGAGGACCGTGAGAAGTTTGTGCTTGCTGTGAAAAAAGCGTGCAGGATTGCCGGGGTCTTGAACAAGCACGGGGTTCGTCAGTACGGGGTGATCCGGATTGATTCGGCGACCGGTCCTGACCAGTGGTACGGGGATCCGGCGGGCAACACGCGCAAGATTGCGGAGACCTTCCGGGAAGCGGCGAAGGTGGCTGGGGATCACGGGGAGCGGTTGGCGGCGGAGGGCGAGATTTGCTGGGCTGGGATGCATTCCTGGAAGAACATGGTGGACCTGCTTGAGGCGGTGGGGATGCCCGGGGTGGTGGGGTTCCAGGCGGACCTGGCGCACACCTACCTGTATCTGCTTGGAGTGAACGCTCCGGAGCACGCGCTCCTGCAGCCCGGCTACAGCGCAGAGCAGTTTGATGCTGCCTACAAGACCATGACCGATGCGCTTCGTCCTTGGACCATTGACTTTCACGTGGCACAGAACGATGGGTCGGTGCACGGCACCGGGTCGCATGACAAGACCGGTCGGCATTGTCCGGCGGACGATCCGAACGGGAAGTTGGACATCACCAAGGCCTCGGGCCACTGGCTCCGGGAGGCGGATGGGAGTCCGCGGTCGGTGTTCAAGCACATCTGCTGGGATGGCTGCATGTTCCCGAATGCGATGCTGGAGAAGCAGGAGACGTGGAACAACATTCTTGCGGCGATGATCAAGGTGCGCGATGCGCACGGTTGGTGAGTGCGCTGTGGAAGAGAACTGAAACAAAACCCCTGAGATTATGAGCAAAAAGAAACTGAACGTCGGGATCATCGGGTACGGCTTCATGGGCCGGACGCACGCGAATGCATTCCGGAAGGTGAGCAACTTTTTCGAGAGCGGGCATGTGCCGGTGTTGAAGGCGGCCTGTGGCCGGGACCAGGCGAAGTTGAAGGCGTACGCGGACAAGTGGGGCTGGGAGAGCACGGAGAGCGACTGGCGTGCGATCATCAACCGGAGCGACATTGACGTGGTGGACATCTGCACCCCGAACGATTCGCATGCGGAGATTGCGATTGCCGCGGCGCGTGCCGGAAAGATGGTGATGTGTGAGAAGCCGCTCTCGCTGAACGGCCCGCAGGGGGAGGAGATGGTGCGTGAGATCGAGAAGGCCGGTGTGGCGAACATGGTCTGGTACAATTACCGGCGTGTGCCCGCAGTGACGCTGGCCAAGCAGATCATCGAGTCGGGCAAGTTGGGCCGGATCTTCCATTACCGGGCCAAGTTTTTGCAGGACTGGACAATCAACGCCGACCTGCCCCAGGGCGGAGCCGGGTTGTGGCGTCTGGACGCGGCGGCGGCTGGTAGCGGTGTGACAGGCGACCTGCTGGCGCACTGCATTGACACGGCGGTCTGGCTCAATGGCAGCTTGGATACCGTGAGCGCCATGACGGAAACCTTCGTCAAGGAGCGCGTCCACAGCGCGACGGGCAAGAAGGAGAAGGTGGGCATCGACGATGCCTGCACATTCATGGGCCGGTTTTCCAACGGGTCTTTGGCCACTTTCGAATCCACCCGGTACGCCCGCGGTCACAAGGCCCTGTACACCCTCGAGATCAACGGGGAAAACGCCTCGATCGCATGGGACCTCCACGACCTGCACCGGTTGCAGTTCTTCGATTACAAGGACGAGGGCCGGTTCCGGGGCTGGCGTTCCATCCACGTGACGGATTCGGATCATCCCTACATGGGCAACTGGTGGGTGCCCGGTCTCCAGATCGGCTACGAGCACACTTTCGTGCATCAGGTGGCCGATTTCCTCCAAGGGCTCGACACGGGCAAGTTTGCCTCCCCGACCTTCCGGGATGCGCTTGAGACCCAGTACATCTGTGACGCGGTTCTGGAGTCTGCAGCCACGGGAAGCTGGGTGAACGTGCCCAAGGTTTCCTAAGCGTTGGAAGACTGAAAAGATTTCGGGAGGCCGTTCCTAAGAAGGGGCGGCCTCCCGTGTTTTCTTGGGAGAGGCTGGTTCCTCTTCTCCACCCCGTTCACCCCCGCGATTCCTCCCCATGAAGATTTCGATTGTTCTGAGCGCTCTTGCACTGAGTTTCTGGCTGCCGCAGCGCGGTGTACACGGGGCGGAATGGCACCAGTTCCGGGGGCCCACAGCGATGGGGTACGCGGGTGGGGGAAAGTTGCCTCTGAAATGGGGGGAGGGCGAGGGGGTAAAATGGAAAACGGAACTTCCCGGGGAAGGTTGGTCATCGCCGGTTGTTGGGGACGGCAAGGTGTGGATGACCACGGCGACCGAGGAGGGGCTCAGTTTGCGGGTGTTGTGCGTGGATCTGGAGTCCGGCAAACTCGTGTTGGACCGGGAGGTTTTCCGCAATCCAACTCCGCCCGTGAAGCACCGGCGCAATTCGTTTGCGTCGCCCACCCCTGTGCTCGATGGGGACCGGGTGTATGTTCATTTCGGTTCGCTGGGGACGGCGTGTTTGGCAGCTGCGGACGGGAAAACGCTCTGGGAACGCCGCGATTTGGTGGTGGATTTCCAGAATGGCGCCGGGGGCTCACCGGCCCTGATTGGGGACCTGATTTTGATCACCTACGACGGGATGGATGCCCAGTTCGAGGTCGGTTTGGACAAAAAGACGGGTCAGACGCGCTGGAAAACGGAGCGGTCGGCGGTGGGGAAACTGGCGAACCGCCCCCAGGACATGCGGAAAGCCTATGGGACGCCGGTTTTGGTGAAGACGCCCCAGGGGGCGGTGAGCATCAGCACGGCGGCAGAGCGTCTGTACGCGTATGACCCGGCGACGGGCCGCGAGTTGTGGTACGTGGATTACCCCGGGTTTTCAAATGTGCCACTGCCAGTGGTGGAGGGTTCGTTGTTGGTGACGGCCACGGGATTCATGAAGCCCGAGGTTTGGGGGATCGACATGACAGGGGCCTCCGGGGACGCGAACGGCAGGGTGATCTGGAAGCAGAACGCGGGTGCGCCGAATCAGACATCGCCCCTGATCGTGAACCGGCGGATTTACATGGTCAGCAGCAATGGGATTGCCTCCTGTTTGGATGCGGCGGATGGCCACATCCTATGGAAGGAGCGGATTGGTTCGGATTTTGCCGCCTCCCCGATCTACGGTGATGGACGGATTTACTTTTTTGACTGCACCGGTCAGACGGTGGTGATCGAGCCGGGCGACACGTTCAAGGAAGTGGCGCGGAACCAACTGGGGGATGGATTCATGGCGAGCCCGGCGGTGGTGGGAGGGAGCCTCGTGCTCCGTTCCAAGACGGCACTTTACCGGGTGCACTGAAGTGGCCGCCCAAGACCAGGGGGGCGGGGATCCTTCGGAGATGCTCTCGAGGATGGCGGCAGAGCTGAAGGAGATCGAGCGCGGCAGGATGCCGTTCGGCAAGTTTGGGCCTGAGAATTTTCCGCCGGAGGGCGTGCCGCTGTTTGATTTGCCTGCGGAATATCTGGGCTGGTTCGCGGAGCGCGGCGGGTTTCCCAAGGGCAGGCTGGGGCATTTGATGCGGGTGGTTTACCAGATGAAAGTGGACGGACTGGACGGGGTGTTTGACGGGATGCGGGCGCGGCGCGGGGGGCGGACGCGGTTGCGGGGCGGTGTTTGATCGACAGAGTCGATTTGAACAGCGAAGGGTATCGGGAGCCGGGCCGTGGTCCGGTTTTTGAATTGTCCCCCTATTCACACTTCAGACCGCCATGGCCGCCGTTTTTACCCCGAACGAACTGTTGTTGATTGCGCTTGGATCGATTGTGGGTTTGGTGCTGTTGATTGCGCGGTTCAAATGCAATGCATTCGTGGCGCTGGTGTGCGCGTCGCTGTTTGTGGGGGTGGCTTCGAGGATGGAGATGAGCCGGGTGGTGGCGAGTTTTCAGGAGGGGGTGGGGAACACGCTGGGGTTTCTGGCGATGATTGTCGCGCTGGGGACGATTCTGGGGAAAATGCTGGCTGAATCTGGGGCTGCGGAGGTGATTGCCAACCGGATGGTGGGGCTCCTCGGGCGTGAACGTTTGGATTACGCGGTCATGCTGGTGAGTTTTCTGGTGGGGATTTCGGTTTTCTTTGGGGTGGGCGTGGTTTTGCTGGGGCCGGTGGCATTCATGCTGGCCCGGCAGACTGGAACGCCGATCCTCAGGTTGGCGCTGCCGATGGCTGCCGGGCTTTCCACCGCGCACGGCCTGATTCCACCGCATCCGGGCCCGATGGTGGCCATTGGAAAGATTGGGGCTGACACGGGGAAAACGATCCTGTGGTCCGTGTTGGTGGGGGCGCCCACGGCGCTGATTACCGGGCCTTTGCTGGCGCGCTGGGTGTCGCCCCGCGTGCCGCTGCAGATGGGAGGACTGGGTGCGGAGGCGATTGCCGAACCTGCGGCAAAACGGAGGCCGGGATTTGGGATTTGCATTTTCACGATGCTCCTGCCGGTCCTGTTGATGTTGGTGGCAACGGTGGCTGACCTGACGCTGCCGGCCGGTCACGGAGTGCGTCAGTGGGCGGATCTGGTGGGTTCGCCGGTGGTCGCGCTTCTTGTGGCAGTGTTGTTTTCGTTCTGGAGCTTTGGAACCCGGTGCGGCTTGAACGGAGGGCAGATCCTCAAATTCACCGACCAATGCGTTGCGCCTGCCGCCAATATCCTGTTGGTGATCGGTGCCGGGGGGGGATTTAGCAAGGTTCTGGCCGAGTCGGGCGTGGGGTCGGCAATTTCCCAGTTGGGCGGGGCCGGGATTTCGCCGTTGCTCCTGGGCTGGCTGATGGCGGGTGTCCTGCGGATCGCGGTGGGATCAGCCACGGTGGCCATCACAATGACCGCGGGTCTGATGGTGCCGGTGGTTCAGGCCAATCCAGGGGTCAATCGGGAGTTGCTCGTGCTCGCCATGGGCGCCGGGTCCCTGATTTTGTCGCATGTGAACGACTCGGGGTTTTGGTTCGTGAAGGAATATTTGGGGATGGACGTGGGTCAGACCCTTCGGACCTGGACGGTGGTGGAGACCGGGATTGCCGTGGTGGCAATCGGGATCATCCTCGTTGCAGACCGGGTGGCGCTCCTCTTTTAAATCTCCCAGGGGAGCAGGACGAGTTTGCCGTTCAGGCCGCGCTCGAGGATCCGCCGGTGGGCTTCAGAGGCTTGGGCAAGCGGCATTTCAGCGGCAATCCTTGGCCTGAGCCAGCCGTCAGAGGCTCCACGGTGCAACCGGGCATGGACTTCCCGGAGTTCGCCCGGTGAAACGCCAAAAAGCATCACGCCTCGGACATCGGCATTGCGCGCCATCAGGTCGCGGGGGTTGATTTCCACGGGGCCGCGGCTGCCCACAATCACCACGCGGCCGCCGGGAGCCAGGAGTTGGAGATCGCGGGGCAGGTTCAGGTTTGCCAGCATCTCGACGATCACTTGGAACCCTTTTCCGTCCGTCGCAGCAAACAGGTCAGACTCGTAGCCCGAATCGGAATGGTTGAATACGGCATCCACGCCCATGCTGCGCAGGAGAGCGCACCCCTCCGCGGTGCCACCTGTTGCAACAACCCGGAGCCCGAGGTTTTGGGCAATCTGAACCAGAGCGGTGCCCACGGCCCCGGTGCCGCCATGGATGAGAAGGGTTTCGCCCGGTTGCGCGGCTGCCCGGATCCGCAGGGCATAATCTGCAGTGGCGTAGGGGATGCCGAGTGCGGCTCCTTGGGTAAAGGAGAGGGCGTCGGGCAGGGGATGGACCTGGGAAAATGTGCAGAGGGCGAACTGGGCGTAGGTGCCGGTCAGGCTTCCGCTGAGGTAGACGCGCTGGCCCAGGGCAAGATCCGGGCACGGACTTCCCAGAGACTCGACGGTGCCGGAGCCATCCAGGCCTGGGGTGTAGGGCAACTCGGGGAGTTTGCCGTAAGCACCGGCCCGGATGTAGGTATCCACCGGATTCACTCCGGCGGCAGCCACCCGGACCAGAACTTCCCCCGGTTTTGGATCCGGAGCTTGGACCTCGGACAGGCGGAGTGAGTCGGGTGGGCCGAAGGCGGAGACGCGGATGGCATTCATGGGATTGCGTGTGGGATCAGGGGCCGGATAGGGTTCGCAGGATGAGCGACAGGATTCAAGACGGGGAAACGCAGGCAGAATCACAGGAAGCATCCGCAGACTGTTCCGGAGGCGGGTGCGGCGCCGAGGAATGCGCTCCTGCGCCCGCGGGGGCTGCTGGGGTGGAAAATACCGGTGTAATTGATCGGATCGAGTTTGATGCAGCGTCAGGTCAGGTGGTTTTGGGAATGGTGGAACGGCGCCCGTGGAGCGGCGATGACCTCCAACTCTTCCAACTCCAGGAAAAGTTCAACGCCTACCTTTCTTTTGCCTTGGATGGCGAAATGGCCGAGGCCTACCCGGGCTTGGATGGGCGTCCCCTGAAGCTGGTGTTGGAGTGCGGCTCAGAACCGGATCCACGGACCCGTCACCTGCTTGGATTGATCAACCGGCAAATTTCCTATCAAGGAATCCGGTTGGAAGTCCGGATTGGAGGTCTGCCCGAGATCGAGGGTCCGGCTTGGAGGTTGGATGGCGGTTGCGGGTCCGGTTGCGGCTGCGGTCCCTAAGCCTCGAAAGTTTCGATCCAGAGAGGCCGCAGGGCGGGGTGAATCCGGGCCGCCCTCTTTCTCAAGCCTCGCTTGGGAGCGGCTGCGGGCGTCTCAAAACGGGCTTGGAGCCAGAAGGGCGAACCTTGGGACTACTTGCCGTGAGCCTGTTCGTAGTGGGCTTTGAGCACGTCGCGTCCGAAATCGTGGGAAAAATCGCGCCAAACCGCGTGGACATGGTTGGCGTCATTCTGGGTGTTGTCGTACTCGACGACAAATGAGGTCCCTTGGATCCGGTAATAGTGCGGTTGCCCCTTTTCGAGGCCGCCTGCCCAAAGAAAATGGAGTTTGTCCAAGCCGTCCTTTTCCAATTTCGCCCATTCCTCCGCAGCGATATCGGGCCGGTGCCGGTTGAGATATTCGCGGACCAGACGCGCAAGGAGTTCGGTCTGGGCCGGGTTCATCTCTGATCTCGGGAGACCTTCTGGCTTGGTGGGGTCCGTCCGGGCGGGATCATTCAGGATTTCTTTCGGGGCGTCCCCTGGTTGAACGGCTTTTTTGATCTGGTCCGGGGTCAGGGATTTGACCAGAGATCGGCCCAGATCTTCCTCGGTACTCAGGATCCGTGTGCCCGAACGGGGGCCCTGCCGGACTTCGCCCGGGTTGGTCCCAAAAAAGGACGGGGTGAGGGCCGGGGACGCCTTTGGGGGGACCGTGAAATTGAGGGACAGATGATGGCCTTCGACCCGGAAGCCCCAGGGTTTTTCCTGGGAGGGTTGGCCGAAAATGGAAAAGAAGTAGAGCTCCGGGTCACGAACGGGGCCGTTGACGCGGGTTTTTTCGAGTTCTGCGAGGATGGCCTCCAAGCTCATGATGGAGACGGATTTGGCGTATCCTTGGTGGCTGAGGCCCGTGGAGAGCAGAGCATGTGCAAGGAGGCGCTGTTCCTGAGTCATCTCCTTGATGGGCAATCCTTTTCGCGCCCGGGGGATGAAGTGCCAATTGGCACGTTCTGCGTCTGCGAATTCAAAAGATGCCTTGGTCTTCTGTTCGGGGGAAAGTGCGGACAACCAGTTCTGAGCGGCGCCTGCCATTTCGAGGGAGGCTTCGTGTGCGCGGAGGACGGGTGCGGTGAGCGTGGAGAGGCAGACCAACGCCGGCACTGCAAAGGAGAAGAGAGGTTTCATTGGGGGACAGGGTGGGGGTGGAAGGGCAACAGAGAGGATCTAAGGTTGAGTCCGCGGGTTTGTGAAGTCTGCAGAGGCGAAGATTTTGTTTTTCAGCATCTTCCAACAGGTTAGCTCTTATGGAATGGCGGAGCACCAGAAGACGGACATTGAGTCGGCAGAAACCGGAGAGGTATTCATTCGGTTCGTGATGATGCAGCAACAGCAGGCCCTTCTGGCTCTGGGGCGGCATCCGAATCCGCCGCCCGGGGTGCCGCCGCGCAATCTGGCGCTGGCGCGGGTGTTTTTGGAGCAGTTGGAAATGATCCGGGTGAAGACGTCCGGGAACTTGGCTCCGGGTGAGGCCCAAGTTTTGGAGAGAGTGCTTGCCGGGATCCGTGCGGGGTATGCGGAGGAGTCAAAAAAAGCGGCTGGGTTTTCCTAGAGTTTCCCTGATGAACCCGTTAGACAGCAGGGGCTGCCGGGAAGTCTGAGCAGGGTGTTTTGCGCTCCGTCAGGCCCCCCATGGCAGTTTCCTGAATCCACGTTTAATCCCCACCTGATCCGATGTCCCGAGTGCCTGAACTTCCTCCCCTGGAAATTGGATCTGCCGTGCTTGGGGGAGGCAAACCGCTTTTCATTCTGGGTCCCTGCGTGATGGAGTCGGACGCATTCGTGTGGCGCATGGCAGAGCAGTTGGCCGGGATTTGCCGGGAATTGCGGGTGCACTGGGTTTTCAAAGCGTCATTTGACAAGGCCAACCGGACCTCGGGCAAATCCTTCCGTGGGCGGGACGCGGAGAGTGGGTGCAAGTTGCTCGGGGAGGTCGGGAAAGCTTTTGGGGTTCCTGTGACCACCGACATCCACCTGCCCGAACAGGCGTCCATCGCCGCCCAGTGGGTGGATGTGTTGCAGATCCCTGCATTCCTCTGCCGGCAGACCGATTTGATTGAGGCAGCCGCAAAGACGGGCCGGGTGGTGAATGTGAAGAAAGGTCAGTTCCTGTCGCCCTGGGACGTCGGAAATATCGCCGCGAAGATTCGGGCTGCCGGGAACGAACGGTATTTTTTCACGGAACGCGGGGTGAGTTTCGGTTACCAGAATCTGGTGGCTGACATGCGCTCCCTGTACTGGATCCGGGAGGCGGGTCACCGGGTGGTGTTTGATGCGACTCATTCCGTGCAGCGCCCCGGTGGAGCGGGGGACCGGACGGGCGGAGACGGTGTTCTGGCGCCGGTTCTGGCGCGAGCGGCGGTGGCGGCCGGATGCGACGGGGTTTTTATTGAGACCCACGAGAACCCTTCCGAAGCGCTTTCAGACGGGCCCAACCAGATTGCGTTGTCTGAACTCAAGGACGTCTTGGAGCAACTGTCGGCGATCCATGAACTTGTCCGCTAAAAGATTTCTGAGCCCTGCATCCGGGCGGGCATGGTCATTGGGGGCGGCGGCGTGGATTGCGGCAGTGACGCTGTGTGTTCTGAACCAGCCCGGTTCTGCAGAAGTCGGGCCCGGAGATCCCGGTGCACCTGGCAAGCCGGCCAAGAGCGGGGACAATTCCACCCCCAAAAATCGCGGGGACGCCGCGGAGGGTTCCAAGGAGGGGGCCGGGGAGAAGAAAAAGCGCGAGAAAACCGGGGAGAAATCCGGGAAAAAGGGGAAATCGTCAGAGGGGGAGGCCGGGGGAAAAGCGGAGCGCGCCCCGGAAAAAGGGGGGGATGGGAAAAATAAGGAGGGTGCGCAAAAAGGAGGGGGGCGGATGTCTTTGCCTTTGGTGAAGGGGCATGACTCCAAGGGGTTGAACATCCCGTATTTTGATGAGAAGGGGCGGCGGCAAATGACTTTTGCCATTGGGGTGGCGGAATTGCTGGACGACGATCAGGTGAAGATGAAGGAGATGCGGGTGGAAACCTTTGGGCAGAATGAGGAAAGCGAGATGATCATCGATCTGCCCAGTTCCACGTTGGACCTGAACACGCGGGTTTTGCGTGGCCAGGAGGGGGTCACTGTGAAACGACAGGATTTTGAATTGACCGGGCGCGCCCTGGAATTTGACACGCGGACCCGCAAGGGGGACGTGGTCGGCGAGGTCCGGATGCTGATTTACAACCAACCGAATGAAGACAAGCCCAATGAACCTTCCCGAAAACCGAGTCCCTAAACGGGTGGTGGTCTGGTTGGCAGCCGGCCTTTGCGTGTTTCAACTTGAGGCGCAGGATCCTCTGAGCAAGCCGATCACCGAGGCGGACCTCCTCCGGACTCTGGAGTCTGTTTCGCCCGGAGGCGCTCCTGGCAAATCAACCGGCCCAAAACCGGGAGCCGGTGGCGATTCCAAGCCGGAATCCAGTCCCGCAGGGGTTCCCGCAGATTCCCCGGGGCGACCCGGGGTGCGCGATTCCGATTCAAAGCGGCATAAAGGGTCCACTGAGATCACCTCCGAGGCGGTGAGCTTCGACAACAAGGAGCATCTGGCTGTTTTCAAGGGCAAGGTGGTGGTGAATGACCCGGAGTTCAGGGTGGCTTGCGACAAGTTGACGGCTTTTTTAAAGGGGAAGGAATCCGACAGTGAAAAACCGGCGGCCGATTCTGCAAAGGCTGTGGGCGACAAAGGCGAGGGGCGCAGGGGGAAGGAGTCTGGCGGCGGTTTGAAACAGGCGGTGGCTGAGGCCATCGGGAGTAATCGGGTCCGGATTATTCAGGAGAAGAAGGAGGCAGATGGGAAAGTTACCAAGAACACGGGGGAAGGCCGCAAAGCGGTGTACGACGCGGAGACGGGCAACATTACGCTGACCGGCATGCCGTGGGTGCAGACAGGGGTGAACATGTGCATCGCTTTGGAGGAGGAGACTGTGATGGTTCTCAACCGTGCGGGCAAAATGGAGGTCCGCGGTGCCAACAAAACTGTGATCAAGGAGTCTGCTCCGGAGGGGGGGCGTTGAACGCGGTGTCGGAGTCAGCGGGTTCGGAGAACGCTCCCGGTTCGGGCCGGGAAGGGGTGGTGTTGTACACGGAGAAACTGGTGAAGGTGTATGGGGGGCGCGCCGTGGTGAACGGGGTGGACATCCAGCTTCGGAAGGGGGAGATCGTTGGGTTGCTAGGCCCGAACGGGGCAGGAAAGACCACCAGTTTTTACATGATTGTCGGGCTGGTGCGTCCCAACAGCGGTCGCGTGGTCTTCAACGGGGAAGAGGTGACTGGAAAGCCCATGTATCAGCGGGCCCGGATGGGCATGGGATATCTGCCGCAGGAGGAATCCATTTTCCGGAAATTGACGGTGGAGGAGAATATTTTGGCGATTCTGGAGACGCAGCCGTTGGGAAGGAAGGAACGGCGGGCGCGTTGCGAGGAGCTTTTGGAACAGTTTGGAATCACCCATGTGGCCAAGCAGGTGGCTCTGACGCTCTCGGGGGGGGAGAAGCGCCGCCTGACCATTGCCCGATCTTTGGTGACACGTCCGAGTCTGCTGATGTTGGACGAGCCTTTCAGCGGCGTGGATCCGATTGCGGTGGCGGACGTGCAGCAGATTATTGTCCGGTTGCGTGACCAAGGGTTGGGGATCCTGATTACCGACCATAACGTGCGGGAGACGCTTTCCATCGTGGATCGCGCCTACATGATCTATGAGGGGCGGGTGGAAACGCAGGGGACCAAGGATTTTCTATTGAATGATCCGGTGGCGCGCCGGGTATATTTGGGGGAACGTTTCCAGATGTGAGACTGCCCCCGGTAGAGCCGGGGCGCCGAGAACAGCCCAGAACAATCCAGATCAACCCAGAAAACCAGCGAGGAAAAACCATGCAAACTGCAAACGTCAACGTGCCGATTCGTGTGACAGGCCGCCATGTGAGCATCACCGAGGCCATCAAGAACTACGCGGTGTCGAAGCTGGACCATCTGCACTTGGATTACCCGCGGATCATTGAGGCTCAGGTGATCCTGAATGTGGAAAAGCACCGGCACATGGCGGAGGTGGTGCTGCACTGCAACAACCACATCACCATCGAGGCCAGTCTTGAAACCGACGACATGTATGCCTCCATCGACGGGGTGGTGGCCAAGGTCGCCCAGCAGATGCGCAAGTATAAGACCAAGATCATGCGCTCCCATCGGCCCCGCAAAGGCGAAGTCCGGCAGTGGGAAGAGCAGGTCTTGGACACCAGCGGCCTCGAACTCGAGGACGCCGGCGAACACTACGAACCTCAGGTCATCCAGACCGAACGGTACCCGGTCAAACCCATGTTCGTGGATGAGGCGGTCTTGCAGTTGGAGATGTCCAACCGCCAGTTCCTTGTTTTCCTCAATGCCCGGAGCGAGAAAATCAACGTGCTCCACCGCAGAAAAGACGGCGGGTACGGTCTCATGGAGCCCACGTTCGACTGAGGCGCCCTTCGCGGGCGTGCAGGCCGGTTCCAGTTTCCAGCCGGGAACCGGTTTCTGGTTCGCGTGGGAATCTTGACCCAATCCATTTTTGGTGTGGGAAAGCGGCCTCCTTTTCCTGTAGGGGAAAGGGCCGATGAGCCATTCCGAGCCGCAACGACCGACCCTCACCTTCGGCGAGTTTTTTTCCCGGCACGCGGAACTGCTCCAGATGAAGCTCGAGGGGCCGGAGGTCGGGATGGATCGCCGGATCCGTGAGCCCACGATTAACCGGCCCGGGCTCGCCCTCTCGGGGTTCTATAATTATTTCGCGGAAAAACGCATCCAGGTCATCGGGGCTGCGGAAACTTCCTATCTCAAAAGCCTGCCTCCGGAATTGGCCCGCGCTCGGTGCCGCGCCCTTTGCGAGCAGCCCATCCCTGGCTTGGTGGTTTCGCGCGGGTCCAAGCCGGTGCCCGTGCTTTTGGAGGAGGCGGCCCGGGCGGAGATCCCGGTGTTAAGGACGCCGATGGTGACCATGAAGTACATCAACGCGGCGACCTTGGCGTTGGAGGTGGATTTTGCCCCGACCAAGAGCGAGTACGGATCGATGGTGGACATTTTGGGGATTGGGACGCTGATTCGGGGGTCAAGCGGGATTGGAAAGAGCGAGGCGGTGCTGGGTTTGGTGGAGCGGGGGCACAGTCTGGTGAGCGACGACATCACCCGGTTCCGGGCATTGGAAGGCCGGGAGTTGGTGGGGACCTCCCCGGAGTTGACCCGGTACCACATGGAGGTCCGGGGGATCGGGGTGATCAACGTGATGTCCATCTTCGGCGTGGGCAGTGTGCGCACCGAGAAGCGGTTGGACCTGATTGTGACCTTAAAGGACTGGCAGGAATTGGAGGAAGTCGATAGGATTGGGATTGATCAGGAGTATTTTGAAATTCTTGGGATCCTTATCCCGCATGTGACCATCCCCGTCCGGACGGGTCGAGATCTCGCCCGGTTGGTGGAAGTGGCGGCGCTGGATCAGAAGCTCAAGAGCATGGGGCACAACAGTGCGCTTGCTTTTAACCAGAGACTCCTGCAGGCAATGCAGAAGAGGGTTCCGTAATGGGCTTATTATCGCGCAAAACAGAGGACGCAGGAGACGGCAAGGTGGTCAAGGTTCTGACCGTCTTGAACCGGCTCGGCCTCCATGCACGCCCCTCTGCCATGTTGGTCAAGGCGTGTAGCCGGTTCAAATGCGAGATCTGGGTCGCCAAAGACGGCGAACGCGTCAACGGAAAGAGCATCATGGGTTTGATGATGCTCGCCGCGGGACCCGGTTCCAAACTGGAGGTTTCCTGCGAAGGCTCCGATGCCGGGCGCGCCATGGAGGAAATTGAGGCCATCGTTCTGAGGAAATTCGATGAGGACTGAGTCCGCTTCCGGGGGTGTGCAACCTTTCAGGCCGGAGGAAGGCGCGTGACCGGCGGGGAGCCAAGGCCCGGGGCGGAGAAGCGTTTCCACGGAATCGGCGTTTCCCCGGGAATCGCGCGGGGGGTGGTGGTGCACCGGACTGAGGATGAACTTCCGCCCGTCCGCGAGGTGTCCGAGGCGGATATTCCGGAGGAAATTGCGCGCTTGGAGGACGCCCTTCTGGCGACCCGGGGACAGATCCTAAGCCTGCAGGAGCGGATTGCGGGCTCGATCGGAGCCAAGGATGCCAGCATTTTTGACGCTCATCTCCTGGTGGTGGAGGATCGGACGCTGCTGGACGAGGTCTTGCGGACCCTTCAGAGGGATCGGCTCAACGTGGAGCACATTTTCTCCCGGGTGGCCAACCGGTACGCGGCAACCTTGGAGCAGATTGACGACCCCTATCTCCGGGAGCGCGCCACCGACATCCATGACGTGGCGCGGCGCGTGATCCGGAACCTGACGGGAAAAGAGGCCCGGGACCTTGGGGCATGGAAAACCGAGCATTTGCTGGTGGCCCACAACCTGACTCCCTCGGACACCGCCCAACTCAACCGCAGTTCGGTTCTCGGATTTGCCACGGATGTCGGAAGCAAAACCTCGCACACGGCGATCATGGCGCGCTCACTGAACATTCCTGCGGTGGTGGGGTTGCACAGTTTTAGTGAGCAGGTGGACAACGGGGACGACATCCTTCTGGACGGATACAACGGTGTCGTGATCCTCAACCCGAACGAGCAGACGCTCTGGGAGTATGGCGAGTTGGAGATCAAGAAGACGGAGGTCGAGGAACAGCTGCACAAGCTGCGCGAAACCCAGTCGACCACGGCCGATGGACGCCACGTCATTCTGTCTGCAAACATCGAACTCCCCGACGAGGTGGAGCAGGTCAACGAGTGCGGCGCGGAAGGGGTCGGCTTGTTCCGGACCGAGTTTTTTTACCTGAACCGGACCGGGCTTCCCACTGAGGAGGACCAGTTTCAAGCGTACCGGGACGTGGCACAGGCCGTGGCTCCGCACAGCGTGATCATCCGAACCTTGGATCTTGGCGGGGACAAGCTGATGACGGCCCTGAACCTGCCTGAGGAGGAAAACCCCTTCCTGGGCTGCCGCGCCATCCGGTTTTGTCTTGAGCGTCCGGACGTCTTCAAAACCCAAATCCGGGCCATCCTCAGGGCCTCGGCCTGCGGGAATGTCCGGATGATGTATCCGATGATCTCGGGGGTGGAGGAGTTGCGCCGGGCCAATGCCGTGCTGGAGGAGTGCCGCCGGGAGTTGGTGGCCGAGGGGCAGCCGTTCAACGCCGAAATGGAGGTCGGTGCGATGATCGAAATCCCCAGCGCCGCTGTCTGCGCCGATCTGCTGGCCCGGGAGGTCGATTTTTTCAGCATCGGAACCAACGACCTCATCCAGTATACGATTGCCGTCGACCGGTTGAATGAAAAGATCAGCCACTTGTATGAGCCAACCCATCCGGCCATCCTGAGGCTGATCCGTACGGTGGTCGACGCCGGTCACGCGGAGGGGATTTGGGTGGGGGTCTGCGGTGAAATGGCAGGGGACGTGGTACTGGCTCCGCTGCTTTTGGGGCTTGGCGTGGATGAGCTCAGCGCCGGCGCGGCCGTAGTGCCCCGGGTCAAACGGGCCGTCCAGTCCCTGGACATGAAGTCTTGTCTGGAACTGGTCGAGTCGGTCATCCGCGAGGAGAGTCCTGCCAAGATTCAGGCCCGGTGCGAGGAACTCGCCCGCAGGCTGTATCCGGACCTGCTCTGAGCCGGGGGATTCCCCTCCGATCCCCTCTCGAGCGTGTCCTGGTTGGAACAGGGGGCTTAAATTTGCGGGGAGTCCGCTTGACCCTGTGTGCTGTGGCAGTAGTGTCGGGGTTCGCCCCGAAGTGAAGCACCATAAACCGACCCACGAGTGCGGCGTTTTCGCCGTTTTTGGACATCCAAACGCCGCAATACTGACGTATTACGGATTGTTTGCACTGCAGCATCGCGGCCAGGAGAGTGCCGGGATTGTCACCGCCAATGGCCCGAACACGCCGTTCGTCCGGCATGTCGACATGGGACTGGTTTCCCAAGTCTTTTCCCCGGAAAGCCTGGAGCGCCTCAAGGGCACACGCGCCATTGGTCATGTCCGCTATTCCACCACCGGTTCCAGCAAACTCATCAATGCACAGCCTTTGATGGTGGATTGTTCCCGGGGCCAACTCGCCATTGCCCACAACGGCAACCTGGTCAACGCCTCCGAACTGCGCGAGGAACTCGAGTTCAAGGGCTCCATTTTTCAGACCACCGTTGACAGCGAGATCATTCTCCATCTCATGGCGCAGCCTCAGGAGCCCGGCGGCGTCCTCCAAGCGCTCTGCAGGATCCAAGGCGCGTTTTCGCTCGTGATGATGGGCGAACGGGAGGTCATCGGTGTCCGGGATCCGTTCGGGTTTCGGCCGCTGGCGCTCGGGAAAGTCGATGGCGCTTACGTCCTTTCAAGCGAGACCTGCGCGTTTGACCTCATCCATGCCGAGTACATCCGCGAAATCGAACCCGGCGAGGTCGTGATTATCAACGAACACGGGATCCGGTCCGAGTTTCCATTCCGGGCCGAAAAGAAAGCGTTTTGCATCTTTGAGTACGTGTATTTTGCACGGCCCGATTCGGTGTTCAACGGGACCAACGTGGCCCGCGTGCGTACGGAAATGGGGCGTGAACTGGCGCGTCTCCACCCGGTGGAGGCCGACATTGTCGTGCCGGTGCCGGACTCAGGGAATTACGCGGCATTCGGCCTGGCGGAGGAGTTGGGGATCCCGTACCACCATGCTTTTGTGCGGAACCACTACATCGGGCGCACGTTCCTTCAGCCCACGCAGTTGATCCGGGATTTCAACGTCCGGGTGAAGCTCAACCTGATCAAGGAGGCGGTGGAGGGCAAACGCGTCGTGGTGGTGGATGATTCCATTGTCCGCGGCACCACGGCCCGTGCCCGGGTGATCAACCTCCGGGAAGCCGGCGCCAAGGAGGTCCACATGCGGATCTCCTGTCCGCCGCACCGGTTTGCCTGCCATTACGGAATTGATTTCCCGGATCCGGAAAAGTTGCTGGCCAACCAGTGCACGATCGACCAGATCCGGGACTACCTCGGGGCGGACTCCATCGGGTATCTGGATGTGGCGAGCATGGTCCGCGCGACCGGTCAGCGGATGTCCCATTTCTGCCTCGCCTGTTTCAACGGCGAGTATCCTGTCCCGGTCAATCCGAGCGTGGACAAGTTCATCATGGAACGCCGCCAGAACCGGCCCAGCCTGCTTTCTTCCAACTGCAAACAGCCCGAACTTTTTCAATCGCCCTCTTAAAATCATGAGCGTCCGCACAGCGAAAACCTCCAGAAAACCCGCCGTCAAGCCCAAGGCCTACGCCCAGGCTGGGGTCGACGTGGATCTGGGTAACAAGGTCAAAAAGGGGATTCACCGGATGGTGAGTGCGACGCACGGCCCCGAAGTGTTGGGCCGGATCGGCGGGTTTGGCGGGTTGTTCCGGCCCAACTTCAAAGGCATGCGCGACCCCGTCCTTGTCTCCAGCGTGGACGGCGTGGGCACCAAGCTCAAACTGGCCTTCGCCCTGAACCGCCACGACACCATGGGGCAGGACCTCGTCAACCATTGCGTCAATGACATCGCTGTGCTCGGGGCAAAACCGTTGTTTTTCCTCGACTACATCGGCGCTGAAAAGCTTGAGCCCGGGGTTTTTGCCCAGTTGCTCAAGGGGTTTGCCAAGGCCTGCCGCGCCGCGGGATGCGCGCTGGTCGGGGGGGAAACCGCCCAGATGCCAGGAATGTATCACCCAGGCGAGTACGACCTGTGTGGCACCATCGTCGGGGTGGTGGACCGGCCCAAGATGATCGACGGGAGCCGGATCCGGAAGGGGGACGTGGTGATTGGTCTTCCCTCCAGCGGACTCCACACCAACGGCTATTCACTCGCGCGGAAGGTTCTCTTTGAACAGATGGGCCTCAAGCCCGGGAGCCGTCTGGAGGGTGTCCGGCGCACCGTCGGCGAGGAACTCCTCCAAGTCCACGTGAATTACCAGCCGCTCCTGGCCTCGCTGCCGGAAGGCAAGCTGCGTGGTTTGGCCCATATCACCGGAGGCGGTCTGGTCGACAACCTCCCGCGTGTGCTTCCCAAGGACTGCGATGCCTCGATCCGGGTCGGGTCATGGAAGGTGCCTGCACTCTTCAAACATATCCAAGAGGGCGGGGGCGTGGATCCAGCCGAGATGTATCAGGTGTTCAACATGGGCATCGGAATGGTTCTCGTGGTTGCCGAAAAAGACGCCTCTGAAATCCTCGCCAAAACCCGGGGAATCCCGGTTGGCAGGATCGTGCCCGGGCGCGGCCAGGTTGTCTTGGAGTTTTAAGGACACCTGTCCGCTCGGCCATGTGGAAGAAGCGACTCGCAGGCCAAGCATGGAAGGTCGGGCTCGGCGCCGGTGTCCTCGGCGCCGTCATCATGGCCCTCAAATATGCCGTCCGCAAACCGGTGCCGCTCCGGATGTCGGGGGCCATCTCCCCGCCGGTGTTTGTCACCAAGGTGCTCCACACCTCGTTGGGGGAGGTCGTTTTTCATGAGTCCGGATCCGGGCCGCTTCTGGTCTTTGTCCACGATGTGGCGTGTGGCGCTTCCTCGTATGAATGGTCCAAGGTCTATGAACGCTTTGGAGGCGAACACCGGGTTATTGCCCTTGATCTGGTCGGCTTTGGCGAGTCTTCAAGGCCCCAGCGCGTTTTCGGGGCTGCCGACTACGTCCAGATGCTCGCCGAATTCCTCCGCGCCACGGAACCGGGCGCCGTCCTGATTGCCAGCGGGTTGTCTGCCGCCTTCTGCACGGAACTGGCGGGTGCCCATCCCGGTTTGGTGTCCGGACTGCTGCTCTACCGGCCCACTGGCGGATGGGGGGCTGAACAGCAGCCGCCCGGTTGGCTGACACGCCAGGCTTTCCGCTGGGGGTTGCTGGGAAGATTCCTCTACCGGAACCATCTGGCCACCCGGAACGCAATTTCCTCCTGGTTGCGCAAACACGCATTCAGCCGTCCAGAGGCAGTGACGGAGGAGTGCATCGAGGTTTACACCAACTGTTCGCGCCAGCCCGGGGCCGAACACGCTGTGATGAGTTGGTTGGCCGGACGTCTCAGGCTGGACTTCGAGGCCAGTGTGCTCCGCTGTTCATGCCCGGTCCACACCCTGGAAAACGGCCGCCCCTTGGAAGCGCTGGAATCCCCAGACCGGATCGAGGCCGGAATTCGGGCGGCGCTGGCCACCGAGGACACCGGAGGCGGAATGGAAGGGTTAAGGGTTGTCACCCGGGACGGTTTGGACTAAGAGGCTGGGAACATCTTATGAAGTTCCTGAATTTCTCTCCGCTTTTCCTCGCGCTTTTACTGGCTCTGGCGGGATGTCAGGGACGCCGCAACACGACCGAGCCGCAGGGCGGGTTTATTCCGCCGACGGAAAGTCAGGAAACCGCTGCAGCCGACCCGGCCGCGGACCCTGCTCCGGTTGCCCCGCCTCAGGTTGAGGAAACACCCCCGCCCGCACCTCCCAAGGTGGGCAACTATGAGTACGCCAAGCCCGTTCCAGGAAAACCCGGGTACGTCACTCTCCCGTCTTCTCCGAAGTCCGGGTACATTGAGGTCAAAGGGTTTGCACCCGGTGACTTGGCCAGAGATCCGCTGACCCAGCGCATCTTCGTCGTACCCTGACCCGAAGCGCCGAGCCGGCCTGAATTTTTCGTGAGAACTTTGGCTCCGAGAGGGGAGGCCGCATGAACGTGGCAGTTCTGGGGCCGGGTTTGCTCGGGGGATCGATTGCATTGGCGTTGAAAGAGCGCGGCGGTCACTCCGTCGCCATTTGGGCCCGGAGGGAAGAGTCGGCGCGCGAAGCGTTGCAGGGCGGATTTGCGGACCGCGCCTCCACCGAGATTTCGACCGTGGTGTCCGGCGCGGAGATGGTGGTGCTTGCCACGCCGGTTGGTTCGATGCCGGATTTGGCCCGGGAGGCTGTGCGCTGGATCGCACCTGGAACGATTGTCACGGACGTGGGCAGCGTAAAATCCATGGTGGTGCGCGACCTCGGGCCGATCCTGGATGGCCACGCCCGGTTTGTGGGAAGCCATCCCATGGCCGGTTCGGAAAAAACAGGGATGGCTGCCGCCTGTGCCCGGCTCTTTGAAGGACGCCCCTGCATCGTCACGCCCCTCCCTGAAACCGATCCGGAGGCTGAGCAACAGGTGTGCGGGTTCTGGGAAATGCTCGGCGCCCGCGTGTTCCGGATGACCCCGGAGGAACACGACGCCCGGGTCGCCCTGATCAGCCATTTTCCGCATCTCCTTGCCGCCTGTCTGGTCAACATGGCCGTGGATCAAGATCCCGCAGCGCTCGACCTCTGCGGGCCCGGTTTCCGCGACACCACCCGGGTGGCCAGTGGCTCCCCGGGCATGTGGGTCGAAATCCTCCGCAGCAACGGACCCGCCGTGAAAAAATCGGTGGAGGCTATGATTGAAAAACTCGGTGAAACCCTCAGACTGCTGGGTTCCGACTGTCCCGAAGAACACATGCACGCATTTCTGACCCATGCCAAGGCCGAGCGGGACCGGTTGCGGCTCCCCAAATAAGCCGATTCGATGTCTGATTGGAAGATTCGCCGGGCTCCGGCCATACACACTGAAATCACTGTCCCGGGGGACAAAAGTATCTCGCACCGGGCCATCCTTCTGGCAGCCCTCACCAACGGGCCCTGCGTGATCCGCGGATTTCTCCCGGGCGAGGACTGCCTCTCCACGGTGGGCGCGATGCGGGCCCTTGGGGTTTCGATTGAAATCCAGGACGAAACCACCGTGCTGGTCCGCGGCACCCGGGGCGTTTTCAAAGCGCCGGCCGGGGACATCGATTGCGGCAACTCGGGCACCACCATGCGGTTGCTTTCCGGACTGCTCGCCGCCCAGCCGTTTGAAACCCGCCTTGTCGGGGATGCCTCCCTCTCCAAACGGCCCATGAAAAGGGTTATCGAACCGTTGACCCAGATGGGCGCCAAGTTTGTCGCCGAAGGCGGCGATGGCAGGCCGCCGCTCAAGGTCAAAGGGGCTAAACTGCGCTCCATCCAATACGCGTCCCCGGTTTCCAGCGCTCAGGTCAAAAGCGCAATCCTGCTTGCCGGCCTGTTTGCCGAAGGCAAAACCACCGTCACCGAACCCTCCCAGAGCCGCGATCACACCGAACGCATGCTCGAATATTTCCTGGTGCGCCCCCAGAAAAACGGGCTCAGCACCAGCATCCGCGGAGGTCAGACACCGGAATCCCGCGATTTCGAGGTGCCAGGCGACATCTCCAGCGCCGCTTTCTGGTTGGTGGCTGCCGCGGCCAATCCCGACTCCAAAATCCTCGTCCGCAAGGTGGGCCTCAACCAGACACGGACCGGTGTTCTGGGCGTTCTCCTCCGCATGGGAGCGCATGTCCGGGAAATCGTCGAGAACGAGGAAGCCGAACCCATGGGCACCGTCGAACTCAGGGGTGCACGCCTCAAGGGGACGGTCATCGAAGGAAAGGAAATCCCCAACGTCATCGACGAACTGCCCATCCTCGCCGTGGCCGGCGCGCTCGCCGAAGGATTGACCGTCATCCGCGATGCCAAAGAACTCCGCGTCAAGGAAACCGACCGGATCGCTGCCATCGCCACCAACCTCCGCGCCATGGGCGCCGAGGTTCAGGAAACCGAGGATGGCATGGAAATCCAGGGCGGAAAACCGCTCCGCGGTGCCACCGTGGACAGTTTCGGCGACCACCGGATCGCCATGGCATTTGCGATCGCCGGCCTCTTTGCTGAAGGCGAAACCGTGATCACCGGCACCGGCTGCGTGGCCACCTCGTATCCGGGTTTCGAAGCGCAGCTCCAGGAGCTGATTAAGGAACAACGCTCCGAACCCATCCCCGTCATCAGCCAGTTGCCCCAGAGCGATTCATGAGCCTCACCCACACCGTGGTGGCCATTGATGGCCCTGCCGCTTCCGGAAAAAGCAGCGTCGCACGCCAGCTCGCCTCCCGTCTCGGATTCGTCTACGTCAACACAGGCGCCATGTACCGGGCCGTTACCTGGTGCGCCCTTGCACAGCCCGAACCCGCCTTCGGTCCCGACGCCCTCATCGCTCTGGTCAACGGCACCCGCTTCGAATGCTCCCTCGTCGATGGCGTCGAATCTTTCCTCGTCAACGGCACCGACCCCGGCGAGGCCCTCAATTCCGCTGCCGTCAATGCCCGCGTTTCCGACGTGGCTTCTGTCGCCGCCATCCGCCAGTTCCTGGTCGGCTTGCAACGCGAGTTCGGAGCACGCCACAACGTCGTCATGGAGGGACGCGACATCGGCTCCGTCGTTTTTCCGGAGACGCCGTACAAGTTCTACATCGATGCCTCGCCCGAGGTCCGCGAAATGCGCCGGCGCCGCCAGGGCTACGCCGATCGCGTTGCCGAACGCGACCGCCAGGATTCCAGCCGAACCGCCTCGCCGCTTCAGATTCCCGCCGGGGCCGATATCATCGACAGCTCCGATCTGACCGTGGGGGGGACCGTCGACGTTCTGCTCGAACACCTCGCAAAACGCGGGATTCTTCCTCCTACCGTTTAGCTGCAGCATCACAACAACGCAGCGCTCATGGGGGCCATCTACCGCACACACTACGAACTCGCCAAGTTCCTTGCCCGGACGCTGTTCGGCTTCAAGGTCCGACACCGCGAGCGCATCCCGGCCGAGGGGGGACTCATCCTCGCCATGAACCACGAGAGCTATCTCGACCCCCCTCTGGCCGGCATCTCCTGCGACCGCGAGATCTTTTATCTCGCCCGCAAAACCCTCCTCGAATGGCCCATCCTTGGCCCCATTTTTCCCCACCTGAACGTCATCCCCGTCGACCAGGAACGCGCCGACATGGCTGCCCTCAAAACCCTGATCAAGGTGGTCCGCTCAGGAAATGCCTCAGTCATTTTTCCCGAAGGCTCTCGCACCCTCGACGGACAGTTGCAGGAAGCTCAGCCAGGCCTCGGTCTCGTCATCGCCAAAACCCTTGCCCCCGTTGTGCCCATGCGCGTTTTCGGTGCGTTCAAAGCGTTTCCCCGTGGCGGCCGCCCCCGGCTTTTCAGCCCCATCGAACTCGTCGTGGGCCACCCAATCCACTTCGGCCCCGAAGACCTTCAGGGCCGGGAGGGCCGTGATCTCTACCAGCATCTGAGTGACCGCGTTATGCGGGTCATCGCCGGTTTAACCCCGGACTCGGACTAGCCAGTCCAGCGCCAACGGCGGTTCGTTGCAGGTTCCAAAAACAGCGGTTGATTTTGTCCACGCGATCCGCTGAAAAATCTCGGGTCCACACCGCAGGGCCAAATTCCTGTTTCCCGCCTTCATAGCCCCCCAAAAAACACCCCCATGAAACTGCGTTTTATTCTCCCGCTCCTCACACTCGCTCTGCCGCTCTTTGCCGCCGAATCCGGCCCCAACTACGCCACTCAACCCGTCCTGCATCCCGGTACCGAAAAACGGCACGAAAGCTTCAACGAAATCTCCAAAAAGGGCGAGGCCGAGCTTGTCTTCCTGGGGGACTCCATCACCCACGGCTGGGAGTCCGCGGGCAGGGGACGCGAGATCTGGGAAAAACACTGGGCGCCGCTCAAGGCCGCAAACTTCGGGATCGGCGGCGACCGTACCGAGCATGTGCTCTGGCGTTTGGAACACGGCAACTTCGATGGGCTTCAGCCCAAGCTGATTGTCCTCATGATCGGCACCAACAACACCGGCCATCAGGGGCGGCCGCAGAAGGAACTCGACGGTGCCGTCTATTCCTGTTCCGCCGAGCAGACCGCCGCCGGCATCAAGGCCATCCTCGAAAAACTCCACGCCAAGTGCCCGAAGTCCAAAGTGCTGCTCCTTGGAATCTTCCCCCGCGGCGCTGATTCCTCCGACAAAATGCGTCTCCAGAACGAGGCCACCAACACGCTCATCCAGAAGTTTGCCGATGGCCAGCGCGTCCATTACCTCGACATCGGAAAGAAATTCCTCGAACCCGACGGCACCCTCTCCAAAGAGATCATGCCCGACCTCCTGCATCCCAACGCCAAGGGATACCAGATCTGGGCGGATTCCATCGAGACCAAGGTGCGCGAGCTTCTGGCTGCTCACTAAATCTGCCAGCCAACGCCGGGTTCATTCCCGGGATCAGACATTTTCACCGCATCCAGAGCGGCCTCCCACCGGGTGGGAGGGGGCGGCGCGCTAGTTTTGCGCATCCCTGGAGCGGTACACCGTAACCGTGCCTCTGGCGTCAGACCTGAAGCGCACCCGGCACAGTCTTGTAAAAATCACGGCTCAAAGACCACCCGGGAGATCTGCCAGCACTGAGAGGTTCTCGCGGAGTGAAGTTTTTTGGACTGCAGCCCCATGCTCCCCGGCGCACCTCCATGCAACGGAACCGGCGGCATGTGAAAAAACCGGCAGGATTTGGCGGGAGTGGAAGTAGGCAGGTGTGAAGAGGCATTTCAGCCCGCATTCCCGGAATCCGGATCAGGACGCTTGGCGGGCGGGGGGGGGCTTCACCCAGGTCGCTGGCCGCGACCTTCTTCAGACTGCTTGAGGAGTAATAAAACATGTTTGGTTTCCGTCCGAACTCCAGAGTGTGAAACAGTTATTATGAAAATAGTGAATAAACGGAGTTGACGCTGTGAACACTGTTCTTGTATCCCACGCCCGCCTTTCCTCCGCGCTCCCATGACCGCACTTCTCTTTTCTCTCCGATTTCTCCTCCTTCTCGGGTTCCTCCTCGGGATCCCTGCCCACGCCCAGACGCAACTCTGGAGGGATGTCACGTGGATCGAACCGGTCAATGTGTCTACCACCGCCGCAGCGCCGCCTGCATCTGGCACCGCTGCAGGAACAGCAGTCAGAAAAACCCTCGCGGGTGCCGCATGGGACGCCGGGGCGCGTAGCCTTCAGGAAATCAGCGGCGACGGCGCAGTGGAGTTCCGGTTTGACCAGAAAAACATGGACGCGAGGGTTGGCTTGGCCGGGCTCAATCGGGACGCCAATATCACCAGTCTGGACTACGCCATTTGTGGAACCGCTGCCGGGGTGGTTGAAATCTACGAACTGAACCAAAAACGCGGGACCAATTACGGCGCCTATTCCGCCGGAGATGTTTTCCGGATTGAGCGGCGTGGCGCTCAGGTGACGTATTACAAGGGCGCCACCGCTCTGCTCACCTCCGATGTGCCTGCACTGGGCCGCCTCTTTGTCGATACCAGTCTCAAAGCCTTTGGCGCGGGCGTTTCCGGGGTCCGGCTCTGGGCCGAGGAAGGCGGCGAACCCGTCCTCTGGGAAACACCCGCCGGGGTCACCGCCGAGTATTCCACCGCCGCCTCCGGGCTTTCAGGTCTGCTCAAGTCGAATGTGGCCGGCTGGGTGGGCGCCATGGGCGCACGCCGGTTGCTCGGAGATTGCAGTGTCCAGTTCCGGTTCGGCCAGGAAACCCTCCAGTGCGCCCTCGGTCTGAGCGGCGAAACCACCGGACATACCCAAGCCGCCTCCATGGAGTACTGCATCGAAGCCGCGTTTCCCGGCACCGGGGGCGGCACCCGAAAGTACCGGATCCTGGAGCGGGGCGTGGAAAAAATGCGGGGCGATTTTCTTCTGGCAGACGTGTTCCGAATCGACCGGGTTGGATGCGAGATCCGGTACTTCAAAAACGGGGTGCAGGTCTACCCGCTGGCTGAACGGGCCGTGGACGTGGCCTCCAAGAGCTGGACCGGGGCGGAGTCGCTGCAGGTGGGGTGTTTCCTGTTCGGAGCGTCTTCAAGGGTCCGCGATGTCCGGGTCCGGGGCTGGCTGGGGGTGGAAAAAATGGCGTGGAACTCGGCTGCCAACATCCTTGCAGCCACGGTTTCGGGCCGGAGCCGGGTGGAAGCCACCGCTGCCGGGGCCCGGGCCACGTCGGTCAAGACCATCCCCGGGGACGGCTTTGTGCGGTTTGTGTTTGAGAAACCCGGGATCGCCCTCGGGCTGCGGCGCGCCCCGGATCCGGTTCCCGCTCCGGTTCTGGCACTGGGACTGCGGATGGTGGGTAGCCGGGTGGAGGTGGTGGAAAGCGGAGTGGCCGGCCCGGGGCATCCGGCGGTGGCGGGGGACACCTACGGGATCCGGCGTGCCGTCGGGGCGCAGGGGGAAAGGGTACAATACCTCAGGAACGGACGTGTGTTCCATGAACGATCGCTGACCGCGCCGCTGGGCGAGGTGCTCGTGGGCGTCGAAGCCACGGAGCCAGGTGGCGCCGTGACCGAGTGCGAACTCTGGGGCGCCAGTCAGGACGTGGTGTGGCGCGACGTTTTGAGGGCAGTGCCGGCCCATCCGGTGCCGGGCACGGGCAGTGTTCTGACTAAGAACAGCAACACCGCCGCATGGGATGCCGGAGCGGTCGGGGACCAAGGGCTCGCGCCGGGCACGGACGGCTCGCTCGAGTTCCGTGTGCCGCGCACCACTGCAAACGTTTTTGTGGGGCTGACCACAGCCAGTATCCTCAAGAAAGCGTTTGAGATGGAACACGGGTTCTATTTCAAGGCCGGCGGCGTCTTGGAACTCTACGGCGCAAATGTGAAACTGGTGACGGTCCCCGCTGCGCTCACCTACACGGCCAATGACCAGTTCCGGATCCGCCGGGTGGGTAACCAGATCGAGTTTTCAAAAAACGGGGTCCGTATCCAAACCGCGCAACCTGTGGCAGCAAACGCCGGGGCGCTCTACCCAAACTGCTCGCTCTACACCAACGGCGGCGGGATCACCGGAGCCGTTCTGTATCCCGGGGTGCGGGACCTCAATGCCAACGGGATGGACGACCGTTGGGAGGAAAAATACTTGGGCCGGTTGCTGACACCCACCGAGCCCGAGGGCAACTCCGACAACGACGGATACACCGACCGGGAGGAATATTTCCAAGGCTCCAACCCGCTCGAGTATTTCAATGGTCAGGTGCCGGAATTGAAAATCGTCAGTGGCGATTTGCAGACCAGCGACAAGGGCGTGTTTGCCCCGGAAGCGCTCGGGGTGGAGGTGCGGATCGGAGGGGCGCTCGTCCAGGGCGCACCGGTGCGCTGGGAAACCCTGGAGCCACGGCTTTCGGTGCGCAGCGGCGGCACGGTTGAAAAACTGCTCGAGGTGCCCAGCGCCGCCAGCCGCGGCGTGTCCGAGACATGGTTCCTTCAGCCCGCCCTGCCCGGCCAACGCACCGATGTCTGGTCACGGGCCGGCGGCTCTGCCCCGGTCAGTTTCCGGCTCTTCACCCACCAGTTGATCGCCCAGTGGAAACTGGACGAGGGAAGCGCGGTCACGGCTGCCGATGACTCCGAGTTCCGGCAGACCGGGACGCTTGCCGGTGTCACATGGGAAAACAGTTTTGCCACCGGCGGCAGTCCGCTGGTGCCCGGCGGGAAAATGCTGCGGTGGACCGGAAACAACCAGGTGGTCTCCGCCACCGCTGCGGCTGCCGCCCAGAAGTTCTGGCGAACCCTGCCACTGAGCTTCGCCGCATGGGTGGTTTTTGACAAAACCCAGCCCCTGTCAACCGCCACCGACTTTTACCCCGTGCTCAGCGCCCTCAGCGGCACCGGGAAAGGCTACGTGCTCGCCCTCCGCGGCGGAGCCGGACTCTGTTTCCAAGTCCGAACCGATGCCGGACTCTTCGAAACAGTGCCGCGGACCGATCTTTCCGCGCTGTTCCGGGACGGCCTGCCGCACCATGTCGCGGCCACCCGGAATGACGCCGGATCAGTGACGGTGTACGTGGACGGCTTGGACGTGAGCACGCCCGCCGTCGGATCCCGGCCCGTGGCTTCCGGCATGGTCGACCCCGGTCTTTTGCGGATCGGCAACGACGCCGTGGCCGTTGCAGGCGCCACCCGCTCGTTCCGGGGCTGGATCGAGGAACCGCGGATCCTGGCGAGTTGTTACCGGCCCGATGAAATCCTCGCCCTCTGCGACACGGACGCCGACCGGATCCCCGATTGGTGGGAGTACAAACTCAGCGCCACTGGCCAGATCGCCGGAAATCTCCAGCGCTTTTCCGCCAATGGCGACGTGGACGGAGACGGCCGCAGCGACCTCCAGGAGTACCAGACGCAGACCGATCCCACTGACTATTTTAACGGCCAAAAACCCGTGCTCACCGTGGTGGGCGGCAACCAGCAATTCGGACCCGCCAATCAACCCCTCGTCGAACCCCTCAAATTCCGGGTCCGGTACGAGGGCAAACCTGCGGAAACGCTTCCGAACGCGCCGGTGTCCGTCCGGGTGGTGTCGGGAGGCGGCCGGTTGGACGGCGCGGATGCCGGCGGGCTGGTTTCGATCCGGACCGATGCCGCGGGAGACGTGGCGGTGCGTTACACGCAGGGTGTCAAGGGGGCCGTGGCCTCCCAGATTGAAGCGCGGGCAGGTGCCGGCGATAAAATCGGCACGATTTCCGCAACCGCCGTGACCAACGCCCTGGTCGGGCGCTGGGAATTTGCCGATCCCGCCAGCCGTGGCCGGGACACCGCCGGCACCGGCTATGCCGCAGTTCTTGCAACTGGAGCCCGGTTTGAGCCCGGGTTCGGTGGCAACACGGCACTGGTGTTGGATGGAACCGGGTCCGCCGCGCTGGACAACGCCGGCCTGGTTTTCTGCGAAAATTCCCGGCCATGGTCCCTTGGCTTCTGGCTCAGGATCGGGCAAGTCCCGGCCGCCAGCACCCCTCTGATCACCAGCGGCGCTGCCACCTGGCTCAGTGTCCGGCCCGGCGCGGCTGGAACGGCCGAACTGCTCCTCGCCGGAAACCTGACGGCCGCCGGATTGAAGCCCGGCGAATGGAACCATGTCGGAATTGAATCCGGAACCCAGTCGGGAACCGGGACCCGGCTTCTGGTGAACGGCCAGCTTCAGGCGTCTTCGCCAACTGGCCTGGCCACGGAGGCGGGTCAGGTCCGGATCGGGCAGCCCGGCAGCATCTTCCGGGGTGCCGTGGTGGATCTGCGCAGTTACGCCTCGGCACTGCCCACCGATCTCCTGACTGCCATGGAGAATGCCGATACCGACGGGAACGGGCTCCGGGACCGCTGGGAGGAAAAATGGCTGGGAGGCCGGGGGCAGAACCCGGAGGCGGATCCGGATGGAGACGGGCTCAGCAACCGGCAGGAACAGGAAGCTGGGAGCGATCCCCGGGAATATTTCAACGGCCGCAGTGTGCGGCTGGCGGTGGTGGGCGGCGACGACCAGATGATGACGGGCGGCGGTGTGTTTGCCCAGAAATTCACGGTGTCGGTGACCGACGGCAACGGCGTGGCGCTGGTGAACGCGCCGGTGCGTTTTGCCGTGACAGACAGTTCCGACG
>CAIURC010000041.1 GCA_903901425.1 uncultured Spartobacteria bacterium | reverse complement strand
TGTGGGCCTTGTCCACGACTCTGGCAATGACGTGATAGATGCCATCTGCCCCGGCGATCACCAGCATCCGAATCTTTCGCATGCCCCACCCTTTGATCGAAACCGGGCGCGGGGCAACCGGGCCCGGGCATCCTAGTTTTCCCCTGAACCATGCCCGGTTCGGGGAGGCTTGGTGGAGCCAGAAGGCAATCGTGTCCTGCGATATCCATGGGCGCAACCCCCCTTGCCAGAGGACGAGCCCCGTTATCGATTTAACGACTCAAGCGCTCTGGACTTCCATCCCGGCGTTCACCGGCGGATCCACCCAGCGGCCGTGTTCACGGATCAGGTCCTGAAGCCGACCCACAGCTTCCGCCTCCGGGATGTTGAATTTCACCGGCGTCTTGCCCACGTACAGATTCACTTTGCCTGGCGCGCCGCCCACGTATCCAAAGTCCGCATCCGCCATTTCTCCGGGCCCATTCACGATGCACCCCATGATCGCAATTTTTACGCCCTTCAAATGCCCGGTTGCCGCCTTGATCCGTGCCGTGGTGGACTGCAAATCGAACAGGGTCCTCCCGCAACTTGGGCAGGCCACGTAGTCGGTCTTGAAAACCCGGGTGCCAGCCGCCTGCAAAATGTTGTAACTGAGCCGAAGTGCTTGGCCAGGTGCCTCTTCTCCGCGGATCCAAACCGCATCGCCGATTCCGTCACATAGCAGGCTTCCAATGTTCGCAGAAGCCACCAGAAGTGTTTCCAAAAAACTCGCTTGGGTAATCGCCCCCGCGGGATGAAGCACATCCTTAAGCAGGATCGGATGCCGCTCCGCCACGCGACTAGCCAGAAGGCGAAAGGCTGGAATCACGGGCAAATCGAGTCCATTGGGAACCGTCACGAGTCGCGGTCCGGCCATCGCATTAACTGCCTCCACGGCGGCGGCATCCCGCGGATCCACCTCCAGCACCCCTGAATCCTCGACCACAAACTCGGGCTGGTAGTCCCCCATCTGGGAAAGTTTGTGCGCCAACTTCTCGTAACTGCTCCGGGAGACCCCCACCCGGACCAACTCCCCACCCCCAATCCGAGTCCCCGCCGCATCCACACACTCGGATGACCGCCGCCGGTACACAAACGGATCCCACTTGAGTGCCGACTCCGGAACCGAAACACCCGTGTCCCACCGGAGCGCCCCCAAGGCCCGCGCCACAGGAATTTCATGGACGCTGTCTTCCGTCAGAGAAACCCGGATGGTTTCACCCACGCCGTCTGCCAACAGGCTACCGATCCCGATTGCGCTCTTGATCCGGGCATCCTCGCCATCGCCCGCTTCCGTGACCCCGAGATGAATCGGGTAATTCCAGTCCGGCCCCTTTTCATCCAATCGCGCCACCAGAAGCCGGTAGGCCGCAATCATCACCTTCGGGTTGGAAGACTTCATCGAAAAAACGAACTGATGAAAATCCAAGTCTCGGGCGATCTGGGCAAACTCCAGAGCGCTCTCCACCATCCCCAGAGGCGTGTCGCCGTACCGGTTCATGATCCGGTCGGACAACGACCCGTGATTGGTCCCGATCCGCATCGCCACGCCGCGTTCCCGGCACAGAAGCACCAGCGGCGCAAACCGTTCCCGGATCCGGTCCAGTTCCGCGGCGTACTGGGCATCGGTGTACTCGATCACCTTGAACTTCTTGGAATCGGCGTAGTTGCCCGGGTTAATCCGGACCTTTTCTACCCAACGCGCCGCCTCCATGGCCGCCTCCGGCTTGAAATGGATGTCCGCCACGATCGGCACCATGCAGCCCCGGGCACGGAGTCCTGCCACGATGTGCTGCAGATTGGCCGCGTCCTTCACCGTGGGAGCGGTGATCCGCACAATCTCGCATCCGACCGCTGCCAGGGCTTCCGTCTGCGCGATGCAGGCAGCCGTGTCCATCGTATCACAGGTGATCATGGACTGGATCCGAACCGGGTTATCGCACCCGAGGCCGATCCCGCCCACCCGCACCTCACGGGTCCGCCGTTTCTGATAGGCGAATACCGAGCCGCAGTAGTTCATTTTGCCACCTCCGCTGGAGCAGGTTTTACCCGGGCCGGCCGAGCCTCGCCCTTCCGGAATAGGTCCTGTGCGTCAAAGAAGAAGATGTACGCCATGAACCCGATGATCATCACCGCGCAGCCCGTCTGCAAATACTCCAAGACCCGGACGTTCACCGGCCGCCGCCGAATCCCTTCTACCACCGCCAGAACGATGTGTCCGCCGTCCAAGACCGGGATCGGAAGCAGGTTCAGCATGGCGAGGTTCATATTCAGAACCACGCTGAACCAGAAAGCCATGCGCCAGCCGTCAGCAAATTCCATCTTAAAGAAACTGTAATACGCCCGCATCATCATCAGCGGCCCGCCCATGTGCTGCAGTTTCACGTCCGACTTGCGTGATGCCACCGCCCCGAACGTGTCCACAATGGACATCGCGGCTTTCCGCAACTGATCCACGGGCCCGGGATGCACCAGAGCCGTCCGTCCCCGCGCATTGAACACCATCCCGAAATCTTCCTCCCATGAGATCCCGATCATCGGCCGCTGTTCCCCTTCCACCGGCGTGGGTGTCACCTGCAAATCCACGGGCACGCCGCCTCGATCCACCCGGAAGGCCAGAGGACGCACCCCGCTGGAACGGACCTGCGCGGTGAGTTTCGAAGCTGAAACCGCCGGTTCACCGTCTAGAGAAAGCACGCGGTCCCCCACTTTGAAGCCGGCCGCAGCCGCAGGCATGCCGGAGACCACCTCCCGCACAATCACGGCCTCGACCTTCAAAGGTTCCGCCTCAATCTGCGCGCCATCGCGCTCCACCTTCAGCCGGATGGATTCACCCGCCCCCTGCGCCACCAAGTCCGACAACTGGTGCAGATGAAAAAGACGCTGTCCGTTGGCCCCCACCACGGCATCGCCCGGTTTTAACCCGGCCCGGTCTGCGGGTGAACCTTGGGTGATCTCGCCGATCACAGGCACCTCCGCAGCCAGCATCTGCAACTGCCTGAGCCCCTTCCGGTTCCACGCTTTAGTCTCCGGCACCGTTGGCCGCGCCTCCACGGTCAGCACCTCGCTCTTCCCCTCCCGGTTCCGCTCCAACTCCAGCGCAATGGTCTCGCCTTCGCTCCGCACCACGCGCCACTGGACGCTGTCTCCCCCCATCGACACCCAGCGCGTCACCGGGGCGCCGTCCACTTTCAAAATCCGGTCCCCGACCTGGACCCCGGCCTTGGCAGCGGGCGACTCAGGCTGCACGTACCCCACGATCGTGGTGGCCTCAGCCTCGCTGACCGGCCGTCCAACCTGCCACACCAACAGCGCAAAAACCGCAGCGAGTCCGAAACTGAAAAGCGGGCCGGCAAACGCGACGATGATCTTGTCCAAGGCCGACACGGGCGGCAGTTGAGAGCGGTCCGACTCGACCTCGCCCTCCAGCACCTCCATCGGCGCCAACTGGGGCAACGCCACAAACCCGCCGGCAGGAATGGACCCGAGGCTGTACACCACGCCCCCGATCTTTTTCTCCCAAATCGGTTTCCCAAACCAGATCCCGAACTTCTCGACGACCAGACCGCGCCAGCGTGCTGCCAAAAAGTGCCCGATTTCGTGGACGATGATCATCAGGTTGAAGAGCACCACCACCTCTAGGCAGATGAACAAAAACTTGAGCGCAGATCCAATCATACGGGTTTTAGGTATTCGGGCGCCTCACAGGGGGGGCCTCATTTCACTTCTAGCACGACTTCGCCGGATTGCATCCCAATCCAAGCAGTTCCTCAGCCCGAACCCGGGCCCAGCGGTCCGACTCCAGAATCGTTTCCAGATCGGGCGTTCTCACGTTTCCGTGCTCCCGCATCACCCGCTCCACCAGGCGCCAGATTCCGGGAAACCCGCAGCGCTCCTCGAGGAACGCCGCCACGGCGACCTCGTTGGCGGCATTCAGCACCGCTGGCAGGGTTCCCCCCTCTTCCCCGGCCCACCGGGCAAGGTCCAACGCTGGAAAATCCGCCGTCCGAGGCGCCTCAAACTCCAACCGGGCCAGCGCCGCAAAATCGAGCGGCCTGAGCGTGTTGACCACCCGGTCCGGATAAGTCACCGCGTACTGGATTGGAAAACACATGTCGCTGGTGGATAACTGCGCCAGCACCGACCGATCCACAAACTCCACCATAGAATGGATCACGCTCTGCGGATGGACCACCACCTCTACCCGGTTCATTTCGACTGAAAACAACCAGCGCGCCTCGATCATTTCGAGCCCCTTGTTGAACAGGGTCGCCGAGTCCACCGTGATCTTCCGCCCCATCTCCCAGGTCGGATGCCGCAACGCCTGTGCCGGAGTCACACCCTCCAGCTCCGAGGCGGGTGTCCGCCGGAACGGCCCGCCGCTTGCCGTCAGAATCAGACGCGAAACACTCCCGGGATCCCTCCCGTCCAGACACTGAAAAATCGCGTTGTGCTCGCTGTCTACCGGCAAAACGCGCACCCCGCGCCTCCGG
The DNA here is from genome assembly GCA_903901425.1 of uncultured Spartobacteria bacterium. Taxonomy (GTDB): domain Bacteria; phylum Verrucomicrobiota; class Verrucomicrobiia; order Chthoniobacterales; family Chthoniobacteraceae; genus CAIURC01. The sequence continues at coordinate 19,324 of CAIURC010000041.1, read as the reverse complement.
GCCGCCTCCATGACAGCCTCCCCCGCCATGACCAGAATCTCCTTGGAGGCCACCGCAATGTCTTTGCCGGCCTCGATTGCCGCCAGTGCCGGTTTCAGCCCCGCCGTCCCCACAATCGCCACCAAAACCATGTCCGCTTCCGGCATTGTCGCCAGTTCCATCAACCCCTCCCCGCCGTCCTCTCCTGAAACCCGCAGTTGCGCCCCGGGAAATTCAGCGCCGGCCTCCTCCAGTTTCTCGCGGCTGGTGTGCGCCGACATGCCCACGATCTCCATCCGGTCCGGGATATCGCGCGCCACCTTCCGCGCGCTCTGCCCGATGGAGCCCGTGGCCCCCAGAACCACCACCCGCCGCTGCCTCATAACGCGCCCCGGAAGAACCTCAGGTACAGGTACAACAGCGGCGCCGTGAACAGGATCGAGTCAATCAGATCCAGTCCGCCTCCAATCCCGGGAAGCACGCCGCCGGAATCCTTGGCGCCCGCACTCCGCTTGATGCTCGACTCCGCAAGGTCGCCCACAATGGCCGCGAATCCCAGTCCCAACCCAAGTGCCGCCGCCAGACCAGGCGTCAGAAGCGGCAACCGTTCCGGGATCCAGGCAACGAGTCCCCAGCCGCCTCCGACCGAAAACGCGAGGGCGCCGAAGAATCCCTCCCAAGTCTTCTTGGGCGATACGCTCGGGATCAAAAGGTGTTTTCCAAAAAGCGACCCGGTGACGTAAGCGCCCATGTCGCTGAACTTCGTCACGAGGATCAGCCAGAGCACGTAATACTGCCCGGTCAACGCACCGCTCACCCCACGCGGGGTCAGGTACACCAGCTTCGTCACAAACCCGAAAAGCAGGGGGATGTAAACCACCCCAAAAACCGTGTATGCGACCGCCTCGAGCGCGGGGCGCCCCCCGTTCCGCTCCAGCAACTGGCGGCTGAACAGCCCCAGCACCAGAAGCGCCAGAGCCGCACTCTCAAAAACCATCGCCGCATCCACCCCGGACCGCTGACAAAAATAAAAGCCGCCTGCCGTCAGAACCGCCCCCCCAAACAGCCCCAGTCCGGGAAAAGACGGCAGCCGCCCGGCGGCCAGCATCCGGAAATATTCCACCAGAGAGAGCATCCCCAAGCCGCCAATCACGACCAGAAAACCCAGCTCATGCCCCGAAATGATCGTCCCCAACGAAACGCCCCACAGCATCACCGAGCTGAAGAGCCGGCGCAGAAATACGGTGGGTTTAGGGTCCATGCGGTGCGCGCGGAGAATCCTTCAGCCGCAGGAGCTTGGCAAGCCTCCCTTCACCCCCCCCCCCCACCACACATCCCAGCATCCACAAATTCTCATGCAAAATGATCCAGCGCATCCGTCTCACGCCCGTTTTTTGACCACCGCAGGTACCCGCCAATCGCCCTCCCCACATACGCCTTGGCCTCCGCCACGGCCTCGCGCAACCCGAGCCCGCGGCCCAACCCCGCCGTAATTGCCGCCGAGTAGGTGCACCCTGTCCCGTGCGTCGACACCCCGGCCACATACGGCCCCCGAAACTCCGACTCGCCCTCCCCGTCCACCAGCAAATCCACAGCCTCCACCCCGCGCAAATGCCCGCCCTTGACCAAAAAAGGGACCCTGTACCGGTCCACCAGTTCACGGCCGGCCAGCCGCATCCCTTCCAAGCTTGAAACCGGCCTTCCCAGAAGGGCCGCCACCTCGTCCAGATTGGGGGTCACCACGGTGGCGGCGGGAAACAGCCGTTCCCGGTACACCCGGATGGCATCTGCGGCCAGCAGGGGATCGCCGCTGGTTGCCACCATCACCGGATCCACCACCAGCGGAATTGCCCGGTTTTGCTGCACAAAGTCCGCCACCCGCTCGGCAATCGGACCGGAGCAGAGCATGCCCGTCTTCATTGCACGGACCGGAAACGCCTCCAGAAGAAGACTGGCCTGCTCCACCACGAGGCCCGGATCCAGCGGCTGGATGGCCGTTACTTTCCCCGGCACCTCCGCCACCACGCACGTCAATGCCGTCACCCCGTACGTGCCCAGCGCCCCAAATGTCTTCAGGTCCGCCTGAATCCCGGCCCCGGCACTGTTGTCGGACCCGGCAATGCTCATCACCACTGGCAGCTGTTTCATCGTTCAGTAAAAGTCAGAACTCGACGTCGACCACTCCAACGCCGATGGTTTCGGGCCGGAAGCCTAAAATCCCATGGCCGCACATTTCGTCGAACTGCCGGGGCTCAAAGTCCACGTGGATCACGTCGCCTACATGCCCCACTTGGAGGCGCCCCCAGACAAGCCCCATCCCTTCGTTTACTTCATCTCCATCCACAACCGTTCTGACCGCCCGCTCACCATCCGCGGCCGGAAATGGATCGTTACCGAACTCACCGGCGAACGCGTCGTCGTCGAGGGCGACGGCGTGGTCGGCAAATGTCCGCACCTCGACCCGGGCGAATCCTTCTCCTACAACAGCTACCACGTCGTTGCCGGCCCCTGCACCGCCGAGGGCGCCTACTTCGGCGTCTGCGACGATGGCCTCCCCGTGTTCACCCGGATCCCCTCTTTCGAACTCGTTCCCCCAGAATAAACCCCAGCCTCGGTGACCACGAGGTCCATCCTGCTGTCGTGCGGCTCCTCAGGAATCCAGTCCAGCAACTGCCACTCAAAACACACCCCCAGCCGCACCGCCCCCCCCGCCCCCCCCAGAAACCGGTCGTAAAAGCCGCCCCCGCGCCCCAGCCGGCCCCCGCACCGCGTGAACGCCATCCCGGGCACAATCACCAGATCTAGACCTCCCGGCTCGATCCTCACCGCCTCCGCGGACGGCTCCCTTAGCCCGTAAACCGATTTTTCCAGCGTCCACGGTCCCGATACCGAACAAAAATCCAGTTCCCGCCCACGGATCCTTGGGTAACAGAGGGTCCGCCCGCCGGCCATTTCCCAGAGCCCCTCCACCAGCGGTTCACCCGCGGTCGGAGCAAAAATCGCAACCGTGCTGGCAGCCGCCCAGACCGGTTCACTCGCAATCCAACGGCAGATCGCCGCGGACTTTTCATCAGACGGCTCGGATTCCGCCCGGAACCGGGCCCGGATTTCCCGCCGAAGCTCGGTCTTGGAAGGACGCATGGCTGTGATTGAGGGATGGGCAACCGGCGTTGGCAAGCCGGGAAGTTGCGTTCACCCCCGGTCAAAATCGCCGGAACTGGCAACCCAAAAAACCCTTTACTCCCAAACGATGCATTTGCATAAAGAAAGCCTTCTTTAAGCGTCATGGGAAAGCTTTCCTTCCAGTTTTTTGCGCCGACCAAAACCGGCTCACCCCTGCTTGGGGCGCTCGGCGTAGCCCTCCTGGTCCGCGCTCTGGCCCCGGACTCGCCAGCCCAGAACCCAAGCCTTTCAAACACCGCTCCACAGCAGACCCGGTCCACCCCGCCATCCGGCGCCGCCAGTCAACCGGCTCAGGAAACCAGTGCATGGCTCAAAACTGTTTCTGCGCAATTCGACAGCCAGTACGAAAAAGCCGTTCTTGAACCCTACAACGCCCGGCTGGCACTGGCCCGGAAGAGTTACTTGGAAAAACTGGAAGAAGCCGTGTCCAAAGCCTCAAGCACGGGGGCGGATCAGGACGTTGCGGATCTCCGTGAGGAACGCGAACGTTTTTTCAATGCGGGCCGGATGGCGCCCAAGGGCGATGCAGCCTGCAAGAGCGCTCAGGAAATCCGGCTGGCATTCCGAAGCCAGCTTTCCGCCATGGAAAAGGAGCGCGCGGCAGCTGCAAAACCCCTTCACACCCAGTTTGACGGGATCCTCGCCCGGGCACAGGCATCTCTCCAGCAGCGCGGGCTGACCAACGAAGTAGCTCAGATCGGGCTGAAGCGGTCGGAAACGGCTCGGAACTGGCTTGCGCCGGCAACGCCCCCAGAGCCGGCAGTGACGGAGATCGTCTCCCAGAAAAACCGGGCGGCAGTCGAAGCTGGGGTGCGCTGGTTGCTCGGTCTGCAGGGACACATCAGCTATTTCAACGGATACAAGAGGATTGAAGTGACCGACCTCAGGAACTGGCCGGCGGCGCGGGTGGATGTCGCTTCCCTCTCCCTCAGCCGCCCCTTGAACAATCCAGTTCCTGCGGAACGCGACTTTCTGCACTTGGCTCCTTTCCGGGGTGCCCGGGAACTGAGCATCAACGGATTCCCCGTGGGTGACGACGCCTTTGCCTTCCTCGACGACTGGAAAGACGTGGTCCGTTTCTCAGTGTCAGGCGCGAACATCAGCAACGCGCTGGGAAAACGGCTCAGCCGGTTCAAAACGCTCCTCCATCTTTCCGTTTCCAGCTGCCCCCAAATCACCTCTGAGGTCCTCAACCCAATCTTGGAAAGCGCGGAGGACCTTCTCACCCTCCAGCTCGATTCCAACGACATCGGCGACTCCTGCACCGAAGCCATCGCCGGGTTCCGGAATCTGGAAACCCTGAGCCTTCGCGAAACCCGGCTCACCAACGCCGGACTCGAGAACATCGCCCGGATGCGTTCCCTCCGGAGTTTGAACATTCTGAACACGCACGTCACCCCGGAGGGCCTCGAATGCCTAGCCGGGCTCCGGCTCCGCAGCTTGACATACCTCTCCACCGACATGCCGGATTTTGAAACTGCAGCCGCCACCCTCGCCAGAGTCCAGCCCCACCTCGAGGCGATCGCGGTTTCCGGCTCGGAGTTGCGCCCTGAGCACATCGCGGCACTCAAACCGTTCCGGCGTCTGACCCGCTTGGACCTGCTTGCGAACTCTCCCCAACCTGGCTCGATGGAAGCGCTTGCCCAGTTGCCCGCCGTGGAAAACATCCGCAGCCTTTCCGCCGAATTCTCGGACCCGCATCTGGCCGCCCTCAGCCACTGCTCCCAAATCAAGTCGCTCGACCTCAGCAACACCTCCATCACCGACAAGGGCATCTCCAAACTCCGCTCCCTCAAAGAACTCCGGATCCTCCGCGCCTCCGCCAATATCTCCGATTCCGCCGCAAAACGCCTCAAGAATGCGGTCCCGGGTTTGATGCTGTACAAGTAAACGTCCCATCGGCCCTGCGGCCAGGGCAGCCACGCGGCACCGAACCTCTTCCGCCTCATCCTGCGGTTGGATCGACCCGGCCCTTACTCCAGCTGGTTTTTCCGAGAAAGCTCCAGCACCACGATGTCAGGCGGAGCGAATGTGCGTACGGGCACCTCCACTCCACCCAGCCCCCGAGAAACGCAGATCCAGCCCCCATTCAAAGTCGCGGGTCCCGCCGAAAATTGCCGGCACAGGGCGCCGTGAGGGAGAACCACCGGGCCCCAGGGCGCAGCCACCTGCCCCCCGTGGGTGTGCCCCGCGAGAAAAACATCGAACCGCTCTCCGCTCAGATGCAGCAACCCGTCCGGGCTGTGGCAGAGCACAATTCGAAACGGCTGCCCGTCCAACTGCGCGGCCGCCCCGGCGGAATCACAGATGCCAGTCCCTGGATCGTCGAGCCCGATCACAGCCACATCAGACCAGGGCTCCGGGAGACGGATGGATTCATTCACCAAGACCCGGGCCCCACCGCGGGCAAGCGCGTTGGCAATGGCCGGATCGCATGCCCAAAGATCATGGTTGCCCAGAACCGCAAGCTTGGTCGGACACGCCACGGATGACACCAGATCCTCAATCAATGCGAGCCGCTGAGGTTCCGCATCGAGAAACACGTAATCTCCGCCGAGCAAGAGGACGTCGGGGTTCGCCGCACGCACAGCCTCAAATCCGGCTCGGAGCACGGGCTCGGGCGTCGTGGGTCCGGCATGCAGGTCTGACACAAAAGCTACTCTCAGCGGCCTGCCCGTGCCCGCCGGCAGATCCAAACAATACCGGGCCACAACCACCTCGTGAGCACCGGGAACAAATGACCACAGCCTCGCAGGCCAGTCCCCCCGGTACACCACGCGCAAGACCGATTCGAACAGCCCCCGCCATGGCGAGTACCCGCCACCGCGCCCGGCAGCGCGCAGCCTGACTTTCCACCAGGGAAAGTCGATGGATGGTTCATTCCGCAACATAGATCCGCGACTCAGCATCGGACCACAACCGACTCCGACCGGCGAGAGCGGTCTTCACACCCTGCGCATACAGAGTCTCCACCGGTAAATTCACGCCGTTTTTATACACGAAAACGGCGGCGGCCTACATGACAGAGCGCCAACGCCGGGGCATCTTGAGAACCTGCCCCCCACTCCACAGACTTCTGGCTTCCGCGCCTCCTACCCCCACACTGTCAGCCACTTTTTACCTCCATGAACACCTCCATTCCCTGCCTCGCATTCTCCCTCCTCGGCCTGACTCCCTTCCTCGCCAACGCGAGCGAAAAGCCCGACCGGCAGGCGCCGCCACCGGACACCCTCCAACTCCCCGTTTTTACTTCGGGCGAGGCCAAAGGACTCACCGCCCTCTACCGCGCTAAAAACTTCGATGCCCGCCTGACCGCCGACCGAATGCTCTCGATTCAACCCAAGGAGGACGGAAAACCCGTCGGCCAACCCTTTGTTGTCAGGTTCACCTGCGTCTATGTATTCGATCAGCGAGCCGTGGCCCGTGATTTGGTCCGTTTAAAACAGGTGCCCACTCCAACCCTTCAACCTCAGAAATTGCGGATCTCCGGGGAATACGAGGAAAACGTCAAGTTCCAGATCGACTACCAATTCAGTCAGGACGCGATCCTGATTCAAGGGTCGATGGAAGAGGCCGCCAAACCCAAGTACCGCTCGACCCTCCAGTGGGTCGCCTCGTTTCCGCCCAGCCATACCATCCCCGCGGGCACACCAGAACCCGAAATCCAGAAACTGACGGAGGGCTGCGTCATGAAACTGCGCATGGCGGGCGGCGACACACGGTCGGTCGGGTTCTGGGAACTCCTGACCTCCACGCGAGATGTCTCGTCCGTGGAAGTCTCCGGTCCGTGGAGCCACCGCACGATCTTGCTTGAAGCGCCTGAGCCGAAGGGAAAGGGCGGTTCTTCTGGAAGCCTTTGGAACTACAGCGCGGGCCCCGTTTACAAAGGCCACTGGGCTTTCGGACGGACCATCGCAAAAAAAGCAACTGACACTCCGCTCGTGATCCAGATCAAATAGCGGGCACGTGCCCAGAAACGCTTGCCATCTGCCCCAACCCGAAACCGATTTTGGGCGTCGCCGCCCTAGGTCGGTTCGTCCCCAGACCGCAGGCACCGGGTCTGCCAGTCCGCCCTATCTTCCGGATCGTTCATGCCCTGCTCCGGCCAAACGGAGCCCGCGCTTTTCAAGGACCAGCGCCCGGCTCCGCCGCATCTGCCTGCTTATTGGCGGCTGGACGGCATTGCAGGGCTCTATTTTTGGAGGCCCCAGCACCTTGGAGTCCGGCCACGCGCGGCTCCAGACCCACACAGAAAACGGCATCTGGATCAGTTTTTCGGCCACGCCGGATTCCACGCCGCACCGGGTTCCAGCGCCGCTGATTTTGGAGGTGAACGGTGTCCGCAGCGAGGGACGCTACGAACGGGCAGATTTCAAAGACGGCGCCCTTCTCTGCGAAGGAACCCTTCGGTCCCTGAACGGCACCCGGTTTGTTTTTTCGGACCGCTACCGGGCTGGCAGTCCGGGTGGGTTTGAGCTTTCAAGAGAGGTGCTTGTGTCCGAGGCGAACCCGGATGACATCTCCTTCAACAGCGCGTACCGGGTCCGGATTGCGGCGGAGTTCCAAAAACAGGAATACTTTGTCCCGGCGGTCTGGTACCGGACCAATTTCGCTCCTCGGATTGCCGGGGCGCTCGCTTCGGATCCGGACGACCAGGTTTTCCTGTTCCGCGAGGATCGCCTGCCGCTGCCGCTGGTGGCGGCTCGCGACGTCCAAACGGGCAGCACACTGTCCATGGTTCATACCGCAGCGGATCCGGCGACTTTTGAGGGGGACGCGGGGTTGGAACGGGTGGTGGATGAGCGGATGCAGTTTGGATCGCTGGGGGTGGATCGGAGGGGCGATCTGGCGCTGATGTTTCTGTTTCCCGGATCCGAGGGGGAAAAGAACCGCACGAGTGGTTCCCCCAACCAGGGATGGTCTTTGCGGAGTCATCCAGTCCGAACCGGCGTAGCGCACCGGTACGCCTTGAGCCTGAAGGCGTCTTCGACCAGCTCCTATGCGGCGGCAGTCGAACAGACATGGAAAGCCGGCTTTGCGAGTTATCAGCCCAAGATCCGGCCTGTGGATGTGACAGCCGCGTTCCAGGGACTCCTCGAGACACTCCACCAATATGCGGTTCTGCCCCGGGACGGTTACGATGCGCCCGGGTTTCCCTTCTCGGTGCTGCTTCCGGACGGCCAAGTGCGCGCCTACAACTACCAGAGCGGATTCATCGGCCGCCAAATCCCAAACGCATTCTTTCTCATCCACGAGGGATTGGCGCAGGGGCGCAACGACTGGTTGGAAAAGGGCGAGGCCATTGTCGATTTCTGGGCCCGGGAAAGCCTGCTACCCGACGGCTTCCCACGCACCTGGTACGATCCCAGCCGGAAACCCGGGGGACGCGGGACCTGGCGCACCAGTGACAACCGTCACGGTGGAACGGCACTCCGGACCGCGGCCACGGGCATGGAGGGATTGCTGTCTGCCTGGGAGACGCTGCAGAAGCATCAACAGCCCAGAGAGGCCTGGCTACTCGCCTGCCGGAGTTTTGGCGACTGGCTGGTGGCCAATCAAAACGAAGACGGCAGCTTTCATCTCGCCTACGAACACGCCTTGACCGACGGCAAACATCGGGCCACCCATCCCAGCAAGGCCACCACCGCAAACCCGATTCGCTACCTGACCCAACTGCACCGCGTTACCTCCGATCGGCGGTATCTGGATGCCGCGGTCCGCGCCGGCGAGTTTTGCTGGCGCGAAGTGCACCAGAACTATTTCTACGCAGGCAGCGTCATTGACAATCCAGTGACGATCGACCGTGAGTCGGGCCAGGAGGCCCTCGCCGCGTTCCTTGCATTGCGCGATGCCACCCACGATCCACGGTGGCTCGAGGCCGCCGTTCAGGCCGCGCGTTTCACGGAGACATGGATGATTGCCTATGAGATCCCGCCGGTGAACCATGAAACCAAAGGGTTTCCATCCGACAAAAGCCTTATTGGACAAACCCTCATCGCGACCGGGCAATCCTCTGCTGATCTGGGACTCGCATTTTCCTCCGTTGATTTTTACCGCCTCTTTCTGTTCACCGGGGACGACCATTTTCTGCAGGTCGCCCGCCTGCTGATCCACAACACCAAACAGGCGTTGAACTGGGACGGGACCCTGTACCCGGGAAAAGCCCGGGGTCTTCAAATGGAAGCCTTTCTTGTTTCAATGCCGCGCCGGCGCGGGGTCATGGAGTGTTTGAGTTGGAATTTCGCAGCGCACTTGGATCCGCTGGTGCGTCTGAAAGACCGGTTCGGAAGTATCGATCTCGACACGGTTGAACAGCTCCCCCTCGCGAAAAAGCGCGCCCTCAACGAATAGACGGCCTCCGGCATCGCCTCCCTCAGCCCGGCCTGAACAGGAGTCCCACCGGCGCCATCAATAGAACCCAGCACCACGTCTCAGTCGTCCAGGTTCATCGATCTGACGGTGAGCCTGCCGAGGCCGGATCGGCCGCCTTTTCAGATCCGCGCTTGGGTTCAGCCTGGTCCCGCCAGTTCTTGAAGACGAACAGGTGCACCCGCTTGAGCCCGACATAGAACAGGGCCTCTTTGAACAAACGGAGAAAACCTCGGGCCGCGAAGGTTGTGACCCGGGTCATCCGCGTTCCCCCGGGCTCCTGATCCAAAATAAACTCCTCCTCGATGGAATCGACGCAACGCCCCCACGCGTGATCCGTAGAAACCATCCTGAACCTGAGCCGATAAGGGGGCTGCCATTCCGTGATGACCTGCGTCACGGTGCCACGATCGGACACGCAGCGCCGCTCGGCTCCCACTCGGCCCTCGGCCTCCGGCAATTCACAGGCCACTGGACGAGGAATCCCAAGACAAAAACAACCGGGGGCGGTCATCTGCGAGTTGGTGAGCAGCGGCCAGAGGCGCTCACAACTCGCCCGGATTACCCTGGATGTGCAAATTTTCATGCGGACACCGATCGCCTCCAAGGGACGGCGCGCAGCCCAAGGAAGCGATGAACTGAGCCTAGCATTCGCTGCAAATCCAACGCCCGCCGTCAGAGCCGGCCGTCTACAGCCCCCCCTGTCTGGCCGCATGGCTCTTCGCCCTCCAAATCGCCACTGCCACTCCATAGCCCACTGCCCCCAAAGAGGAGCAACCCGCAAGCGTACAGAACATGCGGTGTCTCTCTGCGAAAGGAATAAAAGGATGGCCTTGGACGAAGTCGGCACGTCCTGCGCGGTAATCGTAACTCGCACCAGCATCGAGCGCGGAGTCTGCGGCGAGAAACTCAAGTGCGTAAGTCAGAACAAACGCAATCGGAGCGGTCAGGAGCACCGCCAAAATAAATGAGTTCTGCCTCGGCATCCGGGTGGTAAATCAAGCGCATCCTATAGGGCGCCGCGCAGCCTACATGACTTTCTCATGGGTACGGCCCACAATAGAACCCGATGAGAGTTCCTGGTCGCGCCGGATAGCCTCCTGCACAGCCTGCCTCGGCTCGGTGTCAGACAAGCCAGCATAGATGCTCTGCCAGAGAGTCTGCGCGAGCGCAACTCGCTCAGAGAGTGGAAGCGCCATAGCCTCGGTCAGGAACCGGTCGGTGGACATGAGAGAGAAGTCGAGACTCTACGCGCTTGGCGCTGCATGGCGGCAAGAAAAATTGCGGAGGATCAGCCGCGATAAGAACCAAGTAGACCGGACGGCAAACCCATAAAGTGAGAAGGCGACAGCCACACCGCAAACCATACCGAAAACGAGCGCGCCTTCACAGCCGCTCGCAGCACCAGACTCGCCGGTGACAAACAGGATCAGGATCGGAGGAAGCCAAATCGGATTACGCCCGCGGCGAAGAAAGAATTCGGCGAGCGCCGAGATTTCGGAAATCGGTAGCGCGGCAAACGTTCCTCCGATGAGCGAAATAAGGAACATCAACGGGATGAACACAGGGCTGCCGGGATCACCTTGCGCGACACCGGAAACAAGCGCGAAACGCGATGCCTTCATCGAAAGAATTCCGAAAACAACCACGACAGGGTGTTTGAGAGGCTTGCATTCTCCCGGTTACGGACGGCGCGTGCGTACTACTACCGGCTGCTGTTCCTCGAGTTTTGGGGGCAGCCTGACATTGAGTCGGCGCAGAAGTTTTTCGCCCAGTGGTATCACGAGGCGAAGCGGAGCCGGCCGATCCAGCGAGTGGCTGAAACCCTCAAGAACCATCTGCACGGGCTTCTGACCTACTTCCGGCACGAGATTACAAACGCGGTGACCGAAGCGCTCAACGGCTCCATTCAATCGCTCAAGAGTGCCGCTCGGGGCTTTCGCTCGTTCGAATACTACCGGACTCGCATCCTGTTTTTCCTCGGCCGCCTCGATCTTCACCCACAAGAATCCGTGAAGTGCCCTTCAACTACCCAGCCGGAGAGCCGTAGGGTGCCGTGTCTTGCTCGACCTTCCTTCTTGGTTCAAAGGCCTCGATCACCTCTGTCTTGTGGTTCTCTAGCGTAACAACACCCGGACGGCCGACAGCATCAACAAGGTCCTGAAGGAACTCGCACAGTTCGGACCAGCTCTCCGGGCTGCAATAATCCTCTGGGCGGAAATCCAACTCGATCTCGGAATCCGAGAAAAAGTGGCAGGCCACATACGCCCGACCCACCGGAATACTCAGACACGGAGACACCGTGGATCGGAGAGCATAGATACTCTCGAATGTGGGAGGAATCTGCTCGGTACGTCCATCGATCTGAAAGGAGTCGTCATGCAGTCGCCGGCGCACACACTCCAGTAGTCGATTCCAATGGTGCGCGCTCACGTCAAAGATATAGAAATCGCGCAGCCCCCCATCGGAGGCCAGATCTGCAACGACATCTTGGAATCGACGAAACATCGGAATCCCTAGTTGAACGCCCCCGAGCTCAGAGACAGCGGAGGTCGGGCGCAGTGGCTGCATGGCGGGCCCTGCGGGGCGCAGGCGTTGTGACCAACCGGAACTGTTCTCTGCAACGCTTTGTTCGACTTCATTATTTTGGAGGTTGAATTGGCCTATCCGATCAGAAAAAAGAAGTACCTACTGCTGCCAAGAACTTACTGGGATCGTCCTTAGTCGGGGCTTTTGCGAAGCCAGCCTTGAGCAGAAAAAGGGTTTTCTCTGATCTGAAGGCTAGGCAGTAAAAGCGTTTGGTGTCACCAAACGGGATAAAACTCCACGTGAGAGCGACTGTCTTGTCGTTGATGTGAAGTGGCTCTGAGCGGATTTCGGTTGGCGGTCCTTTGCGGGCAGCCTTGGTGCTATCGAACTCCCGACTCAGCAGCGCCAACTCCTCGTTGCGATTGGAAGGAATGTTGCCTTTGATCGGCATGGGGACGATCTCGAGGTAGAAGGCATCCGCAAACAGTTGTGGGTTCGGGGATGTCTCGTGGTCGGCGGGTGTGATTGTGTTCCCCGGAACATCGAACGAAAAATTTGAACCTAGACCGCGAGAAGCCACGAGAACGCCTTTGCGCGACTTATACAGCACGTAGTCGGCGCCTGCGAACGGCGGAAGAAGTAGAGCGAGGGGCAGAAGCAGGCGGAGAACTAGCGACATAAAAAGCGTTTTAATAAGGGCCGCGCACGAATGATGCCGAACATGGATTCGGCAGCCGCTGTAGAATTCCCGAGCTGCTGCACTCTTGGAAACATTTTTTGCGTGCGCCAGATTAAACATCTCAGGCCGGTTGTGCCGCCCGATTCGGTTTGGCTGAGGGCCACGCACACACTCGTCAGTGGAGTCCGCCTGAGCCTCTCTTCTCCACATGGTCAACCGCAACACCCTCCCCCAAGGCGGGCCAGGCAGACGGCTGGCTCCTTCCCCCTGGCCGGTTCCGGGCTCCCCTTCCCGGGCTTGTTCCACCAGAGGTGTATTTGACCGCGCCGCGTCAATACACCCTTCTATGTTCTACGCTTCGTTCATTGCGGAAGAACCGCGCGGAAAGAGAGCCAAAAAGACAAGTCGCGGCACCAGTAACGGCACCGAGCAAAATGAGAGTCGGAAAGTCGGCTCTGCCAAAGGAGTCTGGACCGTAACAGGCAAATACAATCGCGGATCCTGTCAGTGCGCCACAAACTGTGCATACCGGCCAGCGCCAGAGGAATGATGAATGAGGAACAAACAGATAGAGCGGCAAAAGAAGAACCAACCATGTAGCGAATACAAATCCGCCGCCGAAAATGATGGCAAGAACAAGAGTTCCGACCTCGGTGGACTGATGGGCTGCGACAGCGCAGATGTAGTAAGTCACCACTAGGGCACCTAAACCCACTAGAGCCGATAAGAAGCTGCCAAAGATGCGGCGTCGGAGTGGTGCAGTCCGATCCGGATGTTCTCGCGTGTTCATAATTGTTTGTTCACAGGATCCGCGCAGCAACGCCGAACATGTATTCGGAAGCCGCTGTAGAATTCCGCAGCTGCTGGACTATTGGAAACATTTTTCTTGGTGCCCGATTAAACATTCTGGGCCGGTTATATATCCCGATTCGGTTTGGCTGAGGGCCGCGCAGACACTTGTCAGCGGAGTCTGCCTGAGGCTCTCTTTTCAATATGCCCCCCCGTAACACCCTGCCCCTCGGCACACCGGGCAGACGGTTGTCTCATGCCCGCTGGCCGGTTCTTGGTTCCCTTTCCCGGAATCACCAGACACCGTTCCGGGCTCTGCGTATCGGTTTCCAACCTCGGCCGGGCCCTGACGCGCTGAGTCGCGGCCTCAAGCAGTTGCCGGCTCACGATTTCGCCAGGATCATGGGGCGGAAAGATCCCGTAGCTTTCCACAACCAGTTCCCGCCTGATCTCGTCGGTTCCGAGGGGTGACCCGGTGCTGGACTGGCCGATCTTCTTTCCCTGTACGAAGAACGGGGCAGGAACATTGAGTTGGATCAGGCCGTTTTTAACAAAGGGCATTCTGGAGGACATGGGTGAATGAAACGATGGAGGCCCGAGAACAGCCTTGAGGAGTGCGCCGTTCTCCGGGGCAGGGAGCGTTTGTCTGAGCAGAACCACGTTCTTCCGGACCACTTCAAAGGCGGAAGACCGGGTTCCATTAAAAAATGGGTGGCAGGGTACTGGGTAAATGTTTTGCGGGGCTGGAATCGGAAACTGATGACCGGGTTGGAGGGTAAACAGACGGCTCCGATGGCCAGAAGTCACAGTGCTTCGAGGATCTCCTCGGAGCCCTCACTTGCCGCGGGAGTGTCGGAGCATTTCGGTGACCTTTGCGGGCTGCTTCTGAATGGCGTCCCGGATCCAGAAGTTGACATCCCAAGACTGATGTTGGACGGGGTGACATTCCTTTAGGACGGGATTGAGCATTCTTCTAAGGGAATCGATGCGTTCGACGAGCGTTTTCGGGTCATAGGCATGTGCGAGCACTTGATCGACCGCTGCCAAATACTGAGCACGGCCGTCCGGTGTCTCGATGAGTCGGCTAGCCACGAGGGCAAAATTCTGCTCCAGCTGGACCCCACCGAAGTCGCAGCGGTCGACTCCCGATGGAAAAAAGACCAGCTTTCCGATTCGGGTATCGAAATAGATGCGATAGTTGTTGCCCACGATCGGATATGCGTCGACGACTCCCAGCACGACCGAGGCCGCGAGGTATTTCATGAAGCGGTTTACATCGAGTATGAGTGACGCCCTTTCAAAGCGTTTTTTGGGGTCAATCTCGTTCAGGGCGGCCATCAAAAGTTTGAGGTCCGAATGGTCCTTCGGCGTGTGAGGGCTTTCCTCTCCCCGGGTGATTTCAAGTGCTGCATTAATGTCCTGCCCGGTGTCGCCTTGATACATGTAGCCGTTGTCGTTCCCAAAATGTTCATTCAAAAAACCGGCATCATACCCCTCCTTAAGGTAGTAGAGTCCGAGCTGCCGCCCGTTCAGGCTAACGACAGCATGGACCACACGGGCGGCTGGCACACCCGCCGCCCTGTACACCTCGCCTGTCAGTAGTTCATTCATGTACCGCGGATCTTGATGCGAATTGTGCAGGATGACCTTCTCCATGCCGTGGAAACGCTGGGATTTCTCAAACTTGTCCATGTTCAGGAAGAGACCCGGTTTTTCGTCGATTTTCTGCCAACTTCCCATGCCACCCCGGAGGCGTACACCAACGTTCCGATGGACGACCGTTCCATCCTCCACCACGGTGCCTTTGACGTAGGGCTTTTCAGGGAGACTGTTGGCCCCCTGCCCCGGCGATCGCTCAAACCAAGAATGCTTGGTTTCCCGCAACACCTGCATGCCAGCCTCGTCCACGGTGATGTCCAGCTTGACAATCTTGTCCGCTGAAAAAAACACGGTTCGCTCATTTTTTCCGCCGGCCAGCGCGGGGAATGTGAAGGCAAGAAAAAGGATCAGGAGGATTTTCATGGGGTTGTTTTTGGGGGTAAAGGAAAGGCGGGGCCGCACATCGCCGCAATCCGGCTGGGGCGCGTCCACCAAGACGGGCAGGGAATGATCACGGGCCTAGGGCAGGCCACCAACGGCCGACCGCAGCCATGCGCGGATCTGGGTGCGTTCGGGCGTGTTTCGGAGAAACACAGCGGATCCGTGGTTCACCCAGGGCAACTCCAGAAAAGTGTGTTGGCCGGTGGGACAATGCCTTTGCACAAAGGCCCGCGTTCCCTCCACCTCGACCAGCGGTTCCAGACCGAGCGCGGCCTGCGCGGCGTCAAATCCAGAATGGGTCCGGACCTGTTTCCGGAGTTCCACATCGTTGCCGGACTGGGGCCGGGAACAGTACTCGCCACAGATCAACTGGGGAGTGTCTCCGAGTCTCCGGATGCGTTCCGGGGCGCGGCTGCGTTCCTCGGGAGACATGCCCCAAGGGATGTGCGCGTCATCGTAGTGACTGACCACCACCATGGCGCGCCAAAGCCGCGCGATTTCGTCGTCGTGCAGACCGATGTAGTTGCAGGCGATCGCGCCCCTGGAGTAACCGGCAAGGACCACGTTCCTTGAATCGCCCCCCCACTTCTCGCAGATCTCAGACACGGCAGCCTTCGCGTACTCCACGGTGGCCGAGACATCCCCCCACCACCATTCCTCATCCTTCTGACGATCTGTCCCGACGAAAGGGAGCACCACCCAGAGGAATCCCCGGCTTTCCGTCAGTGCGAATCCGATCCCCTTGTTGCCCCGGACCGGGACACTGTTTCCAGAGTACTCCACCAGCACAGGAAACCGCCTCCCGGGAACCCAGTCAGCCGGGAGATGCAGTGTATGGGCGACGCGGGTGCCCGCATACTGCGGCAGCGCCTGCAAGACGGTGACTCCCGGAGCGGGTGCGCCCTCTGCAACCGCTGGATTTTCGATGTCCTGAGGCAACTCCAGCACATCAGCGCTGCCCCCGGCCAATGCCGCACCCGGGAACAGGATCCAGAACAACGCAATGCCACACACCCCGGCCTGCACCCCGGCCAGAGACCAAGCACCTGCTGGGCGCAGACGGGGCTCGGGTGTTTGAATCTGGAGCACGCGTGGCATGAGTGGGATTCAGGAAACCCGGCCGGCAGGGGGCGAGAAACAAGAGGCAACGGCACCCGGCCTCGATTACTGCAGCACCCCGTCCAGCACGGGCTTCAGAGCGGCCGCAAACACTTCGTAGCCCTTCGGTCCCAGATGCAGGTGGCCATCGGAATACAGTTCCTTCTTCAGGGTGCCGTCCGTGTTCAGAAAGGATTGGGTCAGGTCCAGTACGCGGACCCGGCTATCGGTGTCCAACTTCAGAGCCTCCAGACCGGCGTTGATTTCAAGCACCCGGGCACCGACTCCTCCCGAGGGGTCAAACGCAGGCAGGATTTTTACCAGCACGATCTTGGAGTCCGGACAGCGGCGCCGGATGTTTTCCACGCAGAGCTGGATGGCCTGCACCGCCGCGGCGACTGGCACACCGTTTCCTTCGACCAACGGCGCGTTGTTCACGCCGATTTTGAGTACGACCACTTTGGGCGATGCGCCCTCCAGCGCGCCGTGATCCAGGCGCCAGAGGATTTGTTCGGCCCGATCCCCGCCAATCCCGAGGTTCACGGTGCGTCTTCCACCAAAATGTTGCTGCCATGCGGCACTGAAAGGGGCACCGTCCCAGCCCCCGCCCCAGCCCTGGGTGATGCTGTCGCCGAGAAGCGCGATGTCGATGGATCCCTTCATCGCCTGAACTTTATCAAGACACTCCGCATGGTGTTCGATCCACAGGTTCCGGCCACTGCCGTCCTTGGCCTTCCAGTGCGAGGCAGTGGGAGTGACAAACCACATGTCGGGCATGTGCTTGTGGGATTCATGACCGGGCTTGCGTTCGTACTCGCCCTTGGCAACCCAGGCCAGCTCGGCCTCGGTCAACGGCCAGCCCGTCCGCTGCGGATCCAACTTTCCTTCCTCATACGGCGCGTAGGGATATTTCAGCACAGGCTCCATTTTCAGAACCAGTCCGGCAGCCGCTTTCGGCAGGGCGACACCGGCGGGTGCAGGCGCCTCCACGGCAGCTGCGGGCTTGGACTTCGCTGCAGGCGGCGCGGGCGGCAGTCCCTTTCCTGCCAGCACGGGGTCAAGCAGCGGCTTGAGCCGGGCCGCGTATGCGGCATATCCGGCCGGAGCCAGGTGGATGTTGTCCGGGGTAAACCACTCTTTCCGCAGCGTTCCGTCGGCCTGGACAAAATCCCCCCAAAGATCCAGCACCCGCACCTTTGGGTCTGCTTCAAGCCCGAGGCTGTCCAAAGCCGCGTTGGTCTTCCGGATATCTTCATAGAAGGGGTTCCCGGGTCCGTGGGCGGGCAGGATCTTGGCCAGGACAAGGCTCGCTTC
Organism: uncultured Spartobacteria bacterium; assembly: GCA_903901425.1. Lineage (GTDB taxonomy): Bacteria > Verrucomicrobiota > Verrucomicrobiia > Chthoniobacterales > Chthoniobacteraceae > CAIURC01. The sequence goes on along the minus strand of CAIURC010000041.1, from coordinate 1,344 downwards.
CGGGAATTTCTCGCGCAGGTTCCGGACACACATCTGGATGCCTTTGGCCGCCGCCTCAATGCCGGTTTCCGGGGTGAAAAACATGTTGTTGTTGCCGATCATCAACACGATGGCCTTGGGCTGCAGCCCCTCCACACCCCCATGGTCCAGACGCCAGAGCACGTTCTGGGTTTTGTCCCCGCCAATCCCGATGTTCACGGACTTCAATCCGGGAAAATTGCGTTCCCACGAATCGGCCCATTGGATGGTGATGCTGTCGCCGACCAGCAGGACATCGAGCGGACCTTTGGCCGCCTGAACCTTGTGCACATGGGCCTCGTGAAGTTTCAGCCATGCATCCCCGCCAAAATGGCCTGCCGTGGGCACCTGCGGCCAAAGCTCGGGCCGATGCTGGTTGGATTCGCGCCCGGGCCGACGGTCGTGCTCGGCTTTTTCGACCACATACTTGCGCTCCTCCGGAGTCAACGGCCACCCCGTTTTCTGAGGTTCGTTGGTGGAGTGCGGATACTCCAATGCGTGCAGGGTACAGGCGCTCAGAAGGGCTACCGGGAGGACGAAGCTGGCATTCGCAAAGACGGATTTTCTGTTCATCGGGAGAGAATTGGGTGGCGGGGGGGGGGAAATCGCAGGCGGCTTGCCTACACACACTTCACTTCCGGTCCCCGGCCAACCTGCCGTTTTTTTTCGATTTTATCGCTGCAACGGCACTTTTCCCCAGGTTTGCCTCCCAAAGTTGGCAGGCAAAACACAGATTCTCCGAGACCGACTCTTTAAATCTGCAAAGGAGCCGGGTTAGCGATCCGCCGTTTTTGAGGGAATTCCGCGGCCGGGCGTGTCCACCCCGTATGTCGCGGATTTCCGCCGTTTTCCATCCGCCTTTCCTGCGGAGACACTCACGCCCCCCCCAATAGAGGGGCCGAAAGCGTTCCGAACCGAATCCCATCACTCTCTGGGGCCCTCACCGGGGAAAAAACTTTTCCCAGCACCTTTCTCCGGCCAAACAAACGTCCGCATGCCAAGATCCATCCGAAAGCAAGTTGCCCCGCCAGAAGCTCTGGAGTCTCGCATCGCGCCCGCCGCTGTTTTCATCAATTCGTCCACTGCGCGCTGCACTGATGCAGACGGCGACTCCATCACCGTCAAATTTTCAAAAGGCATTCTCACCAAGGACAACGTCGATGAGGTGCTCATCGAAAACGGCAATGGCCTGGAGCGCATCAACCCGGGCAGCAAACCCGTCAGCTTCTCGGTCAGTGTCGCCAAAGGCCCCTCTGGAGACGGCCTTGCCGCCATCGGTGCGTCTTCGCCCTCTGGCCCCGCGCAGAACATCTTGGTCAGCGCCGA
>CAIURC010000040.1 GCA_903901425.1 uncultured Spartobacteria bacterium | reverse complement strand
GATCTTCTCCTCCACTTTTACAACCGCCTCTCCGCCTCGCATCCGGAAAAGCTCCACCTTTACGTACTCAGCCCAACCTCCGAGTACTGGGCCGATGCACAACTCCGCGCCAGAAACCGCAAAGCAGGGTTTCTCACGTTTGCGGAGGATGAACATTCTTCCCCGGGCGGAGTGCTTTGGGCCTTTGGCCGCAGCGCCCAAGCTCTCCACCGGCAGTTGGCGGAAACTCTCCTTGCAGAGGGCGACGGCGGGGTCACCGTACCCGCGCCTGAACCGCCACTGACGCTCTTGGGAAGACTCCAGTTCTCATGCAGAAAAGCCGAACCGTTTTCCGAGGAACATCGGTTTCCGGTCGACCCCAACGACCATTCGTTCACGGTCCATTCCTGCCGGAGCAGCCTGCGAGAGCTAGAAAACTGCAGGGACCGGATCCTGCAGGCCTTGGAGCAGGATCCAGGGCTTCGCCCGGAGGAGATCATTGTTCTTCTTGCAAACGCCGAGGAGCAAGCGCCGTTGGTTGAAGCTGCATTCAGGCCCGAGATATGTCCGTACCGTCTTTTGGGATTCGGAAAAACTGTCTCTTCACCGCTTGCAACGGGTGTCGCACTCCTGTTCGAGGTACTCCACGGCAGAGTCACGCACACTCAGATTCAGGCGCTCCTGGAGCATCCGCTCATCGCTGCACGTTTCGGATTCGAACCGGGCCACGCCGAAATGCTGGATCCCATCAGTTGGCTCAGAGACGCCCAATTCTTTTGGGGCGTCGATGCCCGACATCGCCAGGAGATCCAAGAAATCGAGGAAGCACGCTGGAACCTGACATGGGCGCTGCAAAGGCTCGGCCTCGGTGCAATCCTGCCTACAGACGCACTCAGTTCCCCACTCGCGCTTCCCGGGGCTGAACAGCCCATTCTCCCGCTCGAACGCGCCTCCGGCCTGAGTCTCGCCCCACTCGCTGCATTTGCACTTTTTACCAGCCGCCTCACCGAAGCCCGCGCACTCTGGAGCAACGACACCCCAAGAACCCTTTCGGTTTGGCTGCAACACTTCGCAGAGCTCTGCGATGCCTTTTTTGATCTCAAAAAGGCGGGCCTCGATTCGGGGCCGCTCACCCAGATTGTATTCCATCCGCTCCGGCAAGCCGCCGCCAACTGCGACCCGAGCCTAACAGGACAAGCATTCCAGCGCCTTCTCCAGCAGCGCCTTCAACTGCTCAGTCAGGATTCCATCCGCGGCCCGGGCGGTATCTGCATCGCCGACCTCCGTCATTATTCCGGCGTGCCAGCCCGGATGATTCTGATCGCGGGCTTAAACGATGACAAATTTCCTGCCCGCGACGACCGGCCCGAGTGGCATCCTCTCTCGCGGAAACCGGCCACTGGTGATCCGTCCCGGAGAGAAACAGACCGCCACGCGTTTCTCCTCGCCATCTTGGCTGCGCGGGAACGACTCGTTCTCTCCTATCTCGGCGGCTCGGATTCCGATGCCAAGACCCGGCCACCTTCCACCGTTCTCGCCGACCTCCTTCAAGTCCTCGACGACGCCATCCTTCCCATGGGCAGTCCCCGGCAGGCGCACCATGCCATTCTTTTTACCCACCCGCTCAACGGATTCAGCCCCCAAGCCGGCACGCCGTCGGCCAACCAAAATACCTACCTTAGCTCTGACCGGTTTGCAGCCGGCGTCCTCAAGGCCCAACGCGGACACCTTCATTTCCCGGGCCTCTGGTCCACACGGCTGAACAGCCGTTTTGAAGACGTTACCCTCCGAGACCTCGAAACCCTGTTGACCGAGCCAGCGGCACTTTTTGTCCGCAGCCTCGGAATCCGCCTCCCAGAAGAGGCACCCGAAGAAAACCGGGGTGACTTGGTGGAACTGGACGGCCTTGGGCAATGGAAAATACGAGAAGCCGTCTTACCCGCGCGTTTGGAGGGCTCCGACGAAACAGAGGTCTTCAGAAACCTGAGCTGTGCTGGACACATCCCCAGAGGCCGGATCGGGGATCAACTTTGGTCGAAGGCTCTTGAGAACCTGCCCGAAACACCCCAGCCCCCACTGCAGACAGCCCAGAGGTTCCATCCCCAGATCCGGATCTCGCTCCCATCCGCACCGGACGGGACCCAATGTCAAATCACAGGGCAGATCCGGCGCATCTGGTACCTCGTTTCCGAGCCGTCAAAAACACTGGTCCATTATTCCATTTCGCAGGACACGCCTGAAAAAAGGTTGCCCCTCTTTTTGGATGCGGTCTGCATGGCTGCCGCTTCCCCTGAACCTCTTGCCGCTGCGATCCCGGTCAAGCTCCACTTCCAAACTGGGAAACCCGTCCAGTTCAATCTCCCCACAACCGACACCGCCCGGGAACTCCTGACAAAACTCCTACCGCTTTTCGGCCTCGCGCAGACCCGGCCGCTCCCGTTCTGGCCCAGAGCGGCCGCCGGAATTCTCGCGCCAAAATCCGGAAACGGTGCGGCCCAGAATACCGTGGATGAGCTTCTCGAAGCGTGCCGCGAAAACTGGGAGAAGGACGGAATGTTTGGTCTTCCCGGGGAACACGTGAAACCCGCCACGCGCCTTGCTTTCCGCGGATGCCCAAACCCTTTCTGCCTGCAAGGAGACGAGCCTGCAGCTGCCTTCCTGCCGGACCCAGACCAACCGTTGGCATGGCGGATCGCGCAGTTCCTCCGGGCATGGTGTGTCACGGCCGGATTCCCACTTTCAAAAAGCGATGTTTAACGCCGAATTCCAGCCCTTGCGTGGTGCCTATTCGATTGAAGCCAGTGCCGGCACCGGCAAGACGTACTCCATCACCCTGCTTTGGGTGCGCCTCCTTGTGGAAGAAGGCCTCAGAGTCGATGAGATTCTGGTGAGCACGTTCACAAAGGCTGCCACGGCTGAGTTGAAAGAGAGACTCCTGTCCGCCCTCCGCAGCGCCCACGGGGCTGCACTCCAGTTCGCCGCTGGATCAATCCCCGCTGATGCGCCTGAAACGCGCATCCTCAACAAGCATATCCACGACTCCCAGGAACCTGCCCATTCTGTCGCTGAACGACTCGCCGCCGCACTCAGCAGCTTTGACCTCGCGCCAATCTCTACACTCCACAGTTTCTGCCAAGGGCTCTTTGCACGGCACGCCATGGAACTCGGGACCGACCCCGGCCAGACGGTGGTTCAGGATACCGCGACACACCTGCTCCCCCTCTTCCATGACGAACTCCTCCGACTCTCGGACCTGAATACAGCGATCGACATCCAAGCCCTTTCGCGCACCGCACAGGCTGCCGTCCAAAACCCAGATGCAAGGCTCCTCGGATGGGATCCAAGCAGCGATGCCGATTTCGAAAACCTCACGAGCACACTCATCGCACATGTCAGGTCTGCCCTCGAAAAAGGCGGGCACGCCAGTTCCCTCGCCAAACTCAGGGAAGGCCTCGCCGCACTTGAAGCCGGACACCCGCCCGACAAACTGACCCCCGCACAAGGCCGGATCTTGGGGGATCATGGCACCGAACTCTGGGAGCAATTCCTCAAAATCGGCCAGGTCCGGGAGCGTTCCCGAGCATTGAACGTGGCGCAAAATCTCCGGACCCGGTTCGACGCGGCACGCCAAGCCGCCGCAATCCGCTCCTTCGACGACCTTGTCCGAAACGTCCGCGACGCCCTCGACGCCACACACGGAGCCAATGGAAAACTCGCCGCCGCAGTCCGCGCACGGCTCCGTGCCGCTATCCTGGACGAATGTCAGGACAGCGATTTTGCCCAGATCCACGTCCTGTCTACGGTCTTCAACCATAGCGACACCGTTTCGCTCCTCGTCATCGGCGACCCCAAGCAGAGCATTTACAGGTTCCGCGGCGCCGACCTTGCCAGTTATCGGAATCTCACCAGTCAAACCCTCAGCGCCCCGGTGATGACCGTCAATCACCGGTCCGATCCCGCGCTGATCCACGCCATCAACCATCTCTACGGAGAGGACTTTGCGTTCCCCGATGAGGGGCCGCTTGAAAAACGGGTTCGCTACGTGAAGGTCACGCCGGCTGCGCGCGAGGACCGAATCCACGATCCAGCCCGCCAGGCACTCGTCGTTCAATGGTCACCCCATACCCAACGGGAAAAAGCCCTTCGTCACCTTGCCGCTGCCGCTGCCGCCGAATGCCAACGCCTGCTCCACGCCGGGATTCAAATCGCTGACCGCAAAACCGGTCATCTGCGCACCATCACACCCGGTGACGTCGCTTTCCTTGCCTCCAACCTCCGAGAACTCCGCCTCCTGCGGGAGCATCTCAACGGCCTGCAGATTCCTTCCGAACTCTCCGGACGCGGCCTTGGAAGCGTGTTTGACACCCCCGAGGCCAACGACCTCCTCATCTGGATCGAGTGTCTCCAAAGTCTTCAGACCCGGGGCGATCTTCTCCCAAAACTCCTCGCATTCTCCGCAACGCCCCTCTCCGGTATCGCTCCCGGCCGTATCCCGGAGCTCAGGTGCGATCCGGCTTTCCAAGCCGAAACCTGCGACCGATTGCGCATGGAACTGGAATGGCTCGAACGCTCAGGCCCACTGCCCGCACTCCTGAAACGCCTTGAAACAGCGGCCGTAATCACGGCCCATCTCCCATTCGCCGATGGCGAACGCCGTCTCACAAACTGGCGCCAGACGGGTACCCTCCTCCAGCAACAATTCCATGCCGGCACCCGGACCGCCGCAGCCCTCGCAAGATGGCTCGCCCGCGCCATCGCAACCCCCAACAGCGCTGACCCCGGGGAATCCCAGATGCGCCTCGAAACCGATCGGCCTGCCGTCCAACTTCTCACCATCCACGGCTCAAAGGGACTCGAGTTCCCCGTTGTCTTCTGCCCCTTCCTCTGGAAAGTCCCTGACCCTGGATACCGCGAAAAATCCTGCACCGCACCACTCGTCCGTACCGAGGACGAATGGGTTCTCGACACCGGGTCCCACAAATTCCTCCAAAACCGGGACCGGGCGCTTCTCCAGGAAGACCACGAAGAACACCGCAAATTGTATGTCGCTCTGACCCGGGCAAGGCACCGCCTCTACCTCGGCCTTGCCCCTGTGGCTTCCAAGAAAACTCCCGCAGGCGGTGCCGAACCATCGCCATTGATCCAGCTTCCCGGCCTTGGCCTCGCAGGCCTCTCCCCAGAGGATTGGCTAGCGGCCCTCAACGCCCTCAAGTTTCTCCAAGTCCTGCCTGCCAGCGTCCCTACCACAGCCCTGCCCGCCATTTCAAATCCCGGCGAGGTGCTGCTTGGGGTCCCGCAGAACGACTCCCCACAGCTCAGGTTCGGTGGTGTTCCCCACAGAGTCTCCAGCTTTTCGTCCCTCTCAAAGTCTGGCCATGAATCCGTGCCGTTGAGGGAACACAATCCCGGCCCGGAGGAGGACGAACTCCCAGCGAGCCAGGACCTCCTCGAACCTCTCAAACTCTCCGGTACCGGCCTCGGAACATGGATCCACGGGGTTCTGGAAGACTACCTCGGCAACCAGAAATCACTCGCCGAAGCGCTCGCCAACGGACCGGTGACCGAGGAAAACGCCGTGCTGGCGCTTGAAACCATCCTCACCACTCCGGTGCCGCTTCCGGGAGGTGGCGCGGTGAGCCTCGACGCCATCCGGGATTCCTGTGTCACCGAAATGCAGTTTCATCTTCCGGTCGGCCATCTCAACCCGCGCACGCTCTCCGATGCGCTCCTCAAGGACCCGGCGATCGACGACAACCCAGACCGCCGGCTTTGGGCGACACAGCTCGCATTGCTCGGGTTCCATGAGTTCACCGGGTTTCTCCAGGGATTCATCGACCTGATTTTTGAACATGAGGGCCGGTGGTACGTTGTGGATTACAAAAGCAACCGCCTGGATTCATACACGGCGAACCGCGTTGAACAGGCCATGCGGGACTCGCTCTACCTGCTCCAAGCCCGCCTCTATGCCGTTGCGCTGCACAGGCATCTTTCTGTGCACCTTCCCGACTACGATCCCGAACACCATTTTGGAGGCGTCATCTACCTTTTCCTCCGCGGATTGCCCGCCGCAGGGTTCTGGTCTGAAAAACCTTCCCCGCAGGCGCTCACACAACTGTCTGCGGTCTTCAACCTCCACTAGGCCATG
>CAIURC010000039.1 GCA_903901425.1 uncultured Spartobacteria bacterium | reverse complement strand
CCAGTCCATCCAGTCCATCCAGTCCATCCAGTCCATCCAGTCCATCCAGTCCATCCAGCCCATCCCTCTCAAAGCGCATCTGCCTCTGGCTCACCCCGCCGGAATACAGCGCCTTTCTTTCCTCACAACCTGTCCCCCCCCGCAGGAGCACTCCGGTTTTTCAAAAACTCCTCAGCAGCCCCACCAACTCCTTGAGGCACTCGGCCGGCGTCGCCGCCCCAAGGCGCGGGAACTTCCCGCCCAACAAAATGTAATCGCCAGCCCGCGTCAGCATCACCTTCCGCTCCCGGACCTCCACTGCCGTGATCTTCCGCGCAGACGCCAGCAGCTTGAGTTCCGTCACCGACATCAAATTAAGCACCGGCTCTGGCATCCGGCCGTAGCGGTCCACCCAAGTCTTGCGGAGAGCCACGAGTTGTTCCTGCGTTGTCACCTCGGCCAACCGGCGGTATCCGGCAATCCGGCTCTGGGCATCGGGCAGGTAACTGGCAGGAAGAAACGCCGGCGCCTGAAGCCCAGGCTCATAGCCCGCCTCGCGCATCGCGACAAAATCCAAGCGCATCCCAACATCAAGACGCATCCGGGATCGCTGTCCCTTGAGCTTGGAAATGGCCTGCCGCAGGAGCGCGCAGTAAAGATCGAATCCCACGTTGATGATGTGCCCGCTCTGCGCCGTTCCAAGGACGTTCCCCGCCCCGCGAATTTCCAAGTCGCGCATGGCGATTTTGAATCCAGCGCCGAGGGCGCTGTACTGTTTGATGGCGTTGATCCGTTTGCGGGCCTCGCCGGTCCCGAGCAGTTCCCGGGGCAGCATCAGATACGCGTACGCTTTCTGCTGGGCACGCCCCACGCGGCCGCGGAGTTGGTAGAGGTCGGCAAGGCCGAACCGGTCGGCGCGGTCGATGATGATCGTGTTGGCGTTGGGGATATCCAGGCCGCTTTCGATGATGGTGGTGGATACGAGCACGTCCGCCTCGCCACTCACAAACGTCTGCATCACCTCCTCCAACTCGCCCTCCTCCATCTGGCCGTGCCCCACCACCACGCGCGCCTTCGGACACAACGCCCGGATCCGCATCTGCACCTTCTCAATGTCCTGGACCCGGTTGTGGAGGAAATAGACCTGCCCCTGCCTTTTTAACTCCCGTTCGATGGCGTCCCGGATCACCCGCTCGTCGTACGGACAGATCAGCGTCTCCGTCGGCACCCGGTTGGCCGGAGGCGTTTCAATGGTGCTCATGTCCTTGGCGCCCATGAGCGAAAGATAGAGGGTCCGCGGAATCGGCGTTGCGCTCAGGGTGAGCATGTCCACGAGCCGGAACAGTTCCTTGAACTTCTCTTTGTGCAGAACACCAAACCGCTGTTCCTCGTCGATCACCACCAGACCAAGATCCTTGAACTCCACATCCTTGGAGATGAGCCGGTGCGTGCCGACCACAATGTCCACCGAACCGTCCTTGAGTCCCTCCAGGGTCTGCCGCTGCTCCGCTGCCGTCCGGAACCGGCTCAGGCTCTCCACACGAACCGGGTAATCCGACATGCGTTCCCGGAAATTCTGGAAATGCTGCTGGGCCAGCACCGTGGTGGGCACGAGCACCGCCACCTGTTTGCCCCCCATCACCGCCTTGAACGCCGCGCGGATCGCCACCTCCGTTTTTCCGAACCCGACGTCTCCACACACCAAACGGTCCATGGGCCGCTCGGACTCCATGTCCGCCTTGGCGGCTGCGATGGCCGCGAGTTGGTCCGGTGTTTCCTTGTACAAAAAGGACGCCTCAAACTCCCGGACCCATTTATTGTCGGGCGCAAACGCGTGTCCCACAGCGGTTTCGCGGGAAGCCTGGACCTCCAGAAGCCGACCCGCGTAATCAAACACGGCCTTCTCCGCGCTCTGCTTGGCACGCGCCCATTTGCCGTCGCCGAGCACCGACAAAGGCGGATTCCGTTTGCCCACCCCCACGTACTTCGCCACCAAGTAGGCCTGCTCCAGCGGCACGTAGAGCTTTGCGTCCCCGGCAAAGCCCAAAACCAAAACCTCTTCCGGACGCCCTTCGGGTCCGGAAGCAATTGTGCGTGTCCCTTCGTACCGACCGATCCCGTGTTCGAGATGCACCACGAGATCGTCCTCGGCCAGTTCGCTGAAATCCATCTGGACGCGGCCCGCCTGTTCCCGCAGCCGTTTGAGGGCCTGCCGACGAACCCGCGTGTTCCGGTACCGGCCAAACAACTCGGCATCCGAGAGGACCGCCATCCGGCCCGCGGGAAACACGAACCCGCCTCCGAGAACCCCCACCACAGTCTTCAACGCATCGGCCTCGACCGGCGGCAACAGGTCCCGCAACCGTTCCGCCTCCCCCTCGTTGTTGCAAAACACAAATACCGCCCAGCCCGATTCCCGCCAATCCCGCAACTGACCAAAAAACCGTTCCCGCTTGATTTCATCGACCACGAAGTCGCCTGCCTCGAAGTCGCCCAACCCGTGCTCGTAAAAAGCGAGGGAATCGTCCTCCGGCCCGTCCGTATCCTGGCCGTGCTCCAGAATCCGCACCGCGCCCTTGATCCCCAGCCCACCCTCCCCGGTCAAGTCGATCCACAGGTCCCCGGTGGCCGCGTAGTTCCGGAGCGGAACCTCGGCCTTCTTCTTTCCACCCGCTGTCTTGCCGGACGCGCCCAACTCGCTGCCGTCCCCGAGCAAAAGCACGCAGCCTTCGAGTTGTTCCACCGAAGTCTGCTGGTCCAAGTCAAAATGCCGCACCGACTCAATCTCGTCCCCGAAAAACTCGAGCCGCACTGGCAACGGCTCCTGATACGAGAACACGTCTAGAATGCCGCCCCGGACTGCGTACTGGCCCCGGGCTGAAACCTGTCCCACCGACTCGTATCCGTGGCTGCTCAACTTCTCCAGCAACACCTCGCGATCCACAGTGGTGCCTTTGTCCAAACGCACCTCCATCTTTTTCAATGCGGTCGCCGATGGCACCGCCTCGTCCAACGCGGCAGCAGTGACCACCAGCATACCGCCTTCGCCGCCGGCTGCCAGTTTTTCGACAATCGCCAACCGCTCCGCTGCCACCTCCGGATCCGGCAACGCACCGGCCACCGCGCTCAACTCGAGTTCCGGAAAAAACTGGGCCTCCGGGAACCAGTTGCAGAGTTCGCTATGCACGGACTCCTGCTGTTTGAGATCCCGGCAGACGACCCAGACCCGGCCAGGCGCTGTCCGGCCAACCAATGCCACCACGGAAGCGTGGGCAGCCGGATGCACGTGTTCCAGAACCCACCCACCCCGCCGGCCCGCTACCTTTCGCGCAAGAGCCGGACACGCCGCCATCCAGTCCAGCACCCCGTCCAGTCCGCCGCGTGATCCAGCACCGGTCGCCTTCATGAAAGAAGCCCCGTGTGCCGCGCCTGTTCCAGTTTTAGGGCCAACCCACGGCCCACTTCGGACGAGCGCACTGTGCGCCCTTCCAATTCCAAAACCGGCGCGATTCCGATCCAGCTGTTGGTCAGAAAAATCTCGTCCGCAGCCCACAGATCCCGTTCCTCGAGACGAACCTCCTCAACCGGTTCCTCGCCGCAAACCCATTCCCGCAACACGCCCGACCGCACGCCGCCCTCCACCGCCGGCGTCCGGATCCGTCCCGCTTCCACCAAAAACAGATTGGCCACGCACGCCGAAACCAACTGCCCGCCGGCTCCCAGCAAAACCGCGTCATCCCATCCTGCGATACGCGCCTGACGGAGCACCTCCAAATTCCGCCAGTAATTCCCGGTCTTCAGCCCGCCGAAGATCGGCACAAACTCGCCTCCCGCAATTCCAATCCGGAACCCTTCCACCGAACGGCGTTCCCGTTTCTCCCAGTTCACCCAGACCCCGGGCCGCTCCACAGAGTCTGTGGGGCCACCGGGCCCGGCTGTCACATAAATCCGGGCAAATCCCTCCCCGTTCAATCCCCTGAAAAGTCCGCGCGCCTCCTCCACAGCCAAGGCAGGAAACGGGAACGAAAAAAAATCGCAGCCTCGCCGGAGACGATCGGCATGGGCCGAGAAAAACTCCGGGACACCGTCCGCGACCCGGAGACTTTCAAAAACAGACATCCCGTACCGGAACCCGCGATCGGAGGCTGGAACGTCCCTGCCCCGGACAAACTGTTCTCCGTCCCAGCACCAGCTGGCGTCCGTGCCAGTCATAGTTTCACGTCACCGACACCGGGCCGGAACGTGCTCCAGATGAACAATCCGGCAGCCACGCAGATGCAGCTGTCCGCCACGTTGAAGGCGGGCCACGGATCGGCATACGGCAGGTGCAGGTTGAACAGCAGAAAATCCACCACGTGTCCGTGCAGGATCCGGTCGGTGAGGTTTCCCAGAACGCCACCCAGCATCAGTCCGACTCCCCAGCGGCTGGCCGCGTCTGAAAACGCGCCACGCCATGCAGCCACAAGGATTCCCACCACGGCCAGAGCCGACAAAATCAGAAACCCGCGGTTGCTGTCATGAAAAGCGCCAAACGCGGCCCCGGTATTGCCCCAGTGGCAGAGCGAGAAAAAATCGCCCCAAACCGGCACCGGATCCCCGTTGTATTCCAACCGCCGGATCACCAGCCATTTGGTGGCTTGATCCAGCGCGTAACACGGGAGGGCGAGCAGGAGCAGAAATTTCATCGCGACGTCCTCAGGCCACGACTCCGGCACACCGCTCGCACAACTCCGGATGCGCAACGCTCAGCCCCACCGAACGCCGGTGGCGCCAGCATCGGGAGCATTTGCGGTCTGTGGATGCCGCAATCTCGGCCCGGTCCACATCACCGGCCCGCAGTTCCAAGCTGCTCAGGATGAAAAACTCCTCCAGTTCCTCCACCCGTCCTGCCAATTCCTCGCGCAGCACCGGATCGGCGAGATGCAGAATGACCCGGCCTTCCAGCGCGTTGCCGATCAGCTTTTCTTTCCGGGCCTGTTCCACCGCCTGTGCAATCACGCCGCGCAACTCCAGCAACCGTTCCACGCGCGACTCCAGCGCCTCGTCCCGGAATGCGAGATCGGCCTCTGGAAACAGCTCGAGATGGACCGCGGTTTTCCGGCCCGAATACTCCCAGGCTTCGTCTGCCGTGAACGCCAGAACCGGAGCCAGGAGCCGGGTCAGCGCCTCGAACACCTCGCGCATGACCCACTGTGTGGCCCGCCGCCGCGGCGCATCCGGCGCATCGCAGTAGAGGCGGTCCTTGGTGATGTCCACATAGAGCGCGCTCAGGTCCACCGTGCAAAACTGGTTGAGCAACTGGAACACCCTGCGGAACTCGAGGGCGGCATACGCCTCGCGGCATCCCGCCACCACCGCCTGGAGCCGGGACAAAATCCAGCGGTCCACCAGCGTCATTCCTTCCGGCCGCTTCAGATCCGCCGGCGCGTCGTGGAGGTTGGCCAGCAGGATCCGGAGCACGTTTCGGAACTGGCGGTACGCGTCGGTCAACAGCGCAAAGGATTCCTCCGAGAACGGCACTTCGTTGGTGAACTCCACGCTGGCCGCCCAGAGCCGGACAATGTCCGCGCCGTATTTTCCGACAAAATGCTCGGCGTTCATCGGCTTGACGTAGTTGCCCTGCTCCGACTTCGACACCTTCTTGCGCGTGTCCTTGTCCACCACAAACCCGTGCGTCAACACCGCCCGGTAAGGCGCCGCGTGGTTCAAGGCCACCGATGTGATGAGCGAGGACTGGAACCAGCCCCGGTGCTGGTCGGTCGCCTCCAGATACAGATCCGCTGGCCAACTGAGCGCCGGATGCCGGCGCAACACCGCCTCGTGCGACACCCCGGAATCGATCCACACATCCAGCGTGTCGTTCCGGCGCGTCGTGCCTGCGGGCAGCCCCAGCTTTTCCGACCACCACGCGTCGTCCTTCTCAAACCAGAGGTTCGTTCCACCTTCCTCCACGCAGTCCGCCACTTTCCGCGCCAGATCCCCGTCCAGAATCGGACTGCCGTCCGCCGCGTAAAAAACCGGCAACGGCACCCCCCAAGAACGCTGCCGCGAAATGCACCAGTCCGGACGCGACTCCACCGTCCCATGGATCCGGTTCCGGCCCCAGTGCGGGATCCATTGCACGCCTTCAATGGCCGCCAGAGCCTCCTGGCGCACCGCATCGATCCGGATGAAAAACTGTTCGACCGCCCGGAAAACCACCGGCGTTTTGGACCGCCAGCAGTGCGGATAGGAGTGCTGGTACACCTGTTCCCCGAGCAACGACCCGGTTTCCTTCAAGTGCGCAATCACCTCACGGTTCGCCTCAAAGACGTATTTCCCGGCCCAGACTGGTACCCCCACCTCCTCCGTAAACCGGCCGTGCTCGTCCACCGGCGACAAAATCGGCAGCCCGTTCTGCACCCCGGCCATGTAGTCGTCCGCCCCGTGTCCGGGCGCAATGTGGACCTGGCCCGTGCCGGTGTCCATCGTGACAAAATCCGCCGTGATGATCCTCGAACGCCGCTCCAGAAACGGGTGCTGCGCCTCGTTCCCCGCCAGTTCTTCCCCGGTCATCCCGGCCAGAAGCCAGTCCCCCAGCGCCTCGGCGTTGTCCGCCTCCAAGGCGCGGCTCGAAAAACCGACTTCCTCATATCCCGCCGCCTCCAGAAACGCCGGGAGCAATGCTTCCGCGATCACGTAAAGCTCGGAACGCGGCGTCTGTTCGGTCAACGCCTCCAGGACCGCCTCCGGTTCCTTCCGGCGCAGCGCCCGGACAACATACCGCTGGCGCGGATGCACCGCGATGGCCACGTTGGCCGGAAGGGTCCACGGAGTTGTCGTCCAGATCACCATGCTCGCCCGGCCGGCCAGAGGCCCGGTCACGATCGGGAATTTGACAAAAATCGCGGGATCGGTGCGGTCTGCGTACTCGACCTCGGCCTCGGCCAAGGCCGTCTGCGCCCCGGTGCTCCAGTAGACGGGTTTCTTGGACTGGTAAACCAACCCCCTGTCCACCAGACGGCCGAATACCCGGATAATCTCCGCCTCGTACGCCGGTGCCAGGGTCAGATACGGGTCGGACCACTCCCCAAAAACGCCGAGCCGCTTGAACTGGCCGCGCTGCACATCGATGAATTTGCGGGCGTACTCCTCGGAACGGCGCCGGACCTCGGCCGGAGTGAGGCCCCGCGATTCCTTGACCACCTTGAACTCGATGGGCAGCCCATGGCAGTCCCAGCCCGGAACAAAGGGCGCTCGGAAACCGGCCATCGTCTTGGATTTGACCACCAAATCCTTGAGCACCTTGTTGAGAGCGGTGCCCATGTGGACGTCTCCGTTGGCGAATGGCGGACCGTCATGCAGAATAAACGAGGGACTCCCCGCACGCGCCTCCTGGATCTTGCCGTAGAGGTGCTCGGATTCCCAGCGGGCCAGCCGTTCCGGTTCGCGTTTGACGAGATCCGCCTTCATGGGGAAGTCGGTCTTGGGAAGCTGCAGCGTGTCTTTGTAGGTCTGGCTCATCGGTGCAAGGCGGCAAAGGTGAAGCCGGAGAACCTAGGGCTTCCCCTTGCACGGGTCAACCGCCCGGGTGACGCCCGCGTAGCAATGGCGGGATTGAGGCCTCCATCCCGTCCCGGGTTCCAATCGGTGAACCGCGCACCCAACATTCAACAACCCCAAAAAAACCCGCTTTTCTGTCAGGAACCCGGAATGGATCCGGCCTCGCCGGAATGTGATTCCGATCCACCGAAGATGTCCGCGCGCCGCTGCAACTGAGCCCTATCCTACTCCGTGCGCAGCCCGGAACCGGGTTTGCGGAACGGCTTGGTCGGGGTCTCGGGAATCCCCGGCTTTGGGAGATCCGCTGCGTTCGGGCGGTCCGGCTTGGGAAAAAGGCGGATGGCGCTCTTGGCGTTGTTCCGCCAGCCGTTCGGATCCGCGTAGATCTCCCCGGTGCCTTTGAGCCCGCTGACCTGGTCTTCGAGCCCGGTTCCTTTTCCTGGCTGGAGGATGGTCGGGGTGACGAAAATGAGGAGGTTGCGTTTCCTGCGTTCGTTGAGGCGTTCCTGGAATGCGGCACCGATGAGGGGGATGTCGCCGAGGATGGGAACCTTGGCGCGGGTCTTGAGCGCCTCGTCTTGGAGCAGGCCGCCGATGGCCAAAGTCTCGCCGCTCCGGATCATCACGTTGGAATTGAGGGACCGCTTGTCGATGATGGGGCTGGTGACCGTGGCGTTTCCGAACACGAACCGGACGTCGTCCACCTTATTGCTGATCTCGGGCTTCACCACCAGAGAGATAAACCCCTCTTTGTTGATGATCGGGGTCACTTCAAGCGTGTTCCCGAACTCCTTGTCGTCAAACCCGCTGAATACCGCCTGGGCGGTCTGCTCGTTGAAGTTCAACCGTGGAACGGGCTGGCTCCGGATCACTTTCACCTCCGCCTTCCCGTTGCTCGTAGTCACAATCCGCTGGTTTGCGAGAAACTCGGCATCGCTGTCCTCGTTCAAAAGCCTCAGCGTGAAACTCATCTGCGGTCCGCTCAAAATCGCGTACTGGCCCCCGAGGGCCTTGCCCAAATTCTGGAACTGGTTGCTTTTGCGGACAAATTCCCGGGGCAGAAAACGGCCGTCCGCACCAATCACGGGCCCCGCAGCCGAGGTGAGAGCGCCAGTGGCCGGATCCCGCGTCTCGAGGCTTGACCCGCCGAACTGGAACGTCTTCGCAGCCGAAGAGCTGCCCAACACCCCGCCCCAGTTGATCCCGTAACTCTGCTTGGGATTGGCGTTCACCTCCACCAACCGCGCCTCGATCATCACCTGCTGCGTGGGACGATCCACCGCTTCCAAAAACTTCCGGATCTTGTCGACGTTTGATTTGTTTTCCCGGAAGAAAACGGTGTTGGTGCGCTGATCGGACTGGGGGCCGATCCCGCTCTGGAGCTGGGCCTGAAGCAGAGGCAGCACGTCCTTGGCCACGGCGTAGCTGAGGGTGAAGCTGGCCGCCTCGGTCGGTTCCTTGGCCTTTTCCTCCTGCGTCTTTACAAAATACACCCGGTCCCGCTGGTCCAAAATCAGCCCTTTGGATTCCACCAGAATCTCCATGGCCTCAAGGGGCGTCTTGTCCTCGATCCGGGCCGTGACCGTGCCGCCAGCTTCCGCCGCCTTGTCGGTCAGCACCACAGTCACTCCTGCCTGCCTGGCCAAGGTCCGTAAAACCAGCCCCAGTTCGTCCCCCTGAAACTCGTTGACCCGTTTTCCTCCGGGCGCCTCCGGCACGCCGTTCTCACCCGAGGGCGCCGCAGCCCCCGCTTCCGGCACCGGTTCAAGCGGCGGCACCACTCCACCCTTCGGCGCCGATTCCTGCGCGCGCAGCCCAGCCTCCCAGAGGAACAACATCAAAATAATCCGGCAAAGTCTCGGTTGCATCGCAGTTTAACCCTCCATTGAGCAGATCCCGGACCATGCACGCTCGCCATGTGTCAGGTCACGATTTTTCCTCGCACGCAGCCCGGCACTGCGCCTCGGCCGGGTCCAGCCCCGAGCCCTCAGCCCCTGCACGCCGCCTGCACAAACCGCCGCATCAATTCCCCATCCTTGCGCGGCGCAGAAACCTCCACCCCGCTTGCAACATCGACCGCGTACGGCTTGACCACCGCAACGGCCTCCCCAACGTTCCCCGGCCCGAGCCCACCGGCCAGAATCAGCCGCAAATCCGGGTGCCGCTCCCGGACCCGGACGGCGAGCTGCAAATTCACGGCGCTGCCAGTTCCGCCGTACGCGGCACCGGATGCGGCGTCGACGAGGACGAACGGTGTGGAGTAGAGGTTTGCCTCCTCCACCTCCCGTTCGCCCCTGAGGCGAAGCGCTTTGACAAAGGGACGCCCGCTCTGGGCGAATTGGGCACAGTACTCCGAGTCCTCGTCGCCATGAAACTGGATCAGATCCACGGCGGGATGCGCCGCCACCTCCAACGCACGTTCGAGGGGGAGATTCACCACCACCGCAACTTTTGTGACCAGAGGCGGGACCTGGACCATCCAGCAGGCATTTGTTTCCAAGTTGATATACCGCTTGGAGCCCGGGTACAGGTTGAATCCCAGGGCCGACGCGCCACTGGCCACGGCGGCACACGCGTCCTCCAAACTGGTGATCCCGCAGATCTTGACCCGGACTCGGCTTGTCGGCTCCATCTCCCCATCCAACACCCGTCCAAACCCCGAACGCAACCCGGCTCTGGGAATTCGAACCACATTTCCCTGCTCCGACTGCTTGATGCCTGTGGCTCCTTTGTTAGCATCGCCGTCGTGTCCGCCCATCGAACGTCGCTTTTGCTTCTCCTCCTGCTCGCCGGAGCCGCCCTCCTGCCTGCCCAGCAGAACAGCTCCCTGTCCGAGGACGAAAAACGCCGCGCCTTTTTGAACGCACGCGAGGACTCCCGCAAACCCGCCCCCACCCCGCGCCCGCGCTCAACCCCCAGGGAGGATGCCGACAATCCGTCGCGCCAACTGATGCCACGCCTTGTCCCCTCCACACCCAAGCTGGAGCCCACCAACCAGCGGTTTGTCTCCGCCACCCCGAAGCCTGCGGACCCCACTCCCAAACCGAAGGCCGTCACACCAAAACCCAATTCCGCTTTGTCCAAGCCGCTGCCGGCAACCCCGCGGATCCTGCCCAACCGCGGCACGCCGCCTCCGGCTACCATCACCATCGAGAAATCCGGCGTCGAAGAAGAACGCGGCTTCCAACCCGCCCCCCCAGGAGGCTGGTTCACCCGGTGGCAGTACCTTTCAGCCAGTGTCCGTCGCCAGATCGACCAAGCTCCGGTCCAGAAACGCCGGTGGCGCTATATCGTAGTCCACAACAGCGGCACCCGGCAGGGAAACGCCAAGGCCTTTGATTATTACCATCTCCGGGTCCGCAAAATGCCCAACGGGTTGGCTTACCATTTTGTCATCGGCAACGGCACCTCTTCGGGCGACGGCGAGGTGGAGATCGGCAACCGCTGGCACCGGCAGATCAATGGGGGCCATGTCCACAGCGATTACCTCAACAACATCGCGCTGGGCATCTGCCTCGTCGGCGATTTTAACCGGGACAAACCCACCAAAAAACAACTCGAAGCCCTCGAGGAACTCATCCGTTACCTCCGGCTCCGCGTCGGCAAAATCGACGACAAGTTCGCCATCGTTAAAGCCCACCGCGAAATCAACCCCCCGCGCTGGCCTACCGATTGTCCCGGCGGAAAATTCCCGTACCGCTGGCTCCACGGGCGGTTCGACTAAACGCCCATGTTCATCGGCATCACCGGCGCCTCGGGGTTCGTGGGACGCTCCCTCGTCGAACTCGCCCTCCAGCGCGGCCACGAGGTCATTGCATTCACGCGATCCCCGCAAAACCAGATCCCGGGCTGTGAGATGCGCCCTTTCTCCCTCACCGCGCCCCCGGACCTTTCCGGGTGCGAAGCCATTATTCATCTCGCCGGAGAATCCGTGGTCGGCCTCTGGACCCGGTCCAAAATGCAACGGATCCTCAATTCCCGCGTCGAAGGCACCCGCAGGATCGCCGAGGCGTTCGCCTCTATGCCGGCCCCGCCCGAGGTTCTGGTATCCGGGTCCGCCATAGGATTCTACGGCAACCGACTCGAGGAGGAACTCACCGAAGATGCGCCCGTGGGCACGGGTTTCTTGGCGGACACCACTGCACTCTGGGAAGCCGAAGCGCTCAGGGTCAAAAACGCCCGCGTCGTTCTGGCCCGGACCTCGCTGGTCCTCGGAAAAAAAGGGGGTGCGCTCAAGGCGATGCTCCCCGCGTTCCGGGCCGGTCTCGGCGGCCCCATCGGCAACGGCCAGCAGTGGATGTCTTGGATCCACGAAACCGACCAGGCCAGGCTTCTTCTGTTTGCCGCAGAAAACCTTGAGGTCTGCGGCCCCCTCAACGCCTCCGCCCCATGGCCCGTCCGCAATGAGAAGTTCACCCGGGAACTGGCTCGCGTACTCCGGCGCCCCGCTTTTTTCCGGGTCCCCGCATGGGCGCTCCGCCCCTTGGGCGAGTTCCGCCATGAACTGCTCGACAGCAAACGCGTCCTGCCACAGTCCGCGCTCGCCCACGGATTTGGGTTCCAGTTCCCAGAACTGGCACCCGCCCTCAAACACCTCCTCGGTTAAGGCCACCAAACGCCTCACGGGCATGCTCCAGAGTCTGCGTTGACTCCCCGCCTCACAACCGGGACACTCCTCCAACCTGGCCATGATCGAAATTGCGTTCCCGGTCAAAAATGCCCACCTCCCAGGACACGCGGTCTTTCTGGCCACGGGTCAGCCCGGTCTTCTCGGGTCCGCCGTAGTCCCATTTGAATGCGGCACCCAAGGGTCCACCGTGTTTCTCCCGTTCACGGCACAAACCCTGCACCGGATTCAACTCGGCGAAAACGGCGCCTCCAGCCACACAAGAGCATGGAAAGGATTTTGCTGGGACAACGAGACGCTAGGCACTGTCGAAGCGCGGTTTGAGGAGAACCAGATCCTGCTCCGGATCCCGCCTGACGTTCTGCCGGCTGCCGGCCCGTTCGGGCTCGCAGTTTACGCCAAAGACATTCGCCAAAACGACGGGTGGGGCCATCTGCTTCCGGTGCGGAGCCGCGGGATCCCGGGCGGTTTCGGGGACCAGTCCATCGCGGGCTTTTTCGAACTCAACTTGGACATCGGCTCTTTGGTTTGGAGAACACGGCACTCCGAGCGGCCGAGGATTTATCAACTGTTGCCCCGGCTTTTTGGAAATACGAACCCGGCCCGGCACCTGAACGGGACCCTGCAGGAAAACGGGGTGGGCAGGTTTGAAGACATCAACGATGCGGCACTGCGTTCCCTGCGGGAGATGGGCTTCACCCATCTCTGGCTAACGGGCGTGCTGCGGCAGGCCACTGGCACCGCTTATCCGGAGGCCGGGCTCGAGGCGGACGACCCGGACATCCTCAAGGGCGTGGCGGGGAGTCCCTACGCGATCAAGGATTACTTCGATGTCTGCCCGGATTACGCCACCCGGCCTGACCGGCGCATGGAAGAGTTCAAAGCTCTGCTGGCCAGGATCCGGTCCCATGGAATGCGGACCCTGCTGGATTTTGTGCCCAACCATGTCTCGCGCGCGTACGATTCGTCCAGCGGGCCGGCATTGGGCTCAAAGGACCAGACCGACCGGTTCTGCGATCCAGCCAACCATTTTTTTCATCTCACTGGCCAACCTCTGCTCCTGCCCACCTGGAAGGACGGCATCCCGCTGAGTCCCACCTGCAAGGTGCTCGGCGGCTGCGACGGCCGGTTCCCGCCAGAGACCAACTCCGCACGGGTCAGCGGCAACAATGTCGCCCGGCCCAACCCTTCCCTGGACGACTGGTACGAAACTGCCAAGCTCAACTACGGCTACGACTTCACTACCGGTCACCGCGCCTATCCGCACGGTGACCAACCCGGCGTGATTCCCGAAACTTGGCTCTCCATGGACGCCGTTCTGGCACACTGGCAGGAACTCGGAGTGGACGGGTTCCGCTGCGACATGGCCCACATGGTTCCCCCGGAGTTCTGGACCTGGGCCATCGCACGCGCCCGGGCACGAAACCCTGCCGTGTTTTTTGTGGGCGAGGCGTACGAAGACCTCATGAAGGTCCCGAGCGGGGATCCGCTCCAGCAGGCCCTGAACGATCGCCGCGGCCATGTCCTCCTCGACCTGCTCAGCGCAGGATTCGATGCCGTGTACGACGACCCCAGCTACAAAAAACTCAAACACATCTACGATGGCCAGGGCTGGGCCAATGACCTCACCGAGGTCCTCCAACACCCCGTCCTCCGCGAACGTTCCCTCCGGTACGCGGAAAACCACGACGAAGTCCGGCTCGCCTCCCATGCAAACTGGGGCGGGATCGGCATGGAGGTGGGCCGTCCCGTGTCCGCCATCCTCTTCGGCCTCTCCCACGGCCCCGTCCTGCTTTACCACGGACAGGAAGTCGGCGAACCCGGCCATGGACCATGCGGGTTCTCCACCGACGGCGTCCGGACCACCATCTTCGATTACTGGTCCATGCCGGAACTGGCCCGCTGGGTGAACGGCCACCGCTACGATGGCGCCCACCTCAGTCCCGAACAAACTGCGCTCCGCAGATTCTATTCCCGGCTCCTCCACCTGTGCGGCAAACCTGCTTTTGCAAGAGGCGAACTCCTCCCGCTCAACCCCGCCAACATCCACAACCCCGAGTTCGGACGCTTGGCGGGGGAAACCGCCAGCGGCCACTGGCTTCACGCCTATCTTCGCCATGACCCGCGTTCCAACGAATCCTATCTCGTCACGGCAAACCTGCACCGGTCTGTTGCTCTCCAAAACATCCGGATCCAGCTCCCCCCTGAAGCCCAAGGCCTCCTCGCTGCGGATCCGGAGACCCCTTTTCTCGCCGAAGACGAACTCACCGACCCGCCGCTGCCCCCCGTCCGGATTCCGCGTCTGGACGAAGGCATCTGCATTCCGGAACTCCCTCCGTTGAGCGCCGTTTACTGGCAGCTCAAACGGCTGCGCTGATGCTGCGGCCGCAACCCGCCAGTGCCGCTTCCAACTAGTCAGCGTTCCCTTAGCGCCAGACGCCGAATCACTTCACCGGCCGCTGCCAGCCCAAACACGCCTGTCACGGACACCGCACTGCCAAACCCCTCACTGCAGTCCAAACGCAACGCGCCGCCCTCCTCCCGAACGGCACACGCACTGCCATCGCTCCACGGGTACACCGGTTTTTCCACCGAGTACACCGCGGGAATTCCATACTCGCCTTCGGTTGGAAAACCGTGCTCCAGCCGAAGCCGGCGCCGGACCTGTTTCAAGAGCGGATCCTGCGTGGACCGACTCAAATCCGCAATCCGCACCCCGGTGGCATCGCGTTTGCCACCGGCACCGCCCACGGCCAGGACCGGGATCCTGCGCGCCCTGCACCGGGCGAGGAGCAGGCACTTGGCCGGGACCTGGTCAATCGCATCAATCACGAAATCGTAGGCCGTCTCCAGAAGGCGGTCCGCCGTGGATTCGAGGAAAAACTCCTGAACGGGGTGGACCCTGCATTCCGGGTTGATGAGCGCCACGCGTTCGGCCAGGACTCCGACCTTGGGACGCCCGATCTGTCCGTCGATTGCGGGCAACTGCCGGTTGACGTTCGTGATGCAGACGTCGTCCATGTCCACCAGGGTCAACGTGCCGATCCCGGTCCGAGCTAGCGACTCCACGCACCAGGAACCCACTCCGCCCACGCCTACCACCGCCACATGCGCCCCCCGCAGGCGTTCCAGCCCGGCCCGGCCGTACAACCGCGCCACGCCCCCGAACCGATCCTCGAATCGTCCCGTCACGGCCTGACATCCGGCTCGTTCCCCGCCGATTCCTGATCCAGAACCGCCTCCAAAGTCTCCCGGGTCACCACGTGCCGTGCCCCACAACGCGGGCACCCAATCCTGAGACTGTCCTCCCCCTGGAACAGGCCCTCCGGATCCGCGCGCATCATCGGGGCAAGGAACTTCAGCATCCGCGCCTGGGAACACCCGCACTCCCACCGGTACCGGCGCTGCTCCAGAAGACTCAGCGTCTCCGTCTGGTCAACGGCTCGGACCGCCTCCTCGGTCAACCCCTCCAGCCACTCCAGATCGCAGCCCGGCTGTGCCGAGATCAGCACGTAATCCTCCTCCGAGTACCGGAAAAACCGGGCCGGCCGTTGCTCGCTCCGGGCATAAAACTCTTCCACGATCTCAAAAGAATCGCCGGCCTCAAACTCCACGGCGCTGCGCCGGGATTCCCCCCGTTCCCGGACCAGATCCGCCAGAAAAAGGTTCCGACCATCGGCCTTCACGTTTTCCGTGAACAACTGCCCGACCACCGTGCCGCGCCTGTTGTCGCCGGTCACAAACAGGTTGAGCTCCAACGCCCCCAGATGAATCGTCCATGCCCAGGACTCGTTCCAAGGCCGGGATGCCATGTGCAGCGTCAAAGCCGCCAGCGCCTCCTTCAACCGCCCATCGTGCCCGGGCTGGTGCTGGCAGCTGTGCTGCCCCTGGTGCAGGTAGTAGTCCAGATACAGCTCCGAAAAATCCCCGCGCACCAACAACGCGTTCCGGCCACGGACAAAATAACTCCGGACCTCCATCCCTTCCTGCTCGTTTTGTTCCTCCATCGTCACGTTCTCCAGTTCCGGTACGGGTTCACCATCAGATTCGAGTTGTAATACCGAGGATCCCCGGTGACTTCAGCCCCAATCCAGGCCGGACACTCGATTTTCTGGTCCGCAGATTCCAACTCCACCTCCGCCACCACCAACCCCGCATTCTCCCCTGTAAACTCGTCCACCTCCCACACCACCCCCCCACAATCCACCCGGGTCCGCCGCTTTTCCATGATCGGCCCGCAACACAGCGTCTCCAGCATTTCGCGTCCCTCCTCCAACGGCACCTCCACTTCGTACTCAGGCCGCGAGATCCCCCGCACCCGCCCCTTCACCGTCAGCCAGGCGCGTTCCCCGGACACCCGGACACGCACCACGCATTTTTCCTCCCGCGCAAGATAACCCTGCCGGATCTCGACGGCCGGACCGAGCCCGCGCCATGCATCCCCGGAAACCAGAAACTTCCTTTCAATCTCCGTGCCCATGGTCACCGAACCTCCTTGGCGCGTTTCATCTGCTCGAAATCCACCTCGCCTCGGTCGATCTGCTGCATCCGGGCACGGGTTTTGGAAAAAAACTTGGCCGCCGTCAGCACCACGGCAAGGACTGGGAGAAGCAAAAGTACGCGGGCTTTGTTGGTGGAAAACATCAAGCCGAGCAGCAAACCCACGCCCACCACCAAGTATGCACCCCACATCCGGACCAGAAACAGACGTTCCCGCGGCCCCGCACACCGGCGCAACGCGCGGAAACCGCGGTACCCCAGATAGCCCAGCAGCCCAAGAATCAGCAAGAAACCCAACATGGCCTTCTGCATCCAACCATCCGGGCCCGGGGGGGCGCAAGCGCACAGCCACCCCCCCCTCTTGATTTCCACAACCCCCCAGCTAACCTTGGCGGCCAAATGCACCCTCTCGTGGATTGGGATGTCTGGACTCCCAAAGTCCGGGCGAACCTCTGTTTCATTCGAAAAAACCAGCGGCTCCTGCTCATCCGAAAAAAACGCGGACTTGGCGCCGGCAAAGTCAACGCGCCCGGCGGCAAAATCGAGCGCGGAGAAACGCCCGCTCAGGCCGCTGTCCGCGAAACCCGCGAAGAGGTGGGTGTGATTCCCCTCGACCTGTCCGCCCGCGGAACACTCCGGTTCCAGTTCATGGACGGCTACAGCCTCCACTGCACCGTTTTTCTCTCCCCGGATTACCTCGGCACCCCACGGGAAACTCCCGAGGCAATCCCGTTCTGGGTGCCGGAATCGGAAGTTCCGTACTCGGAGATGTGGGAGGACGACCAGTACTGGCTCCCCAGAATGCTCGGAGGCGATTTCTTCACGGGCCGGTTCACCTTCGACCAGGACCGGATGCTCTCCAAACACCTCGAGTTCCGCACCTCGCCCTACAAAACCTTCTAGCGGGACACCGGAAGCTTCATCTCGCTTTCCCCCGGGGCTCAGGATACAAACCGGTGGTAGCCGTATCCGACAACCGCCCGGGTTTTATGCCGCCCACCACACTCCTCGCCGTCGCGCTGGCCCTCTTCGTCCTCGCCGTCCTCCGCAGCACCGTAAAAATCGTGCCACAGTCTGAAAACTGGCTGGTGGAACGACTCGGGAAGTACCACCGCAAAATGGAGGCCGGCCTCCACCTGCTCATCCCTTTTTTTGAATCCGTCCGGTACAGGGTCCTGATCCAAGAGCGGCAACTCCCGCCCAAACCGATCAACGCCATCACCCTCGACAACGTCACCATCTCCATCTCGCTCGCCGTCCTCTATCGGATCGCCGATGCCTCCAAGACGATGTATCGCATCAGCAACGTCGACGACGCCATCATCACCATCGTCAACGGGACAGTCCGCAGCGTCATCGGCAAGACCGACCTTGACGGCGTTCAATCCAACCGCCGCAACCTTTCCACCGAGATCGAGGAAGAACTCAAATCCGTTTCCGACGAGTGGGGCATCGTCCTGACCCGAATCGAAATCCTTGAAGTCGATGTCGATCAGGACACCCGCCAAGCCATGCAACTCCAACTCAACGCGGAACGCAACCGACGCGCGTTGGTCCGCGAAGCCGAGGGCAAAAAACAGGCCACAGAACTCGACGCCGAAGCCCAACTGTATGCCGCACAGAAACGGGCTGAAGCCATGAAAATCACTGCAGACGCCGAGGCCTACGCCGTTTCTGTGGTCGCTCAGGCCATTTCCTCCGGTGGCTCCAGCGCCGTCGATTTCGAAATCCGCAAACTGCAGGCCAGCGCCGTCCAAGACCTCTCCAAAGGCTCCAACTCCAAACTGGTCCTCATCCCAAGCGACGTCCTCAACGCCCTCAACGGCGCATTGGACCGGTTCATCCCCAAATCCTAACATGGACGCTTGGAAGCTCTCCGTGGTCCTCGCCATCGTCTTCGGCCTCGCCGAACTCTTCTCCCCCTCCTTTGGCGCACTTGGCATGGCCGTAGGCATGCTGGCGGTCGCCGCCACCCAGTTCTTCCAAGGAGGCCTCGACCTCAACCGCGACCTCCTCATCTTCGCCTTCGGTTCCGCACTCGCGTTTCTCGTTTTCCGCGCCGCCTTCCGACGCAACACCGACCAGCAGAAACTCCGGCAGGACGACATCAACCAGTACTGATTCCGCCCTCCACGCGGACCCCAGCCCCCGCGTTTCCGGCAGACTGACGCTGTTAAGGAAAACGGCATTCTTCCGAGTTTGCCCGTGCCAGTCAGACCCCGCCCCCCTCCAAATTCGACGCCCGGTGACATTCCCCGTTGCATCCACCAGCCATCCCCACCGAGGCGGATCCTTCACGCTCCAGTTTTTGCCCTCTGAATTCACTGCCCGCACACCCGGCCCCACCTGAAGCGGTGTCGGTATTGAGGGCTTGGCAAGTGAACACCCCAAAAGCTATCGTTATTGTCCCCAAAAAGGAACCAGTCAGATTTCAAGGCGCGCGTCAGAAGTCCTTTTTGCCGTAAAAAAGCAACCACGATGCGGACCCGGCTACCTTCACTTCGTTCCCAAGGCCGGGCTTCTCCTGGAGCGATGACGACGCCCGAAAACAGAGTCACATCCGTGTTCACCCGGTTCCTCGCTGTAATCGGCGGAGTCACGTTGTCCGCCTCTGCCGCCGATTCGGTGCTGGTCTTTAATGAACTGCAATACCATCCAGCGAATGAACTGACACAGACCGAATGGGTCGAACTTCGCAGCCTTCAGGCCGTGGATGTGGACATCAGCGGATGGCGGATTGATGGCGGCATCAGTTACACATTTCCCGCGGGAACCATCGTGCCAGGCGGAGCGTATATTGTGGTCGCAGCCGCGCCCGGCCAGATTCCTGGCTCCCTCGGCCCCTTCACCGGACAGCTGGATAACGGCGGCGCCACGCTGAGGCTCCACAATTTGAACGGCCGCATCATGGACGAGCTTACCTACGGCGACTCGGGCGACTGGCCCGCAGGCGCAGACGGCTCCGGAGCAACGCTATCCCGGCGTTCAGGGACGGCAGCCTCCGGTGCCTCCCAGTGGGCCACAAGCACGCAACTCGGCGGTTCGCCCGGCGCCCAAAACTTTCCCACCTACGGCTTGCCGGTCACGAGCACGATGATTGGCGCAGGCACGCCTTGGAGATACCGGGACACAGCCGCGGGACCACCTGGCAATTGGGCAGGAAACGCGTTCGATGATTCCTTGTGGGCACAGGGTCAGGCACCCCTTGGCGCGCGATCCCCGGTGCCCCTCTCAGTCACTGCAAACCTGGTCGAACGGTTCCGCGCGAGCGACATCACCGGACTTCAGGACGGAGCGCTCATTTCCAGTTGGAACGACACGGCAAATGGCCCGGGATTCGGCGACAGGATCTCCCAAAACGCGTCGCCGAGTCTTTCCACCGATGCGCCTTCCCTCAAACTGAATGCCACGGCGACAGGCAAGGCCGCCGTCCGCTTCTCTGCGAACACCCAGGAACTACGTACCTCCGCACCACCGACCATCGGAAATACCAGCGGCTGGGTTTACTTCGTTGTGCTCCGTGCGAATGGCGCACAGGCCAGTGGAGATCCAACCGACGGAGATGGCTCCTACATCCTCGACCGGACATCCGCCACCACGCCGCTCGCTTCATTGAAGGTCACCAACGGTCGCTTCGGATTTCAGAAACGGTACGACTCGGACGCAGATCTCGGAGGGCCGGTTTCCACAACCGCTCTTTCCCAGACCGATTTCCAAATCGTGGCCATGCGGAGAAAGAGGTCCACGCTTCAATTTGAAATCTGGGTGAACGGTGTTCTCGAAGGTACCACCCCGGACTCCGGCGCACCAATCACCGTGCCGGCGCTAAACATCGGGCATCATGCAACCGCCGGAACCCCACAAGGTTTCATCGGCGACATCGCCGAGGTGCTCGTTTACAATCACGAACTTTCAGCGGCTGATTTCAATGCCGTTGGCACCTATCTCGAATCCGAGTACGGCATCGATTCGGCTTTCCCGGGCGTGTCAGCGCCCACCCTCTTGTCCGCAGCAGCTCCCACCGTTTACCTGCGGAATTCGTTTACCTATGCAGGAAACCCCGCCGAGACAGTGCTTCGCCTCACCCATACCGTGGCCGATGGTGCGGTGTTCTATTTGAACGGAATGGAACTGACCCGGTTCAACATGCCTGCGGGCGCTGTGCCGCACGGAACTCCAGCACGTTCCGTCATTTCGAATCCCACCACTTCCACGGCGGAACTTCCTGCTGCGTCCCTTGTCAGGGGAACCAACGTCTTTGCTGTCTCCCTCCACAAGGCGTCCGGATCCGCTTCCGCGGTTTTCAATGCGGCACTGGAGACCGTGGAAACACCGATGCCCCCCACGCCCTCCCTGCGGTTCAGCGAGTTTGGAGGCGCAGGTTTACCCGGGTTTTATATCGAGCTTCAAAATGCGACCGCGTCCGCCGTGAGCGCATCAGGGTGGAGCATCACCTCCAGCACCGGCCAAACTGTTGCCTTGCCCCCGCAAAACATTCCGGCAGGCGGATACCTGCTGCTCAACACCACGCACCTTGGCTTTTTGCCCGCTGCAGGCACCCGCCTAAACCTCATCGGACCGGGTGGCACCACGCTGTGTGATTCACGTGAGGTGACTGAACGGGTGCGGGGATTGACCACCAAGGGCGATTGGGGCTTTACCACCACGCCAACTCCAGGCGCACCCAATTCAATCGCAACGAACACCGCGATCGTCATCAATGAAATCTTCTACCATGCGCCCGACCCTTCTCCTCCGGAGCTGCCTTCCGGCGAGCAGTGGATTGAACTCTTCAACCGAAGCAAATCGCCCGTTGATGTGAGCGGATGGGCTTTCACTGAGGGCATCAAATTCACCTTCCCCGCGCAGACCCCGCCGGTTCCCCAGGCGGATATATCGTCATCGCGTGGAATCCCAGAACCTTCGCGTCGCTGCATCCGGGCGTCACCGCGCTATGGCCGTGGAGCGGAACTCTGCGCAGAAGCGGAGAGACCATCCGACTCGCAGACAACAACGGAAACGTCGCCGACGAAGTCCGTTACCATGACGGAGGCCGCTGGTCCCAATGGGCGGATGGCGGCGGCTCAAGCCTCGAACTGAGAGACCCGGACAGCGACAACTCCGAGGGCGAGGCATGGGATGGGAGCGATGAAAGCAGTCGTTCCACATGGCAGACCGTGAGCATCACCGGGCAGGCGACAAACATCCCCTCAAACAACCCTGCCACATGGAACGAATTTGTCTTCGGCCTGCTCGACAAAGGCGAGATGCTCATCGACGACATCAGCGTGAAGGATGTCACCCAGGGAAATGTTGAACTGATCCAAAATGGAAGTTTCAGCAGCGGGTCCGCAAGATTCTGGCGCATCATCGGCACGCACAGCGGCACTGTGGTGCCCGATCCCACGGCCCCCGCAAACAAGGTGCTCAAGGTCACCGCCACCGCGGAGACCGAGCACATGCACAACCACGCAACCACAACCCTTAAAACTGGCGGGGCCTTCCACTCCATCGTCGACACGGACACTTACCGCATCACCTTCCGCGCCAAATGGCTCCGCGGATCAAATGCCCTTCATTCCCGCCTCTACACAAACCGCCTCCCGCTCAAAACGCTTCTCAACCGCCCGACCACCGGTGGAACACCCGGAACGCGCAACAGCCGGTTCAACGCAAATTCAGGACCCACGTTCAATTCCCTGTCGCATTCCCCCCCGGTTCCATCCGCATTACGGAATGCCACCGTTTCCGTTCGCGTCGCAGACCCGGACGGGGTCAGCTCGGTGCAACTCTTCACCTCAGTGAATGGAGCCGCCTTCACGAGCACCCCGATGACACTGGGTGGCAACGGCCTCTTTACCGGAACCATCCCCGGACAGGCCGCCGGCACGGTTGTCCAATTCTATGTGCGGGCCACGGATCTACTCGGTGCGACCTCGTTTTTCCCCGCCAGAGGAGCCGCCTCGCGCGCCATGGTCCAGTGGGACGATGGACGCGCCCTCCTCACGCTTCCCAGCGGCGCAAGACCCCACAATGTCCGCGTCATCCTGCCACCCGCCGATGCCACAACACTCTACAGGCAGGAAAATCTGATGAGCAATGCGGCCATCCCGTGCACCGTCATCCTCGACGAACGCGAAATTTACTACCGCGCCGGAGTGTCGCTCAAAAGCAGCGAGCACGGACGATTCAACATCGAACGCGTGGGCTACAACCTTGAGTTCCCACCAGACGACCTCTACATGGGAACCCACGGCGGGATCTCCATCGACCGCTCCGGCGGCATCGCCAGCGGACAGAGCGAAATTCTTCTCAAAACCCTCAACGTCCTCGCAGGCGGTATCCACGCTCCACAGGACGATCTTGTCCGGATCATCCCCGCGTGTGCGCCCAATGCCGCGGGCATCGCGTTCGATGGCTCAGGAATGCTTGGCGCCGCCATTCTCTCCAAAACCAGGCTCAAGGGCGATTACCTCGATAACCAATGGGACAACGGTAACAACGGGATGATGTTCAAATACGAGCGCATCTACGAACTCACGCAAACCATCGATCCAGCAACGCGCATCGTAGACCCGGAAATTGTTCCGGAGCATCCAAAGATCCCGCAGGACTACACGTCGCCCCCTGGCGTGGATGTGGCAAATCTCGGAGCGAATCCAGAATTCTACCGCTGGCATTGGCTGGTTGAAAGCGGACGCCGGACCGATGACTACTCGGGCATCATGAACGTCACGAACGCCATCGGTCAGGCCCCAGGGGCAACGTTTGACGCACTGGTGGACCAATACGTGGACGTCGATGCATGGCTCCGTGGACATGTGGGTCCAGTTCTCTTTGGCACCGTCGACAACTACTTGGCTCCAGATGGAAGGGGTTCTCAGCACAATGTGCTCTTTTACTTTCCGCCCGGAAAAAAGGCTGTGGTGTTTCCGTGGGACTGCGATTTCCTCGACCAGGGAAACCCGGGCGCCACGCTCCTCGGAGGCGATATCGCCAAGTTCATCGAGAACCCCGCTTGGAAACGGCTCTATTTCGGACACATGCTCGACGTGTTGAACCGCTCGTTCAACGCCACGACCATGAGCCAATGGGCCACACACTACTCGAAATTTGGCACCGAGGACATGCTCGGCATGGTTTCAAACTATCTCATCCCTCGTACAAATTATGCGCGCGACGTCATCCTAGGACAAAACGGACAGACGGCGCCGGTTCCAAGGGTTGCCTTTGAACGCACCAGCGCCAGTCCGGTGACCACTTCAGGTTCATTTACGACCGTCACTGGAAACGCATGGATCGACGTCCATGAAATCCGGCTTCAAGGTGCCACAAGGCCGCTGCCCGTCACGTGGACGGGCGAAAGCACATGGTCCCTCCCACTTCCACTCGATCCAGGCACGCACACCTACACGCTGGTCGCCTACAACAAAACCGGCGAATCACTCGGCACTACGACGGTGACAGTCTCCACGATTTCCGAAGTCTTCCCTGCAACAGCGAACAGCCTGATCGTCTCGGAACTGCACTACAATCCACCGGGGCCCGACGACACCACGGAGTTCATCGAACTTCAAAACATCACCGCCTCCACTCTCGACTTGTCCGGATGCCATTTCGACGAGGAAAACGGCCAGGGGATTTCATACACGTTTCCAAACGGCGTGCATCTCGCCCCAGATGCACGAATCCTCATCGCCAAGGACCACGTTGCATTCCTCACGGCATATCCATCCGTCCCAACTGCGCAAGTGGCTCCGGGCGGATTCGGCCCCAGCGGACTCGACAACAACGGCGAACGCATAAAATTCTACAGCGCAGCGGGCACACTGATCTTCGACTTCACCTACCAAGACAATCTGAGTCGCACCGATGGTGGGGGACGCTCACTGGTTCGCCGCGTCGTGAGCAGCATCAATCCCAACCCTCTCGAGTACACTTGGCGCGCCAGTGTCACTCATGGGGGAAACCCAGGCGGCACGGATGCCCTCCCGTTTTCTGGCACCATCACCAGGGACGCCGACGGAGACGGAATCGCCGAATTGCTTGAGTATGCACTCGGCACCAGCGATTCCGTCTCCAACCCCGCACCGCTGACTGTGACACGCGAAGTCTCAGGCACGCTCATCGCCGTATTCACGCGCTGCGCCAATGCAGACGCCGCTGTCCTCTCAATTGAAGCTGTGACCGACCTGAAGACCCCGTGGGCCCCAGCAAATGCCGTCAAAACGGGGGACACACTGTCCGGCTCGTTCCTCACCGAAACATGGCGCATCACTCCGCCCAATGGCGCGGCAAACACCTTTCTCCGCCTGAAAGCATCGCTGCGCTGACCGCCTGAATCCGGAGCCTGCCCGCTCCCGCCATTCTGTGACGGAGTGCAACCGAACATTCACGGCATCAAAGGCGTCTCGGGGCCCTGCTCACGCCGGCCACAACCTGTCTGGTCACAACCCTGCTTTGAATCGCCCGGGGACTGAATCTCTCAGAACTTTTGCCTCTTCTGCCGGTCCACTTTCAGAAACTTCTTCCCGCCGTGAACAAGACTTCCGTTCACTGAATCCCAAGGCTCCTCCCCAATACCTGCCCGGATCACCGCCTCTACATTCCTTTGATAGGCGCTCCATCCCTCCACTCCTGCACCAAACCCTGCCAAAACCTCCTCCTCTCGCTGCCATTTGGGGCTTTTCTCCACCCTGCAATAGGCCGGATGCGAACTCCTCCAGCACGCCCTCAGAACCACCAGCCTCAAGTCACAAAACCTTTGGCAAATTCCGCTCCCCCGCCCTCCCACAGCCCCCAGGCCCCGCGTTTGCGGCAGACTGACGCTGGTTAGGAAAAGGCGCCCTGCGGAAAACCCGGTTCGCAGGTAGACAGACCCAGACACCCAGCACACCCGCCATGCCCAATCGCCCCCCACCTGTCTGGACCGATGATCCCCAGTCGCGTCAAATCGCGCGGCGCACATTTTTAGGAAAAACCGCCCATGGCTTGGGAGCCGTTGCCCTCGCCTCGCTGCTCCACGAATCCCGTCTCCACGCACAGGGCATCGCTCCGGGCGGCATCCTCAAAACACTTCCGCTGCCCCAGAAAGCCAAGCGGGTCATCTGGATGACCATGGCCGGAGGGCCGTCCCAACTCGAGCTCTTCGATTATAAACCCAAGCTGGCGGAAATGGACGGCCAACCCATGCCCGGCAGTTTCACCAAGGGCCAACAACTCGCTCAACTCCAAGGCCAGCCTCTCATCTGCCAGGGGCCCCAATTCAAATTCCGTAAATTCGGCCGGAACCAGACCGAGCTCTCGGAACTCCTCCCTCACTTGGGCTCAGTGGTGGACGACATCTGTCTGGTCCGCTCCATGACCACCGATGCGATCAACCATGACCCGGCTCACATGTTCATGAACACGGGGTCGCAGATTGCGGGCCGTCCCAGCATGGGCTCTTGGATCACGTACGGCCTCGGCAGCATGTCCAAGGACCTGCCCGGCTTTGTCGTACTCATCTCCACAGGAAACGGCCGGAATCCACAGCCCGTCTCTGCACGCCAGTGGAGCAACGGGTTCCTCCCTTCGCGGTTCCAGGGAGTTCAACTCCGGAGCAAGGGCGACCCGGTTCTTTATCTCACCTCCCCTGCCGGTGTCAGCATGGCCACTCAAAAGGCCGACGTGGAGGCCATCCAAGCGCTCAACCGCCTTCATTCAAACACCACATTCGATCCCGAGATCTCCACCCGGATCGCCCAATACGAGATGGCCTTCCGGATGCAAACCAGCGTCCCAGAATTGATGGATGTCCAGGGAGAATCCGCCGAAACACTCGAACTCTATGGCTGCCGTCCCGGCGACGGCTCGTTCGCCTCCAACTGCCTCCTCGCACGGCGCCTCGCCGAACGCGGTTCCCGGTTCATCCAGCTCTACCACCGGGACTGGGACCACCACAGCCTGCTCCGGGAGGAACTCCCACTCCGCGCCGCAGAGGTGGACCGCGCCTGCGCCGCCCTGATCACCGACCTCAAACGCCGCGGCCTTTTTGAAGAAACCCTGCTGGTATGGACCGGCGAGTTTGGCAGGACCCCCATGAAACAGGGCGACAAGGGTCCCGTGGGACGCGACCACCACAACAAAGCCATGTCCATGTGGCTGGCCGGCGCCGGAATCCGGAGCGGCATGGTGTACGGCGCCACCGATGACCTCGGGTACGCCGCCGTGAAAAACGTGGTCACCGTCCATGACCTCCATGCAACCCTCCTCCACCTGCTCGGCATCCGGCACGACGCTTTCACCTACAAATTCCAAGGCCTCGACGCCAAACTCACCGGCGTTGAGGCGGCCTCCGTCATCCACGACATTTTGTCGTGACCAAACCCGCGCGAACGCCCAGCCGCCCCGCGACCAGACATGGCTCCTGCCACGGCAGCAAATGTGCCTTACCGACGCCTCTTGATGTTTGACATTCAGCGCTGAAGACGCAGCACCTGCCGCGGACGGCACTTCGCAGAACACTTCACCGATGGGGCGATGCCCAAAATGCCGCTCTCGCAATCATGCTTTACGGGGCCGTTAGCCACTCCAGATTAAAGCGCGCCAATGTAAGTCGTTCACCGGTCATGCCTGCCAAAGGGGTCCCCGACGGATTCTCCCCGCTACGACCGTAGAAGCATAAAATGGTGCCGTCCTTTGCCACCGCGAGATCCGAATACATGCTGGGACCCGGCTCAATGCTTTTGTTGACAGGCCAGGTTTGGCCTTCGTCCCGACTGATTTTGATGGAGAGGTTTTTGCGGTCTCGGTTCTTTCCGGGCACTGGCGTGCCCTTTGCAGTCTCGAGATTGTGCGGGTTGGAGAAGAGGATGAGCCTTTGGTCACCAAAAGCGTAGCGCACAATTCCGCCCATGCACAACGGCTCGAGAAGAGCGTCATCAAATTTCGGCGTACTCCAACCGGTGGCTCCATCAGCACTGGTGGTGATGATGCGGCGATGCGCTTTGGATTCATTCCGCACATTGAGCATGACACGTCCATTGCTCAGTTCGATCGCCACAGTTTCATTCGGATCGATCCACTCCGCAGTGCTTGGGACGGCGATCTCTCCGGCATGCCACGACTTGCCAGAATCATCGCTGTAGATGGTGGCCGATACGCTCGGGTGGTGGCCACCATTGGAACCTGTGCCCAAGGAAAGCCAGACCGGAACCACGAGGCGACCTGTTTTGAGCTGGATGCTGTGATTGGGGCCCGTGGCAAGCACCTTCCAGTCGTAGTGTTTCTTGAAGCCCTCGAAGGCATTTGTGATCTCGGTTGGCTGGCTCCATGAAAGGCCGTCATCCTCGCTTCGCTGGTAGAAGGCGCGCATGTATTCGAGGCAGAACAGCATGTGAATGGTGCCGTCTTTGTCGGCGATCAGCACCGGGTTGTTATAGGTGACGTCGCTGGGATCGACGTTTTTCAAT
This sequence comes from uncultured Spartobacteria bacterium, assembly GCA_903901425.1. Lineage (GTDB taxonomy): Bacteria > Verrucomicrobiota > Verrucomicrobiia > Chthoniobacterales > Chthoniobacteraceae > CAIURC01. The sequence goes on along the minus strand of CAIURC010000039.1, from coordinate 5,438 downwards.
TTCAGCGCCGATGGGTTCTTTGTCTTCGCACCGGGAACATTGGAAATGCATTCTGGGGCGCTCCAAGTTCTTCCGTCATCCGTACTTCTACGGAGCAGAATCCGGATATCATCCCAATCGGTGACTCCAGCGGCTCGCTTTCGTGCCTCGCACCAGGCCAATACGGTGCCTTTTGCGGTCACGACAATACCCGGAATGTGGTAGATGCTGTAGGCGGGATCTTGTCCAACAGTGAAGAGATCCTGTTTTTCAATAAAAGGTGGGTCTGCTTGCAGCGCTGTTAGCATTGCCAGCAGCAGAGTGCTCAGAATCGTGCGGATGCAGTTCATCGGGAAGCATGATACGTTTGCGGTAGGTACTTGGCCAGCATGGCTACGCAGCCCCCATCCCTCTTCGCAAATGTCTTCTGAGTCAGCCCGCCTTGCCAGTCGCGCTCGGCCTCGGCATCGATCCCCTAGTTCCTCTCTTGCGCTGCGTGGGGAATTGTATCCACACAGATTCTCAGCCTCTGATTCCCTCAAGTCGATGGCTTGCCCAGATGCTTACGTAAAAGGCACCGGGAAACTCCATTCGAATGCTCCCTGCCATCCTGCAATTCCCAAGAACTACCGCCGCTTGTCAAGATTTGCACCCTGACCCCGGCCAGTGCGACCCAGGCCAGTGGGCATTTCAATAGAAGCTCCGTCCCCTTGTGATTCTGTCCCCTATGGCTCCCTACAAAAGAGGCGCAAGCGGGTTCCAGACTTTGGAAAATCCGAGCCCCTCGAAGTCTTTGACGTTGGCCGTCGCAAATTCTTTGATCCCGAATGCCTGCAAACAAAGGGCAGTGCGCACATCATAAATCCGCCTCCGCGCAAAGTTGTGGATGGCGGCCTGTTTCCATAGGGCCGAATGAAGGTCCCGACTGCGGGGAGGAAACCCAACCAGCCGCCACCGCGGGTGCTTTCGATAGCTCTGAATCACCGCGACGGCCTCCTCCGCGTCGAGTGGACGAGCCAGAACGACAGGATTCCTCAGGTGCAGATAAAACTCACTGAGAACGAACTCACTCAGAGCAACATCTTCACGAGTCGCAAGTGAGGTAAGAAACGCATTCGCGGCAGCGTGGTAAGGAGACGCCTCACAGTAGCTAAAAAGCAGAAGGTTGGTGTCGAACGAGATCATCTTTCGATCGGGTTTTTCGACTGGTCCTCGAATGCGATCTCTCGGAGCTGCGCTGCGGAAAGGCCCTTCCATCCGACCTTGCCGGAGGTGGGAGGCTGCCAACCTTGGGAGACTGGCGGGGCGTCTTCGGGGTAAACTTCCAGGAGCAGTTCCGCTCCCCGCCGAAATGTCTCAGCGAGAGACCATTCGTGCTGGCGGGCAAACTTCTTAATCTGGGCAAAGAGCCGCTCAGGAACTTGGATCTGCGTTTTGGTCATGCTGGAAATATTACATCTCCATAAATTCAATGTCCAACTTGCCGACCGACAATCGCCGATCCACAGCTTTCGCGGCAGACCGGAAAGCCAGGGCCCACAGTTCTTCTCACAGTTCCGCTCCAGTTTCCGTGTCCCCAGTGCCTTACCCCGGCCAGCAGGCAGCGTGACTGCGCGGCGCGGCGCTCACTCAGGCAAGGCCTAGGAGTCATCGGCCTCCCGTTCCCCCATTCCCCTCTGTGGTGTATCAATTGCCTGTCCCTCACGGGGCTCTCAGTAATCACAAGCTTCCATGGCCCCCTGATCCCCAGCCCGGGCCCCTCGGCTCCCGCACGGTCTGGTTCCATCCGGTGATTTCGCCTCCGGCACTCTGCGTGTACTGGTGGGTCGCCGAATAGGTCTGGACCATCGCCGCTGGCGATGCCGGGGAACGGCGCGTGATTTGACGGAGCCTCCCGGCTGCGGTCTGGTACTCGAGCCGGGTCTGGACGCCGTTGAACACCCCGTTGGGCGCCTGCACCGTCTCCAACTGGAGATGACTGCCCACGGCGTAAGCATACGTGAACCGGCACAGGCCGTTCACCTTGCGACGGTCCACAGCATCACAGGACTCGGCCGTGACGGCATCGAGTGGGACCAAGCATCGGGGCGCACCGTCCTGCCGCTTCCTCCCACTGGAATGGAATTTCATCCCCGCACTCTCTAACCCTCCCAGACCGACCGCCAGATGGGGTTCCCCATATGGTTACACCGGAACCAGTTCGGGACGGGCGGATAGGAGCTTTCCGGCCGAATTGTCTTTTGTGGGGAGGGAGTTGTAAAAACCCGGGTCCTTTAGCGCGCCCCGCGACGAACCCGCGCGCGCGAGCTTCGGAAACGGAGCGATCAGCGAATTCGACCAGTGCCACGGATATTCATTTCCTGCGACTGGCTGCGATTGCGAGGGCTCGCTTGCGCAATTCCTCCAACAGTCGCAGCTTTTCAGCTATCGGGCGTTTCGCCAACTGCGCCCTATAGGCCTGCTTACTTTTGATGATCTGGGCGATTTCAAAGGTCATGAATCAAGAAACTGTTGCTCAAACTTCATCCAACTGCCAGCGAGTGCGTGCCGTTCAAGGATGCTCTGAAATCGCTCCGAAGAGAGAGCACCCGAATCGATAAATTGTAGCAGTCGCGCTTTGTCTTTTGGGCGGCCAGTTTGCAGGGCTATGGCAGCAAGATGTTCGGCCGTAAAAACCCTCGTCCTTATTTCCTCAACCTCGACCTGCACTGCTTCCTCAAGCGCCTCTTCCACTAGCCGTCCGCTGGGCGGAAGAAATTGCACAGGCCAATCCGCGATGATCAGGTACTCGCCTTCAATTCGCGCCCCACGCCCCGTGAGATACTTGAACACAGGCTCCGGGCTGATTAGGAGGCTCCCAGGCTGTGCCTCGAATGAGATAAAAATGTCCACGTCCAAGGTGGCAACCGGTTCAAGGTAGAAGGTCGCGCCAACGGCCCCCCCCCAATGGCGTAACGGTCGACGATTCCGTCTGCCTCCATCGCGTTTATCTCCAAGAGTACCTTTTTCAAATTCATCCGGAGCTAAAGCTTAGTCTGATTTCGGGGGCATTGCAAAGTATGCTGGGCTGATCTTTGACGCCTGCAGCTAGAGCCTGTCCGGAGAAGCCGGTTTTTTTGAATTTACCCGAGTTTTGAGGCAGAAGTCGGTTCTTGAGGATCGGAAACGCGTGCCGGACTGGGGGCAAATGCAGAAATCCGGCGCCAATCACTCCGAAAACTCCCGTTTTTGGGCATGCCTGTCCATTTTGGCTGCCATACCGGCAACCGTTTAGAGCCTCGCTCTGAATTTGACTTGGCCCGGGTCAGGCCGCTTTGGCCTGTTTGCGGCGGTCCTCTCGCCATGGCAGCCGGGCTGCCACCCAAAGATTGTGCGCCAGCACTGCCCATGACACCTGCACCTGCCGCCTCTCAAAACCCTTGGCCAGCGGGATCCCGCCCAGAAACACGTTCTTGAGAATCCCCACCCGACCCTCGGTCTGCGCACGCCTTTGCATCGCCCCGCGAAACTCGGGCTCCTTCATGCTTTCCACCAGTTTTTTACGGTTCTTTGGACAGATTCCATTGAACAGCCCCGCCTCCTCAATCTGGCGGTCGATCGCTTTACTCGAGAAGCCACGATCCCCAACCACACCGCAGAGGTCTTTGCCGCATTTTTTCTGAATGATCGACAAGCGTTCTGCCAGCAACCGCGCATCCCCGCCGCTCTGTTCCTGCTTCAACACATGATCGATGATGAACCCATCGACGTTCTCCGCAATGAAGAGGGTGTTGCCAAACTCCACTTCCGCCCCTGCCTTGCCCCGCACCACCACATGGATGTCTGGCTCGTAGAGGCTGAGGATTTTTTTCGCATTCGGCACCTGCCGCTCAGCAATGATCCTCTCATGTGCCAAGCGCCGTGCCTCGGGCAGCTGGGTGAGGATGTTGTCGATCCTCCTGAGCAGCAACTCGGCACGTCTGCGGGAAAGATCCGTGGTATCCCACTCCTCGTCGAGCGCCTTCCGGTATCGCTGCGCGTGGGCTTCAACCACCTGGGTGAGCGCCTTCATTTTCCGCAGCAGCCTCTTGCGCTCCTTTTTGGATCCCGCCTTGCGACGGCCCGTTGCGCTCATCTCCATCGACAGGCGGTTGATCTCACGCAGAAACCCCTCCGGAGCCGGAATCCGCTTCTTCAGACCGTGCTTCCGAATCACGAGGATGGACTGCACCAGTGTTCGGACCGCATCCCGCAAAAGGACCCAGTCGGTGGGAAAGTGTACGTTGGCCTTCAGACAGGTCGTGTCCACCAACGCAATCACGCTGTCGAGTTCTGCCTCGAGCCCGATCTGCTCGGCCTTGTCCTCGTTGGCCAGAGTTGAATGCAGCACGGCGAGCAGCTTCTGCATGTCCTCCTCCGGCAGCCACTGGGCGTAATCCTGCAGCGTGCTTTTACCGGGCACGCGCACCACCTCGAAGTCCGGGCATCCGCAGAACCACCGGTAGAGCGGGGTTCGTGCGAGTGCCGCGCTCAGGGACCTGTAAGACTGGTTGGTGAGCTGTTTGAGAACGGTGCAGCGGAGAGCCTGCCGGCTGTTGCGAATGTGCCGCTCCATCGCCTGGAGATGATCCTCGCCTCTGGCGCCCGGGGTCTTTGCTTCGAAGCGCTCGACGCTCAGGCTGAGGAAAAGCTGCTCAACGCCGCTGAGAATCAGAATGCGGTCGATGCGTTCGAGAAGGCGCTTTTCCTCGTTGTAATCCCGGCATCCGTGAACCACGGGAAGTATTGGACGAAGGGTCTCCTGAATCGGTATCACAGTGGGCATGGGCGGCTCCTTTGGCGGGGTGCACACCACACATAAATGGTCAATTTCGGGCACTACAGCATTTTACGCCATTTATATCGTGAAACCTTCAGCATCCGTTCCGCTCCCAGACTTGTTCCGCGCGCACAGGACAGGCTCTAGGTATACGTGAACCGGCCCAGGGCGTTCACATTGCTCAGGATACGGTCTGCGGCGTCATAGGATTCGACCCTGACGGCATCGGTGTGAATGGATCGTTGCGTGACGCGTCCGAAACCATCGTAGGTATAAGCCACGGTGTCTTCGGGGAGCGGTCCGTCCACGGAGGCGAGCCGGCCCGCGCCCGGGGCCCCGGTGGGATGATACTCGTACCGGTTCACACCGGAACCGTCCTGCATTTCCTGCAACCGTCCGTACACGGGATCATATTTGAACAAGACGGCGGGCGTTGCAACCCGGGCTTTCGCCCATGGTGCGGCCTCGATCGTAAGATGCCGGTGGCAGATCCCGCCGAGTCGTTGTTACTTGTCGGGCTGTTGCCTGAGCGCCGCAATTGGGCTGTAAAATTGGATCAGTCCAGAATGGCACTAAGATAAGGTTTTCCGGCTAGTCCGACTTCCGTTCTTTTTCGGCCGGTTTCTGCGGGGAAGGTTCCCGGTTAAACGACGCGGCCTGG
>CAIURC010000038.1 GCA_903901425.1 uncultured Spartobacteria bacterium | reverse complement strand
GTGTACCCCTGTCTTGTGTATCCGCTGCGCGGTTGCACGCTGCCCGCGGGCAAATCCGCCCACGTCTCCGCGTTCCGTTTCAGCCCAAACGCATCAAAACTCAACCGTTCCAACACCGCCCCTTCGGCGTTGGTCACCACCTCCGTGCTCCCAAGGTGATCCCCCAACACCCAACTGGCTCGCACCTCCACGCGCCCCGATTCCTCCACCTGATCCAAAATCGCCACTCCCCCAATGTAATGCCGCCGCGTGGTCCGCACCGGCGTCCCGGATTGCCCCCCGTAATCCTCGATCCACTCAAAGTTCCCCGCGTAATGCGTCCACCGGTGCACCGGCGCCGTCCCGTCAGATAAATCGATCTCGCACTGGAAGATCCGCTCCTCGGACGGCCCGTACTCGTATTCCACCGCCACAACCCCCACCAACCCCTTCTCAATCCGCGTCGGTTTTGGATCGCGCCTTGGTTTTTGACATTCAGAACCAAAGTCCGATTGGTCATTTTTCGAGACCCGCCCCACGCGCACGAGCCCGCAACCTCAAGGGTCTCCTTGAGAAAGGGACCAAGAGCTTCATCGAGCCCTCCGAGGAATTTCAGGCCGCTCTCGGGGCAGCTCTCTCCGCTCCGGGTTCCGCTTCGCCAGATGCCCCATTCTCTTGAATGTCCCCCGCTTTTTTTCGCAACTTCAGTCTCTGGTAAGATTTCAATCCCCATGGGACACTCTGTTCCCTCCAACCTCCCTGAACCCATGTTGAACCTGACCCGCGTTTCGCCCCTGTGCGTTCTTTTCGTCCTTTGGGCGCCTGAATTGCTCCCCGCCCTGACACCCACCAATGTGGTTTTCATCCTCGCCGATGACCTGGGCTACGGCGAAGTCGGGTTCAACGGGCAGCAGAAGATTTTGACGCCCAATCTGGACCGGATGGCCCGGGAAGGCATGGTGCTTTCCCGTCACTACAGTGGAAACGCCGTCTGTGCCCCGTCCCGGGCAGTGCTCTTGACCGGGCTGAACCCGGGACAGGCTCCCATCCGCGACAACGGAGACGTTGGCGGCGGTGAACAGACGCCGCTTCCGGCCGGGATCCAAACCCTGCCCGCCCTCCTAAAAAAAGCCGGGTACACCACGGCGCTCTTTGGAAAATGGGGCCTGGGCGGCATGGACTCCTCGGGAAACCCGCTCCAACAGGGGTTCGACCGGTTTCTTGGTCTGACCAGCCAGAGGGAAGCTCACAGCCATTACCCCGCTGCACTCTGGGATAACACAGAGCGTATCCCGCTCCAGAACGGAGCCTCTGGAGTGCCGGGGCACGCGCCGTTTCCCAAGGATGCCGACCCGCAGGATCCCAAGACCTATGCGCCGTTTGTGGGCAAAGATTTTGCAAGCGACCGCTTTATCGCCGGCGCCGAGACATTCATTGAGCAGAACGCGAAGAAACCGTTTTTTCTCTACTACGCCTGTGCGTTGCCCCATGTGGCCCTTCAAGTCCCGGAGGACGCACTCAAGACGTACGCTGGCAAGTTTCAAGAGGACCCTCCCTTTACCCCCTCCAAACCCAATTACGTTCCCAACCGCACCCCCCGCGCCACCTACGCCGCCATGATCACACGGCTGGATGCCGAGGTCGGCCGGATCCTGGCTGCCCTCGAAAAAAACGGGGTCGCCAAACAAACCCTCGTCGTTTTTTCGTCCGACAACGGCACCACCCACTCCGCCGGCGGCGTGGACCCGGAATTCTTCGGTTCCACCGCCGGCCTGCGCGGCCTCAAAGGCTCGCTGCACGAGGGCGGCATCCGGGTTCCCACCGTTGCCCTTTGGCCAGGACATTGCCCCGCCGGGACCCGGTCCACGTTCCTTTCCGGCTTCGAAGATTGGCTGCCCACTTTCGCGGAAGTTGCTGGTGTCCCCGTGCAGACTCCGGTGACCGGTGAAAGCTTGGTTCCCGTCCTTCAAGGAGCAAACGCCTCCCGGAAGTCAGCACTCTACAGGGAATTTCCGGGGTATGGCCACCAGCAGGCACTCTGGGAGGGCCGCTGGAAAGCGGTCCGCACCGACATGGAAAAAACCCTGAAAGCCGGTGGCCCGATCCAAACCCAGTTGTACGACTTGGAGTCGGATCCGAATGAAACCCGGAACCTTGCGGAACAAAAACCGGAAGTGGTGCGGGATCTGGAAACGAAAATGAAGGCGGCCCACCAACCGAACCCGGCATTTCCGCTGGCCGGTTCAGAACCGCTTCCTGTCGGGAAAAGGAAGTGAGAACGCTCCCCTGCGGCACCTGATAAGGTGTTTTTCAGTGGGCTCAGTTTTCTGAAATCCGCTTGATTTGAACTTGCCCGCTCCTAGCCTTTCGCGATGCACGACATCGCCGGGGGGCACGCCGCCCCTTCTTCCATCTCACTGCTCGCCCCCCTCGACTCGTTTCCGCGCCGGCATTTGGGTCCGGATGCCTCTGAACAACGCGCCATGCTGGACCTTTTGAAGGTTGGCTCTCTGGACGAACTCATTGACCTGACCGTTCCCGCCGCGATCCGGCTCCAAAAACCTCTGCAACTCCCGGCTCCGGCGGGCGAGCACCAGGCTTTGGCGGAGCTGCGTGTTCTGGCCAAACGCAACCAGATTGCCAAAGACCATTTGGGACAGGGATACAGCGGCTGCATTACCCCGCCCGTGATTCAGCGCAACATCCTTGAAAATCCGGGCTGGTACACTGCGTACACTCCGTATCAGGCGGAAATTTCGCAGGGCCGGATGGAGGCGCTCATGAACTTCCAGCAGATGGTGATCGACCTGACCGGTCTGGAGATTGCCAACGCCTCGCTTTTGGATGAAGCCACGGCAGCCGCGGAAGCCATGCACATGGCGCACGCCCATTGCCGCAACCCGAATGCGCGCTCCATTTTCGTGTCCGAGGATTGTCATCCCCAAACGATTGCCGTCCTTCAGACCCGGGCAGAAGCACTCGGCATTCAGGTTCTGGTTGGGGAAGACTTCGATTTTCAGACCCCGGTTTTTGCCGTGCTGGTTCAGTACCCGGCCACGACTGGGACCATCCGTTCCTACGGCGAGTTTTTCAAACGGGCAAAAGCCGCAGGCGCGCTCTGCATTGCAAGCGCGGATCTTCTGGCGCTCACCCTGCTCCAACCGCCGGGTGAATTCGGGGCGGACATTGCCATTGGCTCCACGCAGCGGTTTGGAATCCCAATGGGATTTGGCGGACCGCACGCCGCTTACCTTTCCACCCGGGACGCATTTAAACGCAGCATGCCAGGCCGGTTGATCGGTGTGTCCAAGGATGCCCATGGGAAACCTGCGTACCGGCTCTCGCTCCAGACCCGGGAACAGCACATCCGCCGCGACAAGGCCACGAGCAACATTTGCACCGCACAGGTCCTGCTTGCCGTCATGGCATCGCTGTACGCCGCGTACCATGGTCCCGGCGGCCTCAAACAGATTGCAGAGCGCGTCCATCTCCACGCGGTCCTGCTGGCACGCGGCCTTTCCAAACTCGGGATCCGCGTCCATGAAGGCCCGTTTTTTGACACGGTCCGTGTCGATCTCCCGCCCGAACACCGGGACCGGGTCCTGCTGGCGGCATTCCGACGTTCGATCAACCTGCGTGCGCACGGCGACTCTTCGATCCTGATTTCCGTGGACGAAGCCACGGACGACCTGGCCCATCTCTTCTGCCTATTCGGCTGTGAGAACACCCCCGGGCTCGACCGCGAAACGCTGCTTCGCGAGGTCCAGACCGGCTTCGGACCTCTGGCCCGCACCTCGCCCTACCTGCAGCATCCCGTTTTCAACAAGTACCACACCGAGCACGAGATGCTCAGGTACCTGCACCGGTTGCAGGCCAAGGATCTGTCCCTCACCACGTCCATGATCCCGCTCGGGTCGTGCACCATGAAGCTCAATGCCACCAGCGAGATGTTTCCCGTCTCCTGGCCCGAGTTTTCCTCGATCCACCCGTTCGCGCCCGGCCATCAATCGGAGGGATACGCGCAGCTCTGCGCCCAGCTGGAAACATGGCTGGCGGAGATCACCGGGTTTGCCGGCGTCAGCTTGGAGCCCAACGCGGGGTCCCAAGGGGAATATGCCGGGCTGCTGGTGATCCGGAAATACCACCACAGCCGGGGCGAATTCCAGCGGGACGTCTGCCTGATTCCGACCTCCGCTCACGGCACAAATCCGGCCAGTGCAGTGATGGCTGGGATGAAGGTGGTGACGGTGGCCTGCCTCGAAAACGGGGACATCGATTTTGAGGACCTCAAGGCGAAAGCGCTTCTCCACAAGGACAAGCTTTCCACGCTGATGGTGACGTATCCCAGCACGCACGGCGTTTTTGAGGAGGGCATCATCGAGATTACCCGGCTCATTCATTCGCTCGGTGGCCAGGTCTACATGGACGGCGCCAACATGAACGCCCAGGTTGGGCTGACGTCGCCGGGTGCGATTGGCGCCGATGTCTGCCACCTCAATCTCCACAAAACCTTCTGTATTCCCCATGGCGGCGGCGGTCCTGGGATGGGCCCGATTGGCGTTGCAGCCCACTTGGTTCCTTTCCTGCCTGCCACGGTCCGCTCCCAAACCAACGGCCGGGTTGGACCGGTCAGTGCCGCGGCGTTTGGCAGCGCCTCCATTCTGGTTATTCCTTGGATGTATATCCGGATGATGGGGGCTGAAGGCCTGACCGAGGCCACCCGGATCGCCATCCTCAACGCCAACTACATGGCACGCCGGTTGGACCCGTATTTCCCGGTGCTCTTCAAAGGCGCCCACGGATTTGTGGCCCACGAGTGCATTCTCGACCTGCGCAACTTCAAGCATGTCACTGCGGAGGATGTGGCCAAGCGCCTCATGGACTACGGGTTCCATTCCCCCACCCTCAGCTGGCCCGTGCCCAACACGCTCATGGTCGAACCCACCGAAAGCGAGTCCAAGGACGAACTCGACCGCTTCTGCGACGCGCTCATTGCCATCCACGCGGAAATCATGGAAGTGGAGTCCGGCCGCCTGCCGGCCGATGACAATCCGCTGAAAAACGCGCCGCACACCGCGCAGAGCGTGACGGCCTCCGAATGGAGCCACCCGTATTCCCGGGAACAGGCGGCCTACCCGGCCCCGTGGCTCAAGGACCACAAGTTCTGGCCCTCAGTTGGCCGCGTCGACAACGTTTACGGCGACCGGAACCTTTTCTGTTCCTGCATCCCGGTGGGATCCGCAGACTCCTAAGCCCGGAAGTGGAAAGCCCCTGATACGGGTAACCGCATAGATGACAGCCGACAGATTGATGTTTGACACGGACACGCGGTTTGAATTAAGAAAGGTTTCATGAACCGCCTTCCCCTCTCGTTCGGCGCTTGCCTCCTCTCTCTCCTCTGGGCGCCTCTAGCTTGGAGCCAGGCTCCATCGGGCATCCTCGCCAACACCGGCAGGTTCAGACCCACGGTCACCGTCGCCAACTCGTACTCCGAGAAACTGGTCCGCGTGCTCGTAGAACCTGCCACGCCCGCTGACCCGGAAACTGGAGATCCGGCGACGCCGGCGGTTTATGGGCTGGAGGTGGTGACCCTGCCCGAGAAGATTGCCGCCAAGGTGGTGGGAACTCTGGCCGATGCCAGCGGGCAGTCGCTTGTCGATTTTACTTCCTTGGATGAGAGCACCGCCGTCGGATTGAGCGCAGGCGGATTTTCATTCTCCTCGACCCTAGGTGAAGCCCGTTCGCTCAGGCTTGGCCCAACCGGAAGCGCGACATTTGTTTTTGAACGTCAGGATCCCGTGCTCGACTCGCAGGGCGAACCGCGGCTGGACCGGAACGGGAACGAAATGGTGCGCGTTACCCGGATGGGCACACTGGTGTTTCAGTGGAATCACAGGTCGCGCACAGTCACAGCCACGCTTTCGGCAGTGATTCCGGCCGGGGGTGCCTCAGAGGACGACGGTCTGGGCAGCATCGCAGCCTCCCGATTCACCGGTGCGGCTGAGGAAGGTGGCACGGTTGCATTCGCCAACGAACCCGTTGGGGTCCGACTCCAGTTTGGGGACGCCAGTGGGACCCGGAATGCGTTTGTCGGTGGGCGGACCGTCACCCGGGTGACCCGGGTGCGTGTGGATCCCTCGAACCCAGACATGGACGAGTTTTACCCGGTGACTTCGGTATCTGTTGCAGGCGCCGCGGACACCCGAGCTCCTTCGCTCTCGGTACGGGTTCCAGGGTCCGCAAATGCGGAGACGGGCGAAGCCGCGGTCTTGGCGAGCATCGTGGATCGCCCACTGCCCACCCTCTCCGACTCCGAGGGTGCGCAGAGCCCGACGGTCACTGTGTATGTGAATGGAGCCGAGGAGGGAGCCTCGCTGGGCTACGTGGATTCCACCGGCGAGCCCTTGGAGAGCGGAGCCTTGGACTCGCGGGGCCGGGGTCTGCTGACTGGCACCATCGGCAGCGACGACCTCAGCGAAGCTGTGAACACTCTGGTCATCGTCGCCTCTGACTCCGAAGGAAATCAGGCAGTGCTTACGCGGAAAGTCAGGGGCACCCTCAACTCGATCGCATTGCCAGGCTTCTTCTAGAATCCCCACGCACTCTGGCGTTGGCTGAGAGGTTTGGAGCAGGCATTCTCTCCAAGTCCAATTTTGACGCCATCATCCCTCTGGCGCGCCCCCCATCTAGGAGCGCCTTCTGCCCAGCGGAGATTCAGGAAGCCCAAACCGGATTTCCAACTCAGTCCACCGGTTCCCGTTCGCGGCGAGGTCTGAGCGTGCCCAGGAGATTTCACGGAAGTTCATAAAAAAAACGGCAGGTCGGTGCGGATCTGGAAGTAAGCGGTGTAAACCCCCTGTCTTCCACCGGTTCCCTCCGTCCAAAAACGCCGACACCGTTCTGTTTCTCCTGTTTCACCGGGAGAACCAACGATCTGCGGACTGGAGACGGCGCACACGCTGGAGATGGGCAACCCCTCATTTCCATGCCCCCCACCCTGAACCTGCCGCACGCTCGCGGATCCCAACCTCTCATCCGGAAAGTCTCCCGCAGACTCGTACCATGGAAGTCTTGCGCCATAGGAATCCTTTGGTTCTTGAGAGCGGCGGCGGAGGCCGCTGACTCCTACGCCTCTGGTCCCTACCAGAACGGGCGTTACGAGTACGAACCCTACAATCTTGGGAAAATGGACCCCCAACTGACGGGATGGCCCCTCTCGAGCGCGGCGCGTGCCTTCTGCAACATTGCGGAGTCCTCGCGCTGGCCTGGAAAAGAACCGGGCGGCACGGGGCAAACGGCTGCCAACATGGCGAAAATCCCCACCACGCCCGGAGCACAGGGGGGCGACTGGTGGCTAAAAAACCATGAAAACCTCGTGGGAGTCGTCGACCGCTACATCCGGGACCGTGGAACCCGGGTAGATGTACTCCTGTTGGGAGACAGTATCACCCAGCAGTGGCTTGGTTTCAGCACACCCTTCAGCGGATACGACGTTGCGGCAAAAATGCAGCCGTTCAATGCAGCATGGAAATCCAATTTCCCCGGATTGACCGCTGTGAGTCTGGGGGTTGCGGGTGACCGCACCCAGAGTCTTCTCTGGCGACTGGACCATGACGGACCGCGCACTCTGGAACCGCGGGTGGTGGTGGTTGCCATTGGCCACAACAACATGTTCTTCACCGGCCCGACCCGGGAAAGCAACCCGGGCGCCACGGGCACCGATGCCGCGGCGCGCGGCGTCCTCTGTGTGGTTCAAAATGTGCTGGCCCGTTTCCCGAACTCCAAGGTGCTAGTGGTCAAGGTGTTGCCCTGCTTCGACCAGAACGCGGCTTTTTACAAACAGGCCCAGCTCATCAACAGCCAGATTGACACCCTGAATCTCGAAAGCCACCCCAGGGTCCATCTCCTCGATTCCCTTCTAGTCAACGTCCTCGAAGACCGCCCCATGTGGGATGCGTGGGTAGACGCCACCGGCAACCCAAAACCCGAGCTTTTCCGGACCGGTGCGGGCGAACCGGTCCACCCCTCGCAGGACCAAGGGTACAGCCTGTACGCTTCGAAATTGAAGGGCCCGGTCCAGCACCTGCTCAACCAACCGGGCACCTTCTATTTCTCCGCCCCTGAATTCACGGCTGCTGAAAACGCCGGCGAAATCCGGCTCGCAGTCCGCAGACTCTCGGGAGGCAGCGGGCCCGCCTCCGTGGAGTTCCAGACCGGAGACGGCACCGCAATCGCGGGAACCGATTACCTCGCCACCAGCGGAGTTCTGAGTTGGAAGGAGGGCGAAACCGCTGACAAATTCGTCACAATCCGGCTCAAAGACAATGTGGTGCCCAACCCCGACCGGACGCTCCAAATTTCACTCCGCAATCCTCAGGGGGAGACCCTCGGGGTTCCCGCCTCCACAGTCGTCAGGATCCAAGACGATGAACAACCTGGCCAGATCGGGTTTACCCCCGGCCAGACCCTGCAGGCTTTTGAAAACGGTGGCCCGCTCACCCTTCGCGTCCAACGCAGCGCCGGACGCTCAGGTGCCGCCACCGTCCAGTACGCAGTCACCGGTGGCTCAGCGCTGGATGGCTCAGACTTCACGGCAGTCACAGGCACCCTCCGTTGGGAAAATGGCGATGCCAATGAGAAGGAGGTGGTGGTCCCAATCTTGGATGATTCGAATGCAGAGCCTGTGGAAAACTTCAGGGTTGTTCTGAGCGGCGCCTCCGGGGCTGCCCTTGGCGGGTTCTCCCAGTTGGATATCGAGATTCTAGATGAAGATCCCAGCCCGCTGAACCTCTACGCAGAAGGCCTCGCATCCGGTTGGTTCCCAAACGGTTGGAGCAGTACCACCAACCCTCTGAGCTCAGGGGACGGCGTTCCGCCCCGGACTGGCACGAAGGTCTGTGCGGCCACAATCACTGGGGTTGGAGGTGCGGCCGGCTTTTTTTACCAGGCCGCCGGCGGTTTGGACCTGCGCACCTACCAGTCCGTCACCTTCTGGCTCCATGGAGGCACCCAAGGTGGCCAGTCCCTGAAACTGATGCCTTACAGTTCCACGCCATCCGCGGGAAAACTGCTCAGCCCGCCTCTGACTGCCGGAATGTGGCAGAAGTACACTGTGACGCTCGCTGAACTTTCCCAAATCAATGCCAGCGACCTGAACGCTCTCCGGTTTGTGGACCAGGGCGGCGCGAGCGTTGGCCGCACTTTTTACATGGACGACATCCAACTCGACCTCCGACCCGCTCCCACAGGCGCCCTTCCCTCCGTGGCCACATTGGCTCCAGCGGAAGTTTTTGCGACAGGTGCCACTCTCGCCGGAAACGCACCCTCGGCAGGTGACTCACCAATCATCTCCAAAGGACTCTGTTGGAGCCTCACGCGCAATCCCACCCGGGCCGATCCCCGCACAGATGCCGGGGCTGGGCCCGGCGAATTCCGCACACCGGTCGGAGGCCTTTCTCCCGGAAGCCGCTATCACGTCCGTGCTTATGCCGTCTCGACCATTGGCACTGCGTATGGAGAAAACCGGGAGTTCACGCTCCCGCCTCCAGCCGGAACGCCTGTTCCGGGCCCCACGAGCGCATCGGTCTCGGGCAGCCAAACCGTTCTGGAAGGCTCCGTTGAAAGCGACGGGGGCATGGCCCTCATCCAACGCGGATTCGCGTGGGGAGCGATTGCCAAACCCATGCAAGAATGGACGCTGACTCAGGCTGCATCCCCACTGTACACGGCCACTCTTTCGGGACTCAACCCAGCCACCGAGTACGGGGCACGCGCGTATGCCCTCAACGATGCCGGACTGTCTTATGGACCGGTCACCCGTTTTACCGCGCCGCGCGCTGGAAACCTGCCCCCCGTTGCATCGCCAATGGCGCTGGTGACCCTTGAGGACCAGCCCCTCCTGTTGACTCTGGCAGGCACAGATTCCGACGGGTCGATTGCCTCCTACGCCGTTGCCGCTGCCCCCATCAACGGCGCCCTCTCCGGCACGCCGCCCAACCTCGTCTACACTCCCGCCTCGAACTTCAACGGCTCGGACACGTTCACGTTCACCGTCACAGACGCGCAGGGCGCCACCAGCACCCCCGCCACAGTCACCCTCTCCGTCAGCCCGGTCAACGACGCCCCAGGCTTCACAAAGGGCGCAAATCAATCCGTCCCGTTCAACTCCCCGGCACGGACCATCCCCGGATGGGCCACGGGCATCCACCCCGGCGCACCCGACGAATCCGCGCAGACTCTCATATTCCAGGTGTCCAACAACAACCCGGCCCTGTTCTCCGTGGCTCCTGCCCTGGCCGCAAACGGCACGCTCTCCTTCACCCCGGCCCCCGGGAAGAGCGGCACCGCAACGGTCACCGTCCTTCTCAAGGACAACGGCGGCGTCAGCAACGGCGGAAAAGACTCCAGCCTCCCGCAGTCCTTCGACATCACCATCGGCGAGAACACCAAGCCGGTTGCGTCGCCAATGGCGCTGGTGACCCTTGAGGACCAGCCCCTCCCGTTGACTCTGGCAGGCACAGATTCCGACGGCTCGATCGCCTCTTACGCCGTTGCCGCTGCCCCCATCAACGGCACCCTCTCCGGCACGCCGCCGAACCTCGTCTACACTCCCGCCTCGAACTTCAACGGCTCGGACACTTTCACGTTCACCGTCACAGACGCGCAAGGCGCTACCAGTACCGCCGCCACAGTCACCCTCTCCGTCACCCCGGTCAATGACGCCCCCGGCTTCACCAGGGGCGCAAATCAATCCGTCCCGTTCAACTCCCCGGCACGGATCGTCCCCGCATGGGCCACGGGCATCCACCCCGGCGCACCCGACGAATCCGCGCAGACCCTCGCATTCCAGGTGTCCAACAACAATCCGGCTCTGTTCTCTGCGGCGCCTGCCCTTGCGGCAAACGGCACGCTCTCTTTCACACCGGCCCAGGGAAAGAGCGGCACCGCAACGCTCACCGTCGTCCTCAAGGACAGCGGCGGCGTCAGCAACGGCGGAAAAGACTCCAGCCTCCCGCAGTCCTTCGACATCACCATCGGCGAGAACACAAAACCCGTTGCGACGCCAATGGCGCTGGCCACCCTCGAGGACCAGCCCCTCCCGTTGACTCTGGCAGGCACAGATTCCGACGGCTCGATTGCCTCTTACGCCGTCGCCTCCGGCCCCATCAACGGCGCGCTCTCTGGCACACCGCCGAACCTTGTCTACACTCCGGCCTCAAACTTCAACGGCTCGGACACTTTCACGTTCACCGTCACAGACGCGCAGGGCGCCACCAGTACCGCCGCCACCGTCTCCCTCTCCGTCACCCCGGTCAACGACGCCCCGGGCTTCACCAAGGGCCCAAACCCAATCGTCGGAAAAAACGCGGGTCCGCAAACAGTTCGGAACTGGGCCTCGATGGTCCATGCTGGGCCAGAGAACGAAAGCGGGCAAGGAGTGACTCTAAGCGTTTCAACAACCAGTCCGGATCTTTTTTCGGCCCCGCCCCAACTGGACACGGAGGGAACTCTCACGTTCACGCCGGCACGGAACAAAGCCGGGTCAGCCTTGGTCACGGTGCTGATTCAGGACAACGGAGGACAGGAGAATGGCGGACAGGACAGCTTTGAGTGCAGTTTCGAGATCCGAATCACAGAGATCTTCAAGGCCTCAGGAATCTATTCAGGACTTGTACGAAGCGCAGATGGTCCCAACTCACTCAGCAGCACAGGCTTCATCCGGGTATCGATTGCGCGGACTGGAGCATTGAGTGGGCGAATTCTTGTTGGCGGCGTCTCGACGGCGTTCACGGGAAAATTCGACGATTCCGGGATTCCGCGCTTTGGCTCAAGGAAGCTGTTGGAACTGCCGTTGGCGACCCGGCGCCGCCCCGCCCCCCTGCTTTCGCTCCGCATGGAACTGGATCAAACACCGATCGTGATGCGTGGCGGCGTACGCATTGGAGACAATCCACTCTCGATTCTCGAGGCACTGAGGGAACTCGGATCCATCCGTCCCCTGACCGCAGAGGAAAAGGGGGCGTTTTCACTCCCATCCAACCGCACCTATTATCTGGGTGCACCTGTGGCCAATGCGGGAAATCCGGAGGCCTCCCGTCCTCATGGCCACGGCCATGGCGTGATCCGATCGTTTGCGGGAGGCTCGGTCCGTATGGCTGGAGTCATGGCTGACGGACGTTCCATAAGCGCCTCGGCGGCCATTCAGGAGAACGGGTCATGGCCGCTCTATGCGGTACCTGCCGGAAGCAGTGGCGCGCTCTTTGGCACGGTTCAGGTCCGTTCTCTCCCAGGCAGCAGCGACATGGATTCGGCCTGTTTACAATGGTTTATGCCGGAAAATCCGAGGCGTAGCGCCTACCGCACAGGGTGGCCTGCTGGACTGACTCTGGACCTCAGGGCAGCCGTTTACCGGGCACCCGTGCGGATGGCCAGGGAGGGGGCACTGACCGGCGCCGGCGCACCCCGAACCGAGGGCAACGCACAACTCAGGATCGGCCCGGACCAGGGTGAATCCCTCTGGCGGCATGCTCTTAACGTGGATGCGGCGAGCAAAGTCTGGATTCAAGCCCCCAACGCGTTGCGCCTCACTGTGGATCCCAAGACCGGATTCTGGCGGGGCAGCTATCTGCATCCAGAAATCCGGAAATGGGTTCCATTCCGGGGTGTAATCCAGCAGGAGTCGCGAATCGGCGCCGGCATGGAATGGGGCATGGAAGGATCCCGTCCTGTCGTTCTGGAGCCGACTCCGCAACTCGCCGCACCCGGACCATCCAACGTTCCCTGAAGCTTCGGAGTGAGGGCATTTCCGTGCCTAGGAAATGCGGAAAATGGGCGGGGCTGCCTTGTTGTCACTGTCCCGATGCGGGACCGGTTGATCGGGACAGACTTTGTGTGGAAAACCCTTCCTTTACGCATCCGAGCACCGCTCGGAGCAGTCTGGCTACGCGAAAAAGACGCTGCGTCCATGCAAACCCAAGGTGGCTGAAGCACCAACCGCGCAGCCCCGACTCTGGGGGACAAAACCCAGGGTGGAGCTGGCGAATCCAGCGCTCAACCTCAACCCCTTCGTGAGGAACGGTGCGGGCGATTGCCAAAGCCAGAGGCCAGAGCACATTGCACGCGGCTGCAGCCCGCCGGGCCGTCAATTCGTGCCGGGCCTCGAGAGCCGAAAGTGTCTTTTTGTAAATCTGAAGCATCTGCCAGTTTGCAACTTGGAGCGCTAACCCACGGCAGGACGTGTGCATTTGCGCTGCATGCTTGCTCCAGTATCCAGCAACACCCGGCGACCGTGCGACCTTTGGGTTCAGAAGCGCCAACTCCAGAAGCAGCATCCGATCGTCGCGAACTCCGTATTCCGGACGCCTGACGGGAACGGCATCAAACAACTCCCGCTTGAAAAGCATCCCGAGGTAGTGGCTGCCATTTCTTTCTCCCAACTGCACTGCCATAAAGTCATCCCACTGTTCCGGATCCGGCTCCGGAAGAACTGCACCCGTGGATTCCTCATGGCGATCCACCGCGCCGTACACGATGTCTGCGCCCGTTTCCTGCGCAACCGTCCATTGTCGATCTATAGCGCCTTGTGCAAGAAAGTCATCAGAATCCAGGAACCGCACGAATCGGCCTTGGCTGAGCTTGAAACCGTTGAGCACCGCCCACCCCTGACCCTGGTTTTTCTGACGCAGACGAACCAGGTCCGGCTGCGACTGCAGCCACTCCCAGGTTCCGTCAGTGCTGCCGTCATCTACAATAATCACCTCTGTCCTGCATCTGGTGGACCGGCAGGAATCAACCGCACGCTTGAGAAAGTGCAGGCGGTTGAAAGTCGGGACGATTACGGTCACATCCAATCCGGCAGTCGGAGGATTTCCATCCTGTGTCATAGGTTCAGTCCAAGTTCAGCACAACACGACTGGCGAAAACACACCCGGCACCCCTGAGGTTGCTCACGGCAGCGCTCCTCCGAAAGATTCTTCCCAGTGCCGAAGGTACTCCGCAGCGCACTCCTTCAAACCCAAATTTCGCACCACATACCCTCTGGGATCATATCTTCCCCCCCCCACTCCCTTCCAGAAGACCTCTAAAATCTCGCGGAAATCCTCCACGCCACAAAACTTCTCCCCACATTCCGCGCTCCAGTAGGGAACAGAACTAACAGGACCAAAACGCACACGGTCCGGGTGGTAGGCCGGATCACGCCACTCGCCGCCGCGGTCCCACGCCAGCACGGGAACTCCTGCCGACAGCGCCTCTTGATAGGCGAGCCCCTGAGTCTCGTGCTCGCAGACAAACACCATCGACTTCGCTCGTTTCAAAACTTCCATGAACTCCTCCTCCCGGTAGCTCCCGTACCGAATCTCTGCCACACGGAGCCGCCGGTGCCTCAATTCCTTCCGAATCGGTTCAAGCAACTCCGCCTCGTAGCGGTCATTCTCCCAACGCACCTTGTTGTAAACAAGCACATCCAGATCTTTGGCTCGCCCAGGCGCAGGCATCCACCGATCCGTGTCGATGCCCACGGGCCAAACCTGCACCCCCCCGCCCCAGAACGGCTCGCACATCCGCCTCATCCATTCCCCGGGCACCAGAATCCGCCGCACCGGCAGACGCCTCATCAGATCCGGATCCTCCAAAGGATGAGACATCACCGAGGCCCCGAACAGAATCGGGTTTTCCCAACGCATCTGATCCAGAACGCAGGATTTGCCGACAATTCCCACGGGCTCTTCGGGATTCCTCCGTGCATGCCGAAAATCGTTCTCCCGAAAGTCCACTCCGAGTCTACGCAAGCCTGCCTTCAGATTCATCCACACCCGTTCCTGCCCGCCAATCCGGCGCGGCCCGCGAATCCAACGGCGAACCAGGCTCCTGGGATACCGGTCCCACTTTATCCAGCGGTCCGGGTCAGGCTCTCGGTAGAAAAGATTCAGTCCCATGCGCTTTCCTCAAATGCACTTGTTGCCTGTCAAACCCATGCAATCACGCCTGCGCCCACCTTCCCCCGGCCCCCAGATCCCCACCCTCTCCGAATCTCTCTGAATCATCCGAATCCCCATACGGTTTTTGGCTCAAAGACTAAAATCCCTAGCCCGCGCCAACTCGCGACATGCCCGCTCTCTCCCACGGAACCGGGCCAAGCACATTTTTCTTTCCAAACCGGAGCTTCCGATCCAGTCCCGCAAAAAACGGAGCAACCCGCCCACGGTCCATCCGCTGCGCAGGTGCGTCCCTCGGAAACGATGTCCGATCAGGGCCCAAGAAAACTCCAATCCTTCCACCAACCGGAGAAGGTATGACTCCTCCAAGCGGCAGGCCGGGATCAGGTGCGTGATCTGCAATTCCGGAAAAACACCCATCCCCCAACCCGCACCAAGCGCCACCATGCAGATTTCCGTGTCGCCACCGCTGTCGAGTTGCGTGCCGCGACGGTCACTCAGCCGGTTTGGTTTCTCGAGACTGTAGGCCACATACGCTTCCGCAACCCTTCTCCGGATGCACAACCCGGCCCCCCAAGGCTCAGAATCCGAAGCCGTGGGGAGATTGGACCACCTTGGCTTTTCCACCTCTCTCAGAGCAAGATGCCCGAGGTAGGGCCGGACTCGCTCCGGTGGCGCATGCTCAAACTCTGGACGAATGCCTCCCCCGTACACGCCAATCCGTGTCCAGTCTTTTCCCAGATGCAACGCCGTCTCAAGGTATCCCGGCCCAAGGACGTTGTCGTCGTCCACGAAAACCAACAACTCCCCGCGGGACTCCCGGATCCCGCGCAAACGGGCTTCGGTCAACCCCAGACGTTCCTCCCGGACACATCTCCCCCCAGGATGCCAGTCGAGGTTCAGCCTCTCGCAGACAGGTTCCTTGGATGCGTTGTCCACCACCAACAACTCCCAACGCCCACGTTCCAGACTTTGATCCTTCAACCCCTGCATCACCCGCTCGAGGTAGTCTTTCCTCGGATTGTGCGTGCAGACAATGACGGTCACGTCCATGACACCCGCAATCCTCACAAAAACGGGTTCCCCCGTCAAACCATGCCCACGCGACCGCGCTCCATCCACCAACGGCCAATCACCAGCACATCCATTTCCGTCCTCATGAAACAAGCAATCGCCTGTTCCGCCGTCTGGACAATCGGCTCGTTTTCGTTGAGGGACGTGTTCAACACCATTGGCACTCCCGTCTGCTCCTCAAACGCTTCGATCAAGCGGTGGTAGAGAGGGTTCGTCGCCTTCTCCACCGTCTGCAGCCGGCCGGTCCCGTCCACGTGCACCACCGCAGGAATCAACCCGCGCTTCTCCGGCCTGACCACCAGCACTTTTTCCATCACGGGCGAGTCCTGGACTTCCTCAAACCATTCCCCCGCACGTTCCGACAAAACACTCGGGGCAAACGGCCTGAACTTCTCCCGGAACTTGATACGCAGGTTGATCAATTCCCGCATGTCGGTCCGGCGCGGATCCGCAAGCAGCGACCTGTTCCCCAGCGCCCTTGCCCCAAACTCCATCCGCCCTTGGAACCAGCCGACCACGCGCCCCTCTACCAGCGCTTCCACCACCCGCCCCACCAACTCGTTCTCCGGCAACCGCTCCCCACGCACCCCTGCACTCTTCACCGCCGTTTCAACCTCCACCTCCCCAACCGCGTCCCCCCAGTACCCATGCCTGAGACGGAACCGGCGTTCTCCGCCCAGCACACGGTTCCAAACGTGAAATGCCGCACCGATCGCCGTCCCGTTGTCCGCAGCCCCGGCCGGCACATACACCTCCCGGAACGGCGTGTTTTCCACAATCTTGCCGTTCGCAACCGAATTCATCGCCACCCCGCCGGCCAGACACAGACGCGGAACCGGGTTCAGTGCGTGGAGCCGACGCAGCACGTGAAAGAGCATCTTTTCCGTCACTGCCTGCAGCGATGCGGCAATGTTCTCGTGCCTGACCGTGATCGGCTCGCCCGGAAGCCGCGGCGGCCCCAGTTCCTGCTCCATCCGGGCGCTGTGGAACGGCTCCACCAAAGGCACCCCGCCGTCCCACGACATTGCAATCCCTTCCCGATGGTGCCGGAAATAACGCAGGTCCAATTCAAAGCCGTTCCCCGCTGGACGCACCATCCGCTCGAACACCTCCAACTGCTCGGGAACACCATACGGGGCGAGTCCCATGACCTTGTATTCGTCCCCATACGCAGGGAACCCCAGAAACAAAGTCACGGCATTGTAGAGAAGCCCCAGCGAATGGGGGTGATACACTCTCCCGTACTCCCGGATCCGACTTCCAACACCGCCTGCGAGAACGGTGCTCGTAAAGTCCCCCATCCCGTCCACCGAAAGCACAGCCGCTTCCTCCCAGCCACTCACCAGAAACGCGCTGGCCAGATGCGCCCGATGATGTTCCACCCGGTGGACCCGCGCATGGACCCGCTCCACCCCGCACACCTCCGCCAGTCTCCCTGACACACCCAGCCCCCTGCCTTGGCGAGACAAACGGCCCCTGACACGACCCCAAATTCCGGGATGCGTTCCAAGGTGCCACAGCCTTCGGAGCAAGTTTGCCCCCGGATCGAACGAGAGTGCCACATGGTCCACGTCCCCGATCCCTATCCCGGCAATCTCCAGGCACCGTCGCACCGATTCCCCGGGGAATCCGGCCCAGTGCTTGATCCGGTTGTAGCGCTCCTCCTCGCAGGCCGCGATCAGTTCCCCATCCCGGACCAGAGCAACCGCTGAATCCCCATGGTACGCATTGATGCCAAGGATCGTCGTCATAACAGCCTCAACACGGTGGGGTTTCCCTCCCGCCCATCCCCGCAGCACGCCTCTCGACCAACCGCAACGACAGAACCATTTCGGCCAGAGTCCGCTGAAGCACATACCCCCAACCCGCCACTCCACCAAAAATCATTCCCTTCCCTATCAGCGTGTAGCCGAACACCAGCCATGGGGCCAAAAACCCCAGACGACGCACCCGGTCCGCCCAACTCAATTCTCCCCACCCAGCACCATCCAGCTTTGCCGCTTCCTCCCCGGCGTACCGCCACTGCGCTTTCCACCACCGTTCCAATGGTTTCCGGTCATCGTGCCGTACACGGCCTGCAAGGAATCCCTGCCGGCCCTCCAAACGCAGCCGATAGGCATGACCGTCCTGCTCAAAAACTCCGGCTCCCTTTCGAAAAAGAATCACCTTGGGCGGGTACAAGCTCCCCCGGAGCTTTTGCCCCCAAAGCCAGTACTCAAATCCCGCCTCGTACCCGGCCCAATCGGCAAACGGGTCGAGCGACTCCAGTTCCGCTCGCAATTCCGGACTCAAAACATAGTCCGCGTCCAAAGCCAAAACCCATTCCGTCTCTACAAGGTCCAGCGCGTAATTCCACTGGCGCTCAAACGTGTCAAAGGAACGGACTACAAAATCTACCGCAGGAAAACCCTCGGCCACCGTGCGCGTACCATCCCCGCTGCCGCTGTCGATCACCAGCACACGGTTCATGCCCCCCAACATGGTGAGGGTCCGTCCAAGGTTGGCCTCCTCTTCCCAGGTCAACACCACCGCGGTGACCCGCCCCAGAAAACCGGACCCATTCACGCAGGCACCTCCCCAAGGTTTTCCCCGCAGTACATCGCCTTCAACCCCGCCCCCATCCCAGCCATCGAGTACTCCCGCTCCACCATCCAGCGCGCCTGCTCCCCCATCTCCATTGCCCTCCTTGGACTCCTCAACAAACTCCCCAGCGCCTCCTCCAACCGCCTGCTCTCCGCAGGAACCACCAACGCCGCACCAGCCAACTCCGCCTCCCGCGCAATCCCAACCCCCGGCGTAAACACGCATGGAATCCCACAAGCCATCGCTTCCACTGCAGCAATCCCAAAATTCTCGGAGTACGAGGGCAGACAGTAAACCCGCGCCCCCTGCAACGCTGCAATCTTGGCACCGCCTTCCAAAAAACCTGCCCACAAAACGGTTTCGCCGAGGCCCAGCGTTTCCGCCCGTCGCATGAGGCTCTCTACATAAGCGGGTTCACCGTCCCCAGCCACCAGCAACCGGACATCGGGTTCCCCCGTCCGCAGTCGGGCAAACGCCTCAAGCAACACCTCAAGACCTTTCTTCCGGTCGAGTCTTGAAAGAAAAAGGACGACCCTGCTGCCGGAGAGTTGCGGAAAAAAAAATCCGAAATCTTCCGGATTTCTACAAGGCCGGTAAGTCTCCAGATCAAGGCCGATGGGAACCACAACCCCGCGGGCTGAAACGCCGGAAAGACGCGCCTCCATCTCCTCCTGACGTGTGGTGTACTGCACTGCCGCGGCTCCCGCCAAAAGCGGCAACTCCAGCAACTCCATGGAAACCCGCTTCAGCCAGCGCCGCCGGTTGCGAAGCCCCCACTGATTCAAAACGCCGAGCGGCCTCACAAAATACCGCACCCCGCGGACGCGCGCCGCAAACGCTCCAGCGGTACTCGGAAAGGAGAACAAACCGTGCACATGGACCGCATCGTAATCCGGGACGTGCCGCAGCAGCCAGAGCAACATGGGCACGGACACTTTGTAAAAATCCGTCTGCTTTGGAAAGTACCGGCACCGTCCCCAAGACTCATCGACCCAACCGGATCCAATGCCTGCAAACCGACGTCCGGGACCTGCGTCATCGGTGGTCACCACGTCCACGTCCACGCCAGCGCGCTCCAACGCCGCTGCCATCACCGGCAGAGCAGCACTGGGCCCCCCGTGCACCGGGGCAATTGAGGGAATGACATGCAGAACCTTCATGGGGGATTCGGGGCGGACACGGCAGAGCCTGACACCAATTCGGGAACAACTCCCAGCCCATTCAGCTTCTCCCTCAGAACCGCCAGCGCCCACCGCTGGAACCAACTCCGGCGGGACACATCCCCAAACCCGAGGCCACTCCAGTATTTCTCGCTCTCCACAAACACCCCGGACCATTCCCGCTTCAACCACGCAGCGTACGGAAACGAAAACCCCCGCTTTACCCCCTTCAAAACCGCCTCGGGAATTTCAGGGACTGCCGCCTGAAGCAGCCTCTTCTTTGGCGCAAACCGCCAGCGGGCAGGAATCGCTGCAAGCGCCTCCATGAATGTCCGGTCCACCAGAGGCGTCCGCAATTCCACGCCGGAGGCCATGCTGAAAACATCGCTGTCCCTCAGCAATTGGTTGCGCAGATACCGTTCCACCTCCATCCGGCCCACATCCACAGGGCCCACCTGCCTCTCCAACATCCAGGAGTCATCCCCAAAAACCGCCCCCAGACGCCCTCCACACAGTCGACGGGTCCAATCCAAAGCCTCGGATTGCAGAAAAATCCCGCGGAACGCCCCGTACGCCCGCTCCAGACTGGGTTTTCCGCAAAGAAACTCCCCCTGCCGCGCCCACCGCCCTCCGCCCCTCCGGCGGAGTTGTCCTCCCATCCATCTCCCCAGCCCAGCGCTGCGACTGGCCCACAGGCCTGTCCGCACAAGGAAAGGAACCCACTTGAATGAGGGATACCCCCCGAACACCTCGTCCCCGCCAATCCCTGAAAGCGCCACCTTCACGCCGCTTCGCCGCGCAAACCGGCTCACCACAAAGGTGTTAAACCCGTCAATCGTGGGCTGGTCCATCACGCCCATGTATTCCTCAAACATTTCCAGCGCCTCGGCAGGGCTAATCTCCCACTCGGAATGCTCCGCTCCAAAACGCTGCGCGCTCTTCAGCGCAAGTCCCCCCTCGTCGTACCCCTCCTCAGAAAAACGCATCGAAAATGTCCGCATTCCACGCCCCCCCAGCCCATGCACCATTGCCAGCACCGCCGCCGAATCCAGGCCCCCGCTCAAAAACAACCCCGGCTGAACATCGCTCACCAAATGCCGCTCCACAGTCTCCCGGAGCGCACCACGCGCCCGCTCCACGGCCGCTCCCCAACCCACATCCGACTCCTCCACCTCCAACCTCCAGTGGCTGACCTCCTCCACCCCGCCGCACTCCCACTTCAACCAGTGCCCGGCCCGCAACATCCTCACCCCTTCCACCAACGTCGATGGCTCAGGCACCGAACCCGCCAGAAAAAAACCGCATACCCCGTCGGGATCCGCACGCGGCTCCACCAATCCCGACGCCATTACCGCCTTCAACTCCGAAGCAAAAACCAGCGCACCGCCGGCCACCGCATAGTACAGCGGCTTGATCCCCAGCGGGTCGCGCACCAGATAACAACGCCCCGTTCCCACCTCCAATGCCGCAAACGCATACATCCCCCGCAACCGCCTCAGCCCCGCAACGCCTTCGGACTCAAAAATACGCAACACCACCTCCGTGTCGCTCTCCGATTCAAAACGGACCCCGGTCCGCTCCAACTCCCTGCGGAGCGAGCGGAAATTGTAGACCTCTCCATTGAACACAATCCGCCACCGTCCGCTCCCCATCGGCTGCGCCCCCGCAACGCTCAAGTCCTGAACTGCAAGACGGGTGTGCACCAGCACCCCGCATTTCAACTCCTCAAACCCCTCTGCATCCGGCCCCCGCGGACGCAACACCTTCTGCATCCGGTGCGCACGATCCACCGCATTCTCCACCCGAGCCTTTCCAAAAAGGATGCCACCAATCCCGCACATGGTTAGCAGCCCGCCTCCTTCCTCCGTCCCCAGACCCCGCCCCGCCCCTCTCCAGGTCCAAGCAGGCTCCGCCCCTCCACAAACCCCTGCAACTCATGCCGGGCATACTCCAGCCCAATTCCGTCCAGACAGGGCTGCCCAGGAAACCGGCATTCCTCAAGAAAACATCCCTCGCACTCCATCTGTAACCGGAGCACGCACCGGGGCTCCACGTCTGGATCCCACGCTCCCGGCACATTGCGCGCACTGACCACCGCAAACACCGGACACCCCATGGCTGCGGCAACGTGCATGGGTCCGGTGTCGTTGCCCACGTACAAATCCGCACCCCGCATCAACTCCAGCATCTCCAAGACGCTCCATCCTGCCGGCATCCACTCCATGCCTGGCACTCGCTCGAGCACCTCCGGAACCGCCTGTTCCCTTTCCCGCGCGGTCCCCACCCCCACCACGAACACCCCGTGACGCTCCACCAACTCCCGAAGCAACTCCCCGTACCGGTTCAAACTCCACCGCTGCGAAGGAGTTTTGCCCCCACCGCAAAAAACCACCACACGCCGATCCTGCCGTCGCACTGCCATCCACTCCGACACCCTGCCAGACGCCAGACTGTTCACCGGAAAACCGTACCCAAGGTACTCCGAACACAGCCCCTCGATCGCCAGCAAGGCCAGCAATCTCCGGGATTCGGTCAAACCGGCCCCGTTGATCTGTCTGGGATCTGAAAAACCAAGCACTTCGCGAACCCCAAGAATCTCCAAAAACCTCTTCTTCCGGAGCAGACTCTGCCACTGCTCCATTCGCTGGGGCAGACAAACAACGCGGTCAGGCTTCAGTTCGCGCACACGCAACGCAAGATCCACGCGCGAAACCCAGCCCCTGCCAGACCGGTATCCCACCAGACGGTCAAACACCCCAAGACCGCGAACCACTTCAGCTGCACTCACCCGACCCCGCCAAGGGCTGTCATGGAGCAGCACCAACTCGTCCCCCTCAAACTGACGCCTCAGCGCCCGGAAAGCCGGGACTGCACACACGGTGTCCCCAAGGCTTCCTGTTCGAAAAACAACGGTTCTCATACTGAAATGGTTCCCGCAGCTTCCGGCCCGGCCTTCACCGAGGGCTCCATGCCTGCCCGTCTGGAAAAGAAATGTACCACCACCGCCGCGAGCAACAGCTTTTGGAAAACCGCGGTCAATGCCGTGCCCACTGCATTCTCCAAATCCAAACTCTGCCCCAACAGCACCACCCCCAGGAGGTAACCCGCCTGCTCCTGCCTCGAACGCAGACTCAGCACCGCAGGCGCTGACATCAACAGCGCATATCCACCGCCAGCCAGAACCACTCCCACCCACCCAAAATTCGCCCATGCCTCAGCCACATGGCCAAAACCAATCGCCGTTGAGTCCGCACTTTCCTGCGTGTGAACCCCAAAATAAATCCCCAGCGTGTCCATCGGCAAACTCGCCCGAGGCTTCTGCGGCCACAAAACTCGCGGAACAAACAACTGCGGAATCTGGAGGTACGTCTTTCCCTTCAGATACGGCCGGAATTCAGGCGCCTCCGCACCCACAATCATTAACATCCGCAAAAGCGAAGCACGCTCCACAAAGCCCTCCCCCTGGCTATCCACAACGCTCTGGGTCAGTGTCCGGTAAGACGCCCCCATCCAGTAACCGTACACCTCAAACGGATTGTACTGCCGCTCACTGTAGTTCTTGCCCGCATCCCAAAACCTCTCGCGCATCTGCGACTTGCCCTGGTGCAGGAAACTCAGAAAAGCGATGCTCCCCGCCAGCGCCCACACCGGGACCCGCCCGGATCCCATCGTGTAACCCAATACCGCGGTAAGAATCATCATCGTGCCCCCGACTAAAAACCCCGTGCCGAGCGAGGACAGGACACCCACAACGAGCAAAACGTTGAACATCAAACGCTCCATCGGCCGCAACTGACCCGCTCCCAGCCGTAGCGAAAGAAAAAAACTGCCTGCAGATCCGCACACCGACTGCATCGAACGGACCATGTTCGCCGCGCCTCCCACGTTGGGCATCCAACCCAGAACCATCAGAACACTGATGACACACCAGAACCAGAACGCCCACCAGAGCGCACGCCCATCTCTCACCCCTTTGACCTCCCTCAGAAACCAACTCCCAGAAGCCGCCGGTCTCGCACCCCACCGCCGCACAACCCTCAGAAAGACCCAGTCAGCGACCAAAAGGTATAACACAACCATGCAACCCACGCGCAACCGGACCGACTCCGGGTAGAGCAGAAACTCAGCGCGCCCCGCCATGTACGGCATGAAATAGTACGGGAAATGCATCAGGCTGTAGCTCTCAAACGCGGGGACCGTTTGCATGCCCTGACGAAGCCAGCGCAACACAGGCCGCACACTCGCCCACCCAATCCCAAGGCACACCGCCATCTCCAAGAGCGAATACCTCAGGAACGGCCCCGAACGGTTCATCCAGAGCACTAGCGGGAATGTCAGCCAGATCAGGTTTTTTGGTGTCACTCGGGGGGCCTCACCTTCCTTACCGCTTCCATCAAAGCCTCTTCTGTGGCCTCGATCGAGTACGATTTTGCACGCCACCGAATCTCAGCCCGGTCCCAAACCCATCTCCCCGCCCGCAGTTCCTCCACACGGCTCCGGAGTTGCACCCAGTTTTCTCTTTCAAACACCACACCTGTTACGCCTTCCACCACCAAGTCTTGAGCGCACCCTACGGCGTCACTGACCAGCACTGGCCGTCCACAGGCCTGCGCCTCATTGACTGCAAGCCCCCAGGTCTCCCCGTGAGAACTGGGCAAAACCATCACATCCCCCAACCGGTAGACCACCGGCATCCGGCTCTGATTCTGAAACGGCAACCACCGGTATCGGGCCGGACAATTCTCCATTTCAGCTCGGACCGTGGCCTCAAGTTCTCCCTCCCCGACCATGACCAGAACCACCCCCTCCAAATCGCGCACTGCCCGCATCAGTTCCAACGGTCTTTTCCTGGCCATCAACTTTCCCGCGAACAGCAAAACCAAATCGTCCTCGGAAATCCCCAACTGCCTCCGCCACTGCCTCGCATCACGCTCATAAATCGCGTCTGGCTCCAAAAACCTCTCCACCTCCACACTATGCGGGCAGAAACAAATCCGATCCTCTGGCACCCCAAACTTCCGCCAGTACTCCCGGTTTGCCTTCCCCACACTCAAAAAAACCGAGGGCAACCCGTACACGGCTCCGAGCACCGCCCGCTTTAGCATCTGCCGCCACTTCGGCTCCTCATCCAGCAAATGCGAGTCCCCACGGAACAAAAGAGGGACGCCCGCACGCGTGAATCCGATCATCCCCGTCAAATGCGACCAGAAGTTGTACCCCGTCAAATGCACCATGTCCGGCCCCCACAAGAGCACCTGCCGCACCAACTCAGGATTGATCAGGCCAAAGAAATGATGCGTTCCAGGATCCCGCGCCACGTTCTCCACCAACTCCCAGTTGTAACCTGTCCGCAACGGGATGTCCCATTCCACGTCCCGGCCAAAACCGGCGTCCCGCACCGGCCCCGCCCCGGAGTGCCATGTGTAAAACACCCGCAATTCAATATCCGGCCTCATTGCCAGACGCCGGTAGAGCGGCACATAGTACTGCACCGGGTGCGACACCACCACCGCAATCCGAAAAACCCGGCTCATCCCAGCCGCGTGACGGCATCCGTCAACGCCTCCCTGTAACGGTCCCAGCCAAATTGCGAGGCCCGCACCCGCGCCGCAGTGCCCATCGCACGCAGCGAACCGCGCCGTTCAGCAACCCACTGAAATGCAGCAACCAAAGCATCCACGCTTTCGCTCGGAATCACCAAACCGCAGTCTGGATCCACAATCTCGGGGGCAGCCGTCGCATCAGTTGCAATCACAGGCAAACCCGATGCCATCGCTTCCAAAATCACCAAACCGAACCCCTCAAAACAAGATGGAAACACAAAGACGTCCGCATTCCTGAACCGTTCCCTCAAGGCCGAACGGGAAACCGGCCCCGTCCAAACCACACTGGAGGGGAGATCTCTCCGCGTTCGCTGGTTCAACTGCCAAGGCCCCACCATCTCCAATTCGGCCCGCTTCAAATCCG
This sequence comes from uncultured Spartobacteria bacterium, assembly GCA_903901425.1. GTDB lineage: Bacteria > Verrucomicrobiota > Verrucomicrobiia > Chthoniobacterales > Chthoniobacteraceae > CAIURC01. The sequence goes on along the minus strand of CAIURC010000038.1, from coordinate 52,037 downwards.
CCAACCGCCACGCTTCAAGCATCAACGGCACCCCCTTCCGAACTGAGGCGTGGCCCGCGTAAACAAACCGCAACGGGCCGGTCTCCTCATCCAAACGCGGTTCCCCACAACTCCAGAAATCAAGATCCACCCCGTAAGGCACCACCGCCACTTCCCGATCTGAAAAGCGCTCCACGCTCTTGCGCACAAAACCGCTCGGCGCAAGCACCAGATCCGCATGCTCAAGCTCCAAATCCTTTTGCTCGGAAGACGCACCACTTCTCTGGCTCCCAACAGAAGATGCATCCAGCCAATCCGAAAACCTCCGCTCCAAACGTAACCGCCGCTCCTCCCACTCGCGATGGAACGCGATCGGCAACTCATAAATGCAGGCCTTCCCCAGTTTGCGCGCCTCCTCAAATGCCAGAAGCGCGCAGTCCTCATAGGAGTGCACCGCATGGACTTCGCTCCGGGCACATTCCCGGCGCAGCGTTTTCATCAGCCAAAGATTCGCCTCCTCAGCAACCCCAGCCGCCCCCACCCCCGCCAACCGCCTCGACATCCGCCACCATTCCCCAAGACGCCCCTCCACCAGCGGCAACTCCAACAACTCCGGAGAACTCCGGCGTTCCAACCGCTCTGTAACTCCACGCAGCCCAGGCACCCGCTTCAAAAAATCAAGCTCCCAACGCCTCGGTACCCATGGGACGCAGAAGGCCTCCAACCCTCCCGCTTCCCAGTAAGCCAAAGCCGCATGGTGCGAATTCGGGTTTCCCGTCGGATGCCCAAACAAAACACTCATCCCGCCCCCCCCCGCACACACTCCTCAAACAACTCCCGATGCGCCCGCGCCATCGCCTCAGAACCGTGCTCCTCCAAAATCCAGCTTCTTTCCTCCCTCCGCCCAGAGTGCACCCGCCCAAAAAACTCCCGAACCCTCTCAACATCCCCCTCTCCGTCCCCGGGAAATGTCAGCAACTGCCCCAGATCCGGCCAGCGCCGGAAACACTCCGCCGCCTCCGAGTCCGCATGCAGGCAGGCCAGCAGCGGTTTCCCTGTCCATCCGTACGGGAAAAGTTTGGACGGCATATACCCGGGATCCTCCACCCCAAAAACCATCAACCCATCCGCCGCAGCCACCAGTTCCAGAGTCTTCACGTATCCAATCCGACGCGGGTACTCGGCCACAAGGTCCCCCAGCCCATGCCGGACCGCGATCTCTTCAAGAAGTTTCGGATCCCCCTCCCGCCAACCTCCCTGGGTCCCGTACAGCTTCAGCGCCACATTGCAATCCGAAGTATGCCGCCTGAGTTCCGCCCATGCACGGCAGATCCTCTCGAACGCCAACGCCATGATCCCACCCCCGGCTCCCGTGTACACCACCACAGCCCCTTTCGAACCCCACTGCGATCCCCGCTGCGACGCCAGTTCCCGGCCAAGCTCCACATCGGATGGAAGCACGCCGAAGGGAATCACCCGGGCACGGCCTGCCTCAAAACACCGCATCCCGCCAAGGCGCCGCTTTAAGCGGTCCAGATACTCCGGTGAAACGGCCACCACGCCCGCTGCCCGACGAAATGCGTACGCCTCCAGAGGCCCGGCCAGAATCATCTGCACCGCGTGCTTCCAGCGGTGCCGGGTGTTGACCTGAGCCCCACGCGGCTTGACCCACGGGTCATGCACATCCAGCACGTACGGAATCCCTGTGCGCTCATTCCACAGCCTGCCCAGACAGAAAAACGCAAACTGCGCCGTTGAAATATAAACCAAATCGAAACGGCCCGACTCCAGAAGGCGGATTCCCTCGCGGTAGACAGGCCAGAACGCCCGCCATCCCACGGATCCCACCCCCAACAGACGAAATCCCCGCTCCCATTCCGGTTCCACCTCGTGCACCTGCACTCCATACACCTCCAATCTCGCCCCATCTGGATCCATCGCCTCCTCCGGGTAAAACCCGCGCGAGACCGTCAAGACCTCCACTTCACACCCGACCCCGGGCAAACTTGCAGCCAGCATCCTCGCACGCTGCATGTCCGCCAGGAACACCGGCACAAAAGAAGCCGTTACAAGCAAGACCCTGCGGACCCCCATGGGAATCTCACGCCCCTCCACATTTTTCCCCAACTTTTCCACGGTTGTTTTCCCCCAATTGTTTCAACCGCGGATCGCCGGTTTTGCCGCCTTGGCATAGTACGCATAGGGCCGCAATGGGTTCCGCCCACTCCAAGCCGCCATGCCACGCGCCACAAAAAGCGTTCCCCAAGCAGCCAGTCCCCCAAACCAGCGGCCCGTCCATGCCACGACACCTGCCCAGCGATCCACCCACGGTGAACCGACCCCCTCCAGAAACTCGAGATTGAACCCGGCCGTACTGACCAACCGCCGCAGTTCAGGCTCCAGGTACCCGGGCCGACACCGTTCCGAACCCAGCGGCCACAGCCCCGAATCGTTCTCCTCCCGGTGCTTGGGATGCGCGCGATTGGCCACACACACATGCAGCAAACCACCCGGCTTCAGGACCCGGTAAAAGCCCTCCATCACTTCCCGATCCCGGGCACACCGCTCCAAGCCAAAAAAACAGATCACCTCGTCAAAAACGCGACCCTCCTCCTCTAAACCCTCCGGGGACAGCCGCTCAAACCGCATCCGCTTCTCCGAAATCCCCAAGGTTCCCCCGTAAAAACGGCGTTCCACCTCCAAGTCGCGCATGGAGTACCGCAGAGATACCACTTCAGCCCCCGTCCGTTGGCTGATCCAGCCAAAATACCCACCGCCTCCACTCGCATCCAGCACTCTTCGCCGACCCCGTTTCCAGTACCGGCTCAGCCCGCCGCACACCCGGACATGGAGGTTCAAACCCGGATAAACCATCCGCCTCCAAACGCGCGCCCCCCACCCGGGCAGATCGCACCCGAGTTGCTCCTCCTCCGCAGGCGCTTTCTCGTCCTCCCCATCCCCAAAACCCGACTCCCTTGGGGGACCGGAGCTTTTTAACTCGGCTTCGAGCATTTCCTCAAACGCAGCCTCCACAACCTTCGCCTCCGTTTTGTTCCCGGCTTGGTTCCCAGCGCCTGCGCTCCCGACCGGATCCGACACTTCCACTGAGACCTCCATCGAGGGCTCCAAGTCATAGGCGGCACCCTGCTCCTGGCCCGATTTCGGATCCGAGGCAGGCAACCCGGGCGCCGGTTCCCCGCGCCGGATACGGGCCTCATTCAACGCCTTGGCCACCTGGTCCAGCAGCACTTGCGAAACCCGCTCCCAGCAGAAAAACGCGTGGGCGGCGCGCACGGACGCCTTGCGCACCTCCTCCAGTCCTTCGATGGAAGACGCCAACTCATTCAAGACAGCCGCGAGCGAATGTGGGTCCCCGGCCCTGTACAATCGCACCGCACCCGCTGCCTTTTCCGCCACCTCCTTCTGGCCGGAGGTGTCACTGGCAACCACCGCCAGTCCGCCGAGGAGATAGTGCAAAATCTTGTTCGTCACCGTCAGATCCCGGCTGGCAGGTTCCCGGCACTCGCTCGCCAACCCGATGTCGTGCTCCGAGATCCGGTCCAGCAACTCGCCGGGCTCCACCGCGGCGTGCACAAACACCTGCACCCGGCTATTTTTTGGCACCCGCTGCGCAATCCAATCGCGCGCCCCGGGGCTCTCCACGCCCCTGAGATGCACCTCCATGTCGTGTTCCACCAGCGGTATTGCCTCGAACAAATCCTCCAGCCCCCGACCCGGACCCAGAGTCTGCGAAAACCAGTGAACCGACACCCGCGAAAAATCCACCCGATCCTGGAACTTTTCGCCAATCCGGCTTCGATCCCCCCACGGAAAAGCGTTGTAAACGACCGAAGGACGCCTGCCTCCGGCCTTCCGTGCCATGGCCTCTGCCATGGCCTCCGAAGGGCAGGTGCAGTACACCGCGTGTTCCATTGCCCAGTGCTCCAACCGCCACAGCATCCCCACCGGCCGCTCCCGACGGGCATCCACGGAGAGATCCTCGGAAAACCAGTCCTCAAAATCCACCCCTACCACCACCCGCTTCCCGGCCGGACCGGCCAGTTTCCGGGCCGCCCAGAGGCTCTGCTCGGAATGCGCAATCACCAGCACGGCCCCCATTTTCCTTCCTGACTCCAAAAGCTCAGGCCCCGCGTATCCAAGTTGCCAACCGCTCGGAATCCCAAACCACCGGTACAAACATACCCCCAACCGGCGGCGCACCCGGCCCCAACAGCGGGCCAACCGACCCGAAAAATCCTCACGGGTCCAGTCCACCACGGGCACGTATCGCCACGGTTTTCCCAGCAGCAACCGCCGGTCCCTTTCAGCCAGCACGGGGTCCGTCCACCCCCCAAGCACGACCACCTCCGCTCCGGCCTCAGCCAGCAATTGGGCCTCCTTTAACACCCGGGGGTTGTTACACAAATGGTTCCCCGTCAGGATCAGGATCCTTCTCTCCATTCCCCCGGCTTTTTCCGACTTGATCACCCCCAACCTCAAACCTCACGAACGCGGCAGGTCCAGCGATAAGTTCAACCGCCTCCAATTACCTACCCCGCCTCGCCAGCATGGTGTACACCGTTTTCACCAAAATACTCAGATCCAGTTTCAGTGAGAAATACCTCAAGTAATAGAGGTCATACTGGAATTTCGCCACCGCATCCTCCCGGCCCTCTCCGTAGCCGTAGTTGACCTGGGCCCAGCCGGTAATGCCCGGCCGCACAAGATGCCGCAGGTGGTAGTGTGGAATCGTCTTCGCATAATCCTCCACGCATCGTACCCACTCCGCGCGCGGCCCGATCAGACTCATCTCACCCCGCAGCACATTCCAGAGCTGCGGCAACTCGTCCAACCGGGTCTCCCTCAGCCAACGGCCCACCCGCGTCACACGCGGATCCCCGCGCCGCGTGTAAACGTCCCCCCCACCAACCACCATTGTCCGAAACTTGTACACGGTGAACGGCCGCCCTCTAAGCCCCGTCCGCTCCTGCCGGAACAACGCCCCGCCCGGGCTGTCCAAAGCCACCAAAATCCCCAGAATCAAGAGGACGGGCGCCAGAACCACCAGTGCGCCCAGTGAAAAAACAATATCAAAAATCCGTTTCAACTGGCTGAACGGAGCCCCCTGCGCCAACCGGAACTCGCACTCAAACAGCCATTCCGGTTCCACCCCCCCAATTTCCACCCTCCTCCACTGTTCCTCGTAAAACGCAGGAACCGTCAGCACCGGCGTCTGGCCGCAGTGCAACTCAGCCAACCGCTCCACCAATGCCGGCTCCAGTTCCTCCATCCGACACGCCAAAACCACCATTCTGCAGCCGTCACCTCCGGACTCCAACACTTCCCGCACATCTCCCTCCCCGCCCCGCGGCCCTTTTCCCTCCCCCGGTTCCACGCCCAGAGCCGGCGAGGCAAACCTCAGGTGCCACTCCAAGCCTGCCCTCTCGTAATCCTCCTTGAACCGTTGCGCCCTCTCGCCAGAACCCAACACCAAGATCCATTCGGACCCTCTATTCCGCCTCCAAACCGCCCCCATACGGCGCCGAACAGTCAGTGTGACCCCCAGAAACACCAATGCCAACACCGGGATAAATAGACGGCTCGGTTTCGCGATCTCATGGTAACTGGAAACCAAGTACGTAGACAGCGTCAGGACAGCCCCAGCACCAGCCACCGCAATGAGGTGTTCACTGAAGTAATCCAGACGCCTGAAGTCTGTCCGCACGTCGTACCCTCCCACCACATACAAACTCCCCATCAGAAGGACTGGGCTCAGAACCAGAAGCGCCTGATCCGGTTCACTGTGCGGCAGCAACCAAAAGGCCGCCAGAACCGAAAGGCCGCTCGCCAAAAAATCCAACAGAACCAGAAGCACACAAGCCCTCTTCTCGGACGCCCACCCCCGCCCTTCCCCCGCAGTGGTGGCACACGGGTCCAGCACCCCTGTTTTCAGCATCCCATTCATCCAGCCCCCCCGGTGACCTGGTCTAGGATCGCCCTCCAGCCCTCCAGCCCTCGGCTCCGCTCCTCCCCCATGTCCAGAACCGGCGCCACATGACTTCCCAGCGCCATCCTCCTCTCCACCCAGTCGGCAACCCCTTCGATATCCCCGCACGCATAACACCCCACCCCCTCCTTACCCTCGAGAAACTTGGCAACAGCGCCCCCAGACGGCCCCACCCAAAGAACGGGACGCGGCATTCCGAGAAAAAGGGCAAGTTTGCTTGGCCAAAGGCACCCTCTGGCCTCTGGCAACTGGGTGGCCACAAGGCAGTCGTTCCCCAGCAGGCGCGGTACCAGTTCGGCCTCAGGCACATATGGCATCCAGCGGCACCGGCGAAGCCCCAGTCGGCTCGCATACTCGCTGGCAGGTTTCCATGCAGCCCCCCCCCCTTGGAACACCAGTTCCGCCTCAACCCCTCGAGCCTCCAACAATGCCTGCGCCTCTAGAAGAGTCCGCCACTCATGCGCACGCCCCAAATTCCCAGAATATGCCCACCGGAAAAACGGCCGCTCACCGGCCCCGTCCGGAACCGACTCGACACTACTCCCCCTCCCGAAATGCGCCCCGCACACCCAAGGACGGATCACTCTCGCCGAAACTCCGTACCCTTCCAAGACCCGGACCATATCCCCGTCCAGAGTCACCACGGTCTGACAGCGGGCATACGCGCTCCGCATCCATCCCTGCAAGACTCCCGCGCAAGCCCGAGCCGCCCTGCCTGCCAGCCTGCTCCCAAGCTCCGGGTACAAATCCATGGCCCAGTGCACAAGAACCGCTCCGTGCCAAGCTGCCGCCAGCGCTGCAACCACCAGGACACAGGGAGGAGAACTGCCGGCGAGGATCAGGTCCGCCCGCTTGGCGGACACTCCTCCCCACAGGAGGGAGGCTAGGGAACAGAACTCCCTTCCCCAACGTCCCCCGCAACGGTCTCGGTAGCCCCGTTCCGCTGACACAAACTCGCACTCGTGCCCGGCCTTGGTCCAGTCCTCCGCAACCTCCCCAAAAAGTTTGCCCGTGGGCGCGTCATCCGAAGCGCCGTACTGGTTGAGAATCAAAATGCGCATTCCGGGATCAGGTGATCTCCTCCGGAGGGATTCACTCGAGAGGATGCGGCCTCATTGAGTGCTATGAGCGCTCCCATGGATGGGATCACGGTCTGGATGGAAACTGCCTGAGCCTACCGGCTCACAAGAGGAGCGTCCGTCTTGGTCCCGTTGCCCGTCAGATTCACTCCACCGCCAATCGGTTTGCCTACGATCAACCCGAAACCGCTGACGTTGGTGTTCACCATGGACAACATCCGCCCCGAAAGCTTTGAAGCCCCTGTCAGCCGGGGCGCTCCCGCCCCGAGAAAATTATACACCACGTCCTCCTGGGAAACACCATTCAGCACGATCTTGGCGTTGTTCAGAGCGAAGTTCCGCCTCACGTTGATCACGAACTTCGTACCGGGCGTCCTGCTCCTGAGCGTAAGCACAACATCCCGGGCAAGCGTCAAATCCATCAGGTTCAACACCACCACAGGTTTCCCGTCCGCGTCCACTTTGCCGGTGCCGTCTATGGTCAAACTCCGCTTCAGATTCAGAGTCGTTGGCATTCCTGCAGTTGCCCGGAATGCCCCAATGAGCGAGGAGGCGGAAGAAGGATTTGTGAGGTCCACCATCCGGCCGTTGAGGTACTCTTCCAGAGTCGGCGGATCGTCAGCCCGCGCATCTGGCACACCCCCAAAAGCTCCCACCCAACCCGCCACCAAACCGGCCATGAACATGGAACAAATCCGGGGGAAATATCGGAGAGGAAGAGAGGACGAAGTGGATTTTATTTGTTTCGCCATAGCTGGGGAGCCTCCTATGAGTTCTCTTGTTCTCTAACAGAATCGTTCCCTGTTGTCGACGGCTTTCCCCCGAACAACCGCACAGACCGCCGCGCCTCCTGCTTTCCCACACCCTGATGCACCTTCCACCCACGCCAAGGATTCTCTGGATCGTCGCCGTCTCCCTACTGGCCCCGGCCATGGGGGGCTCCACTTCGCCCGGAGCCATCGGTATCCTTTGGGTGCTAATGGGATTATCTCTTCTGCTGGCTCCCCCGCTCCAGAACCCGCCCCGGTTCCTGCTGGTAGCGGGCGGGTTGGCATGGACTTGCGCCCTGTCCGCGTATCTTCCTACGCCCCCACTTCCGGAGACACACCTCCTCTCCACTCTGGGCATCCCAATGCCACGCACCCGCTCCCCGCAGCCGTGGCTGACCTTGGAATCCCTCCTCCTGTTCGGCTCAGCGCTGCTCTGGAGCCTCTACCTCTCCACGCACCCCTGGACTAACAGGGAAAGGGCCAACGCAACGGGTGGGCTCGTGCTTGGAATGACTCTCCTGTCGATTCTCGCACTCGCTGCCCATTCCAGCAGGATTCATCTGCCATTCTGGCCGACCGATGTTTTTGGGTTTTTCCCGAACCGAAACCAATCCGCCAACGTCCTGTCCATGGCTGCCATCCTGGCCTTTGGCCTTGCCCTGCGGGCTCTCCCATCCTCCCAGGACTCTCCCGTTTCCCCAAAAAACTGGGCATGGCTGCTCCTGCTCCCCGTGCTGCTCGCCTCCCTGATCCGCCTGAACTCCCGGGCTGGAATCGCACTCCTCTTCCTCGGCGTTCTTGCAGTCACCGTTTGGCACTGCTTTTCCACCCAAAACCGGAAAACAGCAGCAGTTGCAGCGGCGTGCGGATTTTTTCTCCTCACAGCGTTTTTCCTGTTCGGGGGAAAGTTGTTGCACCGGATTCAGTCCAAAACGGAGTTCTCTGACGACCTGCGGACCGCCCTCCAAATCGATGCCCTGTCCTTTTCCTCACTCCACCCCTTCCTCGGGTGCGGTGCAGGCAATTTTTCAGCACTTTTTGGCCCGGTGCGACGTCTCTCGGCCGGCCAGAACGTGGCCATTCACCCTGAGAGTGACTGGCTATGGGCGGCGGGCGAACTGGGATGGCCCGTGGCTCTTCTCCTCCTGGCATCTGCAGCATGGTGGCTGGGACGTTCTTTGCCTTTTCCCAACGGCTCCGACCGTAGACTGCGCGTCACTCTCGCGGTGGCCTGCGCCGCCTTCCTCCTTCACAGCGCGTTAGACGTCCCGGGACACAGACTCGGTTCCGTGGTTCCCGCACTCCTGCTCCTGAGCCTGGCCGCAAATCCCGAGAAAGAGCGGGTTGCCGGTTCACCCGGAATCTGGCGACTGGGTGGCCTCGGGCTCCTTCTGCTCGGCGCACTCGTCTCGGCGGAATCGGTTTCCGCCTCGCGCCCATCTGCCGACCAGTCCCCCGACTCCCTGCCTTGGGCCCTCCCCTCCCAGAGGCTTGCCCGCCTGCAAAAACGCATCGACGCGGCGTCCGCGCAGGACGACTTCGAACAAATTGTGGACCTCTCGAGCAAGGCACTCCAAATCTCGCCCCTGAACTGGAGGCTGCATTTTCTCAAAGCCGCAGCCTCGGTTCAGTTTCCCGAACCGGACATCCAAACAGCCCGGGCTGGATTTGCCGCTGCCCGCCAGCTCCACCCGTACTTGGTCGCGATCTGTCTGGAGGAGGGCAGCCTCTGGCAGGCAGCCGGCCAGCAGCAGGAGGCCATCGATGCACTTGAGGAGGCGCTTCGCCGCGCCTCCAAATCCACAATTCCACGGGACGAGGTTTTTAGATCCTGCCTTGGCGCTGTCGGTCCGCGTACTGAACAGCGCCTGCGTTTGCGTCCGCTGGCGGACGCTGACCGCTCCCTGCTTATGGTCTATCTCCAAAGCGCCTCCACTGCCGAATGGGAGCAGGAAACCGGGATCCTTCTTGAAACGGACCCGGACTTTGCCACCTTCTCCTCCGAGCAGCGTAAAAAACTTTTTGAATGGTGGTGCTCAAAACCGAGCCGGGACACGTTGATCAAGCACCTCCAGGACCGTCCGCAACTCCACAAAGATGGCTGGCGCTGTCTGGCGCTGCGCATGGTGGACCAGGGCGCATTCAAGGATGCCTGCAGCCTTGCGCTCCGTTATGTAGCCCGTCCCTCCATCCCGGATCTTCCTGCCCGGGAGCCGCTGCCCGAACTGGAACGGAGGTTCGCTAAAAACCCTTCCGACCCGATCCTGGGAATCACCCTGCTCCTTGCGCAGGAAAAGGCAGGCCGCCCTCGCGAGGCCCTCAAGACGCTCGGACGGGTCCGCGCACTGCCCAACGCACCCGCTTATCTGGCCTTCCTACAATTCCGACTCCACTCCGCGCTGGGAGACTGGGAGGCCGCATGGCGATCCTGGAACGGCTGACCCGCCGCCCCCCGAAGAGGACCCGGTTTACTTCCGGCCAGACTCCTGGCGTGCCATTCCCCGAACGTACTCCGCCACCGACTCCTCCCAGGTCCGCATCCGGCTTCCGGTTAGCCGCTCAAACCTGCCCGGATCCATCACACTGTACACGGGCCTTTTGGCAACAAACGCCTTCAGGTCAGCCATCTGGATTGGAAGAACTTCCCGCTGCTTGAGCACAGTCCCCGCCTCGCTGGCACACTCCAGCGCGTACTGCCCATAATCCCGCCAACTGCAACCGCCCCGGTTGCACAAATGCACCAACCCGCTCGCCCCCCCCTCGATCAAGGCACGCATCCCGCGCGCCGCGTCCAGAGTGTAGGTCGGCGCCGCAAACTTGTCCGCCACCGCCGACAGCTCGCCGCCCTCCCGCGCCTTTCTCAAAATCCCATCCACAAAACTCGGACGGTCAGGACCAAAAACCCAAGAAACCCGAACCACCAGGTTCTGCCCGGAAGCGGCCAGAACAGCTTCCTCACCCGCCAGCTTCGACCGCCCGTACTCGCTCACCGGCCGGGCCTCGTCCTCCTCCACATACGGCTCCCTTTTTTCGCCGTCAAAAACGTAGTCCGTGCTGACATGAAGCAACCGCGCCCCTTTGGCCGCACACACGGCGGCAAGAACACTCACCGCCCTGCTGTTCACCAAAAAACCCAGCTCCGGTTCCCGCTCGCACCTGTCCACATCCGTCAACGCCGCACAGTTTGCAACCACATCAAACTCGCGTTCCGAAACCGTCCTCCGGACCGCTTCAAGATCCGAGAAGTCAAGCGCTTGGCGGTCCAACCCCTCCACGCCACGCGCCGGCCCACCCCATTCGCGCACCAGCGCCGCCCCAAGCCTTCCCCCGGCTCCAAGCACCAGAATCCGCGTACCACTCACGGCTGTTTCTGGGAAGAAAATGCCTCGTTGCGCTTCAAAAGCGGCTCCCACCAGTGCCGGTTCCCGACGTACCAGCGGACCGTGGCGCGGATTCCTTCAAGATGCCCGTGCACGGGAACCCACCCGGTTTCAGATCGCACCTTGGAGGCGTCGATCGCGTACCTCCGGTCATGTCCGGGCCGGTCTCGCACATACTCGATCAGGCTTTCAGGGGCTCCGAGTTCCTGCAGAATCATCCGGACCACATCGATATTTCGCATCTCGCCACCCGACCCAATATTGTAGACCTCGCCGGGTCGCCCCTTCTGCAACACGGCGAGAAGCGCTGAACAATGATCCTCCACGTGGATCCAGTCCCGCACATTCAGCCCGTCCCCGTAAACCGGCAACCGCTTGCCCTGCATCGCGTTGAGGATCATCAGCGGAATGAGCTTCTCCGGGTACTGCCTCGGACCGTAGTTGTTTGAACAACGGCTCACCAGAACCTCAAACCCGTGTGTGTGTCCCGCCGCCAGCGCCAGAAGATCCGCGCCAGCCTTGCTCGCAGAATAAGGCGAGCTCGGCTTCAGAGCCGAGTTCTCGGTGAACAAGCCTTCCGCACCCAGTGAACCGTACACCTCGTCGGTGGACACCTGAAGAAACCGCCCCACCCCGCTGCGCCGTGCACAATCCAAAAGCACGGAAGTGCCCACCACATTCGTCCGCACAAAACTCTCCCCGGATTCGATCGAACGATCGACGTGCGATTCCGCAGCCAGGTTCACCACGAAATCCCACCCCTTGCGCTCGGCAAACACCGCCTCCATCGCTGCTCGGTCAGCGATGTCTGCCTTCACAAACCGGTACCGTCCTCCAGAACTCTCCTCCACTCCCTCCAGATTGGCCGGGTTGCCCGCGTAGGTCAGCAAATCCACATTCACCAACTCCAAGTCCGGATCGGAGTCCAGCGCGGCGCGGACAAAACAACTCCCAATAAAACCGGCTCCGCCGGTCACAAGCATCCTCATGCGTCTTGACTCCTTTTCATCGTGTTCATCAATTGCAATCCGGTTCCGTTGCCTTCCCCGTGGCATCCAGGGAGTCCCCCCCAGATGCCATTGTCGGACTGGCAAACGCGCTCGAACTCCCTTCAGTACTTGGGCACCGAGGGATCCACGCGCTCCGCCCAAGCCGCGATCCCACCTTCCAAATTCCAAAGCTTCCCAAAGCCTGCCTCCTGCAAAAGCTTCAGCGCCCGCGCGGAACGTAGCCCTGTCTTGCACTGCAAAACAATCTCGTCTGCAGAATCCAGTTCGCTCATCCGCGAAGGCAACTGGCCAAGCGGGATCAAACGCGACCCCGGGATCCTGCAAATATCGTACTCAAAAGGTTCCCGGACATCGAGCAGGACAAACTTTTCAGACGCACCGAGCTTCGCTTTGAGTTCCTCCACGCTGATTCCAGGCACATGGGCCTCCTCCTCCTCAGCCGCCTTGGCCTCCGGGATCCCACAGAACTGCTCGTAGTTGATCAAATCGGTGATCGTCGGATTTTCACCACAGACCGGACACTTGGGGTCCCGGCGCAGTTTGAACTCGCGGAACTTCATCTTCAGCGCATCAAAATGCATGAGTCGCCCCATGAGCGGTTCGCCAACACCCACGATCAGCTTGATGGCCTCAATCGCCTGCATCACCCCAATGATCCCGGGCAGCACTCCGAGCACCCCACCCTCAGCACAACTCGGAACCATTCCCGGCGGCGGCGGCTCAGGGAACATGCACCGGTAGCACGGCCCCCCAAGATGCGGCGCAAACACGGTGCACTGCCCATCAAACCTGAAGATCGAGCCGTACACGTTCGGCTTCTTCAAAAACACGCTGATGTCGTTGGACAGATACCGGGTCGGAAAATTGTCCGTGCCGTCAATGATGATGTCGTACGGAAGCGAAATCTGCCGGGCATTCTCAGCCGTGAAAAAGCTGTCATACAAATCCACCTGCACATTCGGGTTCACCTCCCGAATCCTGTCCCTGGCGGAATTGAGCTTTTTACGGCCTACATCCCGCGTTCCGTGCAAGATCTGGCGCTGCAAATTTGAAAAGTCCACCGTGTCGCCGTCCACCAAACCCAGGCGGCCAACCCCGGCGGCGGCTAGGTACAGAGCAATCGGGGATCCCAGACCGCCGGTCCCGATACAGAGCACGCTCGCGGCCTTGATCCGCTTCTGCCCCTCCATCGTGACCTCGGGCATGATCAAATGCCGCGAATACCGCGCAATCTCGTCGTTGCTGAACTCAATCCGCTCCAACCGGCTGGAGTCAATGATGCTGCGTGCCATATGTAAAACTCGTCTTCCTAACAGCTGCAATGGTTTTGGAAAAGTACCTTCGCACCCGCGGCGCTACCTCCGCCGACGCGACCCGAAAGAGTACCCACTCATCGTTCTCACCCCTTTGCCGGGCCCGCCCGGCGCCAAACTCTGTTCGTTGAACAATGCCGTGTACAGGTACGGGAAGCCCTCCAGCTTCTTCCGCGGTATCTTGGCCGAAATAAACCGCTCAATCGAACGCACCGTGTCCACCTCTTCTGCCGTGAATATCGTGAATGCGTCCCCGGAGCTCTGTGCACGCCCAGTCCGGCCGATCCTGTGCACGTAATCCTCCGGGTGCCCCGGGACGTCGTAATTGATGACATGGCTGACCCCGGCAATATCCAATCCCCGGGCCGCGATGTCTGTCGCCACAAGAACCTCGTATTTTCCAGACTTGAACCCTTCGAGAGCCTCCACCCGCTCTGCTTGGGACCGATTGGAATGCAACGCCACCACAGCGTGCTTGAGCCGGTGCAACTGCCCCGCAATCTGGTCCGCTGCAACCTTGGTGCTCGTGAAAATGATGCAACTCTGGAAGCTGGTCTGCTCCAGGATCGCCAGCAGCAGGTCAAACTTCTGGTCCTTCGCCACCGGGTACAGCGCGTGCGTCACCGTCTCGGCCGGCGTCCGCGTCGCCCCGATCTCCACCACCACAGGGTCCTTCAATACCCACTGCGTCATCGTCGCAATCTCCGGCGGCAACGTCGCCGAAAAAAACAGGGTCTGCCTCTGCTTCGGGCACTTTTCCACAATCCGCCGCACCTGCGGCAAAAACCCCATGTCCAGCATCCGGTCCACCTCGTCCAGCACCAGAAACTGCACATCCTTGAGCGAAATTTCCCCCTGCTCCAAAAAATCCAGCAACCGGCCCGGGGTCGCCACAATCACATCCGGCCCCGCTTGGATTTGTTCTCGCTGCCCGCCAAACCCCACGCCGCCCTGAATCAACGCCACCTTCAGATCCATGTGCCGGCCGTAGTCGCGAAACGCCACATCCACCTGCGCCGCCAGTTCCCGGGTCGGCTCCAACACGAGACACCGACACCCTCCACCCCGCCCCCCCTCCGCCAGCCGGCTCAAAATCGGAAGCGCAAACGCCGCCGTCTTGCCCGTGCCCGTCTGAGCGCTCCCCATCAAATCCCGCCCACCCAAAATCTCCGGGATGGCGCGCGCCTGGATGGGCGTCGGCTCCGTATACCCCATCGCCTCGATCCCCTGTAAAACCGTCGCCGCCAGACCAAAATCCTGAAATGACATATTCCCCCACCGTAGGGGCGAACCCGGATCACCTCAACAAGACAATTCCGTTTACATCGCCCGGCTCCATCGCCTATAATCGGATTATGCAGTGAGCCCGGGCCGGTTTCCCCCATCCCCCCTGTCCGGCCAGCATCGGAATCGGTGCCCCATGCTCGCAGCTCGACTCCAACGCAATCTGATCTTCCGCTTTTCAACCAGTCACGCCCGGAACGCCGCCCGCCAGTTTCCCGCCCCCCCAGTACCGAGTCCGCACCTTCCCCGACACTTTTCTCCCGTTTATGCTCCAACGCCTCTTTCCGCGCATCCCTTTCCACCGCGTCAACTGGACCACAAGCACCTTTCTGATCGGAACCCTCTTGGTCGCCCTGATCGGAATTCCCCTCTATGTCTGGCGCTACGGGATTGACGCCTTCCAGATCGCCCTTTTCTTCTTCATGTTCTGCGCCTGCGGGTTTTCCATCACCCTGGGATACCACCGCCTCTTTTCCCACCTTTCTTTCCAAGCCCACTGGACGGTCCGCTTTCTCACCCTTCTCTTCGGAGCCGGCGCCTTCGAGAACTCCGCCCTGATGTGGTGCTGCGAACACCGGATCCACCACAAGCACGTGGATCAGGATGAGGATCCCTACGACGTCTCCAAGGGCCTGTTCCATGCCCACATCGGCTGGCTGATCTTCAAGCTGCACTCCAACCTTTCCTACGACAACGTCCCCGACCTCAAACGGGATCCCTTGGTCATGTTCCAGCACAAGTATGTGCACTGGATCGGGTTCACCGTGGCATTTGTTTTCCCCGCAGTCCTAGGGTACCTCTGGGGCGGCTGGACATCGGCACTCGGCGCATTCCTCATCGGAGGCGTTGGACGCGTGGTGTTCCTCCAGCACTGCACCTTCTGCATCAACTCCCTCTGCCACTACATCGGACGCCGCCCCTACTCCACGCGCTGCAGCGCCCGGGACTCCTTCCTCCTCGCCCTGTTTACCTTCGGCGAGGGGTACCACAACTACCACCACGAGTTCCAACACGACTACAGGAACGGCGTTAAACCCTGGCAGTTCGACCCCACCAAGTGGATCATCTGGACCCTTTCCAAACTCGGGCTCGCCAGCAAACTCCGCAGGGTGCCCTCCGACAAAATCCTGCTTGCCCAACTCGTCGAAGCCCAACGCAGAATCGAGTCTAAACTCGAAGCCACCGACCTCAGCTCCGCGGCACGCGCCTATATTGCAGCCGCCCATTCCAGGCTCCAAGAGGTGGCAGATGCTTGGATCCGTCGCAAGAACGAGCAGATTGAGATCACCCGGGAAATGCTCTCAGACCTCAGCGCCGAAATCCGCCTGGCGCTCAGCGCCCTCCAACTCCGTGGCTTTGTGGAGCCAGCCTAAGGTCCGTCCCGAAGGCCTTGCCTCCTTTTAACACCCGTCCGCGAAAGAGACCGCAGAAGACGGCCTCCACTCGGCATGACCCCCCTGTGGCTTGTCCTCCGGAGCGCGCTGGAGCCTCTCGCTGCGATCCGCACCCTCCTTTTCCTCGCTACCTACCTCCTCGCTGCAGTTGTCTGGAGCACCGGCACCGGCGAGGTAGAACTTCAGGCTAAAATTTCAAATCCGGACCTTCGCGCCGCGTTGCAACTCCTTCTCGGGGTTCTCGACCCGCTCCTGCTCGTCCTTGCGTCGCTGGTTCTCCACCAATGCAACTCCACCTCAGAGGGATTGCGGGGGGCAAGAAACTGGGTTCTGTTTACTTTCGCGATCTCGCTCACGCTGGCATGGGTGAACCTGTTCTCAGGGCTTCCGCTGGGCCGCATGGCATTCACCAGCCGTCTCGGCCCAGGCGTCTTCCACGCCCCACTGGGGTGGTGTCTGCTCTGGTACGCCCTTCTGACGGGGTCCAGAGCCATGGCGCTTGTCATCCGCCCAAAATCCAGCCATGCCGGAATCGCTGCGGCGTCCGGACTGATTTCGGCGGCCTCGGGCATCTTCCTTGAACTCGGCGCACGCCAGATCCGCTCTTGGTGGATCTGGAGCCCAGGGGTCGTGGAAAATGGGCCAAGGTTCCCATGGCCGTTCCCGGTTGCCCTGGGGCTTCTCTCTTTCGTTGCCGCATTTGTGCTGCGCCCGACCGCGGTGCAGACCCTCTCAGCCGCGCCTGAACGGCTGGCTGCGCTGGTTTTCCTGCTGCTCAACCTGCTTTTCCTCCTCCCTCACCTCCAGCATCTCATGGCATGACATCTGCTTCCTGATGGGGAAAACAAAATTCCACCCTCATGGCCAGCCTTCTTGAACGCATCGCCCGCACTTTTTTCAACGAACCCAAGCTCCATCCCACGGAGGTCAAGATGGCCAAGCACTGGATCCGACAGCGCCTCAGCGCCCTGTTTCCCCAACTGGCGAACGACCCCGAAAAGCTGGATGCCGCCTACCAGTCGCTGAACCTCACCCCAACCCACAGCGTGTCCACGGACGAGTACGGCCGTTCCGTGCCGGTGTTTGAAATCAGTGCACCGGACTCCCAGAAGTCCTGAGGAGACTGCGCGGCTCTCTACTTGATAATTCCGCGAGGGCTGTGGGTCACAAAATCCACCAAGTGCTCAACCTCTGGGCTCTCGGGGAGATCAGCGCGAATCTGTTCAACGGCCTGCTGCAGGTTCAGCTTGGAGCGGTAAATCAACCGGTACGCATCCTTGATCTGGCGCATCGCCGCCTCACTGAAGCCGTGCCGCTCCAACCCGACTTTGTTGAAACTCCGCACGCTTGCAGGATTTCCATCTGCGATCATGTAGGGAGGCACATCTTGGACGATCTTTGAACACCCGCCCGTCAGCGCGTGGCGACCGATCCTGCAAAACTGATGGACCGCCGTGAACCCTCCGATCACGGCGTGGTCCCCCACCTCCACGTGCCCGGCCAGAGTTCCGTTGTTGGAAAAAATGACGTGGTTCCCAACCTGACAGTCATGGGCAATGTGGCTGTAGGAGAGGAAGTTCCCCTCATCGCCCACCCGCGTGAAGGAACCCGGAGCGGTGCCCCGGTGAATGGTGACGAACTCGCGGAACGTGTTTCCCGAACCAATTTCCAGCCCCGTCGGCTCCCCCACATACTTGAGGTCCTGCGTCACCTGCCCGATGGAACCGAAGCTGAAAAAACGGTTTCGTTCGCCCATCCGGGTTCCTGAAGCCACGACCACATGGCTCTGAAGCCAGCACCCTGCACCAATCACCACCCCCTTTTCCACCACACAGAAAGGGCCAATGAACACGTCACTCCCCAACTCCGCCCCCGGATCCACCACCGCGCTCGGATGGATATGCGTGCTCACGATTCAATGAACCCAAACATCATTTCCGCCTCCGAAACCACCTCGCCATTCACCACGCACCGGCCTCGGGCCTTGATGATGTTCTTCTTCCGCTGAACCATTTCCACCTCAATGAACAGCATGTCCCCCGGCACCACCGGCTTTCGGAACTTCACGCTGTCGGCGCTCATGAAGTACCCGATTTTTCCGGCCATCCCGGGCGCGCGCAACGCCACGATGCTGCCCACCTGAGCCATCGCCTCCAACTGCAGAACCCCCGGCATGACCGGATGCCCCGGGAAATGCCCTTGGAAAAACAACTCGTTGATCGTGATCGCCTTGACCCCAGTGCACTTGGTCTCCCCTTCAAAACCCACCACGCGGTCCACCATCAAAAACGGATACCGATGCGGCAGCAGCCGCATCACGTCATTCACGTCCAGCACCTCGCCCCCCTTCGGTGTGACCGATGGCGGCACCAAAGCCATCGCCTTCGCATGCTGCTTTGAAATCAGCCGCGCCAGATCCGTGTTCGGTCCGTGCCCGGGTTTCACGGCAATCACATGACCGCGGATGGACCGGCCAAACAGCGCAAGGTCACCGACGATGTCTAGGATCTTGTGGCGCACAAACTCATCCGCAAACCGCAGGGGTTCCTTGCTCAACACAGAGTCCCCCCTCACCACCACCGCATTCTCCAAACTCCCCCCCTTGATCAACCCCTTCTCCATCAAGGGCTTCACGTCCTCGTAAAAAACAAACGTCCGAGCCGGGGCAATCTCCTTCTCATACACTTCCGGCGTGATTTCCGTGGTGTAAAACTGGGTAAACCTCCCGTCCGGCCCCACATGGGTGCAGGAAATCCGGAACCCGGGATCTGGCACCACCACCATCACGGAACCGCTGCGCGTCTCCAAACTCAACGGCTCGCCGATCTCAAAAAAACGCCGGGGCTCCTTCTGGTCCACCAGCCCTGCTCTCCGGATCAACTCCACGTACGGGCGCGCACTCCCATCCCCAATCGGAGGCTCGTTTGCGTCCATCTCAATCAGGACATTGTCCACCCCCATCCCCGCAAGCGCGCTGAGCACATGCTCCACCGTGTGCACTTTTACCCCGCCCTCTGCGATCGTCGTGGAACGCTCCACGGTCTTTACGTGCTCGATCCGAGCTTCAATCACCGGTTCATCCGGGAGATCCTTCCGCTTGAACCTGCGCCCGTGCCCAACGGGCGCCGGATGCAGAGTCAGAGTCACCGATTCGCCCGTGTGCAGCGAACCGCCACTGATGCTCACGCTCTTTGCTAGGGTGTGTTGACTGGGTGCCATGCGAGCCGGGGGTTATCGCTGAGCCGACGCTTCCCCACAAGCCTTAGGTTGCACGCTCTCAAATCCCCCCCAAAAAACCGCCCCGGGCCTTGCGCCCCACACTCCCGCCGCAAGCCCCACCTAGGCGCCCGTCGGAAACAGGAGGGAGTCCACGTACCGCTGGTTGCTCGCCCGCAGACGTTCCACCAGAATCCTCCCAATCCCAATCAGCAACTTGTAACCCGCCGCAGGGTACACCCCCACCAACGCAGAAATCGAAGCCTGCGAGATCTTCAAGAGGACACACCGCTCCACGGACTCCACGTCCGCAGAGCGCGGTCCCTGACCCACCAGAGCGATTTCGCCGAAAAAATCGCCGCAGGCAAGGACCGCCAGCTCCACGGCATGCCCCCCCTTCTGGTGCAGCACGCGGGCACGACCATTCACCACCAGATACATACAGTCCCCAACCTCTCCCTGCCGCACAATCATCTCCCGGTCAGAAAAGTATTCGGGCTCCAGAAGCGCCAGCAGCGCATCGAGTTCCTCGTCGTGAAACTCCTTGAACAAGGGCTGGCTCCTCAGCTTGAGGCGCATTTCGGGCAACGGAAGGATCGTATTTTCGGCAGACATCGCGTGTGGACAGGTAAACCGCCCCCCGCAGGACCTTTGAGGGGCGGCAGGGAATCGGCGCAGTTGGGGGAAAATTGGAAGTCAGTGCGACCGGCTATCCACCGGCACGGAAACCGCCACCCAGAAGCACTTGGGATGTTTTCACGAAAACGAGAGGGTTGGAAAACCGGAGGGACCCGGAATCAACCCACCAATCGCCCATCCTTGAGGGGAATTCTGCGGGAGGCTGCATCCGCAACTTCAGCACTATGTGTAACCACTACCATGGTGGTCCCCAACTGAGAAGCAATTCTTTGGAACACCTCCACAACCTGCCGCGCGTTCTCTGAATCCAAGTTCCCCGTGGGTTCATCCGCCAGCAAAAGAGCCGGTTCATGCACCAATGCGCGCGCCACCGCCGTCCGCTGCATCTGCCCCCCGCTCAACTCATGGATCCGGTGGCTGCGCCTCTCCCAGAGCCCAACCCACTCCACCCACCGTTCCGCCCGCGCACGCGCCTCCCCCTGTGCCACACCCCGGAGCAAAAGCGGCACACTCACATTTTCCCACACGCTCATGGTCGGCAGCAGATGAAACGCCTGAAAAACAACCCCCACGGTCCGGCGCCGGTACTCCGTCAACTCCGCCTCACGGGCTGTCTCCAGCGCCAGACCATCGACTTCCAGAACCCCGCCGGTCGGCCGGTCCAGCCCCCCCAGCAGGTGGAGCAGCGTGCTCTTCCCACATCCACTCGGCCCCGTGACCGCCACCATCTCACCCCGCTGAATCTCCAGATCCACGCCGTCCAACGCCCGCACGGTCGGGGAATAAATCCGGCTCAGTTTGCGGGCGAGAATCATGACGGGAAATTTAGCGCACTTGCCTCCTGCACCCCGCTCCCGCAGGGTGCAAGAACCAAAGCGCAACGCCATCCCCTTGTCCACCTTCCTCCCATATTCATCCCCCGGGATTTGCAGGGATATCCGGTTCATTGCCGAATCGGAGGACTGGCTGGTGGTGGACAAACCTTCCTTCCTCGAGGCGCACCCCTCCAAACCCAATGGCCGATTCACGCTCTGGCACGCCCTGCGGGAAGTCCTCGCCTTTGAACTCAACGCAGGCGGCCAGATTTCCCTCATCAACCGTCTCGACCGGGAGACCAGCGGCCTGTCGTTGATTGCAAAAACCCATGCCGCTGCACGCCAGTTCCACCTGCTCATGCAGTCCAGGGCCATCCTCAAGGAATACCTCGCCATCGTCTGGGGATGGCCCGCTTCCGACACATTTGAAACCCGCTGGCCCCTCCTCCGGCAAATCTCCCGACTCCCCTCAAAAATCCACCTCAAACAGTGCACCCACCCCGATGGAGCCGAGGCCGTCACCCGCTTTTCAGTGCTCCACCAGTGGGAAAACCCCACCTCCAACGGCTCCAAGTTCGCTCTCCTCAGGTGCAGCCCGCTCACCGGACGCACCCACCAGATCCGCGTCCACCTCGCCCTCGAAGGCCACCCGATCGTGGGCGACAAAATCTATGGCCCGGACGAAAACCTGTACCTCCAGTTCATTGACCAAGGCTGGGGTCCGGCACTCCAGTCCCAACTGCTCCTTCCACGACATGCCCTCCATTCCTGCAGGATGTCTGTCCCTTCCCTCGGCTTGGACTGGACGTCCCCGCTCCCCGAGGACCTGACCCACTGGATCCCCGCCCGGGATCGTAGGATTTTCCTTGGCAGGAGCGAGAACGCCCCCCTTATCAATGCCCCGCACCCATGAAGCTCACCGCCAAATGCAGCAATTTTAACGGTTGCCTCCTGGCCTATCGATCCGAGGACATTCTTCTGGCCCCGGACGCCCCGCTCATCTGCCCAGAGTGCGAAAAAGTTCTCTCCCTGATCGAACTCGAGCCCGCCCGCAAATCCTCCCGAACCCTCGCCTTGGCCGCATCTGGCATCCTCGCCGTTGCAGCCGGCACAGCATCTTTTCTCTGGAAAAAACCGCTCCGGCCCGCCCCGTTCCCCGTCGAATCCGCCGCCCCAGCCCGGCCCAGTCCACCCCTCCGCCCGCAACGATCAGCGCCACGCCCGTTTCCCCCCAGAGCCCTGCGCTCCCCGCTCAAACCCCCGCCCCCGCTACAATCGCTCCACCGCCTCCACCTCTGCCTCCCGCCGTCGAACCGCCTGCGCAGACCGCTTCAGAACCGGCGCCTGCCATCCTGCCAAAACAGGCAGAACCGCGGGACCCGGTTACGGACAAGTACCGAAACCTGCTCCTTGAGAAAGCCGACTCCTTGAAGGGCCTCTCCCTAGAGTCCCGCGAGAGCCTGATCGCTTCCTTGGAGGCCACCAGAAAAATCTCGAAACTCGCCACCATCCCGGTCCAGTTCGGGATCCAAAAACTCCCGCCCACGGCGCTTCCTCTCCTCAAACCGGCCGTGGACTCCCCGGACGTGCGCGCCTTGCTTGAAAAATCGCCCAGCCCGGTTTTTGTGGTTCTCGGATATGCCGACAGCTCCGGCGACACCTCCAAAAACCTCACCGCCTCCCAGTCCCGATCCGACCTCGTCGCAGCGGTTCTCCGTGAAAAACTCCCTCGGAAAACCCCGGTCTATTCCATCGCCATGGGGTCCAGCCACCTGCCCGCCCCAGACAAACTTGAGGAAAACCGGGTCGCTGAAGTCTGGCTGATCTCCCCCTGACAGCCTTCCTCCCTGGCTAGCTTTCGGGAACATCCCATGGATCCCGCCCCCCTTCGGAACCCGCCCACCGCTGAATCCTTTCTCACGGGTCGCCGTCTGTTTTGCCCCGCACTTGGCGCGATCCACGTTGTTGCGGCCCTTTCCCTTGTGTTCCAAGTCTGCGGGCTTCTGGGAAAAAACGGGATTCAACCGGCCTCAAACTTCCTGAGCGCGGCGCGCGCTGAACTGGGTCTGGCGGCATTTTTCAAGATCCCAACGCTCTGCTGGCTCTCGGACTCGGATGGCATGCTTCTAACGCTGTGTGCGCTGCAGGCAGGGGCCGGCGCTCTCATGCTGGCGGGAAAACTGCCAGGAGCAGCTGCTTTGACGGCGTGGGCCGCCTTCCTCTCCCTCTGTTCCGTGGGAAGCCCTTTTCTGGACTTCCAATGGGACGGTCTCCTCCTCGAGACCAGCCTGCTGGCAGCCTTTTTTCTCCCCTGGAATGCGACCCCACGCTGGAACGAAGAATCGGACATCCAACGGATCGCACGGTGGCTGCTTGGGTGGCTGCTCTTCAGGCTCCTTCTCCTCTCCGGCGTGGTCAAGCTGGCGAGCGGCGACCCGGAGTGGCGCAATCTGACCGCCCTCTGCCACCACTTCGAAACCCAACCGCTTCCGCTTTGGACCGCTTTCTATCTCCACAAACTGCACCCGCTCCTGCTCAAAGCCGGTGTTGTGGCGATGTTCGCCATGGAACTGATTGTTCCCTTCGGATTCTTCAGCCGCCAGTGGAGAACTTGGGCCGTTCTGGCTACTGCTGTGCTTCAGGCGGCACTCATTCTCTCCGGGAATTTTGCCTATTTCAACTGGCTCACCCTTGCCCTCTGCGCCCCCCTGCTCCCAGACACCTCCTGGCGACGCATCCCTCCTTCTTTCCTTCCACACCCCAGCCGAAAGACGCCTTCGCCCCCCATCAGGCTCGCCGGTTTTTCTGCTCTGGCTCTGCTCGCCCTTCTGGTGACCGGACTCCAAACCCTCAGCGCTTTTCTCCCCGGCTCCCATCCACAGGCACTCGCCAGATCGGCCTCCGGACTGCTCGCCCCCCTCCGGAGCTTCAACAGCTACGGCCTTTTCGCTCGGATGACCACCCGGCGCCCGGAAATCGTGCTCGAAGGCAGTTCCGATGGCGTGGTTTGGCGCGGCTACAAGTTCAAATGGAAGGTCGAAGATCCGTGGAAACGCCCGGAACTCATTGCGCCGTTTCACCCGCGCCTGGACTGGCAGATGTGGTTTGCCTCCCTTGGCTCGATCCGTGACTCCCCATGGTTGGTCCATTTTATTCAGCGGCTGCTGCAGGGGTCCCCCGATGTGCTTTCCCTGCTCGCCGAAAACCCGTTTCCAGAAAAGCCCCCTGTTTGGATTCGGGCCCGCCTCTTCGAGTACCAGTTTGCCACCTCCGGCTCCGCATGGTGGGTGCGTGAAGAACGCGGTTTGTTCTGCCCGCCTGTCCGGCTTTCGCCTGAAGCGGCCACAGAGGGCCGGTGAACCGGTTCTGCGGGACCCTCCTCTGAAACCTAAAAATCGGATCGGGTTCCCCTTGCGTCCACCGGTCCCGGTATCTACAAAACTGATTCGTCCTCACCATCTGGCCGCCTTCCACGCACCGCGAATCAGCCCACAGAAGGAGTTTGCGGCCCATTCAGGCTCCAGAAACGGCAGGGGGCCCTGTCCATTCCGTACTTTCATCCTCCAATTCCCGAATGAATATCCACGAGTACCAAGCCCGCGAACTGTTTGAAAAATTCGGTGTCGCCACCTCCCCGGGCGGCGTTGCCACCTCCCCAGCTCAGGCGGAACAGCGCGCCAGATCCCTCGGGGGAAAACAGGTTGTTGTCAAAGCCCAGATCCACGCAGGTGGCCGCGGCAAAGGCACCTTCACCAACGGGTTCAAGGGCGGCGTCCACCTCTGTGACTCCCCGGAGGCCGCTGCAGATATGGCCTCCAAGATGCTCGGAAACACCTTGGTCACCCACCAGACCGGACCTCAGGGCAAACAGGTCAACCAAGTGCTCGTCGCCGAGGCCGTTGACATCTCCCGGGAACTCTATTTCGCAGTGCTTTTGGACCGCGCCACGAGCGCACCGGTGGTCATTGCCAGCACGGCCGGCGGCATGGACATCGAGGAGGTCGCCGAGCATTCGCCCGAAAAAATCCTGCGCGAGTCCGTTCATCCCCTCCTCGGCCTCCAGCCATACCAGACGCGGAAACTGGCCCATGCCCTGGGGCTGACCGGACCTCTTCTCGCTCAGGCCAGCAAACTTTTCTCCGCGCTCTTCAAGCTGTTCCTGGCAAGGGACTGTTCCCAGATCGAGGTCAATCCGCTGGTCGTCACGCCCGACGGCAGGCTCCTTGCATTGGACGCCAAGTTCAACTTCGACGACAACTCCCTCTACCGGCAGCCCGAGATCGTCGCGCTCCGAGACAAGTCGGAGGAAGATCCCCGGGAAGTAGCTGCCAGCGAGTTCAACCTGAACTACATTGGTTTGGACGGGAACATCGCCTGCCTCGTCAACGGCGCCGGTTTGGCCATGGCCACCATGGACATCATCCAGCATTATGGAGGCAAACCAGCCAACTTCCTCGACGTGGGCGGCGGCGCCTCCAAGGACCAGGTCGCAGCTGCGTTCAAAATCATCCTCAGCGACCCAAATGTCCAAGGCATCCTCGTCAACATCTTCGGAGGCATCATGGACTGCAACGTCATTGCCAACGGCATCATCGCTGCAGCGCGCGAAACCGGACTGGCCATCCCGCTGGTGGTCCGACTCGAAGGCAACAACGTCGAGGAAGGCAAAAAGACTCTCGCCCAGAGCGGCCTGACCATCACCAGCGCCAGCGACCTCGCCGATGCCGCCCAGAAAATCGTGGCTGCCGTCCAAAAGAACTCTTAACACTCAACTCTTCCTCTTCGAATGGCCATCCTAGTCACACCCCAAACGCGGATTCTGGTTCAGGGCATCACCGGCGATTTCGGTTCCCGCCACGCCAAGCTCTCCCTCGAGTACGGATCTCAGGTCGTCGCAGGCGTCACACCCGGGAAAGGCGGCCAGGTGTTTGAGCACCAGGCCAACACCCACTCCTACCGCGTCCCGATTTTCGACACCGTCGGCGATGCAGCCAAGCAGACTGGCGCAACGGTTGCCGTCATTTTTGTTCCGCCCCCGTTTGCCGCAGACGCCATCCTGGAGGGCGTGGACGCCGGCCTCGACCTCGTGGTTGCCATCACCGAGGGCATCCCGGTCAACGACATGGTAAAGGTCAAGAGCGCCCTCAAGGGCTCCAAAACCCGGCTCATCGGCCCCAACTGCCCGGGACTCGTTACCCCGGGAGACGGCCCGAACTCCCACGGCGGCTGCAGGATCGGGATCGCCCCGGGCTACATTCACCGCAAAGGCTCCATCGGCGTGGTTTCCCGCAGCGGCACCCTCACCTATGAAGCCGTCTGGCAGCTCACCACCCGTGGCTACGGACAGTCCACCTGCGTTGGAATCGGCGGTGACCCGGTGAACGGCACCTCCCACCTTGATGTCCTCAAGATGTTCAATGAGGATCCTGAAACCGAAGCGATCATCATGATCGGCGAAATCGGCGGATCGGCCGAGGAAGAGGCCGCCGCGTGGGCTGCTGCAAATTGCAAAAAACCCATCGCCGCGTTTATCGCCGGTGCAACGGCGCCTCCCGGGCGCCGCATGGGCCATGCAGGTGCGATCGTGTCAGGTGGGAAAGGCGCGGCATCCGACAAGATCGCCGCACTCAAGGCTGCGGGAATCGCCGTCTCGCCCACGCCCGCTGCAATGGCCGAGACCCTCATCCAAGCCATGAAAGAGCGCCGTTGATCGGTCCCAGACTCAACCTCCAACCCCACCAAATCCATGCCAGTCATCTCCAGAGGCCTAGAAGGTATCATCGCAGCTGAAACCCGCATTGGCGACGTCCGCGGGGATGTCGGCCAGCTCATCTACTGCGGCTACGACATCAATGAACTGGCTGGAAAGGTCAGCTACGAGGAGGTTATCCACCTCCTCTGGCACGGCCGCCTCCCCACCCAGCGCGAACTCGAAAAACTCACCACCGCGCTCCGAGCCGAACGCGAACTTCCGGACGGTGTCCTTGACTTCATCCGGAACGCTCCAAAAACGGCGGCTCCCATCGATGTGATGCGCTCCGCGGTTTCCATGCTCGGCTGTTACCCAACTGTCCGACATGAGCTGGACATGAGTGAAAATCAGGCCATCGCAATCAAACTGGTCTCCCAGATCGGAATGGTTGCCGCCTATTTTCACCGGGCACGCCTCGGCCTCGATCTCCCGCCTGTCCGTAAGGACCTCAGCGAGGCTGCCCATTTCCTGTGGCTGCTCAATGGCAAAGAACCCTCTGCAGAAGCCGAGCAAACCCTCGACGTCGCCTATGTCCTCCACGCAGAACACGGGTTCAATGCCTCCACATTCACGGCCAGAGTGGTCGCATCCACCCTGTCCGACATGTATTCCGCCATCAGCGCCGCAATCGGCGCCCTGAAAGGGCCGCTCCACGGCGGCGCCAACGAGGGCGTGATTCACATGCTCCAGGAGATTGGTTCCCTCGACAGAGTCGACTCGTGGATCGAGGACGCTCTGGCCCAGAAAAAGAAAATCATGGGTATCGGTCACCGGGTCTACAAGGTTCTCGATCCCCGGGCACCGCATCTCAAAGCCATGGCGGTCAAACTCTCCGAACAACTCGGGGACCCCAAGTGGATCCAGATGTCCGAACGCATCGCCTCAATCATGAGCGACCGCAAGCACCTCAACGCGAACGTCGATTTCTATTCCGCCACCGTCTACTACTCCCTCGGAATCCCCACCGACCTGTTTACCCCCATCTTTGCCATCTCCCGCATGAGTGGGTGGACAGCCCACGTCCTCGAACAACTCGCCGACAACCGCCTCTACAGGCCGCTCAGCGAGTATGTCGGCCCCGAAGTCGGCAAAACGGTGGTTCCCATCGCCGACCGCTAACCCCTGCCAGCCCTTCTTCCTCGACTCCCGTGTCTGCTCCCACGAGCGGACACGGGAGTTTCCTTGAGTCCCAAAAACCTGCCCCCTGCGCACCCAGCGCCCCATCCACCCTGCCCATGAGGCCAGCCATCGGATTCGCAATCGTCGGCACCGGCATGATCGCCGAGGTTCACGCTCAGGCCATCCAACTCTGCCAGGATGCCCGCCTGATCGGTGTCTTCTCAAGGAACCGCGAAAATTGCGCGGCCTTCGCTGCCCGCTGGAACACCGTGCCGTTTGAATCCCTCGAAACCCTGATCCGGCACCCGGACGTGCAGGCCGTCTCCGTTACCACCCCCAGTGGCGCCCACGCCGAAACTGCCATTCCCGCTCTGCTGGCCGGCAAGTCTGTCCTCTGTGAAAAACCCGTTGAAATCTCGCTCTCCGCTGTGGACCGAATGCTCCAGGCGGAAAAGGACGGAAATGGGCGACTGGCTGGTGTTTTCCAGATGCGGCTTGGCACCGGGGCTCGGCTTCTCCGGCAGGCCATCGAACAGGGGCGGTTTGGAAAACTGAGTTTCTGCAGTGCCCATATCAAATGGTGGCGCGACTACTCCTACTACACCTCCTCTCCATGGAAGGGGACGCTGCATCTCGACGGCGGCGGTGCCCTGATCAATCAAGGCATCCACGCCGTTGATCTCCTGCAGTGGCTGGTTGGACTCCCGCAGGAGGTCGCCGCTTTTACCGCCACCGTTGCCCATTCTGGCATCGAAGCCGAAGACACCGTTGCTGCCTCCCTCCGGTTCCCCAATGGCGCACTCGGCGTCATTGAAGCCGCCACCTCCACCTTTCCCGGAACCGATCTCCGCATCGAGATCATGGGCGACAACGGCTCCGCCATCCTCGTGAACGACCGAATCACACGCTGGGAATTCCGTACCCCACTCCCGGGAGACGACACCGTGACAGCCCCACCGGACGGTCCGTCCATCGCCGGCGGAACCGGTGACGCCAAAAAGGTGAGCCTCGACGGGCACCGTCTCATTGTCCAGGACTTGGCGGAGGCCATCCGGGAAAACCGTCCCGCCATGACGACCGGGGCGGATGCCAGAAATGCGGTTGCCCTCGTCCGAGCCATCTACGCTTCAGCGCAGTCCGGCCGCCGGGAATCTGTCGATCGCGGTCCCCAGCGCTAAGGAAATCCATGGTTGCGGGTTCCGCCACGGTCATTATTGGGAAGAAACATTTGCCCCCCCGGAGTGCCCGCACCTAATCTCCAGCCCATGCCAGTCCCGCTTGAGGCATCTGCCAACCCGCCCACGAACGCTCCACTCATGGATCGATTCAGGACCGGCTATCGCTGGATGCTGCTGGCGCGGATGACCGAGGAGAAAATCGCCAGCCTTTACAGGACCGGAAAAATTGTGGGCGGCGTCTTTCTGGGGAAGGGTCAGGAGGCCTTGAGCACTGCCGTCGGGATGTCGCTGCGCAAAGGAGACTACTTGGCGCCGCTGATCCGGGATCAGGCCGCACGGATGGCTTTTGGAGAACCGCTTCTGGACACGCTCCGGACCTACATGGGCGTCCGCTCCGGGCCCATGCGGGGCCGGGATGGGAACATCCACCGGGGCCGCCCCTCGGAGGGGGTTCTGGCCATGATCAGCCATTTGGGCGCAATGGTCCCAGCCCTCGCCGGCGTACTGATGGCCCACCGCTTCCAAGGAATCCAGAACACCATCGGCGCAACCTGCATCGGAGACGGCGGCACCTCCACGGGCGCGTTTCATGAAGGCCTCAATCTCGCGGCCGTGGAACGCCTCCCGATGGTGGTTGTGGTTGCCAACAACCAGTACGCGTACTCCACCCCCAACACGCGCCAGTTCGTCTGCAACGATCTGGTCGACAAGGCCCTCGGGTACGGCATTGACGGCCACTCTGCCGACGGCACCTGCCTTCAGTCCTGCCTCGAGGTCCTTCAACTCGCCGCAGACCGCGCCCGCTCCGGCCACGGCCCCCAGTTGGTGGTTGCCTCCCTGCTCCGGCTCACTGGGCACGGTGAACACGACGATGGAAGCTACATCGATCCGCTCCTTCGTAAAACCCCCGTCGGTAGGGACTGCCTCAAGCTGGCTGAGGAAAAACTGCTGGCCAACTCATGGGCCACCCCGGCCGAAATCGCGCTCTGGCACTCAGAAACCCAGCAGCAAATTGAGGACTCCGTGGCCGTGACACTCCGCGAACCCCTGCCCGATCCCGCCCACGAAGACTGGTGCGCCCTCTCCAACCGGCACCTTGCAGAAGGCTGAACCAACCAAGCTCCACGCACCGTGATCACCTACCTCGAAGCCATCCGCGCAGCGCAGGCCAAAGCGCTCCGTGACGATCCCCGCGTTTACATCTACGGTCAGGACGTGGGCGCGTTTGGCGGCGCTTTCAAAGCCACCAAAAACCTCGCCTCGGAATTCCCGGGCCGCGTTCTGGATTCGCCCCTGAGCGAGGACGCCATCATTGGATCCGCCATTGGGGCTGCGCTCGCCGGAATGCGCCCCATCGTGGAAATGCAGTTCGCAGACTTTTCCACCGTAGGTTTCAACCAGATCGTCAACCATGCCGCGACCCTCTTTTGGCGGACAGGCCACTCCTGCCCGGTAACGATCCGGTTGCCCAGCGGCGGAACAGCCGGCGCCGGCCCGTTCCACAGCCAGAGTCTGGAAGCTCTATACGCGCATTACCCGGGCTTGGTCGTGCTCACTCCTGCCACTGTTGAGGACGCCTACGCGATGCTCTT
Organism: uncultured Spartobacteria bacterium; assembly: GCA_903901425.1. Taxonomy (GTDB): domain Bacteria; phylum Verrucomicrobiota; class Verrucomicrobiia; order Chthoniobacterales; family Chthoniobacteraceae; genus CAIURC01. Next base: position 21,510 of record CAIURC010000038.1, on the reverse strand, counting down.
GGAGGCCGTCGCGATCGATGACCCGGTCATTTTCTGCGAACACAAGTACCTCTACTACCATCTCAAGGCGGCTGAACTCCCTTCCGAGGCCATGCCGGTAGGCAAGGCACGCGTGGCTCGTCATGGACGCGATGCCACCATTGTCTCTTACAGCGCGATGCTCCATGAGGCCCTTGCCGCCGCCGAGGAACTCGCCACCGAAGGCTGGGAGGTGGAAGTTGTCGATCTGCGCTCTGTCAAACCCTTGGACACCGACACCGTACTGGCTTCCGTTGCCCGGACCGGCCGCCTCCTGGCCGTGGGCGAATCCTTCCCCTGGGGCGGCGTGACCAGTGAAGTTCTCGCCCGGGTAGCCGCCGAGGGGTTCGACCTCCTCGATGCCCCCCCACGCAGACTCAATGCCAGGGACACTCCGGTTCCCTACCACCCCAACCTCTGGGGAACCCACCGTCCCACCGCCGTCACGATCGCCGGCGAGGCCCGTTCCCTCCTCAACTTCTGACCTTTTTCTACCATGCCTCGCATCCCGATCATTATGCCGCAGCTGGGCGAATCCATCGCGGAAGCCACCATCGTGCGCATCCCTTTCGCCGTCGGCGAAACCGTCGAGTCTGACCAGGATGTCATCGAGGTTGAAACGCACAAGGCAGCCATGGCGGTCACCAGCCCCTGCCGCGGCGTGATCGTTGAAATCATAGCGCTCCCCCAGCAGAGCTACCCCGTTGGAGCGATTCTGGCTCATTTGGAGGTCGACGATGCTGAGGCCGAACGCCTCGGCATCGATCATACGCCTGCCACTGAAACCACGGGACCCGCCGCGCCCTCCGGACCGGTTGCTCCCTCGGCCCCCACCCGAGTTGAACCCACCGTCAGCGGACTTCCCGTCCCTGCCTCTGCTCGCGGAGCCAGCTATCTCTCCCCCCGCCTCAAGGCCCGGATGCAGGAACTCGGCCTGCACGCGGCTGACCTCGCGGGCGTTGCGGGAAGCGGCGCGGCGGGCCGGGTCACCATCGACGACTTCGAGAAGTTCCTCACGAAACTTGAGGAACATCAGATGTCCCAAGCCTCCAGCATGCGCGTGGCCGTCGCGGATGCCATGCGGAGGAGTTCCACCCGGCCACTGGCCACCGTTGGTCGCTCCCTCGCCATCGACCCCCTTCTCGCCCACCGTCGCGCGTCCAACCCCAAGCCGGGCCCGGCACTCTACCTCCTCCGCGCTCTCGCCATCGCGCTCTCAGAAAACAGCGCCCCGGCAGGCCGGCTTTTCGGCGACAAAATCGTGCACCCAAAGTCCATCGACATCGGCTTCGCTGTGGAGGTGGAGGACGGCGTGCTGGTTCCCGTGCTCCGCAAGGCCGACCAACTCCGGCTTTCGGAACTGGTCGACCTTTACAACGAACTGGTCGCCTATGCGCGCGCCCGCCGTCTCCCGGCATCTGCACAGGGCGGATCGATTGCCACCGTCACAAACTTCGGCACATTCGGGCTCGAGTGGGCTACCCCCATACCGCTCCCTGAACAAACGCTGGTTCTGGGGCTCGGTGCAGGTCGCGTTGAACCCCGCTGGGATCCTGCTCAGAAACAGTTTCTGCCCTCCACAGAATCCCAGATGACCCTCAGCTTCGATCATCGCGTCCTGGACGGTGGCGGCGCTGGCCGACTTCTCCAGCGGATCGCCGAATTGCTCCAGAAACCGGCACAACTCTGATGCCGTTCCCGAGGATGACCCCGCTCTTCCTTCGGCGCTCCGAGCATCGCGGCTTCACAGACCTCGGCTGGCTCAAGTCCTTTCATTCCTTCAGTTTCGGCGATTATTCATCGGCGGAATGGATGCGATTCGGCCCGCTCCGAGTCATCAATGACGACTGGATCGCACCAGGGGGCGGCTTTCCCACACACCCCCACAGGGACATGGAAATCCTCACCTGCATGCTCGCAGGATCCCTCAGGCATCAGGATTCCATGGGCAACAGCCATGTGATCCGTGCCGGTCAATTCCAGTACATGGCCGCCGGTTCAGGTATCCGGCACAGCGAATTCAACGACTCGCGTTCCGAGCCGTGCCATCTCCTCCAGATCTGGATCGAACCCAACGAGATCGGACTCCCGCCCCGCTATGCAGACGCCTCTTTCTCGGAGGCCTCCGGACCCACATGGCATCTGGTAGCCAGCCAAACCGGGCGGAACGGATCCTTTGCCATCCATCAGGATGCCGACATCTGGTGGGCCAATCTCACCCAAGGCCAGTCCGCCGAACACCCCCTCCCAGCCAACCGCCGCGCATGGATCCATGTGGCAACCGGCAATGTCTCAATCGCCGGAAACCTGCTCGGAGCCGGGGATGCCATCGCGTTCACCGGAGCCGGCCTCCTGCGCTGCGAGGCGGAAACGGCCGCCCAACTTCTGCTGTTTGACCTGGTCTGAAACGGTTCCCGGCTTACAGGTCCCCGGCCCCCAACCGCCGGCCAAACAACTCCAAAACCAGACCGTAACTAGTCCGCGCCAGGGCCGGATCGTACCGTGGACCCTCGTCCCTCAAAAATGCGTGCGCCGCGTTGAACTCCACCCATTGAAAACGCGTTCCGGCCTCCTCGAGCACTTTCTGAATCCTACGCCTTCCTTCCAATGGAATGTGCGGATCCTGCCGCCCAAAAACCATCAGGAGCTCCGCCCCCAGCTCTCCCGAGGCAACCCGGGCGAGTGAATTGTCGTTCTTTCCCTCCCCCAAACTCCCCTGATGGATGTCCGTTGGGTAAAAACACGCAGCAGCCCGCACCCCCGGGTTCATTGCAGCACGGAACGCCAGATGCCCGCCGATACAAATGCCCATCACTCCCAATGCACCCGTGGAAGCTTCATGAACCCGGAGGCTTTCCAGTGCCGCCCGCGCATCCGCATCGTATGCCGCCACAGGCTTGGTGATCTTGAGCAGGTTCCCGCGCTCGGCTCCCGCCGCGTCATACGCAAGCACCGACCCTGCTGGCTCGTATTCATGATAAATCTCGGGCACCCCCACCAGATACCCATGCCCGGCCAGCATCGCCGCAGTCCTGCGGATCGGACCGGTAACCTGAAAAATCTCGGAGAAGAACAAAACCGCCGGATACCGACCCGGGGCAGCGGGCCGGAAAAGATGCATGCGCATGGGGCCAGTCGGCGTGCCGACGTCCAGAGTCTCATGATCAAGGATTGTCATTCCCGCAATCTAGCGCCCTCTCATGGAACAGGGGAACACTCTCCGCACGTTTTTCCGATCAGTCCCGACCTTGTTCTGAGCCAAAGCCCACCTCCGAACCTCGAATCCACCGGGTAGGAATAAAAAACGTTGGCCTCGACCCGGGTTCAGTTTGTACCTCCCTTGTGGCCCGACGGACTCCCTCCGAATTCCCCATGAAATCCCTCCTCTGTTTGCTGCTCACCCAACCCCTGATTCTGACGGCCGCCGAACTCCGACTCGCCCCGGTGTTCAGCAACCACATGGTGCTTCAACGTGAAAAACCCGTAGCCATCTGGGGCTGGGCTGATCCGGGCGAATCTGTCTCCGTCTCGTTCGACTCGCAGAACAAAACCGTCACCGCAGATCCCTCTGGAAAGTGGAGCCTGCACTTGGATCCGCTTCCGGCCCGGACCACACCGCTGGTCCTCACCGCCGCCGGTTCCGGCAGCCGCAAGGCCGTTGTTTCAGACGTTCTGGTCGGGGAAGTCTGGCTGGGATCGGGCCAGTCCAACATGGCTTTTTCCGTGCGGGAGACCACAGGGTACGAAGCTGAAAAGTCTCAGGCGCAGTTTCCCCTGATCCGCTCCTACAAGGAATCTTCCGGGCCGGCCACAACGCCTCAGGCGACGGGCCAGGGCCAGTGGAGCGTTTGTTCCCCCGAAACCGTCGGACTGTTCTCTGGCGTCCAGTACTTTTTCGGACGCGAGATCCACACGCAACTCGCCGGAATCCCGGTCGGACTCATCAACAGTTCGGTGGGCGGCACCCGAATTGAATCGTGGATTCCCGCCGAGGCCCAAATGTCGGACCCGGACACCAAGGAATCCTACGATCAGTCGCTGAAAACCTTTCTCGAGTTTGATCCGGCAAAAGCCCCCGAGTTGTTTGAAAAACAGAAGGCGGTCTGGAGGGCAGCAGTGGAAAAGGCCAAGGCCAACAACGAGTTCCCGCCGTATCCGCCCAAGGATCCTCTGGCCATGTACAAGCTCAAAGGCGGGCCCTCTGGACTGTTCAACGGAAAAATCGCCAACCTTGCTCCCTACACGCTCCGGGGAATTCTCTGGTACCAGGGCGAAGGCAACACCCCCAATGGGCCTTTGTACCGAAAACAACTCACCGCCCTTGTCTCCAGCTGGCGCTCCCTCTGGCAGGAAGAACTCCCCTTCGCATGGGTGCAACTCCCCAATTATTTCTCCAAGGGCGATGGATGGCCTCTCACCCGGCAGTCCATGCTGGAGTGCCTCGCCCTGCCGAAAACCGGAATGGCCATCACCATCGATCTTGGCGAGAAACACGAAATTCATCCCCGGAACAAAAAGTATGTGGGCTTGCGGCTCGCGCTCTGGGCTCTGAGCCAAGTCTATCAAAAGCCCATCGATCCTTATTCCGGGCCACTCTTTGAATCCGCCCGCCGGGCAGAAAACTCACTGCAACTCCGCTTCAAGCAGTCCGGTGGACAGCTCAAAACTAGCGACTCTGCCCCCCTCAAGGGATTTGAAATCCTCACTCCCGACGGTTCATGGATCCCGGCACAGGCTGAAATTCAGGGAGACACGGTCGTGGTTTCCCATCCGCCGGGCAACCCGCCTGCTGGAATCCGCTACGCATGGGCGAGTTGGCCCGAGGCAAACCTCTGCAACCGCATCGGTTTGCCTGCTTCGCCTTTCCAAACCCAAACGCTCCAGCAGCAGTAATCCGGGCGCATGCCCGAACGGCTGCCCCGCTTCAAACCTCCCGGCTACCGCCTGGCACCACGGTCAACGCTTTTCCACACCCTGCCTCGCCAGCCTCCGCGCGCTCTCCACCAACCCAAGGAACCCCTGACGCACCCCGCCCGCGGATCCAGTTCCGCCCGCCATCTCCAACACCTCCTCCCAGCGCCGCGAATCAGCGCCCTCCGGCTTCTCAAGGAGCGTTCCAAACGAAGCCACTGCGGCAGCGAACCGGAAATCCATCCTGCCTCCTGCCGAACCCGTCAAATCCGCATAAGCGCTCACCAAGCCAGCCGTCGTGAAACTCCCCGGCTCCGGCCAACGCCCCTGATTCAAGGCCCCAGAAACCGACTCCAGCGATTGCGCTGCCCTCTGCCGGCTCGCGGGATCCTGCCCACCCCACACCGGAGAGTGCCCCTTTCCACCCTGCACCGCCACCACTCGCGACACACCGGAACCCGTTTCCGGAACGGCCACCGGCTTTTTGGCAGCAGCCACTGGTCTCCGGGCGCTGTCTGAACCAGCGCCGCCCCCTTTTTCCAACCCAAGTTTCCCGGAGGAGGCCAACGGTTTTTCGCTCAAGATGTTCTCCGGAACCCGCCCCAAGTGATTTGAAGATTCCGGCAGGCTCGCAACCTTCCTGGGTGCGCCCCCAGCAAGATAGGTGGTCCCGCTTTCCCGCTTGAATTCCGGCTCCTGTACGATTCCCCGCGTCATGTCCGATCCAAACGCCTCTGCCCACTCCCCGGTGCCTCCCTTCTCCGATTCCAAGTGAAAACCGAAGGACAGCAGGCCGCCTCCGTCCTTGGCACCGGACTTGGCAATTTTCACGCCGGCCGGCACGCCGCTCCACCTGCCAAGGGAGGGCAGCAGCAGCCCCACTGAAATGCCTACACAGATGCAGGCCGCCATTCCACTCACCACCGCAGCCCGTTTCCACCAAACAGCCTCCCCGCTCCCACTCCCCAGACGGGAGTAAAGTTCCGCACGCCGCACCGGGTCAAGCATCAGACTCGGCTCCGCCAATTCTGCCCGCAAACCCTCCGCCAGCTCACGCAATTCCTGCTCGGCATCCCGGAACCCGGCGTCCTCGGAAAGACACTGCTCAACCTGCGCCGAATCTTCTCCATCGGTTTCCCCCAGCACATACGCCGTCAGCCTCGGATCTTCTTCGTTCATCATGTGATGCTCCCTTCTCATGCCGACCGGCCTCCCATCCGCCGCCGGTCTCCAACAACCCACTGGCTTCCCACTGTTTCGCGCAACTTCCTCAAAGCGCGGTGCAGCAGAAACCCCACATTCCCAACACTCAGACCCGTCAACTCGGATATTTCCTTGTACGAACGGTCCATTTGAAACTTCAAGTGCACCACCTCCCGCTGGTTGGCAGGCAACTGGTCCACAAAATGGGAAAGTTCCTCCTCAAGTTCCCGCCGCTCTGCCTCCGCATCAGGACCACTCTCCTGAGTCTCCACGTCCCATCCAGCCTCTTCGTCCCCGAATTTCAAAGGCACAATCCGGCTCTGACGCCTTTGGAGATCGATCGCCCGGTTCCGGCACACCGTGAACAACCAGGCTTCCAACCGGTTGCCCCGCTCCGAACCGCACTGATCCCCCATCGGATACGGCGGCCGCGCCTCAATCCACTTCAGGAATGTCTCCTGGACCACATCCCGGGCGGACTCCAGATCTCCCAGAATCCGGTGTGCATAGCTCACCAAAGGCCGCTCGTAGCGCTCCAGCAACGCCTCCAACTGCTTCTCTTCCCTAGGCTGCCTCATGGGTCCTCTTCAGAGGCATACGAAACAGGAACCCGGTTCCTTAGACGCGCCCCCAAAATAGTTGGGCTCACTTCGGCCCCCACCATCCAGCCCCTATTCCGGGAACTCCTCCAAACTCGGCCCGGACTTGGCACGCCGCCGGCCAATCAGCCAGACCAGCCAGATACAAATCTCAAAAAGCACAATCACCGGGAGACACAGAAACAGGAATGTGACCGGATCGGGCGTCGGCGCGACCACGGCGGTGAGCACCATGATGAGGGTGTACCCATAGGGCCGGGTCTTGGACAGCAGTTCAAACGAAACAATCCCCAACAACGCGAGGGCCAGAACTGCCACCGGCAGTTCCGAAAGCAGCCCGAACCCAATCGTCATCCAGGAACAGAAGGAGGCATACTCGCTCCATGTCCAGAGCGACTTCATCTGCATCTTCTTCGCGTCCTCAAAGAAAAACGCGAGTGTCTCCGGCAAAATCCAGTGGTAGGACGCCAGCACCCCGCAGACGAACAGTCCAGTCCCCAAAACAATTCCGGGCAGCAAAAACTTCTTCTCCCGGCGCGTCAACGCGGGCAGGACAAACTCGGCCAGATGGTAGAGCAGGAACGGTAGGGAAACCACAATCCCAGCGTAAAACGCCATCGTCAGCGACAGCGTGAACGAGCCCGCAATCTTGTGCGTCACCAACTGCCCCGGAAGCTCCGGATCCACCTTGGCCAACGGCGCCTGCAAGACCCGCATCAGATCTTCCCGGAAGAAAAACGCGACGGTCATGGAGGCCACCAGCCACAGGATCATCTTGATGAGCATCCATCTCAAATCCTCCATGTGATCCAAAAACGGTTTCACCGACTCGGAATCCGTTCGCTCGCGAAATGTGAAGAATTGGTTCAACCAGGACATGCGCCCGCAACGCTAACCCATAAAACGCCATTTGCAGGAAGGAATTTTTCAACCCCTTGCAACTCTCCCGCTTTTCCCTTGGACGCGCCCCCGCCCCCTTCCTATTGTGAACCCTTCATGAACCCTGAAATCCAAAAGGCTGTCGAAGCCGGAAAACTCCCCAGAACCGCCGCCGCCGCCCTTGAAAAGATCAACCCAGGGGTCTTCGTCACCCACAAAAGCTGGGGTTTCGGGAAGGTGGATTCCGTCAACTTTCTGCTCGGCCAGATCACCATCGATTTCACGGGGAAAAAGGGGCATGCCATGCAGCTCCAGTACGCGGCCGAATCGCTCTCTGTCATCCCAGACGATCATGTCCTCGTCCACCGTTCGGAAAACCCGTCCGGACTCCGGGAACGCACCGGCTCTGATCCCGCAGGTGTGGTCCGCCAGATCCTCAAGAGCTTTGGAGGCAAGGCGACCCTCGCGCAGATCACCCAGATGCTCGTCCCGGAGATCCTTTCCGAAACCGACTTCAAACGCTGGATCACCACTGCCAAAAACGCCCTCAAAAAGGACGGTCACTTTGTGATCCCCCTCAAAAAGAATGATCCGTTCGAACTCCGCGAGTCCGCCATCTCGCATGCGGACGAATTCTTCGGCGCCCTGCAGCGGGCACGCCAACTCCGGGACCAGATCGCGGCCCTCGATCTTATCCTCAAAAACCTCTCTGAATTCGAGGTCTCCGACCCGCGCCTCGCTCAAATCCTGGCCCTCACCGGCCAGGAAGCCCTCAAAGGCCAGAGGCTCCAGCCTGCAGACGCCCTCACCCTCCTGCTCTTCCGGGATGAAATCGTGGAGTCCGACCGCAAGGTCGCTGCGCCTGAAAATGCGCCCACCGTGGCTTCCTTCCTGATCCCGTTTGATCGCCAGATGCTCGCCGATGTCCTTGACGAAATCCCGGCGTCCAAATTGCGGCGGGCCATTGCGGCGCTGCCCGAGGCTTTCGGCGAAAACTGGCACCTGCGGGCCATCGACCTGGTCCTGCGTGGCTCCACCCGCGTGGTTGGCGAGGCCGCAAGGTTCCTCCAAGAAAAAGGCTTCACCGAAGCCCTCAGAAACGCCCTCTCACAGGCAATCGCCGAGCATTCCATCAGCGACAAGACCCTTCAGTGGCTCGCCCGGGAACGTTCCGGCGAGTTCAGGGACCTTGCAGGGGTACGCCTCCTGACGGCCATCATCGCCGCGCTCGAACGCCAGCAATTGAGCGAAAAACGGGACCGCAAACTCCAGGACTTGCTCCTGGGTGACAAGGATCTGCTTCTGGACCTCATAGACGACGCTTCGCCCGAGGAAATGCGCGAGGTCATGCGCCGAATCCTGCTCGCCACCGCATTCGAGGAACTCAACAAAAGGTCGCTCCTCGGCCGGATCATCCGGGAGTACCCAGACCTCCAGTCCATGGTCTCCGCAGACTCCGGCGAGAGCGAGGAATCCCTCACCGTCTCCTGGCCCAGCCTCGAAAAACGCAAGGCCGAGTACGAGGATCTTGTTTCCAAGAAAATCCCCGAAAATGTGAAGGAAATCAGCGTCGCCCGCAGCTACGGCGACCTCCGGGAAAATTTCGAGTACAAGGCCGCCAAAGAAATGCAGCGGGTTCTCCAGCGCCGCAGAGCCGAGATGGAGCGCGACCTCGGCCGGGCCCGGGGCACGGACTTCTCCAACACCGACACCTCCAAGGTTGGAATCGGAACCCAAGTCACCCTCCGGAACGTGGCGACGGGCAGCACCGAGTCCTACCACATTTTGGGTGCGTGGGATGGCGATCCGGACCGGCACATCATTAGCTACCAGACCGCAATCGCTCAGGCACTCATCGGCAGCAAGCCCGGCGACCAAGCCACCATCCCCACCGAGTCCGGCGAATCGACCGTGGTGGTCGTGTTGGTTGAACTCAGCTCCGAAATCCCCGTGGCTGTTTCGCAGTAAATCACGCCGCTTTGACGGCAACCCACCCAAAATACCGTTGCCAACCCCGGTTGCGCGCTGTAGACGGAGCGCTGCTGCTGTTGGCCCCGGGATTCCGCCGCGAGCACTCGCGGACCTTCCCGCACCGGTCCAACCCACCGACTTCTTCCGTCCACACTTCCGCACTCCAACTCATTCCCATATGCCGATGACCTCCATTATTGATGTCCGCGCCCGTCAAATCCTCGATTCCAGAGGCAACCCGACCGTCGAAGCAGAGGTGCATTTGGCCGGGGGTGCCGTGGGCACGGCAGCGGTTCCCAGTGGCGCAAGCACCGGTGAACACGAGGCTTGGGAACTCCGGGACGGCACGAAGAACCGCTGGCTCGGCAAAGGCGTGTCCAAGGCCGTTGCGAACATCAACAACCTCATCTCCAAGGAACTTCAGGGCATGTCTGCCACCGACCAACTCTCGGTGGACAAGTGCATGATCGCGCTCGACGGCACCCCGAACAAGGCCAAGCTCGGCGCAAACGCGTTGCTCGCCGTCTCCTTGGCGAATGCCAAGGCCGCCTCCATCCAGGTCGGCCAGCCCCTCTTCAAGTATCTCGGCGGGCCCAACGCCAAGGTTCTTCCAGTCCCCATGATGAACATCCTCAACGGTGGCGCACACTCAGATGCCCCGATTGATTTTCAGGAGTTCATGATCGTGCCCAAGGGCGCCGAATCCTTCTCCGAAGCGCTCCGGTGCGGAACCGAAATCTTCCACGCCCTCAAATCCGTCCTCAAGGACCGCGGCCTCTCCACAGCCATCGGCGACGAAGGCGGGTTCGCTCCCAAACTGGATTCCGCGGACGACGCCTTGGAAACCATCGCCGCGGCCGTCAAGAAAGCCGGGTACAAGTTTGGCAAGGACGTGTTCATCGCCCTCGATGTCGCCGCCAGCGAATTCTACGACCCCGCCAAAAAGCTCTACGTGTTCAAAAAGTCCGACGGCTCGAAGCGCAAGGCCAGCGAACTGGTCGCGTACTACCAGGAATTGCAGAAGAAGTTCCCCATCATTTCCATCGAAGACGGCTGCGCCGAGAACGACTGGGACGGTTGGAAACAGCTCACCGACGCCATGGGCTCCAAAACCCAGCTGGTCGGGGATGATCTCTTTGTCACCAATGTCGAGTTCCTCAGGAAAGGCATCGAACGCGGAGTCGGCAACTCGATCCTCGTGAAGGTCAACCAGATCGGCACACTCACCGAAACGCTGGACGCCATCGAACTGGCCAAGGAAAATCGGTACACGGCCGTGATCAGCCATCGTTCGGGCGAAACCGAGGACACCACCATCGCGGACATCGCCGTGGCTACCAACGCCGGCCAGATCAAAACCGGCAGCCTCTGCCGCACCGACCGCGTCGCCAAATACAACCAGCTCCTCAGAATCGAGGAGGAACTTGGTGACAATGCCGTTTATGGGGGTAAGATGCGGTAAGTGAACAGTTCCGCTGCAAAACCTAAGACCCACTCCGGGATCTGGTCCTCGCTGAACCGGTTCCTTGCGGTGCTCATTGTCTTCGCAGGCGCGCTCCCCTTGGGTGTGTCTTTCCTGCCCGAATACGATAAAAGCCACGAACTGGAGCTCCGGATTGAGGACCTCAAGTCCTCCATCGAACACCAGCGCTTGGTCCTGCAGCGGCATCTGCACGAGGAAAACCTCCTCAAACACGATCCCGAGTACGTTGGTATCATTGCCCGCGACCGCCTCGACCTGATGAAGGACGGCGAAACGGTCTACCGGATCCCAGCAGCGACAGCGCAACTGGGCAACCCCCGCTGATCCCAATTCCTGCTCACCTGCCGCCGGGTTCCTGCGGCCGTCCCCTGCCTTCCTCCATCATGTCCGTCGATCTCACCTCCATCCATACCTCCGAACTGAAGGCCCGCGTGGCCGAGTTGCGGAGGTATCTTTGACTTCCCGAAACTTCAATCCCGCCTCGCTGAACTTGAAGGCCTGATGTCCGAGCCCGACTTCTGGGCGAACAAGGAAAAAGCCCAGCAGCGCGTCGACGAAGTCTCGGTTCTCCGAGGAAAAATCCATCCCCTGCTCGACCTTGAGCGGCAGTCCGAGGACTTGGAACTGTTGGTGGAAATGGCCGCCGCCGAGTCTGACCCTGTGGCGGCCCAGGAGGTGATCAGTGACCATGCCCGGTTCCTGAAGGACCTTGAACGGTTTGAACTCAAGATGCTCCTCTCGGGCCCTCAGGATCGGTCCAACGCGTTTCTCAGCATCCAGTCGGGAGCCGGCGGCACGGAAGCCTGCGACTGGGCCGACATGCTCCTGCGCATGTACCAGCGCTGGGCCGAACGCAACGGGTTCACCACATCCATCGTCGACATCCAGACCGGTGACGAAGCCGGCATCAAATCGGCCACGCTCAGGATCTCCGGGGATTACGCCTACGGCTACCTCTCCACGGAACGCGGCGTCCACCGCCTAGTCCGGATCTCCCCCTTCGATGCCAACAAACGTAGACACACCTCCTTTGCCGGTGTGGATGTCGTGCCTGAACTGCCGGAAAGCACCCCCATCGAGATCAACCCCGCTGATATCGAGGTCGACACCTACCGAAGCGGCGGCAAGGGCGGACAGAACGTCAACAAGGTTGAAACGGCCGCACGCGTACGCCACCTCCCCACCGGGATCGTGGCCGCCTGCCAGAGCGAACGCAGCCAATCCCTGAACCGGGCCCTCGCCCTCCGCATGCTGCAGGCCAAACTCCAGCAGATCGAGGAGGACAAAAAGCGCGCCGAGGTCGCCCAGGCCTACGGAGAAAAAAGTGACGTCGCTTTTGGCTCCCAAATCCGCAGTTACGTCTTCCAACCCTACCAGATGGTCAAGGACCTACGGACCGGCGTCCAGACCAGCAACGTGCAGGCGGTCATGGACGGCGATATTTCCGAGTTCATTGAAGGCAAACTGCGCGGCCTCCAGATCAAGAAGGGGCAGGATCAAGACGACGAATAGGCCAGCAGAACCCGGGCTCACCGGATCTCCACTCCGGTTGGCGCACTCTGAGATTCAGGGAATCGCCAGTTCGTCTCCCGGCTTGATTTTGGCCGTCCCCTCCGAGGGCAGAAAGTTGGCGTCCTGGATCTCTTTCCAGCGCGCCTTGTTCTTGTAGTACTTCTGTGCAATGGAGGCGAGCGTTTCACCGGAAGCCACCACGTGGGTGCGCACCCCAAGCGGGATCGGACGCCGCGCAGGCTCGGCCCCCTTCTTTGCGGCAGCCGCAGCCGCCTTGTCACCCGGCACCGGCGTCGCCGCCAAGCGGGCCGCCTTCTGAGCCTGCAACTCGTTCACCGACTTCCGCAGCGCAAGGTTCTCGTTCTTGATCCGGACAGCCTCAGCCTGCGAAACGAAGGATCCGCTCGACTGGGAGGTCACCAGTTTGAGTTGCCCCTCCGACTTGTAATCCTTCGCCGCCTTGGCATGCGGCCCCTTGGGCTGCAACTCGAGGTAACGGCCAAAATGGTGCATCGCGCCCACCGGGTTCTTCAGCTTTTCATCATACAGAACGGCCAACCGAAAATGGATCTCCGCGCTCTTCGGGCTTCCGTCCAGTTGCGCCTCATACAGGTTCACAGCCGCTTCAAACTCGCCTGCCGCCGCCTTTTTCTCGGCCGCAGCGCGGTCCGGCTTGGAGTCGGAGGACGGAAACTTGTCGCATCCGGCCACCGCAAGGCTCCACACCGCCACTCCCAACACAACACCGGCCCGGTTCATCGCTCCTTGAGTTTGGCCTCGAGGGCATCCGCCACAATCTTGGCAACACGGACCCTTGCATACCATTTGAAGTTCCCTGCAATCACATTCCACGGTGCGCGCGCCGTCGATGTCCGGGTGAACGCCTCCTGCGCCGCCACGTTGTGTTCGTCCCACTTGCGACGGTTGCGCCAGTCCTCATCGTTGATTTTCCAGTGCTTGTACGGGTCGGCCTCACGCCGCTTGAACCGCCCCAACTGCTCTTCCTTGCTGATGTGCAGGTAAATCTTCACGATCAACGTCCCGTCATCGGTCAGGCAGCGCTCAAACTCGTTGATTTCCTCATAAGCCCGCCGCCACTCCTTTTCGGCGGCAAACCCTTCCACGCGCTCCACCAAGACCCGCCCATACCAAGACCGGTCAAAAACCGTCATCTGACCATAGGGCGGCAACTTGTTCCAGAAACGCCAGAGGTAATGCCGCTGATACTCCTCCTGCGTCGGCTTCACAATCGAGTGCACTCGGTACAACCTCGGGTCCAACCGCTCCACCAGACGTTTGATCGCCCCGCCTTTCCCAGCCGCGTCCGGCCCCTCAAACACCACCAGCACTGAATTCCGCGTCTCGCTCAACTCCCGCTGCAGCCCCAGCAGTTTCAACTGCAGGTTCTTCAACTTCGGCTTGTATTCGTCCTCCGCGATCTCCCGGTGCTCCAGATCATCCAGTTTCGCCGCCTTCTTCATTCCAACCGGCTCTACAAATTCAGGGGAAGCCATGGCCGATTTATAGCGGCACTGCTTTTTTCCGCAAGCGGCCCGTCAGGTTTGAAATTTTCAGCCCCACGCGCATCCCGCTATTTCAAATGGTCTTTTCCTTTTGACGCCTTCCACTGCCTCCGCTTATATCTTCGCTCCTCTCTGGTGAGGTGGCTGAGTGGTCGAAAGCGGCGCTTTGCTAAAGCGTTGTACCCCTAAAAGGGTACCGCGGGTTCGAATCCCGCCCTCACCGTTCTCTACCTCCCCTGTACCGCATCAGTACAAGACCCGCTTGAGGTAGAGACCGTCCGCCGGAGCCGAAAAACTCGTCTTCACCCGGCCGCCCCCTTCCAAGATCTCTCCCAGCCATTCCAAAGGCAGACGCCCCAGCGCGCAGCGCATCAAACTGCCCGTCATCAACCGCACCATCCGGTACAAAAAACCGTCCCCGCGGAAGTTCAACACCACCAACGCCCCCCTTCTCCGCACCACAATCCGGTCCACGGTCCGAACCGTGTTCTCCACAGGAGTCCCACGGTTGGCTGCAAAGCCTCCAAAATCGTGTGTCCCTGCCAGGCAACGGGCACCCTGCTCCAAAAGATTCAAGTCCATGGTTCCGGGCAGATGCCAGGCCCGCCCCACCTCAAGGGGATGCAGGAACGTGTCATTCCAAATTCGGTACACATATTCCTTTCCGCGCGCGCTGAAACGCGCGTGAAAACGGGCGCTCACCCGCCGGACTGAAAGAACGCGCACCTCTACCGGAAGAAACGCATTCAACGCGGGCTTCCACTTCTCCCACGGAACAGGCCCCGGCGGAACGTCCATGTGGGCCACCTGCCCCAACGCGTGAACGCCAGCATCGGTCCGCCCCGCCCCCTGCACCACCACACGAAACCCCAGCAAACGGGCAACCGCCCGCTCGAGATGATCCTGCACCGCCTCACCCTCCGCCTGACTCTGCCATCCCTGGAACCTGCGCCCGTCGTACGCAACGCACAGGCGTACCCGCAAAAAACCCGGTGCAATCGGCGAGTCGTGCCCGGTCATCCCAGCATTGCCTGCGAATCCAGCCAACCCTGCAAAATGAGGTGGGCCGCCACTTGGTCAATCACCGCCCGCCCTTTCCGGGTGTCCTTCCCCACCTCGTGCAAAAGGCGTTGGGCTGCCACGGAGGTCAGACGCTCGTCCCAGAATTTCACCTCCACCCCAGGGACGCGCTCCCCGAGGCGACCGGCAAACTCCCGAACCTTCTCTGCCTGCGGCCCATAGGTGCCGTTCATGTTCCTCGGAACCCCGACCACCACCACCCCCACCTTCTCCCGCTCCACCACTGCAGCAATATGGCCCAGCACGTCTTTCACCTCCCGGACCTGCACCGTCTCCAACGGATGCGCCAACATTCCCAACTCGTCCGAAAGCGCCAACCCAATCCGGGCCTCGCCGTGATCAATCCCCAAAGCTCGTTTCATCCCACCTTCTTCTCATCCCCGCCCCCTCACAACAAGCCCTCGGGCAGTCCAGGCATCAACTGTTTGACCCGTTCCGCTTCCCGCCGGTCACAGATCAGAAGGGCGTCCCCGGTCTGCACCACGATCAAATCCTTCACCCCTAAAAGCGCCACCGTGCCTCCACCCTCCGAAAACACGAGGTTCCCTCGGGAATCCAGCGCCCGCACAGAACAGTTGCCCGCATTCCCTTCCGCATCCAAGGGAAGATACCGCGACAGGGCCGTCCAACTCCCCACATCGTCCCAGTCGAAACCCGCCTCCACCACCAAAACTTTCCCCGCCTTTTCGAGGATCGCGTAGTCCACCGAAATCTTCGGCAGCTTCGGAAAAAACTCCGCCAGCCATCCGGAAAAAAAGCCACTGGCCGGCCAGCCTGACACAAACCGCTCCAATTCCGGAGCATGCTCAGAAAATGCGCTCCGGATCGCTCCGACCGTCCAAACAAACATCCCGGCGTTCCAGCGGAATCCGCCCTGCTGCAGAAACACCTCCGCCAGACTCGCATCCGGCTTCTCTCGAAACCGGGCCACCTCAAATACACGTCCCGCCGTGGAACCCGGATCGCCGCCATCCGCAGGAATCCACGGAGTCCCCAGCTCAATGTACCCGAATCCCGGACACGGCCACGTGGGCTGGATCCCAATCGTCACCAACCCTCCCGACCTCTCGGCAGATTCCGCCGCAATCTGCACCGTTCCTTGAAACGCCACTCGGTCCGCAATCACATGGTCCGCTGGCAGCACCACCATCACCGCTTCCGGATCCCGCGCCGCAATCCACCCCACCCCCAGCGCAATCGCAGATGCCGTGTCCCGTTTGGCCGGTTCAGCCACGATGTTCTCCGGAGGCACCGGCAGCCCAAGCGCACGCAACGCCGTCTCCTGCTCCGCATTTGTCAGGATCAAGATCCGGCAAGGATCCACAAACCCCTCCAACCGCCTCACGGTCGCTTCCAGCAAGGATTCCCTGCCAAAAAGCGACAACAACTGCTTGGGGCGCGCCTTCCGGCTCACCGGCCAGAACCGTTCCCCGCTTCCACCCGCCAAAATCAGGACATAGATTGCGCGATTCATTTTCCCTCCACCGCATTATCCCATCCGGGCCGGAACGCAAACCCCCAGTGCCAGCCGTCCATCCCGTCCATCCCGTCCATCCCGTCCATCCCGTCCATCCCGTCCATTGCTGCCCCCTCTGAGCACCCCGATCGCTCCGGGCACCGGCGGCATGGACACCCCGAAATCCGCTGCCCGGCCCCAACACCGCCTTGCCTTGATCCCGGCTTTTGGGGATAGTTGCAGAAGATTCCATGTCCTCTCAAAAACCCTCCGCTCCCATTCAAAGCAGCCTTCTTTCCATCACCCAGACCGCGGTCGGTTGCGCCGTGGGGCTTCTTTTGGCGGGAAAAATCGGGCGTCCTGCGCAGAAAGCCACTGCGGCCTCCCTGCTGGGCATTGGGGCGCTTCTGGCCCTGCCTTCGGTGGTCAATGCCGTGGTTCAGGCTGTTTCAGGCCCGGGATCCGTCCGAGGAGAACGGCGCCGCCTGGATTCCATCCGCACCGACTCCGGCTTCAGCGGCGACGCGGACATCTACTAGGCCAACCGCCTCCCGACTCCGTCTGCCGGCTTTTGAAGCGAAAAACCCCGGTTTCCCCGGAAGCCACGCACCTTTTCCAGCGGGTTCCTTCCACCTTGGAGGTTGCTCCCGCGACCGGAACGCCCTAAACCACCGGGCCTCATGCACGCGCTCATCGGATTCTGGTTTGGTCTCGTGGAAAAACTCGGCTACGCCGGCGTGGTCCTTCTCATGGCCATGGAAAGCTCCATTTTCCCCGTCCCCAGCGAGGCGGTGATGCCTCCCGCCGTTTACTGGGCCGAACTCGGCACCCTCCGGCTCGGTTCCACCGCATTCTCAGGATCCACCGCATTCTGGCTCACCGTGCTCGCCGGAACCGTTGGCTCGTGGATCGGGTCAGCACTGACCTACTGGGCGTCCCTCCGCCTCGGACGCCCCTTCCTTGAGCGGTTCGGAAAATGGATCCACCTCACGCCGGACAAAATCGACCGGGCAGAACGGTTTGTGCACCGGTACGAGGCGGGCGGCATCTTCTTTGCGCGGCTCCTGCCCGTGGTCCGCCACGTGGTCTCTATCCCGGCTGGACTTGCAAAAATGCACTTTGGCGTTTTCAGCTCCATGACCCTCGCAGGCTCGTTTGTCTGGTGCTTCATCCTCGCCAAGTTCAGCCAGCACATCTTTCAAAAACACCGCGGCGAGGATCTCATCGGGTCCCCGGAATCGCTCGTTCGCGTGATGAAACATGAGTCCCTCCCCATTGTGGGGTTCATCGTACTCCTCCTGGCCCTCTACCTTCTGGCCGTCCGGCTCACTGCCCACAAAAAAAACTGAGCCCTGCCACCCGGCATCGCTCCAGAACACCGGCCGGTCTCTCTTCCGGCTTCCATAAAAAAAGCGGTTCACCTCCTGAACAAATCCGGGGTTCAACCCAAGCCTCTCCCAAAAAGAGAAGAATACGGCGAAATACGACACTCTCCCCCCGTTGACTCCACGGTCTCTGGACCGCGAAAATGGAGTCAAGCCCCCCTTCCCAACCTCCCGCCGTCGGTTCCTACAGACTTCCGCCCTCGCCGCCGCCACGATCCCCTTCACCGCGCGCGCCAGAGACATCGCCGCCGAAAAAATCCGGATCGGCCTCATTGGCTGCGGCGGACGCGGTGCCGGCGCCGCGGCGCAGGCGCTGAACGCCGATAGCAATACCGTGCTGGTGGCAATGGGCGATGTGTTCCCTGAACAGATCGAAAAATCGCTCCGCGCCATTCGCACCCAATTTGAGGACAAGCCGGGGCGCGTGGAAGTGAAAGACGACATGAAGTTTGTCGGGCTGGACGCTTATCAAAAAGTGCTGGCAAGCGATGTCGACCTGGTCTGCATCGCCGCACCCGGCGGTTTCAGGCCGCTGCACCTCAAGGCCGCCGTCGAGGCCGGCAAACACGTCTTTTGCGAAAAACCCATGGCCGTGGATCCCGCCGGTGCGCGCATGGTCCGAGAGGCGGCGGCGCTGGCGGAAAAAAAGCGTCTCGCCATCCGGGCAGGCTTCAACATGCGCTTCGAACCTGCATACCGCGAAGCCATCCAACGCATCCGCGACGGCCAGATCGGCGATGTGCTGGCGGTCTACTCCACACGCATGGGCAACCCGCTCACCCGGTTTGACGGTGTCCGAAAACCCGGCCAGACCGACCTCGAGTGGCAGCTGCGCAACTGGCACTATTTCTCCTGGCTCTCCGGCGATTACATCATGGAAATCACCGTGCACAGCGTCGACAAAATCGCCTGGATTTACGGAGACACACCTCCCGTCCGCTGCATCGGCACCGGCGCCCGTCAGCAAATCAAAGTCGGCGATGTCTGGGACCAGTTTGACCTCACCTACGAGTGGGCCGATGGGCGCATGGCATTCCTCAAAACCCGGTATCAGGACGGCTGTCACAATTCCCACGACGATCTCATCCTCGGCACGAAAGGCCGCGCGGTTTTTGTCGGTTACGACGCCAAGATCCTCGGTGAAAAGCCATGGCGCTACCAAGGCCAAAAGGGCTCTTCGCACCAGGTGGAACACGACGAACTCTTTGCAGATCTGCGCGCGGGCAGAACCCCAAACGATGGCACCCGGATGGCCCAAAGCACGCTCATGGGAATCATGGGTCGCATGGCTGCCTATACAGGCAGGGAGGTGACTTGGGAAAAGGCGCTCAGCTCCAATCTGGACACATTCCCGAAAAACCTCGCGTGGGACATGGCGCTGCCCGTTGGCGAACCACCCGTCGCAGGCCGCACACCGCTCATCTGAAACGTTCGCGCCGGTGGGCTGGACTCCCCAGTGCCATGGGGTGGCTGTGAAAATTTTTTGTGAGTTTTGCTCGCGACCGGCACACTTGGGGAAAACACCCATCCATGCCGGATACTCCCCCCAGAATTGCCAATGAGACACCCGGGACAGCAGTCCTAGTGCAGCGCATTCTGCGTGGTGAACGCGACCTGTTCCTCCATTTGGTGCAGGAACACGAGCGGATGCTGAGGAGTTTTCTGGCCAGCCAGCTCTATAACCTGACCGAGGTGGACGATCTGGCGCAGGAAACTTTCGTGGCCGCGTTCCGGGACCTCGCCGCGTTCCGGTCAGACAACGATTTTGGATCCTGGCTCCGGGGGATTGCACGGAACCGGTTGCTCACCCATTTCCGGTCCGTGCAACGGCGGGACTCCGCGGTACGCCGTTTTCAGGAAGAGGTGAGCCGGATTGTGGCGGAGGACCTTGAAGACGTGGTGCGGCATCGAACCGACACAGAAGATCAAATGGCACGGCTGCTAGGATGCGTCTCCCGGCTGCCGGAGAAACTCCGGCGGATTGTGCACGCGGGGCTTGAGGGGCTCAAGGCGGGAGTCCTTGCTGAGGAGTTGGGCACGACGGTGCCCGCGGTTTACCAGTTGCATTACCGGGCCAACCGCCTGCTCCGGGCCTGTCTTGAAAAGGAGGCCCTGTGAACCCGGACCTTCTGATTTTTCTGAGGCTGTGGACCGGCAACCTTCTTCCTGAGGAAGCCGGAGAGACAGAAATCCAGCGGGTTCTGGAACGCCTCCGCAACGACGCAAACTTCCGGTCTGAATGCGTGGAGGAACTGGCGCTGCTTGGGGCCCTCAAGATTGAGCAGGCGCCGGCCCCACGCTGGCTCGAATTGGCAGACGCGCTGCAGATCACGGGCGCAGAAGACTCGCAGAAATCCTCCCCCGAGTTTGCCGAGTGGGTGATGAAAGGGGTTGAGGCCGTACCGATTCGTCCCCAGGAGAAAAACCTATGGGGCCGCCGGAGTCTTCTTGCTGTTGCAGCCGTTTTCGCCGTGTTTCTGGGCATCTGTTTCTGGCAGTTCCGCGGTTTGCCAGTGGAGATCGTTCAGGTGTCGGAATCGGCCGGGGTCGACTGGCGTTCCGGAGACCGGGTCCGGCTGCGGAATCTGACCTGGATGCGAGGTACGCTCGGATGCCGACTGGCGTCTGGAACAGTTCTCTCGATTGAAGGTCCCGCAGAACTGGAGTTCCGGAGCGCCATGGAAGTCCGGCTGCACTCTGGCAGGGTGACCGCCGATGTGGGTGAGCACGGCAAGGGGTTTATCATTGAAACCCCGCAGACACGCGTGGTGGATCTGGGAACCGTGTTTGGGGTGGACGCTTCCGAGGCAGCGCGGACAGACGTGGTGGTTTTCAAGGGGCAGGTCCAGGTGTACGACCGCGAAACCGCTTCAGACGGGATTCTTTTGAACAAGGGCGAAGGGATCCGGATCCAGAAAAACCGGCGATCCTCGCGTATCGTGAGCGTTTCAGACACAGACGCGTCGGGGGCGTGGAGTGGGAGGGAAAACTCTCAGGAAAGCTGCACGGTACGCACGGTGCGTGACAGCATGGTGGTGGATGACAAAGCGGCGGCACGCTGGCCCTCGCTGCGCAATTTCTACCGGATCGTACCCGGGGGAATGCGGAACGGCGCCCTGGCGTTCTCGGACTCCAACGACGTCTGGCAGGACGTGCCGCCCGGAATGATCGGCGCCGACCAGGTCCGGACTTTTTCGGTGGATGGATTCAACTGGTGGATGAATCTGACCCTCGACCTGCGCAGACCCTGCCGGGTTTTCGTTCTTTTGGACAAACGCAACCCAGCCCCGAGTTGGGTGCGCCGCGAGTTCCGGGAAACCGGCGAAACGCTGACACTCGACTTCAAGCCACCCCAAGCCGGGGGAAAGGTCGCTCGCCAACTGCCCTACTCGGTCTGGGAACGGACCGTGACCGCCCCAGGTGAACTGATCCTAGGGCCGCCGTATGAAAACCCGCCTGAAGACCGGAAGAGCTTTCAACCCAACCGCAT